>NZ_VTDM01000056.1 GCF_015627105.1 Acinetobacter baretiae | reverse complement strand
GTATTCGTTTGAAGTATTGATTCTGTTTTAGAAATTTCAAATAAGTGGATTCAAATTTTATAAAAAAATCATCAATGGTACAGAATAAAGCAGTAATATCAGTCATGAGGATTAGAGTGGTAAGTCGTGTCTAGTAACTCAACTTATGGCTCTAATCCTTGGCTTTTTCAAATAAATCCTTAAACAGGATTCGGGTTAAAATAAAAGAACTAGGAACAAAAATTGCATCTATTTCATGTATATGATTTGGTCTTGGATAATCTAATAATGACAGGCAATAATTGGAACTCTTTTGTAGATCATTTTTTAACAGGGATTGCCAAATCAGTCCCTTTCACCAAGTTTTTTGCTTACGAAACAGATATAAATCAATCTAAATTAAATTGGTTTAATTATGAAAATATTTCAGCACCAGCAATGGATCTATATTTAAACGAAATGTGTCATTATGATCCTGTTTTCTTTAAAAATAATCTTGATAACTCAGACGAAATTATCCTATTAGATAGTAAGCAAATTTCTCCTCAATATCAAAAATATTTAAAAAATATTCATATTATTGACAATATTGAGCTAGTATTCAAAAGCGATCATCAAACCATTAAAGGCATTAGCTTAATTCGAGGAGAAGATGAGAAAAAGTTTTCAAACTATGAGCTCATGACCATTCAAAGTTGTCATGCAATTGCTAAACACTCATTAGAATGCATACACTTAGAACCTATTTTAAAAAATGATCCAAGCAATCACTCTATGGATACTCATTTAACCAACAAAGAAAAAAAAGTTTTATATTTATTATTAGAAGGTAAAAAAAACCAAGATATTGCTAATTTATTATTTGTTAGCCTTGCTACTGTAAAAACACATATACAACATATATTTCAAAAAATGCTCGTGAAAAGTAAAGCAGAACTCATTTCTAAATATTATCATGTAAATTATAAAATATAATGATAAATGAGCATATATTTCATTCAAAATATATGCTCATCAAAATAATCAATGATCTAAAATCGATTAAATGCATACGGTGTTGGGTCAACAATAGGCGTTTGGTTTAATATTAAATCAGCAGCGAGTTGTCCTGCTGCAGGTGATGTTCCGAAACCATGCCCAGAAAATCCAGAAGCAATAAATAAGCCCGGAATTTTATCAATTGCACCAATCACAGGATTTGAATCAGGTGTTACATCAATCACACCTGCCCATGCATTTGCAATTTCAAGTTGTGAAAAAATAGGCCATGCCGTTTTCAGGTTTTCAATGGCTTCATGATTAAGCTCAGCATCTGTTTCAGGATCCATCACTCTTATTTTTTCAAAAGGTGAAATCTGATTTCCTTGCCAACGCCGTGATAAAGATATATCTCGACGGCCATACTCACCAAAAGATAATCTCAAAAAGCCACTTTGACCACGCAATTGTTTTAAATAACGTAAACCAATCAATAAATGATCTAATGTCAATGGCGCTCTTAGCGCACCACGTTGGGTAATAATAAATCCACCATCACGGTGTTTACGAAATGAAAAATCTGGCGCACCCACTGAAATATCTGTCGGGCCTTTCATTGGTGTAGTACGAAGTACTGAACAAATTAAAGGCAACGTGGGTAAATTAATATTTAAATTACTTAAAAAACGACGTGACCATAAACCACCTGCCAGTAAAACACGTTCGCATCGAATTTCACCTTTTTCAGTAATCACACCATGTACTGCACCAGCAGATAAACTTAACGTTCTTACTGCACAGTTTTCAATAATAATTGCACCTTTCGCCATTGCAGCTTGAGCAATGGCACTTGACGCAAGAGTCGGTTCGGCACATCCATCTGAAGGAGTATATACTCCCCCTGCCCAATTGGTTTGCCCGTGTGGTGCCAAATTTGCAATTTCACGAGAAGACAATAATTTAGAATCTAAATTCAACCCTTGTACGGCATTAAACCAATGTTCATAACCTGCCATTTGTGTATCGGTACGTGTGGTAAACATAATACCAGATCGACGATATCCAACATCTGATTGAACACGTTGATTCATTTCACCCCATAGCCGATCAGATGCTTGAGCAAGTGGAATATCTTCAGGCAATCGACTGGTTTTCCGAATCCAGCCTAAATTTCTTGATGATTGTTCGGCTGCAATTTTTCCTTTCTCGATGACAACAACAGGAATGTTTCTTTCGGCCAAAGTAAGTGCTGCCGTTAGACCAACAATGCCACCCCCAATAATAATTACTGTTGTTGAAGATGGAAATACATTTGAGGTTGTTACTGGATCAATTGTTGGTCTCATGGCGACTCCTTAAATCCAAAAAATTAAATAAAGATTTAAAATGCTAGTTTTTTAATCTCTGCTTTAGATGCATTTCTGTACGCTGTCACTTCAATTTCGACTTTATAATAAGATGCAACCAGTGGAGAGTTTGTGACTGTAATGGTTGGATCAATTCCTTTAAACTGCTCGCCAAAAATGTCCATAACCATGAAAGTGTCTTCAGGATTAGGAACAAAAATACGTGCTGAAATAACATCTTCTAAACTGGAGTTCACACCAATCAATGCTGTTTCAATATTGGTAAAAACTTGCTTAGTCTGTTCAGTCAAATCTTCAGAAATTTCTTTGGTGGTTGGATTTCTTCCTGCCGTGTTTGAGACAAATATCCAGTTATCTACACTCACTATGCGAGAATAACTATACTGATCTTCAAATTTAGACCCTGTTTTTACTTTCATTACTTGTGTCATTTTTAATCACTCCATCAATATTTTTTAACGTAAAACAGGGCTTTGCCATAAATTTAATTTTGTACCAATTCCTTTTTCAATCGCATTTCGATACACGACCGTCCCCCAAGCAACATCTTCTACAGGCATGCCACCCACGGATAAAATAATAATTTCCTCATCATTTACTCGACCTTTAGATTCACCTGATACAATTTTCCCTAAATCTTCAAGATCTTCTTGTTGAATTTTTCCTTCATGAACCATGTCTAAAAATTTCATTCCAACCATTGGAATTTGTAAGTGTGCAGGCTTAGGAACTTCTTCATACCACGCTTGATACATTCCTGGGTTATCTAATACTTTTCTTACGCTTTTTTGATTCATTGAATCATCAATGTCTGAATATGCAGGCATTGCCAAAAAAGCACCGGGTTTAATCCACTCATGTTTAACCAAAGTATAAGTTTCTAAATCTCCCATGACCCCAGAATTACAGTAAGTCACAATATCTGAATCACGTACTGCATCTTCAATCTGATCGACCACTTGAATATTTTTAATTTGAGGGTGCGTATCTTTTAACCATGTTGTAAAGTCTGTAATACTTTTTTCACTACGTCCTTTAATTTTAATTGAATCTAGCAAAGGACAAACTGCAACAAATGCAGATACAGCCGTTTTGCCCATGACACCTGGGCCCACCAAACCAATCACTTTAGAATCTTTTCTTGCCAAGTGTCTTGCACCTACACCAGGGATTGCCCCTGTACGATAAGCAGATAATAAGTTGGCAGACATATATGCCAATGGCGCGCCTGTATCTGCATCATTTAAAGCAAACATTAAAATAGAGCGTGGAAGTCCTTTTTCACGATTTGCAATATTAGAGCCATACCACTTCATGCCTGCTGTACGAAAATTACCCCCTAAATACGCAGGCATTGCCATAAATCGTCGATCTGCTGTTGGCTTAGGCATGGTTTCAAATGGGGAGTGTTCAGGAAAAGTAACCATTGCACCATGTGAATCACTATTTGCTCCTGCCATACGGTAATCACCGCTATACAGTAAGCCAAACATTTCTTCCATGGTGTCAACGCAAGTTGGCATGTCTGTAACACCCGCCTTGATCATGTCTTGTTCGGATAAGTAAATAAAATCTATATTTGTATCAGTCATCTAAATCACCTATATGTTATTTTTACAATGGTCAGTATCTGTATCGGTTAATTTAGAATAAGAAATACTCGATCAAAAAAAATCATCCTAAGGGATGATTTTTTAAAATATATACGCTGAGGGGTTTATTTGATTTCAAATATTCTTTTCGATCATTTCATTCAAAATCTAAAAATCATCGTATACACTCGAATCTTAAAATGTGAAATATTTAAGGCATTGATTAAATTAATATTTAACTAAAACATGAATCTCAAAAAGGTATTGTAGTTTCATGGTTGAATGGTTGAATGGTTGAATGGTTGAATGGTTGAATGGTTGAATGGTTGAATGGTTGAATGGTTGAATGGTTGAATGGTTGAATGGTTGAATGGTTGAATGGTTGAATGGTTGAATGGTTGAATGGTTGAATGGTTGAATGGTTGAATGGTTGAATGGTTGAATGGTTGAATGGTTGAATGGTTGAATGGTTG
>NZ_VTDM01000055.1 GCF_015627105.1 Acinetobacter baretiae | reverse complement strand
ATCGGATATACAGGAGTTATTGGAACACTATGGGCATCAGATTTTATGGTTACCGCCTTATAGCCCTGATTTGAATTTTATTGAAAAGACTTGGGCATGGATTAAGAAAAAGAGAAAAGAATGGCAAGAGGATTGTATTGATCGACTCTTTCAGATGTTTTTTCATTTCTGTATGAGTAATTAGATTGTTTGACTATATCTTTGCACACACCACCAGTCGGATTGATGTAGAACTTGGCGCAAGATTATTTAGACATTTACTCAGCTTACCCATCAGTTATTTTGAAACACGACGAGTAGGCGATACTGTTGCTCGTGTACGTGAACTAGAACAAATTCGTAACTTTTTAACAGGCCAAGCACTCACCTCAGTTTTAGACTTTTGCTTTTCATTCATTTTCTTAGCCGTGATGTGGTATTACAGCGGTTGGCTCACACTGATTGTATTGGCATCTTTACCTTTATACGCCCTGTGGTCTGCCAGTATCAGTCCAATTTTACGGACTCGGCTCAATGAAAAGTTTGCTAAAAATGCAGACAGTCAGTCTTTTCTTGTGGAATCAGTCAGTACCATCAGTACGATTAAATCTATGGCTGTTGAACCGCAGATGACACGCAGATGGGATCAACAACTTGCCGCATATGTTGCTGCAGGGTTTCGTGTGACACGTTTAGCTACAATTGGACAGCAAGGTATACAACTGATTCAAAAGCTCGTGACTGTGGCAACCTTGTGGTTTGGTGCAAAACTGGTGATTTCAGGTGATTTAACCGTAGGGCAACTCATTGCATTTAACATGCTTGCAGGGCAAGTGGCAGCACCTGTGATTCGTTTAGCTCAACTGTGGCAAGACTTTCAACAAGTGGGGATTTCTGTTGCACGTTTAGGCGACATTTTAAATACACCGACTGAAAATCCAACCAGCCGTATGGCTTTACCTGAAATCAAAGGGCACATTCAATTTGACCGAATTTCTTTTCGTTATCGCCCAGATGCACCAGAAGTATTAAGAGAGTTTTCTTTAGACATTCGTGCCGGTGAAGTCTTAGGTCTGGTTGGGCGATCAGGTTCAGGAAAAAGTACCATTACTCGTTTAGTGCAACGACTTTATGTTCCAGAACGAGGACGTGTCCTGATCGATGGCAATGACTTGGCTTTGGCAGACCCTTCTTGGTTACGTCGTCAAATAGGCGTTGTACTACAAGAAAATATTTTAATGAACTGTAGTATTCGAGAGAACATCGCATTAAGTGATCCGGGTATGCCATTAGAGCGTGTGATTCGAGCAGCACAGCTTGCAGGTGCTCATGAGTTTATTTCAGAACTGACTGAAGGCTATGACACTGTGGTTGGCGAGCAGGGTTCAGGATTGTCAGGTGGACAACGCCAGCGAATAGCGATTGCTAGAGCATTGGTAGTCAACCCTCGGATTCTAATTTTAGATGAAGCAACCAGTGCGCTCGATTATGAATCTGAACATGCCATTATGAAAAATATGCGTGCCATTTGCCAAGGCCGCACGGTGATTATTATTGCTCATCGTTTATCGACTGTCCGTGGTTGTCATCGCATTGTCGCCATGGATAAAGGCCAAATTGTTGAGCAAGGCTCACACGCAGAATTACTCCAAAAACAAGGGTATTACAAATACCTATTTGATCTACAGTCATCTTAGGTATGCGTTATGTATAAACAAGCTTTTCAAGATTTTATTCAAAGATATGTCAAAATATGGAAACAAGTATGGGCAATTCGAGACCAACTTGACCCACCAAAGCGTGATAAAGACGAGCGTGAATTTTTACCTGCGCATTTAGAGTTGACCGAAACCCCATTGTCTGCAGCTCCCAAAGTTGCTGCACGTTTAATCATGATATTTGCACTTTTAACCCTGTGTTGGTCTCTTATTGGTAAATTTGATATTGTTGCGACAGCACAAGGAAAAACCAGTCTAGGCGGGCGAAGTAAAACTATACAATCACTAGAAACAGCGGTAGTTGATAAAATCAATGTCCATGATGGGCAAATGGTTAAAAAAGGTGATGTTTTACTGCAACTTTCAGGTATCGGTTCTGAAACGGATTATCACCGTGCATCTGACGCATTAAAAGCAACGTACATGACCAAATGGCGTGCAGAATCACTATTACAATCACTTGAACAACGACGTTATATTTCGTTAGAGAAACTCATTGCACCGACAAAAAATGATTCTACTGAGATTATTCAGCAGATCATTGCTTCGATTTCTACAGAAGAAAAAATACAAGCAGAACACCTTGTTGCAAACCAATACCAGACATGGATGACGAAAAATCAGCAACTCATGTCTATCAAAGCACAACATGCTTCTGAACTGGCTTCGACTCAAGCACAAATTCAGAAATTGATTGCAGTAACTGACATTGAAAAGCAACGTACATCAGACTATCAAGAATTGGTTTCACAAAACTTTTTAGCAAAACATAATTTGTTAGAGCAGCAAAGCAAATATATTCAATCTAAAAATGATTTATTAAGTCAACGACAAAATGCACAGCAAGCACAACATGCCATTCAACAGGCAGAAGATGAGCTCGTACTTAATACCCAAAACTTGAAAAGAGACGCTTTCGATCAACTTAGGCAGGCCAATGAGCAAATTCCACAGCTCACATCAGAGTTACTCAAGAGCCAACAACGTCAACAATTGATGAAAATCACAGCACCAGTGGATGGCACAGTACAGCAACTTGCAACGCATACTTTAGGCGGTGTAGTTACAGCCGCCCAACCACTCATGACCATTGTGCCAAAAGATCGAATAGAAGTTGAAGCCATTGTACCGAACAAAGATATTGGCTTTGTACATGAAGGGCAAGATGTTGTGGTGAAAGTCGAGTCATTTCCATATACCCGTTATGGGTATTTAACAGGAAAAGTAAAAAGCGTGAGTTTTGACTCCATTGAAAACAAAGATTTAGGTTTGGTTTACAGTGCGATTATTACCCTTGATCAGGACAGTTTAAATATTGATGGCAAAATGATTCGGGTAGATGCGGGAATGAATGTTTCTGCCGAAATTAAAACCGGTAAACGACGTGTCATTTCATATCTGTTAAGCCCATTACAAACCAAAGTTGATGAAAGTATGAGAGAGCGATAATGATAAAGATTCGATCTTACTGCACTCATATACTATGCATTGGCTTTATGACCATGACCAGCCAAATAAGCCATGCATTAAGTTTAAAAGAAGCGATGCAAGCGGCACAAAGTCATGCCACTGTGCTTGAAAAAAGTCGCTATGAGCGTATGGCAACGCTAGAGCAAAAGCCACTTGCACAAGCTGTGTTGTTACCGCAAATTGGTGTCAGTGGTGCATACCAAGTTCAAAAACAGATTCAGCCAAGACCTTCACAACAAAATACTCAAAGCTTTAGACTAAGTGCCACACAAACCATTTTTAATTTAAGCCAGTGGTACAAATTTAAAAACACCGATGTCGTTATACAGCTTGCCAATCAACAACTCGATTTAACGGAACAACAGTTATTATTAAAAGTCTCCGAAGCCTATTTTAATGTACTGATTGCACAAGAATCACTTTTAAGTAACCAAAAAGCACAAGCATCCTTTGCTGCACAGCAAAAACAAGCACAAGTGCAATTTGAAAAAGGGGTCGTATCGATTATTGATGTTCAAGAAGCTCAAGCAGGTTATGAGTCAGCATTTGCAGATGAATTAGACATACAAGCGCAATTACAACAAGCTTTAGCTCAACTTGAGATTTATGTTGGACGTTCAATTGCACTCAATGAAATAAAGAATGCCCAAATAAATATGCTTCACTTTCCAGAAGCAGCATTATCGATATGGCAAAATCAAGCCACTGCAAAAAACTTAGAAATACAGATGCAAGTGCAACTGATTAATAAAGCAGAGCAAGAATTAAAAATTGCCAAAGCCAACTATTACCCTACCGTTGAGCTGTCATCGGGCTATACCTACAATCCAAGTAATACAGGTATTTACCAATCTGAAGATACACGCACTGCTTATGTTGGGGTTGGGGTGAATTTGCCTCTTTTTACCGGTGGACAAACCAAAGTACAAGTCAGACAAGCACAAGCCAATATTCATGTAGCACAAAGTGATTTAAGTCTAACCCAAGAAAAAATACGTTTAAGTGTAATTGAGAATCACAGCAAAGTTCAAACAGGGCAACAACGTATACATGCCTTAGAAACATTAGTACGTACCAACGAAACTAAAGTTGCTTCAAGTACATTGGGGCAACGCTATGGCCTCATGAGCAATGTTGAACGTATTCGTGCTGAAAAAGAGTTGTATGAAGCACGCTTAAAACTGACTCAAGCGAAATATCAGTTTTTACAAGCGCAGATCAATTTACTGCAAATTACGGGAGGCTTTAGTTTAAGAGTGTTTGATTTATTTTATTAATTTTTAAAAGAGTATTTTTATTTAAATGTCAGCTGATAGGAAATAAAACATGGTGTCTACATTAAAAAAGACCGTACTGTTATGTTTGTCGCTTTTGACCATGGCATGTCATCAAAAAGAGTCTGCAGCAAATAGTCCACAAGTTGAAAAAGACCCCTACGGTCAACCTTATTATATAGGCAACCTCGATGGCATAAAAATGAAACTTGGAAA
>NZ_VTDM01000054.1 GCF_015627105.1 Acinetobacter baretiae | reverse complement strand
CATCAACAGTTATGCTGGCGACTATAGCAAGAGTGAACCACCTGATCCCTTCCCGAACTCAGAAGTGAAACCTCTTCGCGCTGATGGTAGTGTGGGGTTACCCATGTGAGAGTAAGTCATCGCCAGCATCTTATTCTAAAAGCCCCCTCTAACGAGGGGGCTTTTTTTTAGCCTTACATTTTTATAAATCCAAATGACATCTACTGTACATACAATATCTACAACCCACACTCAAAGAAAAAAACACAACATCTACCCACAACACATCATCCCAGTTCAAGAACATACTCATATCGATAAAAATAAGACAATATAAAAATGAGCTATTCAGAGCATTTTAGACGAAAAGTTATAGTGCAGTTTGAGCAAAGGTATTTTATATGAGTGGTTGCTACACAATTTGAAATTGATAAAAACTCAATTTTGAGTTGGAAAAAATGAATCGAGGTTAAAAATGCACCCTCGTAAATTTTTTAAAATTAATGATGGTGCACTACCTATAAATGTTAAAAATACCCCGATGGTTATCAATATGAGTGCGTTGTAGGTGTTTTCTCAAGATCATCTATTGGTGATGTATTAAAAGGTTTAGGAATCAAAATTAAAGAAAACATGACGCCATTGGTAAGCTAAAAAACTATTCAAATTTAAAGTTTTAAATCAGATTCAATAAAAACAGCCTATTGTTTATTTTGACGAGAGTGGCTTTAAATTACATAGTCATCTATTTCATGGTCATTTTCAAGAATGAACACCATCTTATGAATCATTTAATTGGTAATTAAAGGAACAAGTTTGTATCAAGATCAGTTGTTTGAAGTTGGTTTATTCGACTGCAAAGTTAATTTAGATGTGTTTCCTTATTTCCCTAGATATTGTGTTTGGGATCTTTAGAAGTTTGATTGTTGATGATTTACTTTAATGTGTTTAACTACAAGACTAACAGGTCGAGCAGGTAAAAAAGTAGGCCTTTGTGATCGAGTGATTTTGTGAATCACATAGCTCGATTAAAATAAATCTAAACATGTAGGCTTTGAGTTTAAAACTTTCATATATTTATTGGTCATACATTTTGATATGTTGAATCGATATTTTAAAGTGAATAGAAAAATAGTTTAATGTGAGACATATTTTAAAAACTAATAATTTTACTGTCAAAATAATCTAGATAGAATAAAATATCCTCATTATGCTAGCGATTAAAATAGGAATGGGGTACGTATTATGAATAATATTGCATCGTCATTCTCAGATGCACTCATCCGTATTAAGAATTTAAGCTTTAAGCGTGGTGATAGAATTATATATCAAAATGTCGATATGGAAATTAGACGTGGTCAAATTACTGCAATTATGGGGCCATCAGGTACAGGTAAAACGACATTATTACGTTTAATTGGTGGTCAACTGTCTCCTGATCAAGGAACGGTATTTTTAGATAATATCGATATTTCCACAATGAATCGTCATGATTTATTTGCCGCACGTGCACGAATGGGAATGCTCTTTCAAAGTGGTGCATTGTTTACAGATATGACAGTGTATGAAAATGTTGCTTTTCCAATCCGTGCTCATACTCAACTACCTGAGAATTTAATTAAAGAGCTCGTTGCACTTAAATTAGAGTCAGTTGGTTTAAAAGGTGCAGAGCAGTTAATGCCATCTGAATTGTCTGGTGGGATGAATAGGCGTGTTGCACTTGCAAGAGCAATTGCACTTGACCCTGATCTGATTATGTATGATGAACCTTTTGCAGGGCAAGACCCCATTGTGATGGGAGTTCTGACACGTCTGATTCGATCTTTGAGAGATGCTTTGGATCTGACGACAATTATTGTGTCGCATGATGTAAAAGAAACGATGTCTATTGCAGATTATATTTATATTGTTGCAGATGGTGCTGTACAAGGAGAGGGCACGCCTGAACAGTTAATGCAACATGAGTCCGCATTTGTACAACAATTTTTAAATGGTCGTGCTGAAGGCCCTGTTGGATTCCAATTTAATTCGACTAAATATTTAAATCAAGAGGTGAAGTCTTGAATGCGATAGCCTTGTTAGGTCGTTATGTCATTGATGCAGTCCGTGGTATTGGTGTTGCAACATTATTACTGTTTCAAATTATTTTTTCACAGCCAAGTCTGATAGGTATTCGTTTATTTATACAACAAATGTATAAAGTTGGGGTGTTGTCACTCCTGATTATTGTGGTATCTGGTTTATTTATAGGGTTGGTGATTGGTTTACAAGGTTACACGATATTGGTCAATGTAGGCAGTGAATCTATGTTGGGTACAATGGTTGCATTAACTTTGTTAAGAGAATTAGCTCCTGTGGTTGCAGCGTTGTTGTTTGCAGGTCGTGCAGGTTCTGCTTTGGCGGCTGAAATTGGTTTAATGAAAGCCACTGAGCAACTTTCGAGTATGGAGATGATTGGTGTTGATCCATTAAAGCGTATTGTTTCACCTCGATTATGGGCTGGAATTGTAAGCTTACCGATGCTGACTGTAATTTTTGCGGCTGTAGGTATTTTCGGTGGTAAATTGGTTGGTGTTGACTTTTTAGGAGTCGATGAGGGGTCATTCTGGAGTGGAATGCAAAGTAGCGTTAACTTTTCTCATGACGTGTTAAATGGTGTGATTAAAAGTATTATTTTTGCAGTCGTGTGTACATGGATTGCAGTGTATCAAGGTTATGCATGTAATCCCACTTCTGAAGGTATTGCGACTGCCACAACAAGAACAGTTGTTTATTCATCGTTATGTGTTTTAGGGTTTGATTTTGTGTTGACTGCGGTCATGTTTGGAGGCGTGTAATGAAAGCTCGTGTGAGTGAATTGACCGTAGGTGTTTTTGTAATTATCTTCGGCTTGGCATTATTTTTTTTAGCAATGAAAGTCAGTGGTTTAGCAGGCAGTAGTTTAGGGGCAACGTATCAAATGACAGCAACATTTGATAATGTCAATGGATTGAAAAATAGAGCTAAAGTATCTATGAGTGGTGTAACCATTGGCCGTGTTGATGAAATTAGTTTAGATCCAGTATCTCGGTTGGCAAAAGTGACATTTGCACTTGATAAGAATTTAACAACATTTTCACCAGATCAATTAAAATCTGTAGAAAAAGACTCGTTAGCAGAGCTACGCTATAGTGATGATTACCAACAAGCCAATGCTCAGAAACAAAAAGATATGGAAAAGCAACTGTTAGACAGCATGAAATCTATTACTAATATAGATTCAGATGCTTATATTATGGTGGCAACCAATGGTTTATTGGGTGAAAAATATTTGAAAATTATACCAGGTGGTGGTTTAAATTATTTAAAACCTGGTTCAAGTATTAATAATACGCAAGGCACGATGGATCTTGAAGATTTAATTAGCAAGTTTGTCACAGGTATGGGTAAATCTAGTCCGAGCCAAAGTGGCTCTGATAGCTCATCTGTATCGGCATCAAAAGATACTCAAGCATCGTTTACTGAGTAGAATTTTTAGGAGTGAATATTTTGACCAATATATTTAAACATCTATTTGTAACAACAGCTTTAGTTGCAAGTGTGGGTACTGCGGTAGCCGCACCTGCACAAGCACCGAATGATTTTATTAAAACGGTTGCTGATGGCCTGATTAACCGCTTAAAAGCAGAACATGGACAATTGCAAAATAATCCTGCTGCTGTTAATGCTATTGTGAAGCAAAATTTAGAACCTTATGTTGATGTACAAGCTTTTACTCGCATTGTGATGGGGACATATGCTTCACCTCAAAATAGTACACCTCAGCAACGAGCAACGTTTGAAAGAAGTTTACGTCAAAGTTTAATTCAAAATTACGGTTCAGCATTGGCGAAATATTCAGATCAATCGTATGCGATTCGTCCATATCGTCCATCAGCAAGTGCTTATCAGGTCGTTACTTTAGATTTTGTTAATCAAGGCCAAAAAACACCTGTCGCATTTCAGTTAGGCGACAGTAACAATCAGTGGAAAATTCGTAATATCAATGTTGCAGGGATTGATTTAGGGCTACAGTTCAGAAATCAGTTTGCATCTAGTGTACAACGCTCAGGTGGAGACTTAGATAAAGCAATTGCAAGTTTTCAACCAGATGCAGATGCAGCAGTGAAGAAATAGAACATGCGTGCTGAAATTAATGTAGTGAATCAAAACCTCGTGATTAGAGGTCAAATTGATTTTAATAATGCTGAACAAGTCTATAAGCAAGGTTTAGCCATGATCTTGAAGCAATCTTCTGTTCCTGTAGTGATCGATCTATCTGCTTTAGAACATGGTAATACTTTGGTGCTTGCAGTGTTTATACAGTGGTTACGCCAAATGCCAAATGTTAGTGATTTGGCATTTAAATCTGTGCCAAATAAAATGCTAAAGATTATACAATCTTGTCATTTAGAGCATGAGTTACACATGATTGCGTAAATGGATATGCAATTGATGATGTAGTAAAAAAAATAGGTCAGTTATGTAACTGGCCTATTTGCTTTTGATTTGCTGAGCACAAATAGTAGTCAAAATATAGTGAAACCATCGAATTATTTAGATAGCAATAAATACCAAAATCTTTTCTAACCATGATTTTTATATGTTGCAGTCCACTTTCCATTTCTATAATAAGTTTTTATGATGAGTATTGTGTGTGTTTAGATGATGCATTACTACACCATCGATTAGACAATATAGTCAAACAATCAAAAATATAAGACAATATAAAAATGAGTTATTCAGAACATTTTAGACGAAAAGTGATAGCGAAGCTTGAGGAAGGATATTCCATACGAGCGGTCTCTGCACAATTTGAAATTGATAAAAATACAATTTTGAGTTGGAAAAAACGAATTGAAATTAAAAGAAC
>NZ_VTDM01000053.1 GCF_015627105.1 Acinetobacter baretiae | reverse complement strand
CTTACTGATGACGAATCAGTTAGAAGATCATTAATAGAATTGAAGAACAACTTGTGTGGATTTTTACTGAGTTATCACTGATATGAAATACATATCATTGAAATGACTAGTAGAAATTTACTCGAAGATTTATTTGAGAGCGAATATTAATTTGCTAGTGATTTTAGTGAGTCTGATTGGTTGCCATAAGCAACTATGATTTTAACTGAAGAGTTTGATCATGGCTCAGATTGAACGCTGGCGGCAGGCTTAACACATGCAAGTCGAGCGGGGGAAAGTAGCTTGCTACTGACCTTAGCGGCGGACGGGTGAGTAATACTTAGGAATCTACCTATTAATGGGGGACAACGTTTCGAAAGGGACGCTAATACCGCATACGCCCTACGGGGGAAAGCAGGGGATCTTCGGACCTTGCGTTAATAGATGAGCCTAAGCCGGATTAGCTAGTTGGTGGGGTAAAGGCCTACCAAGGCGACGATCTGTAGCGGGTTTGAGAGGATGATCCGCCACACTGGGACTGAGACACGGCCCAGACTCCTACGGGAGGCAGCAGTGGGGAATATTGGACAATGGGCGCAAGCCTGATCCAGCCATGCCGCGTGTGTGAAGAAGGCCTTATGGTTGTAAAGCACTTTAAGCGAGGAGGAGGCTTACCTAGATAATACCTAGGATAAGTGGACGTTACTCGCAGAATAAGCACCGGCTAACTCTGTGCCAGCAGCCGCGGTAATACAGAGGGTGCAAGCGTTAATCGGAATTACTGGGCGTAAAGCGCGCGTAGGTGGCCATTTAAGTCAAATGTGAAATCCCCGAGCTTAACTTGGGAATTGCATTCGATACTGGATGGCTAGAGTATAGGAGAGGAAGGTAGAATTCCAGGTGTAGCGGTGAAATGCGTAGAGATCTGGAGGAATACCGATGGCGAAGGCAGCCTTCTGGCCTAATACTGACACTGAGGTGCGAAAGCATGGGGAGCAAACAGGATTAGATACCCGGGTAGTCCATGCCGTAAACGATGTCTACTAGCCGTTGGGCCCTTTGAGGGCTTAGTGGCGCAGCTAACGCGATAAGTAGACCGCCTGGGGAGTACGGTCGCAAGACTAAAACTCAAATGAATTGACGGGGGCCCGCACAAGCGGTGGAGCATGTGGTTTAATTCGATGCAACGCGAAGAACCTTACCTGGCCTTGACATAGTAGAGACTTTTCAGAGATGAATTGGTGCCTTCGGGAATCTACATACAGGTGCTGCATGGCTGTCGTCAGCTCGTGTCGTGAGATGTTGGGTTAAGTCCCGCAACGAGCGCAACCCTTTTCCTTATTTGCCAGCACTTCGGGTGGGAACTTTAAGGATACTGCCAGTGACAAACTGGAGGAAGGCGGGGACGACGTCAAGTCATCATGGCCCTTACGGCCAGGGCTACACACGTGCTACAATGGTCGGTACAGAGGGTTGCTACACAGCGATGTGATGCTAATCTCAAAAAGCCGATCGTAGTCCGGATTGGAGTCTGCAACTCGACTCCATGAAGTCGGAATCGCTAGTAATCGCGGATCAGAATGCCGCGGTGAATACGTTCCCGGGCCTTGTACACACCGCCCGTCACACCATGGGAGTTTGTTGCACCAGAAGTAGATAGTCTAACCCTCGGGAGGACGTTTACCACGGTGTGGCCAATGACTGGGGTGAAGTCGTAACAAGGTAGCCGTAGGGGAACCTGCGGCTGGATCACCTCCTTAACGAAAGGTGAAGCTTGGTAAGAATCCACAACAAGTTGTTCTTTAGTATATGATCTGAGGGTCTGTAGCTCAGTTGGTTAGAGCACACGCTTGATAAGCGTGGGGTCACAAGTTCAAGTCTTGTCAGACCCACCATTGACCATTGAGATTAAGGCAATAAGACATATACACAATTCAAATGATATAAGCTGGGGACTTAGCTTAGTTGGTAGAGCGCCTGCTTTGCACGCAGGAGGTCAACGGTTCGACTCCGTTAGTCTCCACCAAATTACAGAATTTAGTAAGTATATGACTTATTAACTTCTGTGATTACACAGTTTACTACGTGCCGACGAGGCAGTAGTTAATCATTAACAGATTGAATCAGATTGAGTCTGAAAATAATTGTTCAACTCATCATTTAGATAGAAGATTCTTTAGAGGTAACTTTAAAGGATAAGACACTAGATGAATGAGAACTAGCGAAATAACTGAATCAAGCGTTTTGGTATGAGATTGAAGCTGTATAGTAGTTGAATCTACAAGACTCTAGACACAAAGTTGGCAATGTTGCTTGTATACATTGTTCGACTGTTTGGGGTTGTATAGTCAAGTAATTAAGTGCATGTGGTGGATGCCTTGGCAGTCAGAGGCGATGAAAGACGTGATAGCCTGCGAAAAGCTTCGGGGAGGCGGCAAATATCCTGTGATCCGGAGATGTCTGAATGGGGGAACCCACTTACCATAGGGTAGGTATCGGATGATGAATACATAGTCATTCGAGGCGAACGAGGGGAAGTGAAACATCTCAGTACCCTTAGGAAAAGAAATCAATTGAGATTCCCTTAGTAGCGGCGAGCGAACGGGGATCAGCCCATGAAGTGATGTGTGTTTTAGCGGAATGCTCTGGGAAGTGCAACCGTAGAGGGTGATAGTCCCGTACACGAAAGGGCACGCATCATGATAACGAGTAGGGCGAGGCACGTGAAACCTTGTCTGAATATGGGGGGACCATCCTCCAAGGCTAAATACTCCTGACTGACCGATAGTGAACCAGTACCGTGAGGGAAAGGCGAAAAGAACCCCTGTGAGGGGAGTGAAATAGATCCTGAAACCGCATGCATACAAGCAGTGGGAGCATATTTATTATGTGACTGCGTACCTTTTGTATAATGGGTCAGCGACTTATATTCAGTAGCAAGGTTAACCGTATAGGGGAGCCGTAGAGAAATCGAGTCTTAATAGGGCGTTTAGTTGCTGGGTATAGACCCGAAACCAGGCGATCTATCCATGAGCAGGTTGAAGGTTGGGTAACACTAACTGGAGGACCGAACCCACTGTCGTTGAAAAGCCAGGGGATGACTTGTGGATAGGGGTGAAAGGCTAATCAAGCCTGGTGATAGCTGGTTCTCCCCGAAAGCTATTTAGGTAGCGCCTCGGACGAATACCATAGGGGGTAGAGCACTGTTTCGGCTAGGGGGTCATCCCGACTTACCAAACCGATGCAAACTCCGAATACCTATGAGTACTATCCGGGAGACAGACTGCGGGTGCTAACGTCCGTAGTCAAGAGGAAAACAATCCAGACCGCCAGCTAAGGCCCCAAAATTATAGTTAAGTGGGAAACGATGTGGGAAGGCATAGACAGCTAGGAGGTTGGCTTAGAAGCAGCCACCCTTTAAAGAAAGCGTAATAGCTCACTAGTCGAGTCGGCCTGCGCGGAAGATGTAACGGGGCTAAAACTATATGCCGAAGCTGCGGATTTGACATTAGTCAAGTGGTAGGGGGGCGTTCTGTAAGCCGATGAAGGTGTGTTGAGAAGCATGCTGGAGGTATCAGAAGTGCGAATGCTGACGTGAGTAACGACAAAACGGGTGAAAAACCCGTTCGCCGAAAGACCAAGGGTTCCAGTCCAACGTTAATCGGGGCTGGGTGAGTCGACCCCTAAGGTGAGGCCGAAAGGCGTAATCGATGGGAAAATGGTTAATATTCCATTACTTCTGTGTAATGCGATGAGAGGACGGAGAAGGTTAAGTCAGCCTGGCGTTGGTTGTCCAGGTGAAAGACAGTAGGCATGCATCTTAGGCAAATCCGGGGTGCTCTATGCTGAGAGTCGATAGCAAGCAGGTTTACCTGCAAAGTGGCTGATACCATACTTCCAAGAAAAGTCTCTAAGCTTCAGTTACACAGGAATCGTACCCTAAACCGACACAGGTGGTCAGGTCGAGTAGACCAAGGCGCTTGAGAGAACTCTGCTGAAGGAACTAGGCAAAATGGTACCGTAACTTCGGGAGAAGGTACGCTGCTTATGGTGACAGGACTTGCTCCTTGAGCTGTAGGCAGCCTCAGAAACCAGGCCGCTGCAACTGTTTATTAAAAACATAGCACTCTGCAAACACGAAAGTGGACGTATAGGGTGTGATGCCTGCCCGGTGCTGGAAGGTTAATTGATGGGGTTAGCGTAAGCGAAGCTCTTGATCGAAGCCCCAGTAAACGGCGGCCGTAACTATAACGGTCCTAAGGTAGCGAAATTCCTTGTCGGGTAAGTTCCGACCTGCACGAATGGCATAATGATGGCGGCGCTGTCTCCAGCAGAGACTCAGTGAAATCGAAATCGCGGTGAAGATGCCGTGTACCCGTGGCTAGACGGAAAGACCCCGTGAACCTTTACGGCAGCTTGACATTGAACTTTGATCTTACTTGTGTAGGATAGGTGGGAGGCTTTGAAGTGGTGACGCTAGTTACCATGGAGCCATCCTTGAAATACCACCCTGGTAATATTGAGGTTCTAACTCTGATCCATCATCTGGATCGAGGACCATGTCTGGTGGGTAGTTTGACTGGGGCGGTCTCCTCCTAAAGAGTAACGGAGGAGTACGAAGGTGCGCTCAGCGTGGTCGGAAATCACGCGTAGAGTATAAAGGCAAAAGCGCGCTTAACTGCGAGACCAACAAGTCGAGCAGGTACGAAAGTAGGTCTTAGTGATCCGGTGGTTCTGTATGGAAGGGCCATCGCCCAACGGATAAAAGGTACTCTGGGGATAACAGGCTGATACCGCCCAAGAGTTCATATCGACGGCGGTGTTTGGCACCTCGATGTCGGCTCATCTCATCCTGGGGCTGAAGCAGGTCCCAAGGGTATGGCTGTTCGCCATTTAAAGAGGTACGCGAGCTGGGTTTAGAACGTCGTGAGACAGTTCGGTCCCTATCTACCATGGGCGTTGGAAATTTGAGAGGATCTGCTCCTAGTACGAGAGGACCAGAGCGGACGAACCTCTGGTGTACCGGTTGTGACGCCAGTCGCATCGCCGGGTAGCTATGTTCGGAAGGGATAACCGCTGAAAGCATCTAAGCGGGAAGCCTACCTCAAGATTAGATTTCCCTAGGACTATATGTCCTCTAAAGAGCCGTTGAAGACTACAACGTTGATAGGTTGGATGTGGAAGTGTAGTGATACATGAAGCTGACCAATACTAATTACTCGTGAGGCTTGACTATACAACACCCAAACAGTTGTATTTCTCATCAAATAACTTGATTTAGTGA
>NZ_VTDM01000052.1 GCF_015627105.1 Acinetobacter baretiae | reverse complement strand
TTCTTTGATGACCATAAAGGGGCAGATTCTTTTTTATGGGAATCGCCACTTGATGGCACAGTTCGAGTGAAAACAGATACAAGCTATACGCCTACATGCTTAGGCGGTGCAGTGTGGCGAATCTCAACTACATTTAAACAGCAGTTTTAGTTTTACAACCAAATCAATCCATGCACCGAAAGGTGCTTTTTTTATGCCTAAAATTTGGAGTCGGTAATGGCTAAACAAACAGTAAACGTTGGTAATAATGCCAATGATGGTTCAGGTGATGCAGCGCGGACTGCATTTACGAAGCTGAATCAAAACATGAATGAGATTTATGCAACTTATGGCAACGGAAATAACTTATTCGGAGTCGGAACAAACGCTGATCAAATCATGAAAGTGGGTGCATTTGGTTTAGGGGTAATCATTGGAAAGGGTGACAGCTCATCTGCAGCACTAGATTGGGCTTATAAAAATGGTTGTGGATTTTATGCAGGCTGGACAAACGAGGTCGGTTTTGCAGGGGTGGAGGGTGGCGGTGGTGCTGCTAGTCTTGTTGTCCGGCCAAGCGAATGTAGCGTAGTAGTGCGATGTAAACCTACAAAAACGGGTTCACTAATTGAAGGTACAGTAAAAACAAGTCTCAATACAACAGTTGATGGCAATGGCTATTTAAAACCATCTTCACCAGTGGTACGTTTGTATGCCGATAAAATTGAAGCAATCAATGAAGCTGTTGGTCAAGGCATTACTTTTGAAAAGCTAGGTGTGGGTGATTACCTTGTTAAAAATACAACAGGTTTGCGTGATGATGGTTGGTACATCGAAACCCCACGTGATAGCAATGGAAATGTACTTGTTTTTGTTGAATTTACACAACTTGAAAACAAAGATATTTCAGTAAAGACTTTTAAAAAGAAATTTGATATTGATACTGCATCGATTGTTGCAGATCATACTCAGCCGATGGATATTCCGACAGATCGCTGGATTGATTTACGATTTAATGATTATCCGATTGCTGAACAACCAACACCACAAGCCACTTAATCAGTGGCTTTTTTAATGGGAGGTCATCATGTCTTTAACGTCTGATGTACAAAAACTCTATGTTGATGGGTTGATTACACTGTATGAATTAGATGCCACAAATCTTGGTGCTGGAGTACTGCGCTTTCACGGCCATATCTCATTTGCAGATTGGCAACGCATCTATGCCACAGTCGATAGTACAAGTATTACTGCAGATTCAACCACTTTACATGCAGATAAATTGTTTGATGTGGGTAGTGAAAAAGTTTGGTACCGAAACATTATCTTTGATGGTCAAACGTATGAGCCAATGGCTTTGCAAGTGGATGGCTTAGAGATGAATGCGACAGGCAAAGCATCTACGCCCACACTGACTATGGCGAACAATATTAACGGTATTCAAAATGCGGTATCTGCATATTGTTTGAAATTTCAAGATTTTGTTGGTGCAAAGCTTAAAGTTATTCGTACTTTTGCCAAGTATTTAGACAGTGAAAACTTTACAAGTGGCAATAAAAATGCCGATGTAAACGAGTCAAAAACTCAAATTTGGTATATCGAGCAAAAGACTTCTGAAAACCTTCAAACAGTAGCGTTTGAGTTGTCTAATCCCATTGATTTTCAAGGTCGACAAATTCCAGTTCGTAATATCACAAGCTATTGTCAGTGGGCGATTGATGGTTATCGAGGTGAGCAATGCCAATACACCGGTATGAAGTACTTCACAGATAAAAACGAACCGACAGATGATCCAAGCCAAGATAAATGCCGTGGTGATTTTAGAGCGTGTAAGAGTCGCTATAACGAGTCCAATTATGGTGGTTTCCCTGCATCTAGTTTGATGAGTAAGTAATTATGGGTTGGTTAACATTTATCTTGGCAACAATCTTTGGCTTGATTGGATATTTCCTTGCAAAACTGATTGAAAAAGCATTGCTATCTTATAAAAACGCATTCACATCCAAAAGGCAGGTTTCAAATGAACATCACAGCCCAACTAAAAAAACAGATTGTTATCGCAAGTAGTGAAGCTTACCCAGATGAAATGTGCGGTGTAGTGATTAACGGTAAGTTTATTCGTTTAGAGAACATGGCATCTAATCCTGAAACTCACTTTGAAATCGATGCAAAAGCTTTGGCAAGGCTTGAAGATCAAGGCGAAATTGAAGCGTATGTGCATAGTCATCCTGATGGTACTGCTATGGCATCTGCTTTTGACAAGCATCAAATTGAACTCCATGGTAAGCCATGGTTGATTTGTTCATATCCTGATGTAGATCTGCAAATGTTTGAACCGTGCGGTTATCAAGCGCCTTTAGTTGGACGTTTATATCATCATGGTTGGCAAGATTGTTATGCCTTAATTCGTGACTTTTACAGTCGTGAGCTTGGTATTGAACTCATGGATTTTGAGCGTGATGATCGGTGGTGGGAAGCTAAAGATCATGCATCACTGTATATGCAAAACTATGCTAAAACAGGCTTTATTGAAGTTGATCAACCACAGTACGGTGATGTACTGCTATGTAATGTAGGACGTACAGAACACCCAAACCATGCGCTCATTTGGTTAGGCGATCAGTGGCAATTAAAGACTGAAACAACTGAAGCTTGTCATGGCAATACGTTGTTTTTACATCACCCATATAATCAAAGTTCAAAGCGTGAAATTTATGGTCCGAATTGGTTAGAGCGAACTGTGAAAGTGCTTAGACACAAGGCGGTGATGCATGTATAAAACCATTCGCTTTCACGGTGTGCTACGTGAACAGTTTGGTAAAGAGTGGCGTTTACAAGTCAGCTCTGTGCAAGAAGGGATGCGACTGCTGGCAGTACAGATCGAAGGGCTTGAGCAGTTCTTTTTAAATGCACATTTAAACGGCTTACGCTTTGCCATCTTTATCGATCATCGCACGACTATTTCTGAACAAGAAGTGGATATGCAAAACAATGCTGAACTCATTCGCATTGTACCGATTGTAGAGGGTGCAGGCGGTGCACTACAGACTGTGCTAGGCGCTATCATGATTGGGGTCGGTGTCTTTACTTTTGGTACTGGTACAGCTGTAGGCATGGCATTGATCGGAGCAGGGGCAGGTATGGCAATTGGCGGTGTGACTTCAATGCTCATGCCTAAAGCAACAACGAGTGATGCAAACAGTGATGGCAATAAAGCCAACTATGGCTTTGGTTCTGCAGTCACGACAGTGGCACAAGGCAACCCAGTGCCTATTCTTTATGGCCAACGTGAAGTGGGTGGCTTTGTGATTAGTGCAGGGCAATATCCTGAAGATCAACTTTAAACAATATATAGATAGATGATAGGCGCTTTATGCGTCTTTTTTATTGGGAAAATTCAATGAAAGTACAAGGCGCAAAAGCAGGTTCAGGCAGTACACGACAAGCTGTGATTGCTACAGATTCGGCTCAATCTAAAAGCCAAATAAAGTATTTAACTGGCTTATGTGAGGGCGAAGTTGAAGGCTTAGTAGATGGTTTAAAGTCAGTGTATTTAGATGACACTACGATTTTAGACAGTAATGGCAATAATAACTTTACTGATGTAACTGCTGATTTTCGACCAGGTACGAATGATCAAACTTATATTGAAGGCTTTCCTGAAGTTTCCAATGAAAACGAAGTCAATGTTGAGCTAAAAACTAATCCTTGGATTCGTTCAATTACAAACTTAGATATCAATGCTACACGTGTGCGTTTGAAGTGGGGAGCACTCAGAACGACAAATTCTAGTAATGGTGATGTCACTGGTGTCACGATTCAATATGCCATTGATGTGAGTACTGATGGTGGGGCATATGTTGAAATGCTCAATACACAAATCAGTGATAAAACCTCATCAAATTATGAACGTTCACATCGCATTGATTTGCCACAAGCGACTAGCGGTTGGAATATTCGTGTAAGACGACTTACACCACCTGCAGCATCTGATTATGTGACAGATCAAATGTATGTGGCTTCATATGCTGAGGTGATCGATGCCAAGCTTAGATACCCAAATACTGCACTGTTAGGTGTGCAATATGATGCACAAAACTTCTCAAGTGTTGCTAAAGTGTCTGCAGAAGTCAAAGGCTTAAAAATTCGAGTACCGAGTAATTATGATCCAGTAAATCGTACTTATGTGGGTATTTGGGATGGTTCATTTAAACGTGTGTATTCAAATAATCCAGCGTGGATCTACTTTGATTTATGCACAGCTAAACGTTATGGCTTAGGTGATCGAATCACTGATCAAATGCTTGATAAAGCCAGTCTCTATCGTTTAGGGCAATATTGTGATGGCATGGTGAGCGATGGTCAGGGCGGTCTTGAGCCACGTTTTACCTGTAATGTCTATATTCAATCTGCTGAAGATGCGTATTCTATTTTAAGTAAATTGGCAGGCTTATTTCGTGCCATTTCTTATTGGGATGGTGATGCGATTATTTGTGATGCAGATATTCCGCAAGATGTTTTTTTTAATTATTCAAATGCCAATGTCATCGAGGGGCATTTTGATTATTCAGGTACACCTGGATATAACAGACGTAATGTGGCAAAAGTCGCTTGGTCAAATCCACAAAATCGCTATAAAACTGAATATGAAATCATTCGTGATGAACAAGCGATTAACCAACAAAAAGTCATTAAAATTGTTGATGTAGATGCATGGGGTTGTACTAGTCGAGGTCAAGCACAACGTGCTGGGCATTGGGCATTAAAATCTGAACAGTTAGAAACGCAAACTGTGAATTTTAAAGTGGGTCTTGATGGTCATATCCCAGTGCCAGGTAAAGTGATTGCGGTGGCTGATAACAACTTTGCAGGACGTTTTATTGGTGGACGAATCAAGGCGATTTCTGATGATTTACGTGTACTGACACTAGATCGTGACGTGGTGGCACTTGCAGGTGATACGATTCAGACCAACAGTGAACACGGTCAATCTGTTAAAGCTGTAATTGCCAGTATTAATGGTGCAAAAGTCACAGTGACTCAAGCTTTTGACCAAGGGGTGATTGCAGTACAAAACGTATGGACTATTGATTCAACAGTACTTGCTACACGTAAATTTCGTGTACTCAGTGTGAAACAAGATGAAGAACATCAATTCTCTATTTCAGCACTTGAGTATCGATCTGAAAAGTATGATGCGATAGACAACGGGGCATATGTTGCTACTTCAGCGCCAGCGTCAATCATTAATCCAACGACTCAAGCTGCAGTACAAAACGTTCAGATCTCATCTTATGATCAAGTACAACAAGGCATTAATGTTGCCACTATGATCATTGCTTGGGAGAAAGCAGATTATGCAGTGAAGTATCTTGTTGAGTGGAAAAAAGATAGTGGCTCATGGATTAAGATGCCAATCACGGGTAATACGTCTGTAGAGATTGCAGGGGTATATGCAGGCAGTTATATCGCTCGTATTACAGCATATTCAGCCTTTGATATTGCATCATTAGCCACGACATCAGCATTAACAGCGATTTCAGGTAAACAGGGCAAGCCACCAAAGCTCGCATTCATTCTCGCTACTGGCACTATGTTTGGTATGAAGCTGAATTGGGGTTTCCCAAGTGTTGGTGCACTTGATACAGCTTATACTGAGATTGAATATTCAAGCACATCTAATGGTGCAAATAGTCAATCACTGGGTTCATATGCTTATCCAACGACAAGCATGCAACAACAGGGTTTAGCCGGCAATGTGACACTCTGGTACCGTGCACGACTGATAGATCGGATTGGTAACACCGGTGATTGGTCAGATTGGACCAGTGGTACATCAACGGCTCAAACCGCGGATATTTTAGATGCGTTGTCAGGACAGATTACCGATTCACAGCTGGATAAAAATTTAAAAGCACGAATCGATAAAATTGATACGATTGCAGGATTAGATGGTGATGTGGGCAATATCATCAATAAAGTAAATGAAGTGCAACAGACTGCCGATAGTGCGCTCAATAAAGCACAGCAAGAAGCAACAGATCGAGCAGGTGCTATTCAAAATGTGCAAAGCTCCATTGATCAAGAAGCGAAAGATCGAGTGAATGCAGTACAAAATGTACAAACAGCGGTGAGTAAAGAAGTATCAGATCGTATTGCTGCTATTGGTACTGTAAATGATGGTATTACACAAGAAGCGACTGCACGTAAAAATGCAGACACGAGTATTGTTAATACAGTCAATACCAACAAAGCGAGTACTGATAAAAGCATTGCTGCAGTGCAAACATCAGTTGATATCGTAACGACAGCACAAACAGCAACAGCGAAAAAGCTAGATGGTGTGTATGCAAAAGTGACACCCATCACAGCAGATTCAACCTTACTTACGGCTGATAGTACGAGCAATGAAGCATCTTCATGGACGATTCAATCTGCTGTTGCAGATGGTGATAATGCACTTGGCCAACGCATTGATGTCACTCAAGCGAATGTTGCAAGTAATTCAGCTTTGATCAAGTCGGAACAAAC
>NZ_VTDM01000051.1 GCF_015627105.1 Acinetobacter baretiae | reverse complement strand
ATTATGCGAAATCATCTATAAAATAAAAACCAAACTATATAAAATATTGCATAAATAAGCATATTAGAAAAAATAGAAATCATAGCTAAAATTAGAACAAAATATTTATCATTCATAAAAACCTCATTACATTTTTTAATTGAGCCGTTTTTTATTTCATAAAAAAGCCAACTCAAATAAAAAACGTTACATATAAAATCGTGGGCTGTATTTCTTAACAGTTTTACTTTCTAGCTCTCATGACATAAAAATTTACTTTTTTGGTCAACTCATTTCCTAAAAATCGCCACTGGAGACGTGCTTTCTTATAATTTGACATATCTCACGAAAAATAAAACCGAAAGATATCAAATGAAAAGCCTAAAAGCAGTTTAGTAGACAATGTGGATAATGCTCCGCAACGTATTTTTTTATCTATTGATAAAACTATGCATAAATCCGCAAAACGGTGATTCGTGTTTCACGTTGATTTATACACAATTTTAGTCAACAGAAAAATACTTTACCCACAGTGTCTTTACTAAACTCAATAACCGCTTTTTAAAATCAGTCTTTTAATTTGTTTAAAAGCAAAAGCGGTGTAAACATGAATCATAGATGATATGTAAAATTTTTTAGGTGGCACGTCTCCAGTGGCGATTTGTATGAGCCTTATGAATTGACACTTGAAGATAAATTTTCATTCTATTTACCGCTGAAGTGTTAAAACTGTGCTTCAAAATGGCAATCCCGTTGGAAAGTTTAATCAACAAAAGTTGGTGTATTACCTAAAACAACAACATTTTTTGCTGACATCTCTTTTGAAGCTGTCGTTAAATCTTGATCGCTTTGACTCGATCTAGCAGATGTTTCTACACGTGTCTTACGATCTGAAAAGTAATCATAAGGTCTATCACCGGCATTTGCGATCAAACGATCACAAACGGACTTATCAACATTTAGATATGTGCCCTGCTCTGTATATGCTTGATACTTGCCTTTTGCAGAGATGCAACCGCTGAACTTAGGTGTATTTATGACTTGATATTCAACGTCTTTTTGAGCTTCTTCTAGCTCATATGGTTTTGATGGATCGTAGTTAATGGTCTTTAAACTTTTATGGCCACTGGTTAGATCATCTAGCCATTTTCTGCATTCAGGTTTTGATATATTTTCACCTTTGCGACATTCAAAATCTATGTTTTCAGGCGTAATAGCAACTGTACTTTTATCAAAAGGTGATTTAATCAGTGCTTGTTTATCATTGTTTTGTTGCTCTACTTTTTTCATTTCTGTAACACTATCATTTGTCGATGAAAATAAGTATCTAGACAGTAAATAGATCACGAGTAGTACAATTAAAATACCAATTACAAAACCAATGAGCTTCCAATTGATTAGCACACTTCGACCAGATGCACGACCATCTTTCGTTGTTTTGTAGAGCTTCCAATACTTTTCTTCGATCTTATATGTAAATTCTTCATGTGCCGTATTTTTAATATTCTTAGTGACACTGTTGTGTACTTTTGTAAATACCCAACCTTTTGAAACAGTTTTACTTTCAATCTCAAGCCAATAATATTGATTGACTAATTGTCTTACATCACTTTTTACAAGTGCTGGATTTGGACTAATAATCCATAAGTCTAAGTGATCGTGTCGAATCATAGAAAGATCTGCAACAGCAGAATCTTTACGTGATGATGTGTTTTTGCCTAACGTTTGATGTAATTGAATTTCATCAATAATGACTAGAGAATCAGGTTCACAATCTCTCCAATCATCAGGCAAAGACTGAACGCCTTCGGCAAGTTCTGCATGTGCCCGAATATTTGAATATATATTTTTATATTTACCTTTCTTTTTTTCTAATTCAGCTTCACGTACACAAAAATATGATTTTCCTGTACCAATTCCACCGCAAATTAATCTAAATATACCGCCTACAGCTTCAGACATTTATTTTTTCCTTATAAATAACTTACCAGAGTTAACATTGAGCAAAAATATGGCAACTGAAACAAAAGCTGAAATAACAGTATCAAAGCCAACTAAACCGAGTAATTGTAATAATTGCACTGGTAGTGAATTAGAGAACTCTTGAATCAAGTTTGTAATTGTTGCTTTGAATAAAGCAAGTACAGCAACATAAGAAAATATGCCCAACCCTGCTCCAGTAATGATTCTACGAACAGCATTGTCTAAGAGCCAACCTGCAACAAGAACAAGAATTCTACCCATTTGGTTGTGTCCTTAAGCCAATGATAAGAAAGAAAATTGCACCAAGATGACCGAGCGAAACAACAAATGGTTTTGCATCAGATGCATAATCACAAAATGGAGTTAAGTCTTTTGTGAATACCATAGATCCGACAGAACCAAATGGGATAGATTCGGTTTCAGCTTTAAATGGACAAGTTGCATTAAACTTTGCATGTTCTTCCATTTTGTATTTTTCAATTTTAAGTTCATCAATTTGAAGTTGTGGTTCATTTTCAATTTGAGGGTCTTTTTTAAACCAATCGATAAATTGACAGATTGTTGTTGCCCAACTGCAAAAAGCAGGAAGCTGAAAAGATGAAGTTGAAGTCGAAGTTGTACCGTCTGGGTTGGTTGTTGTGGTTGTTCCAGTAGAAGTACTTCCACTATTTGACGTTGCAGAATCAGGATTGTTTGCAAGTTGTGATTGTGCAGTACTGATAATGTTCTGCATCGTTGTATTAAGACCTTGATTGTTTGTTGCTTGTGCAACTGATGTAGTTGCTTGACCAGTCGTAGTATCAATCGGTGTGTATGCGTCTTTAATTGCTTTTATTTGTTGTTGTTGATCTGCTTTTGAGAGTGCTTCTGTCAATATCTTTTGTAATTGTTCAGCAGTTGTAATTTCTTGAGATTGAGAAGTGGCAGAAGATTTATAAGAGGGATTTTTTCTTAGTGTGATTAAAAGAATACCGCCTGTACTGGGTCTACAATACCAAGCAGTCGGGGATAATGTTTGAAGACTATAAGGTTTATTATTAGAAATAACAGAGCATAATTTTTCTTTATCTGCATAATACTGTGATCGAGTTTCACCACTGTATACATATTCTAAGTTGGGACAAAATTCTCCATTGTCACCGCACTCAATTCTTTCTTTAGGTTTAATCGTGTTGTTGTTGGGATCCATGACGTAATCAACGGCTTTTAACAGACCGCCCACAACTTCAGCACCAAGCCAAACGGCATTTGCACCCCAAAGGGCACGTTTGCCCCAACGTTTTGCGAGTTCTGCGGCTGCTTCTGCTTTTGATGCTTGTACTTCAACTGCTTCAATCGTAAGACCTTGTCTTGTTCCGTCTTTAACGATTGAGTCTGAATATGAAGCTGATACAGTTTGTGTACCTGGCTTAACATCAACATTGCTAATTTCTTTATAAGTTGTAGAAGTATTGCTTGATAAATCTTGTGCTAGAGTGGGTTTTCTCGATGAATTATTCGCAGGCGGATTAGCAGAATATACAAATGTACTCGATAGAATTAAGATCATTAAAGCAATGATTTTTTTCATTTTTTTAAACTCTTAAGATATTTTAAACGTCTTAAACAGGGTGCGATTAAAGGAGACCAAGCAATAAGAGTACAAATAGAAAAATTAACGAGAAAAAATATGAGAAAAATATAAAAATTAGTCATTTAGTCACCCGAAAAGATAATCCAAAGTGCCGCCGCAACTACAATAATGAAGTACATTGTCATGGTTCATATCCTGAAAAAATCGGGGGCTGAGGTGCGTACGGTTGTGCGCTCCCCGCCCCCGATTTTTATAATTAACGAAGCATTGAAAGTGCTTTTTTAATACCCCAAGCGGCATACGTTGGAAGTGCTTTTAATTGACCCGCAGCCATAAGACCACCAAGTACAGCAACACCACCAAGACCAGTCGTTAAATCAATTACTGTTGAGTCGGCAGCAAAAGCAGGAACAGAAAGAGCAACTGCTGTTGCACCAATTGTCATTTTTTGCCAAAGTGTAGATGGTTGTTTTACAGTTTTTTCAACTGTATTTTGTTCATTTTTACTCATTTGATATCTCCATCATGTGCGAGTAAGTTAAGATAAGTACGAATTGCAGATGCAACGTACCAAATCAGTGCTGTTGCTGATAACAACGCTGATACTTGAGCAACAGATAAGTTATTAAGCTGATCTGTCCAAGATTCTTTGTAAATAACCCATGCGACACACGTTTGTACGTCATTGACAATTTGTAATGTTTCGCAAACGTATGCCATTTATTAAACCTTTAAAAATCGTTTATCAAAGCGAATCAAAAGATCAACTTGAGAAGCTAGAGAAATATGTTTTAGACGAACTAAACAGACGAGATAGCCTTTGAGTTGATGAAATATAGCCTCTAATTCTTCACGTGATGAATGACGTGAAGCACTATGAAAAAAATCATTTAAATCCGAATTAATAGAGGTTTCTAATAAATCTATATCGACAATACCTTGTGTATAAGACATATATGACCTACTTTTTAGGTAATGGTTTAACGTCATAAATGACAAACTTTTCATTGTTCCAACGGTCTTTAGTCGCTGAAAACTCGATTTCACATTCAATACCATTTTCATAAGCATTAGATAAAATTGCTTTAATTTGCTCAGGCGGTTGCTTTGCATCTGGTGATACTTGTAGATCAATGGTTTGAGGATTAAAAATTTGACAGTTGAACATGCGCCCTTTTTTTTCACTGTCGTAGTATTCAGGATTGATGTTCATTTTTGCGGTACGAATTGATAAAGACATTTTAATGTTTCCTTAGGCTAATTAAGCAACGAGTAATTTGTGTGGCGTTGGGATAGGTTCAACAAACCACGATGGAACTTGTGAGGCAAAATCAATATTAATCATTTGCACAAACGGGATAATTTTGGTTTCATCGTTTTCTACATGAAGATTTTGCAAGTAAGCTTTTGAGAAGCCAACAGATACAAGATCGACAACTAATTGTTCAAAACGACGTGTGCCATACAATTTTTGCTGTTTCATTTCAGCGTAACCAATAGTTTTAATTTGGTTATAAAAACTGTATAGATTTAGTGATTTACGATAAGACACCTTGCCTTTCGGGGTAACCGTTTGAAAATGAAATTTGAGTTTGTTTAACAACTGTTCATCATCGATATACGTCATGGTTTGACCTCTCAACGCTTCAAATATTTTATGAAAACCTTTTTGCCACATGGTGGGGAATAAATTCACATTGTCTTTTTGGTGATTTATCAAGTCCCATACATTGGTAGGTATGTCATTTCGTTCTAAATAACGCTTTAAAAAAGTACATTCCCAACGAAGTGAATTACGAGCAATTTCGATAATTCTTTCGTCAGACATTGCAGTTACAACAACTTTTGCATGTGGGTCGCCCTTCTCTGCTTTCTTTTTATAATCTTCAAGTTGAGCCATAAATTCATCATATTTGCTATAGCATTTTTGACGAATCAAACGAGATGTAGCCCCACCCCAGTACGCAGTTGTTTCATATTTTTTAGATTTAGTCGGTTTTGTATGACCATTTTGAATACGTGCTAGAAAATCTATGGCTTGCCTCACTTGCTTAGGACTAGCAACTTTAGACATATACGTTAAATCTATACGAGCAATTTCAGCAGTCTGAATAGAAAGCATTGAATACAACGTAGGATAAGATTGACGTAAAAACCACAGCATTTCTTGTACGCAAATTTCTAAACAATCTGTACCAAAAACATTGTGGCCTTGCATGATCTTGGCAGGACTACCCTTAATAAGTACATGCGGATAGAAATATCCTTCCAAGTTGACCTTGCAAGCCATACCTGTAAACGAAGTTTCTAACGATGCATATGGACTGTATAAAGATTCTGTTTTTTGTTCACCGTTTTCATTCCAGTAGACAGCTTTAGCCCCGATCGGGATATCTAATTCTTTTAAATCTACATTTACAAATTCGTGACGGCCCTCAACAACGTCCACATAATCGACTGAAAACGGTATTAATATTTCTAGTGTGTCGATCATGATTTCCCCATCATAAAAATATGCAACAATGTTATGTGCAACATAATGGTGTATTTGTATCATAGTTGCGTGTGACAATGCAACAATGTCACAATGATAAAATAGATAAATTAAATAGGCTTAGAGATGGAAGAAATGTCAAAGACTTATAGGATCAAAACGGAATATGTGTCATTGATACAAAAAACACACATAGATTTTATTGTTAAAACAAGGTTACCTATTGATGAGGCAGATATTGTAAATGCTTTAATTGCAAAGCATCTAAAAGAGCTAAAAGCAGAAGATGTAATTGAGTGGCAGAAAGAGTATAAAGAGAAATAAAACGAAAATATTTTCGCATAAGTCCACCATTAAAGAATGTGGACTTTTTCAGAAACGTGAAATTTTTTGATATGTCTATTAATCATAGAAACAGTCAAAATTCTATTGCAATAAGCACACCGAATGAGCTTATTTGTCTGGTCTTGCAAATAAGCTATATTCAGATCATTGAGAGAAGAAACAAAACGAGGACGATGATGTCGCATAATCAAGATTCATGTTAAATGCACTGGTGTTACTTGCGATTTTAACATCATTGACAATAACCCCGACTGACGCACGAACATTGTCAATGATGAAGCAAGTAACATAATCAGCCATTATGCGAAAT
>NZ_VTDM01000050.1 GCF_015627105.1 Acinetobacter baretiae | reverse complement strand
CGGATATACAGGAGTTATTGGAACACTATGGGCATCAGATTTTATGGTTACCGCCTTATAGCCCTGATTTGAATTTTATTGAAAAGACTTGGGCATGGATTAAGAAAAAGAGAAAAGAATGGCAAGAGGATTGTATTGATCGACTCTTTCAGATGTTTTTTCATTTCTGTATGAGTAATTAGATTGTTTGACTATATATGAAAAATTGAGACTAAGAATTCTATTAGATTTAATATTTTAAAGAATTTTATGATATGTTTTTTAATTTATCAGTAATAAATTGGCATATAAGTTGCTTAATTTTTATTAACTCAATAAAAGAGATGATAATGTTCAAAAGATTAAAACTAAGTATATGTCTAATTGCTTTAGGTATTTCTCCGACTATTTATGCCTTAGATATTAAAAATAATACAGCACTCACACGATATGATTACGAAAATGATATTTTCCATCCTATTCATGCAACGCATGGAATGGTTGCTTCAGAACAAGAAATTGCGACACAAGTTGGTGTAGATATTTTAAAACGAGGTGGAAATGCTGTAGATGCCGCGGTTGCAGTAGGTTTTGCGTTAGCTGTTGTTTTACCTAATGCAGGAAATATTGGTGGTGGTGGTTTTATGGTCATGCATGATGCAAAAACAGGTAAAGAATTTACACTTGATTTTCGTGAAATGGCTCCTGAAAGTGCAAGTCGTAATATGTATTTAGATGAAAAGGGAAATGAATACCTAATCAATCTTTATACACACATAAGGCTGTAGGTGTTCCCGGTACTGTTGCAGGTATGGAGTATGCTTTAAAAAAATGGGGAACTTTATCTTTATCTGAAATAATTAAACCTTCGATTGAATTGGCACAAAAAGGAATTCCTGTCAGTTCATCACTCGCTAAATTGCTCAAAGTAGAGCAAGAAAATTTAGCTCAATGGGATAGTACGAAAGCTATTTTTTTAAAAAATAATATTCCTTTACAAGAAGGTGATTTATTAATTCAAAAAGATTTAGCAAACTCCTTAAAACTTATCGCAGAAAATGGGAGTCAAGTTTTTTATAATGGAGAAATTGGTCAAAAAATTGTAGCCGAAATACAACGCCATAATGGAATTATTACCGCAGAAGATTTACGTAATTATAAAGTCATAGAACGTGCTCCAATAGTTGGAGAATATCGAGGATATAAAATAATTACAATGCCTCCTCCAAGTTCAGGTGGTATACATATTGTTGAAATGCTGAATATGTTAGAACACTATCCAATGGGTAGTTACGGGGTCAATAGTGCTCAATCGATTCACTATATGGCAGAAGCAATGAAATTAGCTTATGCCGATCGTTCGGAATATTTAGGAGATCCTGATTTTACAAATGTGCCAGTATCTGGATTAATCTCAAAAAAATATGCAAATGAATTGGTTAAAACTATTTCACCAAACTTAGCACGACCATCAAATACGATTAAACCAAATAACCCTATACCATATGAAAGTAATCAAACAACACATTATTCTACTGTAGACCAATATGGAAATGCCGTTGCTGTTACTTATACACTGAATTTTAATTTCGGTTCAGGAATAGTAGCAGCAGGAACAGGTATTTTACTTAATAATGAAATGGATGACTTTTCATCTAAGCCTGGGGTACCAAATGGTTTTGGGTTGATAGGTGGTAGTGCCAATGCAATTCAAGGAAAAAAGCGCCCTCTTTCCTCAATGTCTCCGACGATTGTACTCAAAAACAATCAACCGTGGTTAATCACAGGTAGTCCTGGTGGCTCTCGTATTATTACTACCGTCTTACAAACAATTATAAATAGTATTGATTATAATATGAATCCGGCAGAATCTGCATCGACATCTCGTATTCATCATCAATGGTTACCTGATGAATTAGACATAGAAAAAGGAATTAGTGCAGATACAATTAGACTGCTTAAACAGCAAGGTTATAATATAAAACAAAAAGCAACTATGGGTCGAACACAAACAATTCAAATTTTACCTGATGGTTTTTATGGATATTCTGACCCACGCAGCCCTGATGGTGCAACAAAAGGTTATTAATTTCTAATTAGCTCAATCTTGTTTAAGCCAACATATTTATAATCTGAATTATTGGTTTAAACAGGATTCGAATTACATTAACTAACTCTTTCGTGAAAAATATAACGACTGAGCTTGCATGATCAAAAAGTATAAAAACTACCGACAACTAGGGTGTATTGAAAATTAGACAACACTTTATTTTATATTTATCGTCTGATTTTGGAAAGATATATACTCAGCGATGCTCAATGAGCGCTTATGGCACCTCACTGCTTTGGAAAAAGTCGTGATCGTGGACGTACTGATAAAAATAATAGATTATTTCTCTAGAAGCTTTTTTATGGATTGTTTGAACAAAAAGCCCATAGCGAGATCTACTTTCTGAGTTTAATAAATGAAATACGATATTCAAACGATATCGCTACTGGGGCAAAGCTAGTATATTTAAGAAAATCTCTATGGCTATAAATCGGGAGTTTGATTTTGAATATGCAATAATTAACGGAACGATTGTGAAAATTCATCGAGATGGACAAGGCTCAAAAGAGAGATCTATCATCAAATAATTGGCCGATCTAGAGGTGGGATGACTACCAAAATACTTGCTCTCGTAGATGGGCTTGGGAATCTTATTAAATTTAGATTGATACCTGGGCATTACCATGACTTAGCAGAAGTTAAACTACTCATTACTAGTGTTGATTTTAAGGCTTTATTTGCAGACAAAGCATTTGATGCAGATTGGTTGGTCAAAAGAACTTGATGATCTTGGTGTGGCAATAGTCATTTTGCCAAAATCTCATCGAAAAATTCAGCGTTTATTCGATCGACACATGTATAAGTGGCGTCATTTGATTGAGAATTACTTTTGTAAATTGAAAAAATTCACAAGAATAGCATTACGTAGTGATAAATTAGATACAAGTTTTACTTCAATGATTTATCTTTGTGCAAGTGTAATTAATTCTCAACACGCCCTAATAGTAAATGTTTGATCATGTCATTGATATCAATGAATCATTAAAAGCTTACATTATCATTTATTTTTTACAAAAATTAAAAATTAAAAATAATCAAAATATTAGCTACATTTTTGTACTTTTTTTAATCATGTGTAAGCTATAGCTTACATACATTTTTTTTCTAATTAACTATGTTGAAAATAAATAATAAAACGTTAGTTAAGTACTTTAAATAACATTTGTGAGGTGTTGGTATGGTTACTAAAACAGAAATACTCAGTTTAACAACAAACCCTGTACTTATTAGTAATTATCAAGAAACTTATATACAAGCCATCAATGGCGAGTTTTTCTTTATATTCTCTGAAGAAAAACCATCCTTTTCTCAATGTCAAAAAGCACACATGGAAACAAAAATCCATGTAGATTGTACTTCTGGGAAAATATGGGCTTGGAAGAAACATTCATCCAAAACGAAACTCATTATTTCAAACTAGTAAATGCACTGAAGCACGATAATATTTGAGTGATAGCACAACAGCGTACGTTGATATCATTTTAGATAAATAACGACTTCAGTTTCATTTATAAATCGTAAATATATCGACTCGTTTTAAAAGGAAATATAATGAATAAGCTTATTGCATTATTCACTGTTTTTCTTATGATCTCAAGTATAGCTTCAGCAAGAACAACAGGAATATTAGATATACGCCTAGAAGTCATTTCAAGTTGCTCTGTAAGTACAAAACCCACGGTCGTCAAAAATTCATCTACAGAAGATTTAGTAAATGTACTTTGTAATCAAGATACAAAAGCAAATAATAATTCAGATATACAATCAAACGGGGGCTTGATGCCTGGAAATAATGATAACTTACCATCTATCACTAAAACGGTATATCCTAACAATATACTAAATATAACAGTTACTTACTAAATTTAATATATATGAAAATTGCTTATACAAGCAGATTTAAATTGTTGTTTAGAGTTGTACTTAATGCTTATACGCCAACAATAAACATCGCTAATTGATTTAAAAAATTGTACTTAACCCTAATCACGGATAAGAAATACGATTAAGCGACTGTTTTATATATTCTTATCTCAATTACATTATTTTTCTTTACCATTTTGTATTGCAAATAAGCTAATTTCACCTTAAAAAAACAAGCATATTGATTTTAAATAAAAGCTTATCCGTGATTGGGCTTGCTTATTGGATTATTTTTTAGCATACGTGAAGTTCCATACAATTAAATAAACCATATAAAACCGACCATGATTTTTTGGGCATATTGAGCGTGAATAAAACGTATGTACAGATCAATCTTTCTAGCAAATTCTATGTCTCATCTACTTTTACAAATGATTATTTTTTAAAGTTTTCAATGTAAAAACGTAGCTTCTAATTAAATGACGTCACTTATATACATATCAATCAAGTAAACGGTGATTTCTTGTTTAGATTTTTATAGAAAGATAAGATTTTAGTCATGATCTGCCATCTATAGTGAATCATAACCTGACCATATTTTCAATTTACCACCAATTCCTTTGCATAAAAAACAGTACAGAAAAGAGTTAAAAATTTCAAAATAAACATACAGAATCAAAAAATAGATCTTAATATTTTTAAAAATATTATTATTCAAATAATTTTCTTAAATTAATGTTCATACTGATTTTTTTGATTTAAAGATCGCTTATAGAAAAAATCAGCTTGAGTTTGATCTTTTTTTACTCTATATATTTGATATAAATCAAAGCTTGCTTCTGATAATCCATTTTGTGATGCTCGTTTCAAAAGTTCTATGGCCTCATTTTGATCTTTTTCTGATTTTTTATAAAGCTGATTACCTAGTTCATAATCTGCATAAATACTTCCTTGATGAGAAGCAAGTGTCATAAATTTATAACCATTTCCTTTATCTTCGGACAAAAGAAGAAACTTACCAAAAATAGCTTTAGTATCTGCACGAGATAAATCTAGATATCTCGTATAGCTTGAGATATTTAGAAGTGGATAGTCAGAAGGTGACTTTTCATCCTCTCCTAATAGGTTTTTAACCTGAGGGTTAGTATTTTTAATTATATTTAAATTTATAGAAGCATCACCGTAATCATGAATACCCATACTCAATGCTTTTCTATACAAAATAGCAGCCTCATAATCGCTTTGTTTTACACCAAGACCTGCATGATACATAACACCAAGTCTAATGTATGCATATGGGTATCCAAGTTGAGATGATTTTAAATACCAATCTTTTGCCAGTAAGACATTTTTACTTCTATCTTTTTTATTTTTATAATATAGATTCAAATCGCCCAGTGCATAGTAAAATTCAGGAAATGGTGTTTTAGCTTGATCAAGTGCTTTTAGATATAAATTTTCAATGTCTAATATTTTCTGGTCATAACCATCTTGGTTAATCATTCTGCCTCTAAATTCTTTTAAATCTTCTAGTTTATAATTAGCAAGTGTATACATTGCTAAAGGGAATCCTTTTTTAGATAAGGCCATTAAACTTTCACGAGAGGCATCAGAATGATAGCCCAAATTTAGATCAATTGCTAAATATTCAGCAAATAAAGAACCTTTATTTTTTGCTTGATCAAAAAGTGCTTTACTCTCATATTTATTATGCGTGTTCCGCCAGTATTTATGTAATATTTCGGCATAAATAATCTGATTATTTATATTGTTTAAATCTGTCGTACTTTCAATCGCATTTAAATAGTCTGTTTGAGTGGGCTGAAAAAAATCATTAGTGCATGAACAATTTTCAGGATCTGTTTGTTTAATATTAGAAGCTAAAACACTTTTTGAAAATGTGAAGCTCAGTAAGCTAATGATTAAACTGGCTTTAAAAACTTTACTCATTTCCATTGGCCTAATCCTCTCCATGTTGTTTGAGAATTATAAAAATAACTAATATTTTTAATTGTATGGATATAATTAGGTTGTAATATCATCTCTACGCTAAGTGTAGTACTAAAATCAAGGCTAAAAAATGCATGGGTTCCCATGAATTGATTCGTTGACTGCTCTTGAATATCTGTTTGCTTTATTATTACTTCTTTCCATTGGTCTTTAGGAATTTCTTTGATTAGACTTTTATCAATCTCCCATGCATCAGGCCATTGAGTATATTCAAGTTTGAAAGCATTATTTTTTGATGTTTTATTTGGAGCAGTACAATTAAACGATGTTTTTATTGGAATATGACTTAAATTCTCTTCTAAATCTCCACTAATAATATCTGTTCCACAGTCATAGCTTGAACCTGAATCAATCGATGTTACTTTTATCGCCATAGATCTTTGTTCATATAGGCTGAGATGAATATCTATATTAAAATTTTGTGGGGCACTATATATTTTTATACATACAGTTATCGCATATAAGAATACAAGTACAGTTAAAAATATTTTTAAGGACGACCCCTTTAAGAAATGTGTTAATACATCATTTTTCATAATAAAAATATCAAAATTAATAATTATAGTGAAATGTTTAACAAAATATAATATAACCCGAATCCTGTTTAAGGATTTATTTGAAAAAGCCAAGGATTAGAGCCATAAGTTGAGTTACTAGACACGACTTACCACTCTAATCCTCATGACTGATATTACTGCTTTATTCTGTACCATTGATGATTTTTTTATAAAATTTGAATCCACTTATTTGAAATTTCTAAAACAGAATCAATACTTCAAACGAATACG
>NZ_VTDM01000049.1 GCF_015627105.1 Acinetobacter baretiae | reverse complement strand
TGACTTTAAAAAAGTAAAAAGACAGCTCCGCTGCGGTATTCGCTGAATCTCATAGGATAGCGACACTCCTTTTTTCATCATTTCTTGCCTTGTGATGACCAAATCACAAACATTTAGGCGACCAAGCCTAAACCAAACAAAAACACTTTTGATTTCTTAACCGTTGAAGCTGTTACCACTGAAACGGCACATACACAATGCGTACCTCTACGCACCCCAACATCACTCTTTCGTAAAACCACGATTCCCTTAACAATGGATTTCTCCAAACGGTAGCTATGATTTTTACCCTATGAATATGAACCATAGGACACAATTTCCACGATTAAAAATCGCTTTATATGCACTACTCAAGATCGCTCCCACACTAAACAAAAAATACAGCTTTTAACCAATTTAAGCCTTTTGCTCAGTGCTTCCCAAGTTAGACTTTTAGGTCTTTAAAAAAAATAGAATTGCTACCACCGCAATCATTTTTTTTAGCTAGTACGCTTATCTACTCTATTTCCATACCCGTTCCGTTTTTCCTAGCTCGCAGTTCCAAAAAGCTAGTTACAAAGATATGAAAATTTCACAGCAGGTAAAGCACTTAGCTTGCACATTGGGGGTTGTGTTCCCCCTTTTACACGTTTGAGCTATCAATCGCTCTGTTTCGCTTCGTTAGTCACAAAACAGTAGCAGGCAATCCATCTTTCGACTCATGCCCCTATAACTTCGCAGCTATCTCAGAATCCATCGTGTGTGCCACCAATTACGCCAAAAATTTTCTTACACATCGGCATAAATGTGAGTGTATTAACGCATTAATCATTCCGTGAAGATGCTACACCTTTCCTAAAATCAGGGTTTCAGTAAAACCTACCTAGCATGGCTATTTCTAACCATGCACCACGTTGCCGTGATCCCGTTTCCTTGTCGCCCAACTGACATACGTCAGGAATGGATCGAAAAAGGGCATTTCAGCCCTTCAGCTTCCGTCAAAGCGTACCGAGCACAATTTCTCATGCAGTCCGCTTCGTCAGGTAGTGAAATTTTTGGTTAGAAAACCTCACTATGTGCTGTTTGAAATCAAAAAAAAGTACGTCTGATCAGACGTACTTTAAACAAGCCGTGGTTAGGGCTTTTTAGTACGTGTTGGTCAGACACACAATTTATGATGATGGATACACGATAGCACAAAAACACACGCAAAAAAAATTTTCTAGGAACTACTATTTACCCCCTTTCAAATACCGTGATTTTGTCCACTTCTAGTAGAAATCTTCGATTTCTTGAAAAGCAGTAAAATCCTTTACTAGATTACATCGTGTTTTTCTGCTATTTTTTGGATATACGCCCTAGATTACAAATTTATGATAATTTTTAGTCCAAATACGAAATATACGATGCAACGTCTAGCAGATCATGCAAGCAATGGTGCATATTTTTATGCTGAAATTACTTACATCAATGATGATGTGGGGTGTTCGGGTATTAAGCGTTTGTTAGAGAAATTAACCACTCGATATTTTTTAGATTTATCAACTCGACAGCGTACATACAGACTGAATAAGAAAAAGCTCCCAATCGCTACATTGATTGTTCAACAAGATTTAGAAAATGAGGATAAATATTATCTTTACTTGTTAATCACCACCTATAAATCAAGTTGCTATAATGAATTTCATGGCGTTGATGCAAATAAACTTGTGTCTAAAACGCATCGTGAAAAAGTCATTTCTTTGAAAAAAGAGTTTGCAGATTTTAAATGGACTGTTAATGAGATTACGGCTCAAGTCGATGAAATTTGCAAATTTTTTGATGAGCGTGAGCAGTATCTTTTTATGCTTAATGCTCCACCGATTGTAACCGTTTCAAAAAAAATAAATTTAGAGCTATTGCGAGAAAACCATAAGAAATATGCTTTTAATTCAAAGGATTTAGATTATAAACAGCGATCTAAAACATACTCTTGGACATGGCGTTATACAAAAAATACAGAGAATTATTTAAAAAATGAGTTATTCAATCGAATAAATAAACTTGTTTCACAAAAAAAACCAAGTTTGGTGGAGCAGAACAGAATATCAGTTGCTCGAATGATTCAATCTATCCAAGTTTGGAGTGTTTTTAAGGCGAGCAGATCACAAGGCGGGAAGCTACTGCACTTTGCACATAGATTCTTGTTGTCAAAATCATTTAAAACATGGACTCAAGTTGAGTTAGATGAACCTGTTTTAAATTACTTACCCCGACTTCAAGTGTATGCTGATAGTATCGAAGAATACTATGCAAGACGCTTTTATTGGAGTCATCTAACGCAGGAAATACCGAGGGAAGAAGCTCAAAAAGGCATAGATCATGTGATTAAACTTGTTTCTGTCAATTTATGTGAGTAAACAAGTATTTTAGTTAGAAAATATGATATTTGTAGTTAGTTATAATTTTAATCAATAGGTTGTAAAATGGCTAAGTGGCAAGTGGCAGTAAGATGTGAAAATAGTGTTAGAAATATTCCTGTAGATGCTGAAACTGAAAGCACAGCTATGCAGTTGGCAATGGATAAAGTCCGCTATTTATCTTCTGAACGAAATCAAGATAAAAGAATTAGTGTTCATTCTATAAAAAAATTGTAGATTTTCCACAATATCATTGTTGAAATCCTGCTTTTACTAAATGTGCTGAAAGTTCTTTAATTTTCTCAGGTTGTAAAAGCATTTCAGCAATGCGAGAAGCAAACTGCTCATAGCTTTCAGTACCCTCTGAATACTTGCCCATTTCAGGCATCTCAGACAATTTACTAGCAAAAAAATGACGCTGTTTATCAGTCATATTTGTAAAAAAGTCAGTCGTGTTTTGATCACGCTTTACGTCTTTGATTTCTTTTTTATGTTGTTTCTTTTGCTTAAACTTGAATGAAAATCCTGTAATAGATCTGCCTGTTTTGTGTTGCTCGTAGCTTACGGTTATATCGGTGTGTTCGTTAATTTGCTTAATCGCTGGGTCTAATACACGATTCTTGAAATTATTCATTGCAGTGTATTCATGTTCTAGTAATCCTATTTTTGAGCGAAAATCTGTAATTTCAATAATAGAAGTTTTACCTGTACTCCGCCAAGATACTAATAATTCATATAAACGAGTAGCGTATATATTTAGATTTGCTACTTGCATCAACTCATAACTTGTAAAATTTTTCTCTAACCGAGTAATTAACGGCACAACTTCAGGAGCAAAACGCAACTTAACGATGCCTGCACCCTCAACATAAGAAATACCACTCACCCATCTCACTACACGCTTTTCAGGCTTATTTCTTTTTTCGTCTACTGTCAGATATGTTACTTGACGATTAAATAGTGTCATTACTGCATCTGATAGCATTGAGTAGGTGTTTTTAACGTCAACATTAAAGCGATCTGCATAGTGTTGTGCGTGAATTTCTAGGAATGTTTCAGTATCCACCCCTTTCCCTGTCTCCCTTGCTTCAATAATTGCTAGAAGAATGAGCCTTTGCTCAACTAATCCTAGTGTATAGCTCGCATTAATTAGTGAATTATCCTTAACAACAAGTTTCATAATATGTATACAATTCTTATAAAGTTACATAATACTATTTGTATCAATAGTTGCAAATATAAATATGTAACTATTAGCAGGGTAAATGTAACTTTATAGCAGGGTAAATGTAACTTTATAGCAGGGTAAATGTAACTTTATAGCAGGGTAAATGTAACTTTATGAAGCGTGAAAGCCTTACATAGCTTATGTTTCAGAGGGCTTAAAAGCATTTAAAAGCATTTAAAAGCATTAAAAACCCAAAAAGCTTAAAATCAAGAGCAAAATCAAGAGCAAAAAAAGCTATGGCACTTCGCTTCTCTCGTGTCATTTTTAAGAGCAAAAGCAAAAGCTCATGACGCTCGTAGACACTCGCTAAAAAACTCAGTGGAACTTTGCAACGAAAAGCAAAAGCGTAATCGGGGAGGGGGATTACAAAATCAGATTTCTGTTGATCGCTTCGCTCTATTAATTCTTATTTGAATTCTAATTTTAAGATCAAAATCTTTATACAAAAGCAAAAATACTTAGATTACATCTTTAAATATGCTCTAAATGCTCATGTAATGCGTTCTAAGGTATGTATTTTGTTTTTTTGGTACTTGGGTACTGCTTGAGATTTTAAATCGCTTATAGCGCAATTTAGCAATGGTTTCTATTTTTTGAATTTGGGGAGGTACGGCAGTCGCTTAAGAGCGAACTGCCGTTGCTTGATTTTTCAGTGATCTCAGCACTTACTTTGACGCAGTAAACGAGTTTGCCGTGTACTATCACGCTTTTTTTT
>NZ_VTDM01000010.1 GCF_015627105.1 Acinetobacter baretiae | reverse complement strand
TATTTGAAGCAACGAAATAAGATTGAAACATTGTTTGGTTTGTTGAAAGCTAAATACAACTTAGTGACAAGTAAGGCGAGAAGTGTTCAAGGCTATTTAGCAGGAATTTATGCATCTTTATGTGCGTATCAGGTTTGTCATAAGAATAAGCCGAACATTCGAATCATCGGTGCTTCGGCTTAAACAGGATTCGGGTTAGGTATATAGCTAAAAATAAAAAAAAGAACAAGCAAAAGAATTGGAATATTAATAAGAAATACTGAACCCCAATAAAAATGTTCCAATAAAAATCCACCCACTAAAGGTCCAAATGCAGCCCCTGCCCCTCCAGCCATTACCCACATTCCTAAAGCAAAATTACGCTCCTTTTCATCTACAAAGGTATGGCGTAAACACGATAATGTAGCAGGCATAATCATTGATGCCCCTAAGGCCAAAATAGCTCTAGAAAGAATAAGGAAATGGGCTGTTGTTGAATATGCCGCCATGATTGATGCCACACCAAAAATACTTCCACCAATAAGCATCAACCTGCGATAACCTATTTTATCGCCTATGGATAGATATCAATAATCCATAATAATTGAGATGAGTTTGCATATAGTACTTTGCTGAGCGTAGGTACAGCAATATGCAGTACGGTTGCATCAATGGCTACAGGTAAATAAAGCCCTACAACAGTGGCTAAAATCAACCATTTTGAATTTACAAACATAAAAAAAGTATAAAACTGAACATGTGTTCAATTGTATACTTTTTTTGATTTTTTATGCAACTTCTATATGCTTAACTAAAAATGTTGTTAGTGTAATGGTGTTATAAAAAATGAGTTATTTGAGTAAAGCAGAAAGAAGAAAACAAATTTTAGATGTTGCCATGAAGGTGGCATTAGACGATGGTTTAAATACACTCACAGTACGCCATTTGGCTCAAAAGGCTCAACTGTCTGTTGGACTCATTCATTACCACTTTAAGACCATTCAAGAATTAAAGTGTGAAACATTTATGCAACTGATTCATAAAAATTTGGATACTACACAAGTAGATCCCCATCTGAGTTTAATTGATAAAATTTTGTGGGCTTTAGGATTTACTACATCAGAAGATGAGCTACCTTATATTAGATTATGGAACGATGCCGAAAAAAATAGTCAATCTAGTCCTGAGTTTCATCAAGTCTTTTTAATTGCTCTTGAAGAATGGCATAAGTCTGTAAAATACATATTTCAAATTTCAAATTTTAATCATGATCAAGAATCTATTGATGACATTACATGGCAATTGATTGGTTTAACTCTAGGTTTAGAGCGTCTTACAACATTCAATGCTCATTTTTTTACTTATGAATATATGACTCAGTTAGTGGCTAACTTAATTGAAAATAAAAAATCAACTAAACAAAATCCATAAATTGATTTTAAATTATATTGAAATACCATATAGCCCACTCTTGATCTGATTTAATTCATTCAGACCCAAAAAAGGACTCAATCTATAGATATTAAGTCCTTTTACCCTTTTTAAAGATTAGATATTATTCAATATTTATTTATGTTTTCAGGAAAATTATAAATAATTTACTTTCTGTAAAATAAAGGGCTTTTTCAAAACAATTAAAAGAAAAAACTCATTAATATTTATATGTTTTGGTATTGAAATTGCATTGATTTTACGAAAAAGAATGATCTTTTATTTAATATTTAAAATTGAAAGAATTAATTTTTTACTATAGGTTATAAAACAATCCAATGTAAGACTCACCTTTCAATGATCAATATTAAATTAAGATAATTAGATTAAATTTCAATAAAAACATAGGTTAAATTCAATGCAACATTCGTCAAAATATAAAGATCCTTATCTAGGGTATCGGGAATTTACACTTCGTGGAGTTATTTTAGGAATTTTAATTACAATTATATTTACGGCATCGAATATTTATTTGGGTCTTAAAGTGGGTTTAACATTTGCCTCCTCTATTCCAGCCGCTGTGATTTCAATGGCTGTATTACGTTATGCAAAAAATTCTAATATTTTAGAAAATAATTTTGTACAGACACAAGCATCAGCTGCAGGCACATTATCTTCGGTTGTTTTTGTAATTCCAGGCTTGCTGATGATGGGATATTGGCAGGGTTTTCCATTTTGGCAAACAACTCTTTTATGTTTAAGTGGCGGAATACTTGGTGTTATTTTTACAGTACCTTTAAGACGTATTATGGTGGTTAAAAGTAGTTTACCTTATCCTGAAGGTGTAGCGGCTGCAGAAATTTTAAAGGCAGGTACAATAGGAAACGTAGCCAATGAGCATGGATCATTAATACAACATCCTCAAGGTGACGAATCAACAAAATCAAGCCATGCTAAGGAAATCGTATTTGGCGGTGTTCTTGCAGCAATCGTTAGCTTATTAAACAGTGGCTTCAGAGTTGTTTCAGATAGTGCAAGTTTTTGGTTTAAGTCAGGCTCAGCAATCTTTCAGTTACCTATGGGGTTTTCTCTTGCACTTTTAGGTGCAGGGTCATTAATGGGAATTTCAGCAGGGTGTGCCATTTTTCTAGGAATATTTATTGCATGGGGAGTGGCTATTCCTATACTGAGTAGTATTTTTCCGCAACCTGAACACATGCAAATGGCCGCTTTTGCCAAACAGTTATGGGTATCTAAAGTAAGATTTATTGGTGTTGGAACCATTGGTATTGCTGCTATTTGGACTTTAATTATTTTATTTAAACCCATGGTTGAAGGGGTTCGACTATCTATTGCAGCGTATACCTCTACTACACAATCGAGCATACAGGCAGAACGTTCAGATCGTGATTTGAATCCCAAATACATGTTATTGATTACAATTTTAATGGTCATCATCCTATTTTCAACATTTTATTCTTTTGTTGCTACATCAGGTTTAGATGTAAAAATGGCATGGGCTTTAGTTTTACTCATGACTGTGATTACTTTTGTAATTGGTTTTTTAATTGCAGCTGCATGTGGGTATATGGCAGGCTTAGTTGGGTCATCATCTAGCCCAATCTCAGGTATTGGTATTTTATCGGTATTGGTTTTTGCCGTTATTTTATTGATGGTGGGAAATTTTGAAAATTTAACAGGATCTACACAAGGCGTACAATTTTTAACAGCTCTCACATTATTTGGTACTTCTGCTGTTTTAGCAGTGGCAACGATCTCTAATGATAATTTACAAGACTTAAAAACAGGATATTTGATACATGCAACTCCACAGCGTCAACAAATTGCATTAATTATTGGAAGTATAACAGGCGCCCTCGTTATTGCACCATTACTGCAATTACTATATCACGCATATGGTTTTTCAGGTGCGATGCCACGCGCAAATATGGATCCATCGCAAGCACTAGCAGCACCTCAAGCAGTACTCATGACCACAATTTCTCAAGGTATTTTTTCACATCAATTACAGTGGAATTATATTTTTATTGGTGTAATGATTGGTGTGTTGTGTATTCTTTTAGATTTTATACTTAAAAAAATAAGCCATAATAAAATGGGTTTACCTGTTTTAGCAATTGGAATGGGAATTTACCTACCACCTAGTGTAAACATGCCGTTATTTATTGGCGCCGTTATGTTTTGGTTGATTAAAAAGTATGTTAAGAAACAGACAAGTTTAAACGATCAAGAAAATAAAATGAAACAACTAGAACAACGAGGTACTTTATTTGCTGCAGGCTTAATTGTTGGTGAAAGCCTTATGGGGGTTATTTTAGCAATCTTGATTGTTATTTCGACGGGTACAGGAGGATCTGACTCTCCTATTGCCATTCCATTAAAAGATTGGGATCATATCGCAGATTATTTAGGTTTAGCACTATTTATTCTAACCATCTTTATTTTTGTACAGCGTTGTTTAAAGTTTAAGAAGAACTAAATATTGAACTCAACATATCGTTTTACGAACGATATGTTGAGTTCAACTCGTAAAATAAAATAATCATATACACACAAAAATTAGTAATTTTTTATTCTTATATAATACAAAGCCTCATGGTTGATATTACCGTTTTACTTTGTATTATTAATGTTTTTTTCTAAAAAAAATAAATATTTTAAGTGTATAAAGCCGTCAAAACTCAGTTTATTTAAAATCTTCTGAGTTAAATCATTTCAAAGTCTTTTTATTTCTATCAATAAATGATCAAATACAAGAAATGTAGTCAAACTCTTTAATTATTCATACAGCTAAAATGAAAGTCTTGCCCAAATGTATTTAGTGGTTTTTCTATAGATGGGATATAGATAATTTACGTATCTATCAACATATAAGAAGTCATAGTTAAAATTTACTACACACTTTTATTGAATGGCCTACTCTATATTTTTCATATATTAATCAATGGTATAACATGTCATTTCTCAAATTTAGCGATTTCTTTTTTATAGAAAAAATTAATAAATAATTGATTTGTAATATTTTTAATGGTTTTTTTATAAAATAACTCGAATCCTGTTTAATCTTTTATTTTAAACTCATTTACTTTTAGTCACTGTGAGCTGTTTTTTTAAGGGAAGTTGATCTATTCTTTATACTAGACTGTAAAAAATTAAATCATTTATTTTATATAAAACAGCAGCTTATTTTAATTCATTAAATAAGATTCCAGTTAAAACAGCAAAATTTTAAATCAAAAGTGTCAATCTATATAAAATAGATTGACACGACTAAAACTTATTTATAATTAAGAACATACTGCAGTATTAACTTGATATGATCCTTTTTCAACTGAAAGCACTGTATCAGATATACTGCTTGTTATTCGATACAGTGCTTGTTTAGATGCATTAACCATATCAGGAATCATATCTTTATTAGCCACAGTTTGATTAAAAGTCATTCTACAATTCACAATACGATGTACAGCTTGTTTATTGATTTGTATCGGCTCAAGAGGCTTAATAACCCAACTCACTTCAACTTCAACCTGTGTACCTTGTTGCGGACTAGATGACTGAATAATATCAAAGCGTGAAAAATCAACAGCAATTCGATACACCGTATTGGTGCTTGAAATACCACTACTATAACGATCTACTGCATTAAGTTGTTGCTGCAATCCAGAAGATAAACTGTCATGTAATTCTACTGCCAAACTAGAGGTCCATCGATCATTATTCAAAATGGTCGATTTCCCTTGTTCTGTATTAACCATGATTGCTACCCGATTTAATCGATCAGGTAAATTTACAGGCAAAACTTCAATCACTCGTAATTTGGTATCTTGCGTAGGTAATACACGAGGAGCAAGCGTGTAATAGTTGGGACTAACTGATGTTGTACAACCAGTAATCCCCAAGAAAAATACACTAGATACGAACATCCATTTTGATAATTGAACAGTATGTGTTTTATTTTTCATTTTTAGTCTCTCCTTTTTTTCCACGAATCAGAGACTCAGGATGTTGTTCAAGATAGTCAGACATTAACTGTAACGATGCTGCTGTACGTGTGACTTGTTGTAATACTTTACGCACATCTTGTTGCATTGGTGCATCACTCGACAAAATTGATTCTGTCGATTGCATTGTTCTACGTGCATCATTTAAAGTCGCTTGGAAATCTGGAGCAACTTTAGTATCGAGTTGTTTCACAAACTTATCTGTCGACTCAATGGTTGTATTCATACTGTTTAAAGTTTTACGTAAATCCGCCCCAATTTCATTTATTGGGAATTTACTTGCTTTATCTGCGATTTCAGAAATTTGAGCTTGTAAGCTATTTAATTCAGGCGGTATGGTTGGAACTTCTACATCCCCATTTTCATACTGCGTTAATGTGACAGGTTTTGCCTTGTTAAATTTATCAAATGCAATATAGTTTTGTCCTGTTAATAAGTTACCTGTACGCATTTGTGCTCTCCAGCCTTGCTGAATAAAGCTTTTAAATATTTGTCCTGTAGGATCTAGTTCTTTTCCATTTGCCAAACGAGATGGATAAAGTACTGCATCCACACGCATGCGTAATTTGCGATAATTAGGTTCAAATTCGACATTGATCGCTGTAACATCACCAATATTCATGCCCATAAAATCAAGAGGTGCGCCAACAGCAAGACCACGAAGAGAATTATCAAAATACATAATAATTTTTCGTGGTTTACCATCTGGAACTTTTAATGCATCTGTTTTTGAGTTCCATAAATTAAAATAACTTTTGCCAGATGCCATAGGTGCATTAGAGTTTTCTGGATATCCAAAGGCTACACCACCTGCAACAATACTGGCTAAAGATTGTGTATTTAGGCTAAAACCTGATGCATTCAAGCTAACATCAACGCCACTGGCTTGCCAAAAGCGAGCATCTGTCGTGACAAATTTATCGTAAGGACTACGTATAAATGTTTGCAGTTCAACATGTTTTCCATCTTTTGAAAGATTATATGCGGTAATCTGCCCAACATTCATTCTTCGATAATAGATGGGTGAACCAATATCTAACGATCCTAAATTATCAGCGGTTAAGAAAAATATTTTTCCTGGTACATCCGATGGAACAACAGGTGGGGTTTCTAGGCCAACAAACTCTGTTTGTTTTTGAGAGTCTTTGCCACCATCGACCTCAATGTAAGAGCCTGAAAGTAATGTATCGAAACCAGAAACACCACTTGTGCCAATGCGTGGACGTACGACCCAAAATCTTGAGTCTTTAGATGCAAATGCACTACTGTTTTTAGTAAGTTCAATTTGCGCGATAATATGACTATTGTCTGAAGACAGCGTAATTTGTCGTACAAGGCCTATATTCACTTGCTTGTATCTTACGTTGGTTTTACCTGCTTCAAGCCCATCCGCGGTTCTAAAACTCACTTCTATGGTTGGTCCTCTTTCCCAAATTGCTTTTGCAGCCAATGACAGTGCAATCATTAATGCAACTATAGGAATAATCCAAATGAGTGAAACTTTACCACGTGGTTTTTTTCTTTGAGGCTCTGACACACGATTGAATTCCTGCTGTTGTTGGGCAGTCATTTTATGCATTGAACCATCATTATTTTTTGTATTATCGTTCATATTATCGTTCATTCAAGGGGTTGTATTGGGAGGTGTTTGATGAGTGTTGTGAATCCGTTGAATTATATTCGGTTGGATCTTGAGAGATATGCCTATTATTTTTTGAGTAGTAATTGTCCCATATCATACGTGGGTCAAAACTCATTGATGCCAACATTGTAAGAATGACAACCGCTCCAAAAGCAACAGCACCCGTACCTGCCAATATAGTGGCTAAAGACTGTATTTGAATGAGTGCCGCAAGTAAACTCACCACAAATACATCAATCATTGACCAGCGGCCAATCATTTCTACAACTCGATATAAAATACTACAATGCCTTGGGCTAAATTTCCATCGCCCTAAAGATTGCATATAAATACTAAGCAATAAAAAAATTAAAATAAAAAGCTTTAGTAACGGAATAAATATACTTGCAATAAAAATCACTGTAGCTACTAAATAATCTTGTGTTGCCCAAAAATAGATGACACCACTCATAATAGTATCTTGTTGGCTCCCAAATAAAGAGTTTGTAATCGTCATTGGTAATATATTAGCAGGGATATATAAGATGGTTGCTGCAATTAAAAAAGCAAAGGTTTTTTGTAGGCTTTGTGGTTTACGAATATGGAGTTTAGAATGACATCTTGAGCAATATTGTATGGAGGTATCATCATCGTCTATTTTGTGATTGTGGCTGAGTTGCCCACAACAATGACATCTAATTAAAGATACATCACAGGCTCTAATATAAGAGGTTGGTTTTAATGTATGCTTGTTCATGATAAATACCTATCTATTGCATCCCATGTATCTTGTACCTTAATGGCATTTAAATAGACCATAAATATACTCAGCAATCCAAAGGCCCACAGTGCAACTTCAGGGATCACAAGTACCATACTCACTAATTTTACCAGTGTTACGAGAATACCTATCAAAAAAACCTCAACCATTGCCCACATTCTAAATAGATAAAGTGTTCTTAGGGCAAATACCATAAAATATGGTCTTCTATTGAGCCAACCAACACTTAGAAATACGTACATCAATAAAATGAGATTAACAAGCGGAACAGCAAATGTGGTGATGATCAAAATAATTCCCACTGCTGCTCGATCGATTTGAAACATTGTCCATGCTGCACCTAACAAGGTCGTTTGAATGGAATGTCCTTGAATTTCAATTTTTATAATTGGGAAACTGTTAGCAACAATAAAAATAATGAATGCAGTTATCGTAAGTGAAATCATGGTATTAAATGGTTTTATATCACTATAAATTTCCGCACCACAACATACGCAACAGGCTTTTTCTCCTTTTTCTAAAGGTACTTTAAGATAAAGCGTATCGCATTCCTCACAACTTGAAAATTGAGTTAAATGATCTATAGATTGAATATTTTCATCTATTAATATGTTTTGTTTGTCATCTTGGGTCATATGATGGATATACCCTGATTGATATTGGTTTATTTTATGAGACCATTTTAAATCGGTCTCTTTTATTTAAATTTAAATGATTTAAATCATTTCTACCATCATATATTTGATTACGCGAAAAGTACATCTATTCACAAGATAGAGGATCGACTGATGTTATAGGCTTGATGAATGATGAAATAAAAGACCTATGTATGTTTTAAAAATGATTATGTTTTTGTATTTTTTCTAAAGACATTCAGGATTATTATCATACATGTTGCACTAAACTTTGAAATGTATTCACGCCGTCTAAATCAAACGATATAAAGTGATACTAGCAATACAGATTAGTAAAACAGCAAAAAACTTATAAATAATATGTTCATGAAGATAATTTTGTAAAAATCGACCAATAAACAGGCCTATTAACGCCGTGAAAACAAAAACAAAAGTAATATCTAACGCATAATGATAACCAGACGAAATTTGAGTGATCAAAGTAATTAGACCCACTAAAAATATTGTCATTAAAGATGTGGCTGAAATACAATAGATAGAGAGATCAGATATTTTTTTTAATATAGGCATTAAAATAAATCCCCCTCCGACACCAAGTATTCCTGTCACTATTCCTAAAGTAATACCCAAACCACCCAAGTAAATTTTTGTTTTGTGGTTCCAAATAAAGCGCTGAGTGACTTGATTTGTTCTACATAGATTTAAAGATTGAATTGGTGTTTTCATAAAATAACGACATGCAGAAATTACCATAACTATGCATAATAAAATGGTAATGTAGGACGTAGGTATATATTTACTGACAGTCACCCCCAAATATACAGATGGAATCGAAAATAATGCCATCCAAATGGCTGCTCGATAACGAATTTTGTGTTGCCATAATCCTTGTATGGTTGCTGCACCAGAGGCAATGGTGGTTGCAATTAATGCAATCGGTGCAGCTTGAGCAACACTCCAAGACTGTGACCACATGAGTAAAGGAATTGCTAATATTCCCCCACCAGCCCCTGTTAAGCCCAATGTAATGCCAATAAAAACACCCTCACAGGCCAATAAAAACATATAAGATCTCTTGATCGCTTAATAGTGACTTTTTATGGGGTTTTACCACATAATTTATTTGCAGGTAATGCTTGGTCTATTTGGGAGGGATATCTCAAATCAAGATGATTCATGATCTGAATAAATTGATCTTTCTTAATATGTAATGCAAGTCTTGAATTATTTTTCTTTTCATATCCAATATTCGATGAAAGTTTACCTTTATAGTCATGTGCTGGATAAACAATCGTATCATCAGGTAGCGTAAACAATTTATTATAAACACTCTCATAAAGTTGCTCTGCACAACCTTCTTGAAAATCTGTTCTACCACAACCATTAATGAGTAATGTATCACCTGTAAATACATACCCTTTAACATAGTAAGAAGTACATGCATTTGTATGCCCAGGCGTTGCTAATGCATGAATAGATATTTCACCTAAATAAAACTGATCACCATCTGTAATAAAAATTTCAGCGCATTTAGCTTCTGTGTTTTTATGTACTATAGATTTTGCTTGAGTTAGAGTTTTTAGTAAATAAGACGCCGTTATATGATCTGCATGTATATGTGTTTCACATATGTATTTTAAATGGGCATTTATGCTTTTTATTTCATTGATATATTTATCTAAATCACATTGTACAGGATCAATAATAAGGGCTTCTTTGCTCTCTTCACACATAAGAAGGTAGCTATATGTACAACTTTTTGGCTCAAAAAACTGCTTAATATACATGTTAAGCCACCTCTTTTATATATTATAAATATATGCTTATAACATATTATAATAAAGAAACAAGTGGCTCAAAGATGAATACATAAAAAACGGCTTTTATTTAGCCGTTTTTTTATTACTTACAAATTTTATTTCGCTAAAGCTTCTTTGTAGCGACGTGCAACTTCTACCCAATTAATGACATTGTAAAATGCTGCAATATATTCAGGACGACGATTTTGATATTTTAAGTAATATGCATGTTCCCAAACATCTAAACCAAGAATAGGTGTATGGCCATGCATTAATGGGGAGTCCTGATTACCACTACTCTCAACAATCAATTTTTTATCGGCAGTTACGCTTAACCAAGCCCATCCACTACCAAAACGAGTAAGTGCTGCTTTAGTAAATTGTTCTTTAAATGCATCTAAGCCATTTAACTCAGCATCAATTGCAGTAGCAAGTTCACCTTCTGGTGCACCACCGCCTTGTGGACTCATAACTGTCCAAAATAAAGAATGATTTGCATGACCACCACCATTATTTTGTACAACACCTTTTAGATTTGAAGGAACGTCATTAATTTTAGACACTAAATCTTCAACAGATAATTGTTCCCACTCAGTACCTTCAATTGCAGCATTGATATTATTAATATAAGTTTGATGATGTTTTGTATGGTGAATTTCCATTGTTGCTGCATCTAAATTAGGTTCTAGAGCATCATACGCATATGGAAGTGATGGTAATGAGTAAGCCATTTTTATGTCCTTATTAACTATAAATAATGTTATGAATAACAATACGATAAACAGAAGTTTATTTCAATATAAAGCATTACTTCTAAGTTGAAACTCTAACGCATGTTGTTTAAAGATACTATAGTGTTTTATTGATTCTATGTAATTTCTTATTTTTTTATTTTATTTTTGGTTATTAAAAATTTTAGATTTGCTTAGGCTATTTTGTAGTAATCATTTTAGTTGTTTATTGGTACATAGCAATTTTTAATTAGAATAGTTTTTGTTATGATTGTATGATTAGCTACGTGCTGTAAAACAAACACCAAAACGAACATAAGGATTTTTCGCTATGGCTGATCAAAAAGATATATTAAAAAATCTAAAGACATCTTCTCTTGATCGCCGTTTTTCTATTGCTAAAGCTTCTTTTTTAGCAGGAACACGCTGGGCGACCTCGAGTGCAAGCTCTTTTTTTGCAAGTGATGAAGAAAAAGAACGTAAACGAAAAAAAATACTCACAGAACAAGCAAATTATTTAGTTTCTGAAATTGGAAAATTAAAAGGCTCTATTGTCAAAATTGGTCAAATGATGGCGCTTTATGGTGAGCATTTCTTACCAAGAGAAGTGACTGATGCACTGAATACCCTCAACAATCAAACGATTGCTGTTGATTGGGCTGCAATAGAGCCTCACCTTTTACAGCAACTAGGTGTAAAAGCAGATGATCTAGAGATAGATCAGCACCCCATTGGTACTGCATCTTTAGCACAAGTTCATAAAGCGATATTAAAGTCTACAGGGCAACAACTTGTTTTAAAAATACAATATCCCGGTGTTGCAGATGCTATTGATTCGGATATGAATTTATTTAAACAAATGCTACGTTTAACTCACCTACTTCCACAAACAAGAGAATTTGATCAATGGTTTGAAGAAGTGAGAGAAATGATGCATAGAGAAGTTGATTATGCACTAGAAGCACAAACAACTCTACGATTTGCAAACTATCTTAAAGATGATGAACGTTATGTAGTACCTCAAATTATCGAGCAATATTGTACAGACCAAGTTCTTTGTATGAGTTATGAATCTGGCTTACCTGTAAACAGTCCAACTGTATTATCGCTTTCTCAAACAAGACGCAATAAAATTGGTGAAGCATCTTTAGAAATTGCAATTAAGGAACTTTTTGTTTGGGGGGAAATGCAAACTGACCCCAATTTTGGTAATTATCTGGTTCGTGTAAGTGCAACAGAGCATGAAATAGATAAAATTGTATTACTTGACTTTGGTGCCATTCGTCAATTTGATCAAGAGTTATTAACCTTAGCACATAATTTAATTCATGCTGGTTATCTACATCGCTTAGAAGACATGGTTCAAGCAATGAAAGGCTACCCTTTCTTTGATCAAATTCCTGCAGATATTAAACCAGACATGGCTAAAGTCTTTTTACTTGCAACAGAACCTTTTAGCAGTTCAAGTAATAATTCCGATATTCCTGAAGGTGTCATGACTCAAGAAGATCAGTATGATTGGAAGAAAAGCCAATTACATCAACGTGTGATGCAAAGAGCAAGTAAGTCGATGGCATCACGCTATTTTAGTGTTCCACCGAAAGAATTTATGTTTATTAGTCGAAAATTTATAGGTGCTTATACATTTATGACCGTTATTTCTGCACAAACAAATATTAGAAATAGTTTAAAATTTTAGATTATTTTAGATTTAAAATCTCTAAATACTTAGGCTATTTAGAGATAAGACTAAAGTATAATGCTTGTTTTATATAAAAAATCATCTACTGAAAAGTTGATGATTTTTTATATATTTAAAAATAAACTTATGAAAAACAATCATATATTTTATATATAAAATAAAAAATATCATGTTCTTGAAAAAAGCAATAAATCTATCATTTTAATATTTGATAGTTATTATTTCGACTTTGAATATCGTTTTAAAGTAAAATCACCACAATTTCATATTCAAATGTACATACTTTGGGATTTAACCAATGGATACACAAACACATTCTCCCGATAAAAAACCAAAATTTTATCAAGTGCTTTACGTACAAGTTATTTTTGCAATTACCTTAGGTATTATTCTAGGTCATTTTTATCCAAGCGTTGGCGAAAGCCTCAAACCACTTGGTGATGCATTTATCAATATTGTAAAAATGATTATCTCACCTGTCATTTTCCTCACTGTAGTGACAGGAATTGCAGGTATGAAAAATATGGGAAGTGTTGGTCGTGTGACAGGTAAAGCCATGCTTTACTTTATTACCTTCTCTACTCTTGCTTTATTTGTGGGAATGATCGTTGCAAATATCATTCAACCAGGTCATGGCTTAAACATTAACCCTGCCACATTACAAGCAGATAAAGTCAGCCAGTATGTTGAAAAAGCACACGACTCAACCATCGTTGGTTTCTTAATGGGTATTATCCCAAAAACATTATTAAGTCCATTGGTTGGAGGCGACATTTTACAGGTACTTGTAGTTGCCGTCTTATTTGGTATTGCCCTTGCAGCAACAAGTGATAAGTCTCAACCTATTATTGATTTCCTAGATACATTAACTGTACCTGTATTTAAATTGGTGGGCATGCTAATGAAGCTTGCTCCTATTGGTGCATTTGGCGCAATGGCCTTTACTGTAGGTAAATATGGCGTGGGTTCTATTGGTAACTTAGCGCTACTGATTGCAACTTTCTATATTACCTCTGTGTTATTTATTGTTGTGGTTCTTGGTGCAGTTGCTCGCTACAATGGCTTTTCAATTATTGCACTTGTTCGCTATATCAAAGATGAATTATGGCTAGTGCTTGGTACAAGTTCGTCAGAGGCTGCTTTACCTAACCTAATGCGTAAAATGGAAAATGCAGGGTGTGAAAAATCTGTTGTTGGTTTAGTCGTTCCTACAGGTTATTCGTTTAATTTAGACGGCACTAATATTTACATGACAATGGCCGCTTTATTTATTGCTCAAGCATGTAATATTGACTTAACGATTGGTCAGCAACTCACACTTTTATTGGTAGCAATGATCAGCTCTAAAGGTGCAGCAGGTGTTACTGGTGCTGGATTTATCACTTTGGCTGCAACACTTTCTGTTGTGCCTGATGTACCTGTTGCAGGTATGGCATTAATTTTGGGAATAGATCGCTTCATGTCGGAATGTCGTGCATTGACTAACTTTATTGGTAATGCATGTGCAACTATTGTGGTTGCTCGTTGGGATAACTCTTTAGATAAAGAACAGTTAGATAAAGTACTTCATTCAAAAACTACAACATAATTTTAAAATGTGAAAGCCTAGTGTATACACTAGGCTTTTTTTATTAAAAATAACTTAGGCTATTTTACATTCGCTTGCAGTACATCATTCGACACATAACCTTTCCACAATTGTCTTAATGTTGGTAAATAAAATTTTTCTCCGATTTCAACTAATTCTGTATCTATTGCAGTATGTAATTGATGTAAAAATAAGTAGTCTTGTTCTATGGTTGAACATTTCTGATAGGTTGTAATTTGTTTTCTCACGTTCTTTACGATTTGATCTGCAAACTCACGATTTTTATAACGTGATAAGGCCATCAAACGTATCTCGACAATACCCCACCCTGAAACCAACAATTTAAATATTTCAAAATCACGAGTGGTAGACTCCCACTGCATCTCTTCTAAATTATTATCTGTTGGTAGCACAGGTAATAACAACTCCATAACACATGGAAATATTTTTTTAAAATTGAGGATAAACTTAACCGCTTGCGTCCCAGGGTAATCTTTAAACTGCACCTGTTTTTTCGTATCTGTCAGATAAATATCGAACATAAAAAATCATCATAAATCAAAAACAGTATTGTAAAACATAAATAGGAGTTACGGATAGCAACTATAATCAAAGCATCTTCTAGTTTTAACTACAAGATGCTCTATAAAAGCATTACTTTACATTCGCAAAGACCATATTTTCAGGCTTGACCACGGCGTCAAACTGCTCTGGGGTGACAAGATTAAGTTCAACAGCGACCTGTTTGAGTGTCTTATTTTCTTTATAAGCTGTCTTCGCCACCTTAGCGGCATTTTCATAGCCAATGATTGGATTCAGTGCAGTCACCAACATCAAAGAATGATTCAAAAAGTATTCAATTTTATCTTTATTTGGTTCAATACCCACAGCACAATGATCATTAAAACTATTACATGCATCACCAAGTAAACGTACTGACTGTAAAATGTTAAATGCCATCACAGGCATAAAAACATTCAATTCAAAGTTCCCAGATGCACCTGCAATACTAATGGTTGTGTCATTACCTAAAACTTGAGCAACCACCATTGTCATCGCTTCACTTTGTGTTGGATTAACCTTACCCGGCATAATGCTCGAACCAGGCTCATTTTCTGGAATACGAATTTCACCAAAACCGCATCGAGGCCCACTCGCTAACCAACGAATATCATTGGCAATCTTATTCAAACTAACCGCTAAGGTTTTAAGTGCGCCTGATGCAAAAACAACGGCGTCTCTTGCAGCCAAAGCTTCAAATTTATTGTCTGCTGTTTTAAAAGGCAATTTCGTTAACATTGCTAAATATTGTGCCGATTTTTCTGCATATTGAGGGTGTGTATTTAACCCCGTTCCAACTGCAGTCCCCCCCAATGGTAATTCATATAAACCCTCTAAGGCATATTGTAAACGAACTAAAGTATGATCTAGTTGCGAAACATAACCACTAAATTCTTGTCCTAGCGTTAAAGGCGTTGCATCTTGCAAATGTGTACGACCAATTTTAACAATTGATGAAAATATTTCAGATTTTTCCTTCAACGTATCTCGCAACTGTGTCACTGCAGGAATGAGCAATTCATGTATATGTAAAGCCGTTGCGACATGTATTGCTGTTGGAAACGAATCATTGGTAGATTGTGCATGATTGACATGATCATTTGGATGGATGGGATATTGTGAACCTAATGCCTGCCCCAACTTTTGATTCGCAATATTAGCAATCACCTCATTACAATTCATATTGCTTTGTGTACCAGAACCGGTTTGCCATACAACCAACGGAAATTGAGTATCCCACGTTCCTTCTATCACCTCATCTGCTGCTGCAATGACAAAAGACGCAAGGTCTTGAGGAATCTGTGCCAATTCTGCATTGGTCATGGCCGCTGCTTTTTTTACCAATCCCATACCGCGAATAAATATACGAGGTAAATGCTCCGTTCCAATTTTAAAGTTTTGTAAACTCCGCTGAGTTTGTGCACCCCACATTGCGTCACTAGGTACGTTTACATCACCCATCGTGTCATGCTCTATCCGCATATCCATAGTTTTCTATTCCTAACATTTAAATGAATGCTGTTAGTAATAAAACATTCGACACAGATAAACAAGAATCATTTCTTTTTTTAACGATTTTATCAGCAACACATCATATAAAAATAACTCAACCGATGACGGATAGCATCTAGCGTTTTATACTACGTTGAATCAATCATCTTCTTTATGGTTATGAGTATACTTATTTTAGTTACAGCAGCACCAAGTTCTATTTTTGCATGGCATGCTTTAGGTCTTGCCCAAGCATTACAACAAAAAAAAGTTGAATTTAATGTCTTTTTTTATCAAGACGGCGTTTACGTGTCTAATCAACTTAATTGGGTACAAGATGATCAACGAAATCTTACTCAAGCATGGCAGGCGTTAAATATAGAACTTCCTGTTTGTGTGAGCGCTGCATTACAACGTGGGATCACCGATTTAGACAATGCAACACGTCATCAAATGAATATATCTAACCTTGCATCTCAATTTAAACTGGTTGGTTTAGGCGAGTTAACAGATGCACTCCATCGAGCACAACGTGTCATACAATTCTAAGTGATTCTCTCATGAAAAAAATTCTTGTTGTATTCAATCAAGCCAACGTCACCCAATTACAAACGATTGAAAGCATATCGGCCACGTTGGTTTTTGCAACCTTTGGGCATGAGGTCAGCGTATTACTTCAAGATGCTGCACTTAGCTTACTTCACCCCAAAGAACGTTTTAATATGCAACAACACGCATTTAAATTAGCAAACAATTTACTAGATAGCTTTGATTTATATGATATAGAAGATATATATATCGAACAGCAACAACAAGAACACTTATTTGTACAACACAGCACGATCAATGTGAAGCCTATTGTGTTTAACGCATCATTTATTGATTCATTTGATCAAGTCATTTATTGGTAAGCTTACATATGCAAAATTCAACCTTATTTTTAATTCAAAGTGATTATGCCAATACACCTATACAATTACAGCGTCTCGGTGCGTTGTTAAAAGAACATGATCACATTGTCGTTATGGGTGAAGCCATACTACACCTCCATTTAATACCAAGCACACATCCAATCTATGTCCTTGAAAATGAGAAAATACTTCTTCATACAAATCAATCTCAAGTGATCAACTACACAGAATTGGCAGATTTGATTTTACAGCATGAGAAAGTCATACGAATTTCGTAATTCAAGTTTTAAAAAGAGGTAAATTTATAATGAATGTTGCATCAACATTAGATAAAGATGGTCACTTAATTGACCATACACAATGGAGTACGGAAATTGCACAAACACTCGCAGAGAATCTAGAACTTCAATTGGAGGATTGGCATTTGAATGTCTTGTACGCAGTAAGAGCTTTCTATGAACAATATGACCATGCACCGAGTACAAGACCACTGATTAAATTTTTATCTAAACGAGATGAAAGTATAAACAATGCCATATTACAACAACGTTTCAAGACAGGTTTAGTTGCACGAGAGTTATGCAGACTTGCAGGCCTACCCAAGCCTGCAAATTGCCTCTAGTATAGATACGCTTTATGGTAGAACGCGTCTCAAACCAACGACACAACTACGACTTTCATTAGAGCTACAAAACTGAATATTATTAGTATCTCGCCAACGTACATAATATTGCATAACGTCATTACTTACAGCACTCACTTTACCTGAACAATCTGGCTGTGCATTATTTGAAGTCATTTGTAAAGCAAGCCCTGCAACAGGCCCATTGTCTGCAGGGGGTTGATACTCATACAAACCCGTAGACCACTCTTGATTGCTATTGACCACCACTTTATTATTTTCTTTAAAGTTATAGTATTCAGCACACTGACTGTTTGGAATGGCCATCACCCACAAGCCAGAAATCACTGGGCGCTGAACAATTGAAATCGAATTATCTGCCTTCACTGCTTTGGTTTTCGTTGGTGTAGTTGGTTCTGTTGCAAACACTGTCATTGAACCAAAAAGCAATATGCTTGTGATAAATAGTTGCTTCATATAAGCCTTTTATATCAAAATCAATCTAATTACAGAAACTTAGCATAAATTAGCCTGCAATATTGTTTATTTTTATATCTATCATTGATCAACATCTAACTTTGTTTCATAGTACTATACCATAAAACCTTTTGGTGAGATGAACATGAAAAATCAAGATGAGATTAAGAAATTACAACAACAGTTCACACAACAACAAAACGCGTATAATGCACAACCCTACCCAACAAGCCATGATCGTAAAGAATGGCTCAAACAATTATTTACACAGTTACAGCAACAAGAAAGTGCCTTTTGTAATGCACTTTGTGAAGATTTTTCACATCGTAGTACAGATGAAACACGAATTGCAGAAGTTATACCTAGCTTATCTGCCATCAAATACTGTATTAAACATGTCGAAGAATGGATGCAACCAAGCAGTAGAAAAGTCAGTCTACTGTTTCAACCTGCAAAAGCATACATCATGCCACAACCGTTAGGCGTGGTCGGTATTATGGTGCCATGGAACTATCCTATTTTTTTAGCAATCGGCCCTTTGTGTCAAGCACTTGCTGCAGGCAATCGAGTGATGCTAAAAATGAGTGAATTTACACCTCGATTTGCCCAACTATTCCAACAAGTGATTGAAGAATCTTTTCCAAGTGATCTCATTCATGTCACTACAGGTGATGCAGATATCTCACAGGCTTTTTCACAACTGCCATTTAATCACTTATTCTTTACAGGCTCTACCACTGTAGGAAAGCACGTCATGCGTGCAGCCGCAGAGAATTTAACACCTGTTACACTCGAACTTGGTGGTAAATCACCTGCTTTGATGGCACAAGATGCTGATTTTGACGAAGCTATTCAACGTATTGCTTTTGGTAAAACCATGAATTCAGGACAAACCTGTGTTGCTCCCGACTACGTTCTTGTACATACATCTCAAGAACAACAATTTATTGAAAAATACCTTTTGGCTTTACAAAAATTTTATCCATCTATTGAGCATAACCCTGACTACACGGCGATTGTTAGTCAAAAACAATTTGAACGATTAGAACGCCATATTGAAGATGCCAAGCAACAAGGGGCCACCATACATACCATGTCAGGACAAGCCTCAGGCCGTAAGCTTGCACATTGTGTGATTCAAAATCCAACATCAGACATGACGGTCATGCAAGAGGAAATTTTTGGACCCATTTTACCCATCATTACCTATGTGAATATAGATGAAGCAATACACTACATTAATCAACGTAGTCGTCCGTTAGCACTATATTACTTTGGCTTTAACCCTAAACAACAACAGCATGTTTTAAAGCATACCCATAGTGGTGGTGTGTGTCTCAATGAAACATTAATGCATGTAACTCAAGAGGACTTACCTTTTGGTGGTGTAGGTGCTTCAGGTTTAGGAAGTTATCATGGGATCGAAGGGTTTAAACGATTTAGCCATGAAAAATCAGTATTTGCTCGTCCAAAGCTTAGTTTTATGAAAGTGATCTATCCACCTTACGGACAATGGTTGCAAAAAAAGCTATTTAAATTTTACTTTAAGAATAAAGCCTAAATAAAAGTTGGCACTTTTTAACATTGCCTATTCAACAAAAAGTTAGCAAGATATGCGCAATATTTTATATTGCGCCCAATATCTCATGCCATAAAAAAGCATAAAACATGAAAGATATTGGATTAAATGAACAAACATTGCAAAGAACTTGCAAAAATGGCGATCTGTTGCTCAGGATAAATAACATGCATTCTCATATTCTTGTGATACATGGGCCCAACCTCAATCTATTAGGTCAAAGAGAGCCAGATGTATATGGTCATTTAACACTCGACAATATTAATCAAGAACTCATACAACAAGCAAAACAACAATCTTGTCAGCTCAGTCACTTTCAAAGTAACGCAGAATTTGAAATTATTGATCAAATTCACCAAGCTGTTCAAAACAAGGTTGAATTTATTATTATTAACCCTGCCGCATTTACCCATACATCTGTAGCCATTCGGGATGCACTTCTTGGCGTTAACATCCCATTTATTGAAGTACATCTTTCCAATGTACACACTAGAGAGCCTTTTAGACACCACTCTTACTTTAGCGATAAAGCCAAAGGCGTGATTTGTGGCTTAGGGGCTTATGGCTATACAGCCGCTTTAAATTATGCGATTTCAACACTTTAGTTTTTCACTTTAAATAAGGAATATTCAGACCATGGACATTCGCAAAATCAAGAAATTGATCGACTTAATGATCGAATCTGACTTACAAGCCATTGAAGTCAAAGAAGGCGATCAATCTATTGCTTTAACCCGCCGTAGCCCTGAGCCAATTTATACCAATGCAGTTGCAGCGCCTGTAAATAGCACTGCATCAACAGCACCTGTGGCCAAAGTATCACGCGGTAGCGTTGAAACTGCACCCATGGTTGGAGTATTTTATGCAGCATCTAACCCTGGCGAAAGCCCATTTGTACAAGTTGGACAAACTGTATCTGCAGGTGAAACTTTGGGTATTATTGAAGCCATGAAAATTATGAACCCAATCGAAGCGACACAAAGTGGTGTTGTGGAAGAAATTTTAGTCAAAAATGGTGAAGTCATTGAATTTGGTCAGCCATTATTCCGTTACCGCGCCTAATTACGGAGTGTGACCATGTTGCAAAAAGTATTAATTGCGAACCGAGGCGAAATCGCACTGCGTATCACTCGAGCGTGTAAAACACTCGGTATTAAAACCGTTGGTGTCTACTCAGATGCAGATAAAGATCTCATGCATCTGCGTTTTGTAGATGAAGCTGTCTGCATTGGACCGGGTGCAACCAGTGAAAGTTACCTCAATATCCCTGCATTACTCACTGCAGCAGAAGTAACTGGAGCGGATGCCATTCATCCGGGATATGGATTTTTATCAGAAAATGCAGAATTTGCAGAGATGGTTGAAAGTTCAGGGTATATTTTTATTGGCCCAAGACCAGAACACATTCGCCTGATGGGCAACAAAGTTTCTGCCATTACTGCAATGCGTAAAGCAGGTGTACCGACTGTGCCGGGTTCACAACACGCTGTAACGCCAAGCAATGCAAAAGAAGAAGCCGCGAAAATTGGCTTTCCTTTGATTGTAAAAGCCGCTTCAGGTGGTGGTGGGCGTGGTATGCGTATTGTAGAACGTATCGACACTTTACTTGAATCTGTACAAGCAGCACAACGTGATGCAGAAATGTGGTTTGGTGATGACACCGTTTACATGGAGCGTTTTTTACAAACACCTCGCCATGTAGAAGTACAAGTACTTGCCGATGGTAATGGTCATGCCGTTCATCTCTATGACCGAGATTGTTCATTACAACGCCGTCATCAAAAAGTACTCGAAGAAGCACCCGCACCTGGGTTACCCGAACAAGCACGTGCTGATATTTTACAAGCATGTGTCACTGCATGTGAATTAATGCAATATCGTGGTGCAGGAACATTTGAGTTTTTATTTGAAAATGGCGAGTTCTTTTTTATTGAAATGAACACTCGTGTACAAGTAGAACACCCTGTTACAGAAATGGTCACAGGTATTGATATCATTGAACAGCAATTACGTGTCGCTGCAGGATTAGGCCTAAGCGTACAGCAAGATGATATTCAAATACAAGGTCATGCCATCGAATGTCGTATCAATGCCGAAGACCCAACCACTTTTATGCCATCACCGGGTAAAATTGAAACGTTTTATGCACCGGGTGGTGCAGGTATTCGACTAGACTCACATATTTATCCAGGTTATAAAATTCCACCGTACTATGACTCAATGATTGCAAAACTCATTGCACATGGTAAAGATCGTAAAACATCTTTAGCTCGCATGCGCCAAGCACTTGATGAAATCATTCTTACTGGCGTAAAAACAAATATTCCTTTGCATAAAGATTTAATTTTGCAAGATGAGGATTTTTGTGAAAATGCCATGGATATTCATTACCTAGAAAAACACTTGTTACAGCAATTAGTGACACCTAGCTCTGGTACACCAAAGTAAATAGATAAAAAGGAAGTGAAATCACTTCCTTTTTATGTCTTGTTCGATCACAGTTTGTGAAACCATATCACCACTCATAGCAACGATAAATACAAAATCGTTTCTAACCATGTTATTTCATGCTGACTTATATATATTTTAATATAGCGAAACTCTTAAATGAGTAGTACGTAAATATTTTAAAAGGTTTGTGCGGTACTCATGAAAAAAGTCATCAGCTACATCACAACTTTATTCAAATTTACATTTATTCTATGGGTACAACTTTAATAACGATGGTTTGAGACTCAATCGCATCATGCTCATCATAAATTTTCTTTCGATTAAGTTCTTTCGATAATACTTTAAAAGACCTGTGTTGATATTCAATCTCTGTTGCAATCTCATCAAAATAATGACTTGATGCATCAATTTCATCCTCATACAACGCATGGCCTAATTGATATTCTTTGCTTTTCAGTAAAATATATTTAACGACTGTTTTCACATGTTTATCCTGTATTTCAATGGCTTTTCTCTTTATTTTTAACAGCTTTTATCATAAAGTTAAAGCCTATCCATTAAATTTCATACATCATGAGCATTAAGTCAGCTCATTCAAATAAAAAAGCGCCACTACAGAATGACGCTTTCTTTATACAGCACAATAAAATGCATCTAAATGGGTTCAAATGGTGCAATTACATCTGCATTTTGTGCGCGGTGACGTAAAAAATGATCCATCAGCACTATCGCCATCATCGCTTCTGCAATAGGTGTCGCTCGTACACCTACACATGGATCATGACGACCTTTTGTCAGTACTTCAATATTTTCACGCTGTAAATTAATGGTTTTGCCATTGGTGGTAATACTCGCAGTCGGTTTTAGTGCAATCGCTGCTCGAATTGTTTGTCCCGATGAAATTCCACCCAACACACCGCCTGCATGATTGGCTAAAAACCCTGAATTTGATAATTCATCACGTGTTTCGTGGCCAAACTGTCCTGCAACGGCAAAGCCATCTCCAATTTCTACACCTTTCACTGCATTAATACTCATTAATGCATGGGCAAGGTCTGCATCTAAACGATCAAAAACAGGTTCCCCCCATCCCACAGGTACATTTTCTGCTAAAATTTCTAATTTTGCACCACAACTCGTTCCCTGCTCACGCAAAGAAGTAACCAATTTTTCAAACCGTGGTACGGCGTCAATATCACCACAAAAAAATGGATTTTGATCAACGTATTTCCAATCTAATACATTGGCAATTTCATTACCAATTTGAGTCACATGGCCACGAATTAAAATACCAAACTTTTCAGCTAAATATTTTTTAGCAATTGCACCCGCTGCCACTCGCATGGCTGTTTCTCTAGCACTTGAACGACCACCACCACGATAATCACGAAAACCATACTTTTGGCTATAAGTATAATCTGCATGACCGGGTCTAAATGTTTGGGCAATATTGCCATAGTCTTTAGATTTTTGATCCGTATTTTCAATTAACAGCCCAATAGACGTTCCTGTTGTTTTTCCTTCAAATACACCTGAAATAATTTTTACTTGATCTGGCTCTTTGCGTTGGGTCGCAAATTTTGATGTGCCCGGCTTACGGCGATCTAGATCTTGTTGTAAATCTTGCTCAGACAAGATCAGACCCGGTGGAACACCATCTACAATCGCCATCAAGCCTAAACCATGTGACTCACCACACGTGGTTACACGAAATAACTGACCAATTGAGTTACCTGCCATCGTCACACTCCTTGTTTATACGACTAAAGATGCTTGAAAGGTTTCTTTATACTGACGACACTGCGCAGCGGTTAACGCAAAAATACCTGATCCACCTTTTTGAAACGTTAACCAATGAAAATCGACATGGTTAAAATTTTGACGCATCGCCCATTCTGAATTACCGACTTCAATCACAATCAAGCCATCTTCAGTCAAATAATCTGCAGCCTGTGTAAGCATTTTACGAACTAGATCTAAACCGTCTTGCCCTGCAGCCAATGCCAACTCAGGCTCATGTAAAAACTCATCCGGCAAATCGGCCATATCTTCTGCATCCACATAAGGTGGATTACTGACAATTAAATCATACTGATTTTCAGTCGGAATTTTATCAAATAAATCTGACTCAAGAAGCGCAACTTGATATTGCTTATGATGATGCTCTACATTTAAAGCAGCAACTTCTAAAGCATCTCTAGATAAATCTGTGGCATCAATTTCAGCCTCAGGAAAAGCATCTGCTAGTGCAATTGCAATACATCCTGAACCTGTGCACATATCTAAAATACGTTGTGGCGTTTTACTTGCTTTTGTTGGGTGCGGTAAAGCATTTAAATCTTCACGCATAACCCCTTGTTCATCTAGGAAATAAGGCGCAAAACGTTGCTCAATTAACTCTGCAATTGGCGAGCGTGGAATCAGTACTCGCTCATCGACATAAAATGGTTTACCACAAAAATAGGCAAGGTTAAGTAAATATGATGTTGGAATACGTTCGTTAATACGGCGCTCAAATAATGCTAGAACCTCTGTTTTTTCACTTGGCAGTAGTTTTGCATCTAAAATTTCTGCATTGGCTTCCCAGTCGAGTGCCAATGTTTGTAAAACCAATGCTGCACTTTCTGCAAAAAAGTCTTCGGTACCTTGGCCTAGATGAGCATCATACTGACGTAATACGGTGACGCCAAAGCGAATGAAATCTCGTATTGTTATTAAATGCTCAGCCGCTTCTGTTAAATGTTGTGAACTCATGGTCAAACGTTGATCCACGCACTACTCCATCAATATAGATAAAAACATAGGCTATTCTAACGTGTTTTATCTCTATTGATAACGCTTAAAGTCACAGCAAACAAAATAATCACAACACTTTGATTATGATGAAACAACAAACCCAACATAACGTTTGTAATCTGCAACACCCAAATTCATGGTGTATATCATAAGAGTGTCCAATGACGAGGCTTGTATCTGTTGCCACACATTTAAATCATGATCGTGTATTTCATCTACTGTCACTTTCAACGTATGCTCAAAGCGATCTGAGATATATTCAAACCCCAAATCTAATGCAATAAATGCAGTATGCTCACACGGCTGTATATACTGTGTTTGAGCCCAATCGAGCACAGCATGTTGGCACTGTGGGCATACAATGTTAGGTTGTGTTTGTTCTTTTAGGTCAATGATATGATAGCTCACTATGTTGTCCTTATATTGATATAATTTTATACTTAGGCTATTTGGATGTACTTAAGATAGGCAATGGATCTTTTCCATACATACAAGGCTGTGTAGCTAAAGACAACATTTCTGCATCTTCGTATGTATTACCATAAGCATAAATCTGTGAATACGCACGAGTATCATATTTCTGTTGTATACGGCGTTTTTTTTCTATGCCACTACAATCTGCTGTTTTATAAAACCCCGTTAATCTACCTTGTTGAATATCCACCTCTGAACTAATCAGATCCACGTTTAAAAGATCACACAACGGTTTTAAATACATATCTAAAGAAGCCGAAACAATAACTACATCATGCCCTAAGTGCTGGTGTTGTTTTAATTGTGCTAAAAGTTGTGGGTTTAAGTATTGTTGTAATACGCGAGTATAACCTATAGCATCATGTCGAATATGTGTAATGTCCTTATCATAGAACATATTATAAAATAGCTTCTTTCTCATTTTATCTGCAGGATATAAACCTAAATAATAGTGATTAACCCACGGTAAAATAGAAAGACCTGTTTTAAAGACATAACGGGCTTTAAAAGTATAAAAGATAAATCCTGTAAAGCTATCTTTAAGATATAACGTCCCATCAAAATCAAATAATGCTAACGCCTTCATTGTTTAACGTCCCGACCTTGTGCGTTGCATACACGATAAATAACGATTATTCACTTTTGAGGCATACCAATTAGTATTGTAATTTTTACTTAATTTTGGCCCTGAAATTACGACCTCTGGCATAATGGCATATACCAAAGCTCGACCAAATTTTTGTTTATACAAAATTTGTACCTCTTTATATGTCTGTGTCTTTTCAAAATCGACCGTCTTTTCTTGCTTTAAATCACTGCGTATCTGTTTTGGAGACAGTTGTATTGCATGCTCTGTAAACAAATGCTGAATTGCAAGTTCAGATTGACTACGATCAGACAATACATTTTCATTTTTATCGTATAACAACAAGTCACCATCGAGTGAAAGTGTCATCTTGGTCAGTTTGGTCAGTGCCTGTTGAAACGATGCATTACGGCTTGAATATATTCCTGAATTGTAATCTGCAAAACGATACAATGGCTTTGAATAATTGGCCTGATATAACATCAAACGATGTATTCCATAATACAATCCCCCATACTGTGTATACAAATCATCTCTTAATTCATAAATATTCATACGGCTTCGTTGATGATCTTGTGCATAATTAATTAACACCTGCATGGAACCCAATGTGGTAATTGGATTCATACGCTCACCGATATCTTGACCTAACAGCTTTGCTGCCCCCGTGATTGCACTCACATGATAATGCTTGGTCATGTAATTAAATATTTCTCGATACAAAATATCTAAGTCTTTTTCTGTTTTTACTTTTCTCATTTGTGCCAAGTAATTGTTTTCTGCACTAGGTTGTGTTTTTAGGACATTTAGAAAATACTTTGCAACAGGTTCACCCAAACGGTCACCCAGTTTATCCGCAAATTTTCCCTCTAAACGATGATTTACTTCTTTTACTGCTTTTTCACCCAAGTTAGGCACTTGTGGATTAGCAACAAAATTAGATTCCTGATCTACAATCGCAAGAATACTACACACATTGGTTTTATTTTTTTCAACCTGAAGTGTGTCCATAATACTATAAATATCGTTAGCCCAAGAATCTCGATCACGTACTCGTGAGGGAATAAGATTTTTAATATTTCTTTGCGTTAAAATGGGGGTATCTTCATCTTCTAATGCGACATTGTCTTTAGTACAAGAGACTGCGCCGATACATAGCATAACTATCGTACAAGTACGCAAAAAATTGGGGTAATGTCGCATAGTAAAACCTAATATACCTAAAAAAATAAGTACCGAATAATGGCTGCGAATTGTAAGATCTTTTCATCTAAAAGTATATTTTTTAACACCCAATAATGATGATTTTTTTATTCCACAAAGTTAATTTTATTTGTATATTAAGTGGTTTATATATTTATTATTTTTCGCTATGAAATTACACTTCTGCCCTAAAAAACAACAGATTTTAATTCAACAAAAAAAAGGGGATCGGATTCACGAACACGATGTAACCTATGACAGTCTATTACTCACAGGTGCATTTATTTCTATGTGTCATGATGGCGCTGTTACCATTCATGGACAAGATGGCGAGCCTATTTTTGATATAGAAGTGAAGTATCACCCAAAAAAGAAAGACGCCGAATAAAATGGCGTCTTCCCCTCAAAACATCAACAACTAATAAATAACCATTTGATCACGATGAATCATTTCTAAAGAGCGTAAAACATCTGCTCCAAGAACCTGCTGTACTTTATCTGTTGCAAGACCTTTAACAATGTCTGCATGCTGAGCATTGAAGTTTACTCGCCCTACAGCCACACGTTGCCCTTGTAGATCTACACACTCAACCACATCGCCTCGTTCAAAATGCCCGCGCACGTGCTGAACCCCTACAGGCAGTAAGCTACGATGTTGTGCTTTAATGGCTTTAACTGCACCGTCATCTATTACCAAAGAACCTGCTGTTTGTAAATGCGCAGCCAACCACTGTTTGCGTGCGGCAAGCGGATCGCCATCTACGACAAACAATGTACCCAATTCTTCGCCTTGCATTAAACGAACTAACACATTTTCACGGTCGCCACTGGCCACAATCGTGTCACAGCCTGAACGTGCTGCAAGTCTTGCAGCACGCACTTTCGTGACCATACCACCGCGACCAAGTGAACCACCATCACCTGCCATATTAAACAGCTCATCATCTAAAGCAGGCACAGTAGACAATAACTTAGCATCTGGATTATGACGTGGATCTGCATTAAACATGCCTTGCTGATCGGTCAGTATGACCAATAAATCTGCATTGACTTGGCATGCCACCATAGCGGCTAAAGTGTCGTTATCACCAAATTTGATTTCATAGGTAGATACAGTGTCATTTTCATTAATGACAGGAATAACTTTCCAATCAATTAAATGTTGTAAAGCATCACACGCATTTAAGTAACGTCTGCGATCACTAAGATCATCGTGCGTAAGTAGTACTTGGGCTGTTTTGATCTGATGTTGATCCAATACACTCGACCACGTTTGTACTAAACCCATTTGACCTAATGCAGCACAAGCTTGCAGACTAGGAAGATCAGTGGGTCGCTCCGCAAGTTTCATTCGCACCACACCTTCTGCCACTGCACCTGAAGACACTAAAATAATTTGGTGCCCTGCTTGATGCAATTGTGCAATTTGATGTGCCCAATGAGAGATTGCTTGAATGTCTAAACCACGCCCGTTTGCTGTAAGCAACGATGAGCCTATTTTAACCACTATGCGTTGACAACGTTCTAACTGACGTTGCCCATCTACGACCTTAATCATGATCCCCTCAATCTTACTTAACGTACGTAATGTACTTCCATTTCACCATCATCTTCGTCATCTTCATCGTCATAATCATCACCTAAATCAGCCATACGTTGTGCTTTACGCATTTGACGATAGGCTTCTTTGGCAGCCAATGTTTGCTCACGAGTTTCTGCTTCTAATTGATCACGGAATGCTTTCATTTCACGTGCATATTCTGGATCTTCTTTTTCTCGCTCTTGTTGCTGTTCAATTTGATCCATCAAATAGTATACAACGTCTTTAGTTCCTTCAGACATGAGCCCAGATGTTCTAAATACAGGACCTGTCCACGCAAGTTCTGTCAGTAAATGTTCACACCATTCGTCTTTTGCAGTACTTTCAAGCTGATCAAGCTTATTTAGCACTAAAACCACAGGAAGTTGTGACAACGTCGGCGAAAATTTTTCTAATTCATTTAAAATTGCTTTTGCATTATGTACAGGGTCTGAACCATCAATAGGTTGTACATCTACAATGTGTAATAAAATACGCGTACGTGCTAAGTGTTTTAAGAAACGAATTCCTAAGCCTGCACCTTCAGCTGCCCCTTCGATCAGACCTGGAATATCTGCCATCACAAATGAACGATGGCTATCTGCATCAACCACCCCTAAATTAGGAACCATGGTTGTAAATGGATAATCCGCCACTTTCGGTTTCGCTGCAGAAACTGCGCGTATAAATGTAGATTTACCTGCATTTGGCATACCAAGTAAGCCGACATCTGCTAAGACTTTTAATTCAAGACGAATTTCACGAAACTCACCTTTAATACCTGTGGTAAATTTACGTGGTGCACGGTTTGTAGATGATTTAAAATGTGTATTGCCTAAACCACCATCACCACCTTGTGCAACAAGGTAACGTTGACCACTTTCAACAAGATCCCCAATAATATCACCAGAATCGGTATCTACAATGGTTGTCCCAACAGGTACGCTCAATACAATATCGGGCGCACCACGGCCGGCACAATTCGCACCCGATCCATTTTTACCACGCTCTGCACGAAAACGGCGTGTATAACGGTAGTCAACCAGTGTACTGGTATTATCATCTGCTTGAATGTATACGCTACCACCACGTCCACCATCGCCACCATCTGGCCCACCAAAGGGTACAAATTTTTCACGGCGAAAACTGGCTACGCCATTGCCTCCGTCGCCAGCCTCTACGGTAATGACTGCTTCATCAACAAAACGCATGTGCCAATCCTTTAAATATGTAAAACAACTGTGTATTGTCGCATATTGTACCTGATTTCATATAGAGTTATATGCACTATTGTTGAGGTATACGCATACTATTTACACGAACATCTGTTTTTTAAAGAGATTTTGTATTGGCTTTGGTTGATTTTTTAATTTTATTGGCCCACAACCTTTGTTGCTGACGTTTTTGATACAAATAATAGATGCCCTCTAGCATTAAAAGAACAACCGCAAACCAAATGGGTGCATACCCCCAAATTTGTGCGGTTGTCAACTTTTCACCAATCGCCAAAGAAGCCAACGCCAACAATACAGGCTCCAAATAGCTTAATAAGCCAAACAGAACCATAGGCAAATAACGACTTGCCAAAATATAAGAACCTAAACCAAGAGCACTTAAAATTCCCAAACCTGCAATTACCAGTATGAGCTGTGGTTGATCAATAAAGGTCGACCATGGCTGTGCCCATGTAGAGACAAAATATAGTGCTATCGGTAAGATCAGTAAATTATCAAACCAAAATCCACCTAAATGATCTGTTTTTATCGCCTTTCTTAAAAAGAAATATGCCGCATACCCTACCGCAACCACGATAGTTTCCCAAGCAATACTTCCGACTTGCCAAATTTGAATCACCACGCCTAATATGGCAAAGGCTACAGCAACTTTTTGTAAGTATGATACTTTTTCTTTATAAACAACAGAGCCCACTAACACCAAAACTAACGGTAACAAAAAGTAGCCTAAAGAAACCTGCATACCTCGACCATGCATCGGTGCCCATAAAAACAACCACAATTGTAAGCCACCTAACAAAGATGTTATTAACATCGCCAATATCAGTATAGGGCGTTGGCGTATACGATGAATCACTTCCTTAATACGTTTGATGTCTTTAGTCAAACACATAAATAACGTAAGAAATGGCAATAAAGAAATCATGCGCCAACCAAATGCTTGTGAGCCATTAAACATGTGAAGTAACTGACTATAAAAATACAATACGCCAAACATACTTGAGGCAAGTACAGAAAACATAATTCCTTTAACCACACTTTTCCCCATAGCTAACATCATTGAGATGTTTTAAATATTTTAAAATGACTAAATGCAACGATGCTGAGTCTTAGTGTTCAGTTTGTAACGTCGGTTTAAAGTCTGACACATCATAACCAATGTGTTTGGCATATTCTAAATAAGCTTGCCAAACAGTATCAGAAATATGAGTGGTTCTGGCCAATAACCACAAATATTTTCGTTCTGGATCGCCAACCAATGCTGTTTGATATTGTTCATCTCGCTTTAAAACCCAATAATCGCCACGCCCTACAGGCAACCAACGAATGGCTTTAGGCAAAAAGCTAACTTCTAGTTGGCTATTGTGTGGTGGGTTTAAAATATATGCTTCACCATTCGCTAAGCTTCTTTGTTTATCTTGCGTAGTACAACTGTTTTCTACACTCAATGTTCCTTGCTCAGTGAGCGAATAATTCGCCTGAACATCTTGTACACATCGACGTTGGAAAAACATTGGTTTACGTGCGATTTCGTACCATCGACCAAGATATTGTTTTACATTTACCGTATCTACAGCACGTATTGGTGGTAGAGTTGCGCTATCTGCCATGACTACATTACATTGTAATGACATCAAAATGGCAAGGAAAAAATATTTTAATTTCATGACAACCACCCTATTTTCAATATAGTCAATCGTTTATATTAGATTACTGTAGTGCATACGATTTTAAACGTGAAATTTCATCTCTTAATCGTGCAGCAGTTTCAAATTGTAATTCTCTTGATGCCTTAAGCATGTCTTTTTCAAGTTTAGCTAAATGTTTTGCAAATACCTTCGGATGTGCAAGCATATACTGTTCATCTGCACTTAAGCTCGTATTTATCGTGACAATAGGGCTTTCTTCATCGGTAAGGTCTTCACCTGCATCTAACTCTTTGACCACTTGTCGAATTGCACTTCGCGGAGTAATGCCGTGCTCAAGATTAAAGGCAATTTGTTTCGCTCTACGGCGATCCGTTTCATCAATTGCTTTTTGCATAGAATCCGTAATACGATCTGCGTATAAAATTGCTTTTCCTTTGACGTTACGAGCTGCTCGACCAATGGTTTGTATGAGTGAGCGTTCTGAACGCAAGAAACCTTCTTTGTCTGCATCAAGTATAGCCACCAAAGACACTTCTGGCATATCTAAACCTTCACGAAGCAAATTAATACCAATCAATACATCATAAATGCCACTGCGTAAATCATGAATAATTTTTACACGCTCAACGGTATCAATATCTGAATGTAAATAAGCAACTTTAACCGAATACTCTTTTAAGTAAGAGGTCAAATCTTCAGCCATTCGTTTGGTTAACGTGGTGATTAAAACACGTTCATTATTGGCACTACGCAAATTAATTTCAGACAACACATCATCTACTTGCGTGAGTACAGGTCGAATTTCGATTTCTGGATCTATTAGGCCGGTGGGTCTGACCACTTGTTCAGCGATTTGTTCTGATTTTTCAAGTTCATATTTTGCAGGGGTTGCGCTAACAAATAATGTGGTCGGTATAATTCGTTCCCACTCTTCGAATTTCATTGGTCGATTATCTAAGGCACTCGGTAAACGGAAACCATAATTGACTAAATTTTCCTTACGTGAGCGATCGCCTTTATACATTGCGCCAATTTGAGGCACACTCACATGCGACTCATCAATAATCAATAAAGCATCTTCAGGAATATAATCAAATAATGTAGGTGGTGCTTCTCCAGCTTGACGACCTGATAAATGTCTAGAATAGTTTTCAATACCATTCGAATAACCAAGCTGTTGTAACATCTCTAAATCATAACGAGTTCGTTGTTCAATCCTTTGAGCTTCTAATAATTTATTTTCTGCTGTGAAATGTGCAATCTGCGCTCTTAATTCAACTTTTATAGTGTCAATTGCACGCTGTAAGTTGTCCTTAGGCGTAACATAATGGCTTTTCGGATAAATAGTAATACGTGATACCTTTTTAACCATTTTTCCATTAATTGGATCAAACCAACGAATCGAATCCACTTCATCATCAAAAAGCTCTATACGCACAGCATGCTGATCAGACTCTGCAGGGAAAATATCAATAATTTCACCTCGTATGCGATATGTACCTCTCAAAAATTCGAGTTCATTACGCATGTATTGCATTTCGACCAAACGACGAATAATCTCATCGCGATTAATTCGATCGCCTTGCACAACATGTAATAGCATTTGCATATAAGCTTGCGGGTCACCCAAACCGTAAATTGCAGATACAGATGCAATGATAATGGCATCTTTTCGCTCTAACAATGCACGTGTTGCAGACAAACGCATCTGATCGATGTGATCATTAATTGCTGAATCTTTTTCAATAAAGGTATCTGACGATGGGACATAGGCTTCAGGTTGGTAATAATCGTAATAACTGACAAAGTATTCGACCGCATTGTATGGAAAAAATGATTTAAATTCGCCATAAAGCTGTGCGGCAAGTGTTTTATTGTGTGCCATGATAATAGTCGGGCGTTGAGTTTGAGCAATCACATTGGCCATAGTGTACGTTTTACCTGAACCTGTAACACCAAGTAGTAATTGATTTTTCAAACCACGCTCAATGCCCGATACAATTTTTTTAATTGCTTCAGGTTGGTCACCTGCAGGTTGATATTCGGTTACAAGATCAAAAGGCTGTTCGCTCAAAATATTCTCTCAATTTATTGTCTAAGTTTGTTATTGCTTTATATTAGGCTCATGAGTGTATGAATCAAGCATAAAATGTAAGTGAGTTGATCACAACATAAATAGATATCAAAAGATATAAACCTAAAAAAGGTGGGCTAACCCACCTTTTATCGATCATTTTGAAGATTTGCGCTTAATTTTTAATCAAGCTGTTCTAAAATATGATCTGGAATATCTACATTGGTATACACATTTTGTACATCATCTAAATCATCAAACATATCAATCATTTTTAAAATCATTTTTGCTTGATCAACATCTGTGATTTCTGCTTTGGTCGATGGGCTCATAACAACTTCGGCATTGTCAGATTTTAAACCTGCCGCAGCAAGCGCATCTTGCACATCACCAAAACTTTCTGGTGTGGTAATCACTAAAATACCATCTTCAGCCACTTCAATATCTTCAGCACCTGCTTCTAATGCAGCTTCCATAATTTGATCTTCTAAAGAAACATCTTCAAAAGAAATTTCACCACGTTTGGTAAATAGATATGCTACCGAACCTGAAGTACCTAAATTACCATTGGTTTTAGTGAAACAGTGACGTACATCAGGTACAGTACGATTGAGATTATCCGTCATGGTTTCTACCAGTACGGCTACACCACCTACCCCATATCCCTCATACGTCACTTCTTTTAAGTCATCGTTATCTTCACCACCTGCACCACGAGCAATGGCACGGTTAATGGTGTCACGTGTCATATTCACTGACAATGCTTTTTCAACCACTGCACGTAAGCGTGGGTTAGCTTGTGGATCTGGTCCACCTAATTTTGCCGCCGTGACCAATTCACGAATATATTTGGTAAAAACCTTACCACGACTTGCATCTTGTTTTGCTTTACGATGCTTAATATTGGCCCACTTAGAATGACCTGCCATGCAAAATGCTCCTAAAAGATTGGACGTATGCCATATCAAAAGACGCGCAATTCTAACATAAGGCACAATTTTAAAAAAATGGCCTTTACGATTTTTATGCCGTAAAGACCATTTTTAATACAATTTAAATCGACTAAACCCGATTTAAATACAGTGAATTTAACTTAAGCAGATGTTTCTTTATGATTTAACCAGCGGTATACCACAGGTAATACAATTAAAGTCAGTAAGGTCGATGACATAATCCCACCAATAACCACTGTAGCTAAAGGTTGCTGTACTTCAGCACCCGTGCCTGTTGCAATAGCCATAGGAATAAAACCAAACGAAGCCACACATGCAGTCATAAGTACAGGGCGCAGTCGTAAAATTGCACCTTGCCATGTTGCAGAAACAATGTCTTGCGTTTGACGTAATTCCTTAATAAAACTTAACATGACTAAACCATTCAGCACGGCCACCCCTGACAGTGCAATAAAACCAACACCTGCAGACATGGACAGTGGAATATCTCTGAGCCATAACGCAATTACGCCACCTGATAGCGCAAAAGGGACACCCATAAAGACAAGCAGGCTTTCTTGTACACGTCCAAATACAGCCATTAACAATGCAAAGATAAGCACCAATGCAATCGGTACCACAATTTGCATACGTTGTGTCGCAGACTGTAAGTTTTCAAACTGTCCGCCAAAGCTCATCCAATAACCAACAGGTAATTTAGTCTCAGACAAACGACTTTGGACTTCTTCCACAAATGAACCTAAATCGCGGTCTCGAACATTCGCAGAAACAACAATACGGCGTTTTCCATCTTCGCGACTAATTTGGCTGGCTGCTAAAATTTCATTGACTGTTGCAATATCTTTTAAAGCCACCAAACCACCATTTGGTAATTGCACAGGTAAATTTTTCAATTGTTCAGGACTTTGCATACTTGGATTTAAGCGTACAACGAAGTCAAAACGGCGATCGCCTTGTAAAATTTGTCCAACCGATTGTCCTCCTACACTCAAGGCAACAAGGTCTTGAATATGTTTAACAGAAACACCGTATTGCGCAGCAGCTTGATGGTTAACCTCAACATTAAGCATCGGCAATCCTTGCGTCTGCTCGACTTTTACCTCACTAGCACCTGGAATATTTTTGAGTTGCTTTTCGATTTTTTGTGCTTCTTGTGCCAAAACATCTAAGTCATCACCAAATAATTTAACACCAATGTCACTACGGATCCCTGAAATTAGCTCATTAAAGCGTAATTCAATCGGTTGTGAAAACTCATTGGCATTACCAGACAGTTGATCAACATCTTTCATCATTCGCTGACGTAAATCAGATAAACTTTCTTTAGGGTTTGGCCATTCCTTATGTGGTTTAAGTAGCACAATACTGTCTGAGATATTTGGTGGCATAACATCTGTTGCCACTTCCGCAGTACCTGTTCGAGCAAAGATTGCTTTTATCTCTGGAAAGTTTTTAAGCAAATGCTGTTCTACTTTTTCCTGCATGAGTAACGATTGTTCAATACCCGTACTTGGTGAACGCATAAATTGTATTGCAAAATCACCTTCACTCAGTTTCGGTGTAAACTCGCTTCCCATTTTCACAAACAACATGCCTGTCACACAAAGTATTGCAACGATTCCCGCAAGTAATACCCGTTTATACGCATAGCAAACATCTAAACCACGCTCATATTTGCTTTTAATATAATGCATCCAACGACTTTCTTTTTCCTGCACACGACCTGTTACACATAATGCAACCATCGCAGGTACAAAAGTCACGGACAAAATGATCGCTGCAATTAAAGCAAGTACCACAGTCATCGCCATAGGGTGAAATAATTTTGCCTCTACACCTGTCAGTGCAAAAATAGGAATATACACCACCATAATAATCAGCTGACCAAAAATCAAAGGTCTGCGGGCTTGTTGTGCGGCTAAGAATACTTCCGTAAAACGTTCTGATTTTGTCAGTAATCGCCCTTTTTGATGTTGTGCTGTTGCTAAACGCCGTATACAGTTTTCAACAATTACGACAGCACCATCAACAATAATTCCAAAGTCTAATGCACCTAAACTCATGAGGTTAGCACTAATTTTTTGCTCAGCCATTCCTGTTAAGGTAAATAACATCGATAGTGGAATAACACAGGCCGTAATTAATGCAGCACGTAAGTTTCCTAAAAAAATGAATAAAATGGCAATGACTAAAATGGCACCTTCAATTAAGTTTTTAGCCACTGTTTTGATGGCTTTATCCACCAAACTGGTTCGGTCATATACTGTATCAATCACAACACCATCAGGTAAAGTTCCCTGAATTTCTTGCATTTTTTGATGTACTTTTTGAGCAACACTACGACTGTTCTCACCCATCATCATCATGGCAATACCAAGTACGGTTTCTTGCCCATTATATGTTGCACCACCTGTGCGCAAGTCATGCCCAATTGCAACAGTCGCGACATCAGCAACACGAATAATAGCGCCTTGCTTTTGCTCCACCATAACATTTTCGATATCGCTCAAACGATTTAAAGTGTTAGGAACACGCACTGTGAGTTGTTGACCATTTTGTTCAATAAAACCCGCACCACGATTTTCATTACTTACTTCAAGTGCTTGCAACAAAGTTTCTAACGAAACATTCAATTGCTGTAAACGCTGTAAATTTGGCGTCACAATATACGTTTTATTGTAACCCCCAATGCTATTGACTTCTGCAACCCCTGCAACACGCTGTAGTTGTGGTCGAACAATCCAGTCTTGAATTTCCCTTAAGTCTAACGGTGTATATGCCTGACCATCTGGTTTTTTAGCATTAGGTTCCGCACGCACCACCCACTGATAAATTTCACCTAAACCTGTAGAAATCGGAGACATTTCAGGTTCAACCGATTTAGGCATTTCTTCACGTGCTTGTTGCAATCGCTCATTAATTAATTGTCGAGCCCAGTAAATGTCTGTGCCATCTTTAAACACAACAGTAACTTGTGATAAACCATAACGTGACACTGAGCGTGTTTGTTGTAAATTAGGTAAACCCGACATCGCAGTTTCAATCGGATAAGTGATCCGCTGTTCTGTTTCTAATGCCGTAAAACCTTTAGCTGAACTATTAATTTGTACCTGTACATTGGTAATATCAGGCACAGCATCGATGGATAGTTTTTGGTAACTTAAAATACCCACCACAATCCAAATAAACGTAAACAACACCACCCATAAAGCATTTTTTATAGATGCTTGAATAATTCGGTCAAATAGCCCTTGTGGTTTCGGTAAGTCTTGGTCTGTTTTAGTGTGCATGGCCGGCCTCTGATTTTTCCATTTCAGATTTCAAAACGAAGCTACCTTGAGTCACATAACGCTGTTTTTGCGTGAGTCCAGATTTCACTTCGATCCATTTTTGATCGCTTGATGTTGCGCCAAGGTCTACAGGTTGAGGGGTAAATTGCAATTGCCCTTCTTTTTCCTGTACCACAAAGACAACGGCTTTCCCTTCAACCTGTTGCACTGCCGATTTTGCAACACGTGGTACAACAACCTCATCATTGTTACTAGCTAGCCAAACATTAACCATCACATTAGGCTTTAAAATTACAGATGAGTCTGATACTTCAGCCTGTATTTTTAATTGTCCTGTCGTTGTATCTGCTTCAGGTAATATGCGCTTAACAACTGCTTGAGAAATCACATCTGACTGTAACGATTGGAAATTAATTTTCTGCTGTGGGCGAACAATGACATTGCTAGGTAAAATAAACTCAAGCCATAAACGACCTGTTTGATCAATCGTCACCAATTGATCTGTCATTTGAACGTACTCTCCAACAACAAGATCTTTTTTAGACACCACTCCATCTATAGGTGATGAAATCGCATAACGTCCTTGGGCATGTACTCTTAAACCCAATGCCTTAAACTTGCTTTGTAATGCTTGCACTTCAATTTCAGCACGTTTAAATCCATTTTGTGCACGTAAATAGTCTTGTTTTGCCGATACACCCTGATCAAATAAAGTTTTCTCACGTAAATAGTCTTGTTTTGCAAGCGCTAAGTTTTGAACAGCAATATCTAGATTGGCTTGCTGTTCAATTAAATCAGGTGCATAAATGGTCGCGATAACTTGTCCCTTTTTCACACTTTGGCCCAATACAACATTGACCTGTTCCACACGTCCTGCATAACCAGAAGAAATATGCGCCTGTTGGTCTAAATTGCTCACAATCTTCGCAGGATAGCGCTGTGTTGCACTGATTTTTCCTTCATCAACTTGAGCAAATTGAATGCCCTGTTCCGTTGCTTGAGTTGCAGACATTTTGATGGCTTCTTCAGATTCTTCTGTTTCATCATGCTCACCTTCACCTTCTGAATGCTCATGCTCATCTGCAGTTTTACTTTCTTTTTCTTTCTCTGAGTGCTCATGATCTTTTTCTTCGCCATGCGCATCTTTATCAGATTTAAAGAATAATCCTAGTGCAATACCTGCCGTAACCACAGCTAGAATTAAAACCCACACCCATTCCATACGTTTTTTTTGTGCACTCATGATTTTACTCCCCACCCACGACAGGTAAATTACGTGTATTACGCCAAAGATCCTGATTTAAATCATTCACCATATTTATGTTAGAAATTTGCTCGAAAGAGATACCAAGTAGCATTGCTTTTTGTTCGAGATATTTATTCCAAAGCTGTTTCTTAATTTGAAGCGCATGTAATTGGCGTTGTTGTAATGCAGAAGTTGCCAATTGAACCTCTGTCACGGTGTATTTTCCTGCCATAAACCCAATTAAGGTTTTTTCTTTCATCGATTTAACAAGTGGAATTTGTTGTTGCGTCACTTGCTGGTATTGTTCATACAACATGTCATATTCAGAATTAATTCTTGTTTGATTTAATTCTGAATTTTTCTGATAGCGAGGTTGAGCTTGAGCCGTTGTTTGCATTTTCAAATGCTCAATCTGTTGACGATACTGTTGACGTTGAAAGACCGCTAATGGTAATTCCACACCTACACGCACCTGTTGATCTTTGGCTTTAGAGTCTGCATCTTGAACAGAAACCACACCAAAACTTAATGTAGGCATAGGCTTAGCTTGCGCTTTTAAATAAGCAAGTTGTGCTTCAGATTCGCGACTTTGTAATTGCATTAAACGTACATTTACATTACTTTTTGCATCAATATTCAGTCTTTCACGAATAGACGTCTTATTTAAAGTTTCTAAAGTCGATAATTCATACGCCGTTGTATTTTCTCCCCATGTACTCGAGAGTTGACGCTTCATGGCGTTTAATGCTTGTACTTGCTGTAAATAGCTTGATTGTAAATCTAAATGTTGGATTTCCACTCGATCTACATCTAATTGTGCAATAGAGCCTGCTTTAAAGCGTTGCTTTGTTGCATCTAAGTTTTCCTGACTCATTTGCAGCTGTTGTTTTAACAGCTCAACGTCTTGACTAAATAAATGTAACTGTACCCAGAAGTATTCTAATGCCAAAGCTTGTTGTTGCTGCATACTCTTTTCTAACAGAGCAGTTTGTTCAGCTTGTAAATCGACCAAATTTGCTGCTTTACGTCGCACTGCAAAAACATCAATAGGCTGTGAAATTAGAACTTCTAGCTCTTGTTCTTGGCTATTTTTAAACCCTGTTTGCTGTACAGTTAATGTTGGGTTTTGCCACGTCAATTGATGCTTACGTTCAAGCTGTAAAATATCTTGTTGTGTTTGCCATACCATTTTGCTTTGTTGGTAAGCAGATACTTTTTCATTCAGCTCATTTAAGCTTAAATTGGCGTGTGATAGGCTGACCATCGACACGACTGCAACGCCCATACTAAGCCGTATAGATTGCGGCAAAACAGCACGCACGATTTGACTACGATGTTTGAATATAGATTTGAACATAAAATGCCCCGTATAAAATAAAATTTATGACGGTGGGCTATTTTTTGGCTACCCCACCTTATAGCGGGGTAAGTATCGGAGGTGGGGAGCTAAATGCCAGATCAGGTGATTGATATAAGTTTTCCCAATCTGTTCTATCGCGGGTTAACACATACTTATGTGCAGCGTGTTCTATCGCTTGTTGCGATTGAGACAACATGATTGGATTCAGTGATGGTAAATGATCACTATGATCATGTTGTTCAGAAGCGATGACTTTCTCTAATTGAGTATGCAACGTGTTATGACTTGTGGTCACGACATGGTGACCAAAATGCGAACGATCTACTGTAGTCATCTGTGTATTTTCATGCAAACACAAAGCAGCAGCTACGTTCCAAACACCTTGGAGTAGCAATACACAGCTAAGTAACATGAAAAATACGGATTTCGCTTTCACAGCAACAACCATTCAAAAGTTATCTTTGAATAAAAGCATATTCAACACCAAATATCAATCGCTATTTCAGATAACTTTAGATAAAAAGTTTTGAGTACGCTGTTGAGTTGGATGATTTAACACCATATCTGCACGGCCATGCTCAACAACAATGCCTTTATCCATAAAAACAACATAGTCAGCAACCTCTTTGGCAAAACCAACTTCATGCGTAACAACGACCATTGTTTTGCCAAGTTTTGCCAACTGCTTAATCACGGCCAATACTTCACCAACCAATTCAGGGTCTAGTGCAGAGGTCGGTTCATCAAATAAAATGACTTTTGGTTCTAATGCCAACGCTCTTGCAATGGCTACACGTTGTTGCTGTCCACCTGAAAGCTGTTGAGGCCATGCATCTGCTTTTTCCTCTAAACCAACACTTGCTAACAATTGTTGTGCCTGATGTATTGCTTGAGATTTATTCATCTTTTTATGTGCAAGCGGTGCTTCAATAATATTTTGTAAAACTGTTAAATGTGGGAAAAGATTGAAATTTTGAAAAACATATCCAACATGTATTCTCTGTTTAAGTATTTCTTGTTCTTTTAGCTCATATAACACATTATTTTTTAAACGATACCCCATAAAATCATTGTCAATTTTTACCACACCTTCATCTGCTTTTTCTAAGTGATTTATCGTTCGAAGTAAAGTGGTTTTTCCTGACCCTGAAGGGCCTAAAATCACAGTAACAGACCCAGCAGGAAGGTCTAAATTGACATTTCTAAGCGCATATTCAGCACCAAATTTTTTAGAAACATGTTGAATAGAAATATGGCCTAAGGCATGCTTTACAGCTTTCGTCATCTTATTTTACCCACTTTGATGTTAGTCTATGTTTCCATGCTTGAAAACCATGATTGCGCTTTTGTATTCTTGAAAGTTTAGCTTCAATTGCATACTGAACAATAGAGAAAACACTGGTAATAATGGTGTACCAAACAGCAGCCACCATCAGTAATGGAATAATCTGTTGATTACGGTTATAGACCATTTGTACCGTATAAAACAGCTCAGGCATAGCTAATACATAAACAATCGCTGTGCCTTTAGATAAACTAATACACTCATTTACAAGAGCAGGTAAAATACTGCGAATAGCTTGTGGAAATATAATACGATAGGTTCTATGCCACCATGATAAACCTAGCGCAGATGATGCCTCAAATTGACCTTTATCTACAGCCAAAATACCACCACGAATAATTTCAGCAGTATATGCACTTTGTACAATCGCAAGACCAATCAATGCTGTGGTAAATTGATCAAGTGCATTAATTGTTTTATAACTGACGAAAATGACTTCTGTAAAAGGGATTGCAATTGCAATTTTTTTATATAGATAGGAGAAGTTATATAATACAATTAAAACCACCAACAATGGCACAGAACGAAATAACCAAATATAAAACCATGCTACACTTTGCACTAACCATGATGACGATAGCCTCATCATTGCTAAAAGTCCACCCAAGAAAAAACTCAATAACATGGCTGCAAAGGTCAATTTTAAAGTTAAATATAAACCACTTAATACTGCAGGATCAAAAAACCATAATCTAAAAACAGACCATTCCCATTTTGAGTTAAAAAAAACAGACTCTAATAAAATTAAAATAAATAATATAGCAACAACACTTCCAATATAGCGCATAGGATGGCGAGCTTTAACCACCCGATAAGGTAACTGTGAATTTTGATTCATCATTTTTATCTACTCCCCAAAACCTGAAGGATTAATTTCAGAGTATGGTAAAACTTCATTAACAAGCCCCCAACGTGCAAGTACGGTATGCATATTTCCATTTTGAATATTGGCATTCACTGCAAGGTGTATTGCTTGATCAAGCCCTGTGCCTTTTTTTAAGGTGACTGCAATATCTGCTGTTTTAGGCCAGCCCCCATTTAAATAACCGACTCGTTTAATACGCGCACCATTTTCCATACGCCATGTACCTGATGGATTAGGTACAAAATAAACATCTGCCCGACCTGATTCAATCGCTAAAATTGCCATCGCTTTATCTTCAAAATACACAGGTGTAGTGGTTGCTAGCCCCTGCTTTTGATTTTCATCAATCCAACGTAATAAAATTTTTTCTTGATTTGTTCCTGCACCTACAATTACACGTTGTCCTGCCACATCTTTAGCTTCAGAAATATGTTGAATGGAGCTATCTTTTGCCACAAACAAACCTAAACTATCTTTACGATAAGTGACAAAATCAAATCGTTCCTTTCTCGCTTTACTTACAGAAATATTAATTAGTGCTGCATCGTATTTTCCTGAATTAATCCCCAAAGGCCAATCTTCCCATGAGGTAGGTACAAGCTTAAGTTGAAGACCTAAACTATCTGCAATCAATCGAGCAACATCAACTTCAATACCGATCGGTGTTTTATTATCTAATGCCAGTGTAGTAATCGGCGGGGAGTTACCCGCAATAACGGCAACCGTGAAATAACCTGCATTCACAAAATGATAATGTGCTGGAATACTTTCAACTGCTGTTATATCTACTTTCCCATGAATGGGCATACTATTACGTGCCAATAAATCTCGCATAGATTTAGGCATTGTCAGTATTGTGGCATTAGATACAGATGAATCACTGCTTTGGTGGGGTTCACAACCCTGTAACATGATTATCGAACACATGATAAATAAGATTAAAATTCGAGTCATAGAGGACATCTTTACATCCTACAAATAAAAAACATGCATGTATCTTTTTAGACACATGCATGTTTGGAATAAAGCTTACCAATGATAATTGATACGTGTGTAATAAAATGCACCATTTGCACCAAATGGTGAAAATAAACTGTACTGAATACTACCACCAGAACCTTTTGTATCACGGTCTTTATCTGGATAAACATTGGTAATATTATCGCCACCGATCTCAAATTTCCAATGATCCGTTTTATACGACAATGCTAAATCTAATAGCCATTTTGCTGAATATTTTTGATCTAAACTTGGATTTGTGCTGTTATATGACTTAAAGCTACCATAACGTGTCACATTAGTACTGATTCCCCAATGACCTAATGTATAGTCATTGGTTATACTTAATTTTTGCTTTGGCGTACTGTCAGCTAAAATTCCGTATTGTTCACGGCGATCTATACGTTTACCTCCTAAGACATCCAAAATAGCAGGGTTGGCACGAATCTTGGTGACTTTATTTTCATTATAATTATATGCAAGTGAAGTGTTGAGTTGTCCATAAGGCAAGTTATTCCATGCATAATTGGCAACAAGGTCTAAACCTTTTGTACGAGTATCTGCGGCATTATTAAAAAAACGTACTGTTTGAAAATTAATATCACGAATCCCATGTGCAACCAGATATTCTTGAGCAGCGGGTTTACTTGCATCAATATTTGATGACAAGCTAATACGGTTTTTAATATCAATGAGATAAGCATCAAAAGTAAGATAAAAATTGTCAGTTGGTGTCAGTACAAAGCCCAAACTGTAATCACGAGATGTTTCTGGTCTTAAATCTTCTGCACCTAATAATCGTGCTACCTTCGAAGTGGTAGAGAATGTACCAGCCTCAACAATACTTTGATTAATTAATTGTGAAGATGTTTGTGTATAGTTGGATTGCGCTAAACTTGGTACACGAAAGCCTGAAGAGAAATTACCACGAAATGCAATCATTGGATTGAGTGCATAACGCAACGACAACGCACCATTATTTGTATGACCAAAGTCGTTATAATACTCATGACGGTAAGCCAATGAACCAGAAAGCTTATCTGTAATTATTGCATCGACGTCTAAATAGGCAGCAAGATTATCACGTGACCATTTTCCTGCATCTGCATCTCTAAAGCCTGCCAACCCTGAAGAACCTGTTTTGTAATATGAATTTGGGTCACCTGCTTTGATTTGATAATTTTGATTCAAATACTGAACGCCTGTAGAAAATGTAAGTGGCCCACTTAAACCGTTCACATCAAAATCACGTGATAAATCTAAATTAACCACTGTTTGATCATTAATTAATGCACCATTGTAAAAACGTGTTGGCGTGTAATTAAAATCGTTATAAGTACTGACGTTGATAGTATCTGTTCGTACTTGGTACTTGTTCCGACCAAAGTCTGCAGACAAATCATAACGCCAATCATTAAGATCACCCTTGATGCCAAATACACCAGCAACATCTTCAGACTGACCAAAAATGAGTGGTAAAAAGCCTTTTGGATACATTTTTTTGAGATTATTGCCTTTTTCAGTGTTGGCAAATGACGTATCTAAGCGATAAAACGCAGCAGATTCAGCATCTTTACGGCTGTATGTGGCAAAGCTATATAAAGTCGCATGATCAGTTAAATCATATTCACTGTTTAGCGCGATTTTTACACTTTCTTGTTTAGGGTCACCGTAGCGAAAATTACGTTGACCATAAGTATTAGATAGTGGATTACGCCTATCTAAGCCTGCACGATTTGTACTTTCGTCTCCCTCTAACTCTCCTGCAAAGGTCACAAAGCCTTTTCCATTTAAACTTGTACCGCCAGATACATAGGTTTGCTTCTGTTCACCATCACCTGCACTATATTTACCATATCGTACGCCAACATCACCATGATTGGTGTCTGTTTTTAATATAATATTAATGACACCTGCTATAGCATCTGAACCATAGCGTGCAGATGCACCATCTTTTAATACTTCAATACGGCTTACTGCAGACATTGGAATGGCATTTAAGTCTGTTGGTGAAGAACCACGACCAATAGTTCCTCCCATATTTATAAAAGCACTCGTATGACGACGTTTACCATTAACCAAAACCAATACTTGATCAGGTGATAAACCTTTCAACTGTGCTGGTCGCACAAACTCTGTACCATCTGCAACAGATGGCCTTGGAAAATTAATCGAAGGAATGAGTTTAGAAAGTGCCGTACCTAATTCACTCGTGCCTGTACGTTTTTGTAATTCTTCTGTCGTAACGACATCAATAGGTTGTGAAGATTGTGTCGCTGAACGGTTCACTTTACGTGTTCCTGTCACAATAATTGCACTTAATGCCTGTACTTTATTCTCATTTTCTGTATTTACAGTAGATATTTTACTTTCTTGTGCCTGTACTACAACAGGATAAAGACTACTTGCAATAAGAAGTGCTAGCAGTTTGACTTGAAACTTATTATTCATATTCGACATAGCTCTTATTCAATGTATTATTATGTTACAAACATTACATTTTATGTAAATTAAGTTTTACAACTATGTTTATTGAAAAAAAATATATTGCCTATATATGAGTGTGAAAAAATACAAAGCATCCATCAGTCAAAATACAAACTTTTCATGGAAACCATACTACAAAAGAAACTAAGTATTTAAATTAATTAATAAAATTCATGCATCAAATTCATTTATTTTTACCATTATTTCTAATCAATATTATTTCAAGCCTTTAAAACATCATTTAAAATCAAATAAAGAATATCTTACATAAAAATGACTAAATGCCTTTTTTGTATACAAATTTCAATATAATCTCCATTATATCATCACTATTTCTTATAATCCTTCTTGCAAATACTTGACCAAATATTGGGATGTTAAAGAAATATTAGGATTTTCTAATAATGCTTGAATCGTACCTGTAAACATAATTTCACCGCCTTGCTCACCTGCATCAGGGCCAATATCAATCACCCAATCTGTTTGAGCAATCAAATCTAAATTATGTTCAATAATAATGACCGTGTTGCCATCATCGACAATCGCATTTAAAAGCACTAAGAGTTTTTGTGTATCTGAAGGATGTAATCCTGTACTTGGTTCATCTAAAATTAAAATATGATTACTTTGACCCAGCTCTTTACTTAACTTTAAACGCTGACGCTCTCCACCTGAAAATGTATTTAAACGCTGTCCTAACGCCAAATAATCTAAACCCAAACGAATTAAACGCTGTAATTTATGTTGAATTCTATCTTGTTTAAAAAAGTGAACGGCCTCAGACACAGTCATGGCCAATACTTGTGTAATATTTTTACCCTGATAGGTATACGTTAAAACCTCTTGTTTATAACCTGTACCATGACAAACCTCACATAACAACTCAATATCATCTAAAAATGCCAATTCAATTTTTTCTATACCTAAACCATGACAATGAGGACATGCACCTTCGCTGTTATAGCTAAACCACTTCATACTCACCTTGTTTTGCTCTGCAAATAACTTACGTATCTCGTCAGATAGATCAAGAAAGGTTAATAAATTTGAACGTACACTGGCCATGATTGCAGATTGATTAATCACTTTTGCTCGTGGATATTGTTTGGGTAATACTTGTGTCATTAAAGTACTTTTACCTGAACCTGCTACGCCCGTGACAGCAATTAAACAATGAAGAGGAAGATCAACCGTAATATTTTTTAAATTAAAATGATCGGCATTTTTTAACGTAAGCACTTGTTGAAATGATCTAGGATGCTGTTTAAATGTTCGAGGCTGTGAAAAGTATTGTCCTGTTAAACCTTTTGACGATGCTAACCCCACAAAATCCCCTTGATATACCAATTGCCCTCCCTCTAAACCTGACTTAGGACCAATATCAATCACTTGATCTGCAATTTTAATTAAATCTGGATCATGTTCAACCAACAATACTGAATTCCCTTTATCTCTTATTTTTTCAATCATTTGTGCAATATTAGCGACATCTCTTGGATGTAAGCCCACACTAGGTTCATCAAAAATATAAAGTAAATCAACCAAACTATTGCCTAAATGTTTAACCATTTTAATACGCTGTCCTTCCCCACCTGACAATGTATTGCTCGTACGATTCAAACTTAAATAGCTCAATCCAACCAAAGACAACATATCCAACTTATGTAAGATTTCATCTAATAAAATTTGATATTTAGATGCATCGATTGATGTGATAAATTCACGCAACCCTTTTACAGAAAGTGCTGTGCATTGTGCAATATTAAGATCTTGAATTTTACAACTTAATGATTTTTCATTGAGACGTTGGCCATGACATTCAGAACATTCTTTAACATGAATAATATCATCAAGCCTAGCTTGATAACGCTGTTTCTCTTGAGCTTGTCCTTTCATAAAATTACGTTCAAAACGGGTAATTAACCCTTCATATAGCGCTGTTTTTTTCCACTGTGATGTTGGATTTTTCGGTTTATGTTGTTTAGCATTGAGCAATAAATCCCATTCTAACGCACTATAGTTTTTTAATTTCTTGTCTAAATCAAAATAGCCTGAATCTGCATAACGTAACCAACGCCATGCATGAGGTTGATAAGTTGGAAATAAAATAGCACCTTCATTTAACGATTTTTCTTGATCTAAAATTTTATAAATATTGAGTGTTTGTTCCAAACCTGTTCCCTCACAGCGAAGACACATTCCATTGGGATGATTAAAAGAAAAAACATGTGAGTATCCGACAAAAGGCGTACCTAGGCGAGAAAATAACAATCTTAAACTTGCATAAATATCAGTGGCTGTGGCCACCGTTGAACGAATGTTACCTGATAATGGTTTTTGATCAATAATGACAGGTACATTTAAATGTTCAATGCGATCAACTTCGGCTTGAGGTGCACTTTGTAATCGATTTCGAGTAAAAGTATCGTATGTTTCATTGATTTGACGTTGTGCTTCTGCACCAATGGTTTCAAAGACTAAAGAAGATTTTCCTGAGCCTGAAACTCCAGTAAATACAACAATTTTATTTTTAGGAATTTGCAAAGAAATATTTTTTAAATTATTTTGTCTTGCACCGTAAATATTAATTGTTTTTGTCATGGCATACCGCACTATAGCACAATGAGTTGTGCTTATTAATATACAAAAAGTGTGCACGACAAACACATCTAATTACACAACATCAACATGATATGAGCAATAAAAAACTACTATAAATCATCTCCATTGTTTCAAGTCATTTGTAATGCCGGTACACAGATATTTTAAATTTTTTACCCTTGCCACAGTGAGTTTACTCACAGCATGCTCTACACTTGGACCTCATGGTGGTTCTGTTCAACAAAGATCTGTCAAGTTATCTACTGCTTTACAACAGGCCTATCATGTACCTTATGATAAAGCCAATGCCGTTTCACCCCTTATTATTCAGTCTGCGGACCAATATCATGTACCTGCTGAACTGATTGCCGCCACGATTCGACAAGAATCAAATTTTCATAGTCAAATTAAATCCACAGGCGGTGCAGTCGGTTTAGCTCAAATTATCCCTAGCTATTGGTCAGAGGTTTGCCCTGGTAATTTATATGACGACAGTGTAAATATTTATTGCAATGCCTATATTTTAGCACATTACAAAGTCCTTTCAGGCTCTTGGTTTAAAGCCTCAGCTTATTATAACGTTGGGCCAACAGGCTACCGTGCTAGTTTTTTTACACGACATAAAGCGAAAAAATATGCACGCTCGGTACGGCATTATAAAAAGCAATTAAAACAAGCTTTACCATAAAACTCTGTTATTTTTTATTCAACTAAACTATCATTAAACTGTCATGCGACTGTCATATTTTATTTGCTATCATGATAACCAATGAGATCGTTCTCATTTGGGTGGTGTGATTATGAGTAATTTGGTTCAAGTATCTAAAATTGTTGGGGTCTCTCGTGCAACAGTTGCTCGGGCGTTTTCCTCGCCTGAACAAGTGAAACTCGAAACTCGAGAAAAAATATATCAAGTCGCAAAAATGTTAGGCTTTAGACCCAACTACGCTGCTCGTCAGCTCAGAACACAAAGCAGTAAAATGTTAGGCGTCATGCTACCCACTTTAGATAATCCAATTTTTAGTGGACAACTTGAGGCCATGGAAAAAGCAGCTCGAGAACACGATTATTCTTTATTGGTGGCAACGACTGAATATGACCCTCAAGCAGAACTCGAAGTCTTAGAAAACATGCTCAGACAACGAGTAGATGGCTTAATTCTGACTGTTGCCAATGCACAACAAAGTGACTGCTTAAATAAAATCAAACAAGAAGCTATACCTACAGTACTCACACATAACCCTGTTGAAAATACAGATTTTATTAGCATTAGTATAGACAATTACAGCGCAATGTATGATGCAACACAACGATTAATTCACTATGGCCATACAAATATTGCAATGCTGACTGGGCCATTTTTTCAGTCGGATCGGTCAGCTTTACGTTATCAAGGGTATGCTGATGCAATGAAAGCTGCAGGCTTAAATCATCTACCTGTAGTTGAAATGCAAAGTCATACCGAAGTCTATATAGACAATCTTATTCCGCTTTTAAAACAAAAAATAACAGGTCTGCTATGTTCAAATGACCTGTTAGCTTTAAGCAGTATTGGAAACTTACAACGCTTAGGCTATTCAGTTCCAGAACAAATTTCTGTCGTTGGATTTGATGGAATTGCTCTTGGAAAAACACTTTATCCTGCTTTATCATCTGTAGCACAACCAAGAGAGCTTTTGGGGTGGCTTTCGGTAAAAACACTGTTACAAATGATTTCAGGTGAAGCCGTTACTTCACAAACCCTATGCACACAATTCAATCTTGAGGAAAGCATGTCAAATGCACCTCAAACAAACAACAGCTAATTACAAGGATCATTCATGAAAAAACAGCTTTTAAGTCATTTATTGTGCGCCGCGTCTATTATGCCAACTCTCGCATTTGCACAAAATAATACAGCAATTTGTTATAATTGCCCGCCTGAATGGGCAAATTGGGGAGTACAAATTCAAGCAATTGCTAAAGATACAGGGGTCGTTGTTCCACCAGATAATAAAAACTCAGGTCAAGCTTTAGCACAGCTTGTGGCAGAAAAAGCCAGCCCAATTGCGGACTTTACCTATTTGGGAATTACTTTTGGTATGCAAGCAGACCAAGCAGATGTCTTGGCCAACTACAAACCAAAGGGTTGGGATAAAATTCCAAAAGATTTAAAAGATCCAAACGGAAAATGGGTTGCTGTTCATTCAGGTACAATTGGATTTATGGTTAACGTAGATGCGCTTAATGGTGCACCTATTCCAAAAAGCTGGGATGACCTATTAAAACCTGAATATCAAGGAATGGTAGGTTATCTAGATCCATCTAGTGCATTTGTTGGTTATGCTGCTGCCACTGCTGTAAATATGGCAAAAGGCGGTACACTCAAAAACTTTACACCTGCCATTAACTATTTCAAAAAGCTCAGTACGAACAAACCAATCGTTCCAAAACAAACCGCTTACCCACGCGTTTTATCGGGTGAAATCCCTATCCTCATTGATTACGACTTTAATGCATACCGTGCAAAATACAAAGACAAAGCAAATGTGGTTTTTGTTATTCCAAAAGAAGGTACCATCAAAGTTCCATATGTGATGGGGCTTGTTAAAAATGCACCACATAGTGACAACGGTAAGAAAGTGCTAGATTATGTGTTATCAGATCGTGGACAAAAAATCTGGGCAGACAGTTGGTTAAGACCTGTAGATGAAAAAGCAATTTCACCCACAGCCAAAGCGCAATTCTTACCTGATAGTGAATATAAACGTGCACATACTTTAAACTATAAAGAGATGGCAGACATTCAAAAAGACTTTTCACAGCAGTATTTGCGTGAGGTTAAGTAATGAATGTGAGGTTTAAGCAAACGATTTTGCCAAAAACAGTATGGTTACTTATTCCAACCATCATCGCTTTTTGTGCATTTTGGCTTATTCCTTTTGGGTACCTTGTGGTTCTAGGTACCCTCCCCGATCAATCCAATCATAAAATGGCATATTGGTCTGTGATTAGCCAACCACGTTATCTCTCTAGTTTTATTACAACTTTTAGTATTTCGGCACTCGTTGCCGTTGTTGCTGTGATTATTTCAACAACCATTGCTTACTTTTTAGCAAGACAACACTTTATAGGAAAAAAACTGCTCCTCACTTTACTGACTTTTCCTATTGCATTTCCCGGTGCTGTTGTTGGTTTTTTTATCATTATGCTCGGGGGGCGTCAGGGAGTATTTGCCCAACTAGGACAAAGCTTAGGCATGGGAAAAATTATTTTTGCTTATAGCTTAGTTGGACTGTTTTTAGGCTATTTATATTTTTCAATCCCTCGAGTCATTATGACTTTAGTGGCAGCGTGTGAAAAAATAGATATTCAACTCGAAGAAGCAGCACGTTCTTTGGGTGCAAGTCGATGGAGAGTCACGCGAGATGTGATTATTCCGAGCCTTTCACCTGCGATTGTTTCGAGTATGGCCATTTGTTTTGCAACCAGTATTGGTGCTTTTGGTACGGCCTTTACGTTAGGCACAAACCTCGATGTTTTACCATTAACCATCTATGGTGAATTTACCAACTACGCCAACTTTACTGTTTCTGCTGCATTATCTGTGCTCATGGGATTAATTTGTTGGCTTACACTTATTATGACACGAAAATTAACAGGCAACTCTGCAGGTAGTCTGCCATGAACCGTCACGTTATCTTTACTTTACAACTGTGTTTAACACTTTGCGTTTGCCTCTTCTTATTGGTTCCAATCGCCATGTCTATTTTGGCAAGTTTTACAGAAAACTATTTTATTGGTATTAAAAGTGGCTTTACGTTGCGTTGGATTCATGAAGTTTGGGCCATGTACGCCAATACATTTTGGCTTTCACTTCTTATCGCCCTGTGTTGTTTAGCAATTACCATTGTTTTAGGTCTACCAACGGCATGGGCATTGCTTAAAAGCCCCTCAAAAATAGCAACCTATATTGAAGAATGCTTAATGTTACCTGTTGCAATTCCCGGTATGGCAACTGCACTCGGACTATTATTAGTCTATGGTAGTTTTCGTGATTTCCGTGAAAGTTGGGTATTCATTTTAGTGGGTCACGTACTTTTTACGCTACCGTTTATGGTGCGCTCCATTTTAGTGGTGATGAAATCATCACACCTACACATACTTGATGAAGCAGCAGCAAGTCTAGGTGCTACACCTCGACAACGTTTTTTTAATGTGATTGTTCCAAACTGTATTACAGGTGTTCTTGCAGGTGCATTTACTGTAATTACACTCTCTATTGGAGAGTTTAATATCACATGGATGTTGCACACCCCACTGACCAAAACACTACCAGTAGGACTTGCAGACAGTTATGCGTCTATGCGTTTAGAAATCGGATCTGCTTACACTACGCTATTTTTTGTCATGATTATTCCATTACTGCTGACTTTACATTTTATTCGCCACTTGATTAGCCCTTCAAACGAGAAAAAAATATGACTCAAACTATCCATATTCGTTTACGTCAGTGTGCTAGAACCTTTCACCCTAACAATCAAGTGCTTAAACCACTAGATCTAGATATATATGAGTCCGAAACGCTCGTTTTACTGGGTCCATCGGGCTGTGGGAAAACCACTACATTACGACTAATTAGTGGTTTAGAACAACCCGATCACGGCGGGAAAATATTTTTTGGCGCTGACGATGTAACATCTCTTCCAATTGAAAAGCGCCACGTGGGCATGGTATTTCAACACTATGCCTTATTTCCCAATTTTACAGTCGGGCAAAATGTTGCATATGCTTTAAAAATACAAAAACTGCCTGCACATGAGATCAAAAGACGAGTAGAAGAAATGCTCGGCATGGTGGATTTAAATGGATACGCTGATCGCAATATCAACACCTTATCTGGTGGGCAAAAACAAAGGGTCTCTTTAGCACGTGCTTTAGCTGCTCGTCCAAAAATATTACTGTTTGATGAGCCACTTGCGGCTTTAGACGTAAAGCTTAAAGAAAAACTACGCGAAGATATTAAAATACTTTTAAAAAGCCTCGGTATTACCGCAATTTATGTCACACATGATCAACAAGAAGCTATGGCTTTAGGTGACCGTATTGCAGTCATGCAACATGGGAAAATCGAGCAAATTGGCACAGCCAAACAAATTTACCAACACCCCGAAACAGCATTTGTTGCTCATTTTGTTGGAAGTACAAATCACATTCAAATGAATGATAAAATTTTATTTTGCCGACCAGAAGATTTACTACTTAACCAACAAACTTCAGCTTTTAGTCACGGTAAAATTAGCCAAATTACATTTTTAGGCCAAACCCAAAAACTTATGGTCGTTGATCAAAATCATCATACTTTGACGGTGACCTGTTCACCACATGAACAGTGGCAAATCGGACAACAAGTCAGTTTACATATTTCACCAGAACGATTATTTCACGCAATTTAGGACACAAACATTGAAAGACCAATTTGTTATCGCTCAAATTAGTGATTTACATATTAAAGCACACGGTAAACTATCTTATAAGAAAGTAGACACACTACACGCTTTTAAACGCTGTATCGAGCACTTAAACCAACTGTCTCCTGCGCCTGATTTAGTTGCCATTACAGGAGACTTAACCGACTTCGGACGCAGTGACGAATACAAAGCCTTCACAGATGCAATTGCCTCGTTAAATCTTCCTTGGGTTGCCATTGCAGGAAATCACGATGATCGTGAAAATCTTCGAGTCGCTTATAAAAATCAACCTTGGCAGCCTGAACAAGGAACATTTTTTAACTGGGTTATCAGTGACCTACCTATACAAATCATTGGCCTAGATTCAACCGTTCCAAATAAACCTTGGGGTGAGTTTTGTAAAGACCAACAAGAATGGTTAGAGCAAACACTCTCACTACACCCACATAAACCCACGATTATTTTGTTACATCACCACCCATTTTTAAGTGGTATTGGTCATATGGATCAACAAAATTTACGTGGTATTGAACGTTTAGAATGTACACTCAAAAAACACCCGCAAGTACAGCGTATATTGTGTGGCCACTTACACCGCTTTATTACTACAACACTTGCAGGTATTACTGTATGTAGTGCGCCTGGAACATCACACCAAGTTGCCCCCGACTTTCGTCTCGACGCACCTGCACACTTCAGTTTAGAACCTGCTGGGATGTTATTACACCGTTGGAATATTAAACATGGATTTACAACACACTACTTAAATTTAGGTACGCCTGAAGCCACGTATCCATTTTATGATGAAAATGGTTTAATTGATTAGCACTCACAACCAAAACAACATTAATAAGAATTAATGTTGTTTTAATCCCTTGACTAGACAATCTAGGTCATACTCTCCCATTTCTAGTGAAGGAAATTTTTTACAGATGATGAAATATCTGCCAGATCGTTTTAGTTGTATGATCGTTGCCATGTTAATACTTGCAACTGTACTGCCCATACAAGGTCAAGCAGCCATCACTTTTAACACACTAACCAACGTGGCTATTGCACTGTTATTCTTTTTACACGGCGCAAAACTATCTCGTGAAGCCATTTATGCAGGTATTACACATTGGCGATTGCATTTAACCATTTTTAGTGCCACTTTTATTTTGTTTCCTTTCCTTGGGTTGGCCTTAAAGCCATTGCTTGAGCCACTTTTAGGCCATCAACTGTATTTAGGCATATTATACCTCTGCTTACTTCCCTCCACCGTACAATCCTCGATTGCTTTTACATCGATCGCACATGGCAATGTACCTGCAGCTTTATGTAGTGCATCTGCATCTAATATTTTAGGAATGTTCATCACGCCTTGTTTAGTTGGATTATTTTTAATCACAGGTTCATCAACTCAATCATCTTTTTCATTATCAGCCGTACTGAATATTATTGGTTTACTATTTGTACCCTTTGTATTAGGTCAACTATTTAGCCAAAAAATACGACCGATATTAAAACGACAGCCCAATAAAATTAAAATCGTAGATCAAGGCTCAATTTTAATGGTGGTTTATTCTGCATTTAGTGAAGCTGTCATAGAAGGTGTTTGGAAACAAGTATCAGCAAATCAACTCATTGTATTAGTTGTTGTATGCATGGCATTACTGTTTATAGCGATGTTTGTGATTTATTTTTCAAGTCGAAAACTTGGCTTTAATCGTGCAGATCAAATCACGATTTTATTTTGTGGATCTAAAAAAACATTAGCAAGTGGTGTACCTATGGCTAAAATTTTATTTGCAGGACATGCTTTTGGTCTAATTATTTTACCACTTATGTTATTTCATCAAATACAACTGATTACCTGTGGAATTTTAGCGAGTCGATTTGCAGAAAAAACAAAATAAAATCACCCATAACCCTACCTTTGATATCGATTATTCATTTAATTCATATAAACATGATTATTTATTATTTTTTATGCTGAGACATTATCTGTATTCTTACCCCTTACCTCGCCATACTTAGCTATAGGGAAACCAAACTATGTCATTTAAGAAGATTAAACTTGCTATTGTTGCCACTTTACTCAGTGCTTCATCATACACGATTGCTGCAAAAGACTTCTTAAATGTGTCATATGACCCAACTCGTGAGCTATATACAGAAATCAACCAAGCGTATGGTCAGTATTGGAAACAACGTACAGGTGAAAGCATTAACTTCAAACAATCGCATGGTGGTTCAGGCAAACAAGCACGTGCTGTTATTGATGGTTTAAATGCAGATGTAGTGACCTTAGCGTTGGCCGCTGATATTGATGCCATTGCAGAAAAAACAGGAAAACTACCGACCAATTGGCAGTCGCGTTTACCACAAAACTCATCGCCATATACATCTACCATTGTTTTTTTAGTGCGTAAAGGCAACCCAAAACAAATTAAAGACTGGAATGACCTAGTGCGTCCAGATGTAGCAATTATTACACCAAATCCAAAAACATCAGGTGGCGCACGTTGGAATTATCTTGCTGCGTGGGCATGGGCGAAACATCAACCACAGGGTAATGACCAAACAGCGCAAACTTTCGTGAGCAAAATTTATAAAAACACGAAAGTCTTAGACTCAGGTGCTCGTGGTGCAACAACAACCTTTGCAGAGCGTGGCATTGGTGATGTACTGATCGCATGGGAAAATGAAGCCTATCTTGCTACGCGTGAACAACCTGGTAAATTTGAAATCATTACTCCATCGTTGTCTATTTTAGCAGAACCACCTGTTGCAATTGTCGATGCAAATGCTAAAAAAGATGGAAATGCTTTGGTTGCTCAAGGGTATGTAAACTTTTTGTATTCACCATTGGCACAAGAAATTATTGCTAAAAACTTTTACCGCCCTCGCAACCCTGCCGTACTCAAACAGTACAGCAATGTATTTAAACCATTAACTTTAGTGACCATTGATCAAGAATTTGGTGGATGGAAAAATGTACAAAAAACGCATTTTGAAAATGATGGTATTTTTGACAAAATCATCAAAGCCAATGCTCAAAGCAAATAAAAATCACCTTCATGACCACATCTAATAGGAGCAATAATATGACACAGCTATACAATATTATCGTTCCTGGTGTTGGTGGAAGTAATGAAAAACACTGGCAAACGTGGTTAGAACAACGTTTGCCACAAACCAAACGTGTTGTACAACAATGGCAACAACCCATTTTAGATCAATGGATTGAACAATGGGTCAAAACCATTGCCACCACTCAAAATGGTAAGCTACAAATTATTGCGCATAGCTTTGGTTGCCTCACTAGTATTGCAGCACTTGCACAACACCCTCATCTACAACCACGTATTGAAAAACTGATTTTGGTTGCACCAGCCAACCCTGCACGTTTTTCATCACATGGTTTTGCTCAACCAGAACATGATCATCTCTTTACATACTTTAAATCATTGCAAATTAATGTGCCTACAGTCATGCTAGTCAGTGAAAATGACCCTTGGTTGAGCTTTGACGATGCAAAATACTTTGCCAAACAGTGGAAAGTGCCTTATGTTAACTTAGGGCAAGTCGGACACATTAATGTTGATTCAGGCTTTGGCGCTTTTCCTCAATTGCTACCTTATCTCGTTGCAATGCAAAAACAAGATATACGAGACCGTGCACATTATGCCTCGGTAGGAAGCCAGAAAAATCATGTTTTAGTGCAGTCTATATAGAAAATAGGCTGTTATTTGAGAGATTATCATGCGTAACAACAAAGCTGTTTTACCAGGTTTTGGTTTATCTTTAGGTTATACAATACTTTATTTATCTATTATTGTATTTTTACCCCTGTCAGCGGTATTTATTAAATCTTTTGGTATCGGTTGGAGTGGCCTACTCGATATTATTCAAGATACCCGCATATTAAAGGCCTTACAGCTGAGCTTTACTACAGCGTTCATTGCCGCCTTGGTCAATGTGTTTTTAGGCTTACTCTTAGCATGGTGTTTGGTTAGATATACGTTTCCCGCTAAACGCATTGTCGATGCCCTCATTGATTTGCCATTTGCACTGCCCACAGCTGTTGCAGGGATTGCACTTACTTCATTATATGCGTCTACAGGCTGGGTTGGCCAATATCTAGAACCTTTGGGAATCAAAGTCGCTTATACGTCAACAGGAATTACCTTAGCATTAATTTTTATTGGTATACCTTTTGTTGTTCGTACAGTACAACCGGTCTTAAGTGACTTAGAAACTGAGCTTGAAGAGGCAGCTTCTGCCCTTGGTGCAACCCGTTGGCAAACGTTTAGACATGTGATTTTGCCCATTATTTTGCCTTCTTTAATTACAGGGTTCGCCTTGGCTTTTGCACGTGGTGTAGGTGAATATGGCTCAGTTATTTTTATTGCAGGCAACCAACCCTACAAAACTGAAATTGCACCACTCATGATCGTTTCTCGACTCGAAGAATACGACTATGCAGGTGCCACAACCATTGCTGTTATTATGCTGCTTTTATCATTTGCCATTTTATTACTCATTAATATTTTTCAATCTTGGGCAACACGCCGTACAGGGAGAAATGTCTAATGGCCGGTTCTCATCAAAATCTAGCACAACAACTCCAAGCAAAAGATGCTACACGTGAACCAGCATGGGTCAGACGAGTGTTACTGAGTATTAGTCTCATTGTTTTTCTTGGATTACTTATTTTACCATTGGGCTTAGTTTTCATTGAAGCCTTCCGCCAAGGGGTTGAAGTTTATTTCAAAGCACTGGTTGAGCCAGATACACTATCTGCAGTAAAACTTACCCTACTCACAGCAGCGATTGCTGTTCCATTAAATGTAGTATTTGGTGTCGCAGCCGCATGGGCCGTTGCTAAATTCAACTTTAAAGGAAAAACACTTCTCACCACACTCATAGATACCCCATTTTCTGTGTCGCCTGTCATTGCAGGTTTGATGCTTGTGCTAATGTTCGGTACACAAGGTTGGCTCGGTAGTTGGTTGCAAACCCACAATATTCAAATTTTGTACTCTGTACCTGCTATTGTTTTGGCTACTGTGTTTATTACAGTACCTTTTGTCGCGCGAGAACTCATTCCATTGATGCAAGCACAAGGAAACGAGGAAGAAGAAGCGGCCATTTTACTTGGTGCATCAGGTTGGACCACATTTTGGAAAATTACTCTGCCTAATATCAAATGGGGTTTACTGTATGGTGTGATTTTATGTAATGCACGTGCAATGGGTGAGTTTGGAGCGGTATCTGTCGTATCTGGGCATATTCGTGGAGAAACGAACACCCTTCCCTTACATGTAGAAATTCTATACAACGACTACAGCTACAGTGCAGCTTTCGCCGTGGCATCACTTTTAGCCTTCTTAGCAATCCTTACCCTGATTATTAAAACATGGGTAGAAGTTCGCCAAGAAAAAAATAATTCAAGTACTACATAGGGAGCATGTTCAATGAGTATCCAAGTTAAAAATATAGAAAAGCATTTTGGTGATTTTCACGCTCTCAACAACATTAGCTTAGACTTTCCTGAAGGTCAATTGGTGGCACTACTTGGCCCATCAGGCTGTGGTAAAACCACTTTATTGCGTATTATTGCTGGGTTAGAGCAAGCTGACTCGGGGCAAGTCTTGCTCGAAGGTTCAGATGCCACCCGCACACACGTAAGAGAGCGACAAGTAGGATTCGTGTTCCAACATTATGCACTTTTTAGACACATGACAGTCTTTGAAAATGTTGCCTTTGGTTTACGTGTACGTCCAAAATCTACCCGCCCGTCAGATGCAGAAATTAAACAACGTGTACACCAACTTCTTGAACTCGTTCAACTAGATTTTCTCTCTGACCGTTACCCATCACAACTCTCAGGTGGACAACGCCAACGTATTGCCCTTGCAAGAGCATTGGCTGTAGAACCACGGGTATTGTTACTTGATGAACCATTTGGGGCACTAGATGCTAAAGTACGCAAAGAATTAAGACGTTGGCTAAGACATTTACACGATGAACTACATATTACCTCTATTTTTGTTACACATGACCAAGAAGAAGCCTTAGAGGTTGCAGACAAAATTGTTGTCATGAATAAAGGAAATATTGAGCAAATTGGCTCACCTCGTGAAGTATACCAACAACCACAAACGCCTTTTGTTTTTGACTTTTTAGGACAAGCCAATCGATTTGAAGGAACAACACAAAATAGTGTGCTACATATCGGTAATGACAGTTTAGAACTAACATCATCGCGTGAAAATGGACAGGTCACTGCATTTGCTCGACCACATGAACTTATTATTCATACACAACATTTAGCACATTCTATTGAAGCCACCTTCTTACGTTATGTCTGGGTTGCAGGTAAAATTATTGCTGAACTAGAAGATCGTAACCAACATCCAATTGAGATTTTTGTTTCACAAGAAGAAGCCAGTGCTCAAATTTTAACAGCAGGTCAAACCGTTTGGATTACTGCAAAGCATTTACATCTGTTTGAAACGAAGTCATCCTCTATAGCCTAACAATAAGAGTATAAAAACATGAATTTTCAGCAATTACGCATTATTCGTGAAACGGTTAGACAAAACTTTAATCTAACCGAAGCATCTGCTGCGTTATTTACTTCACAATCTGGCGTAAGTAAACACATTAAAGACCTAGAAGATGAACTCGGTGTTCAACTTTTTATTCGTAAAGGAAAGAGAATTTTAGGCTTGACCGAGCCAGGACAAGCTCTATTGTCTGTGGTAGAGCGTATGTTAATTGATGCAGAAAACATCAAACGTCTTGCCGATGAATTTAATAAAATCGATGAAGGTACATTAACGATTGCAACTACACATACCCAAGCACGTTATATTTTACCACCGATTGTCAATTTATTTAAAAAGCAATTTCCCAAAGTCCACTTGGTATTACAACAAGCAAGCCCTTCTGAAATTGTAGAAATGCTTTTACAGGGGCAAGCCGATATCGGCATTGCAACAGAATCATTAACCACAGAAGATAATTTAGCGGGTATTCCATACTATACATGGCAGCATAGTATTATTACGCCCAAAGAACATCCTTTGACCAAGCTTGAGCACATCACGCTTGAAGACTTGGCGCAATATCCTATTGTAACGTATCATGAAGGCTTTACGGGTCGAGCTAAAATCAATCAAGCATTCATCGATGCCCATTTAGATGCAGATATTGTAATGTCTGCCTTAGATACAGATGTGATTAAAACCTATGTAGAATTAGGTATGGGTATTGGTATTATTAACAGTATTGCCTATGATGAAAAACGTGACATTCACTTATCACAAGTGAAAACAACACTTTTTGATATCAACACTACATGGATTGCTGTACGTAAAGGGCACTTACTGCGTGGTTATGGCTACAATTTTATTTCGTTATGTTCACCTGAAGCCAATATCAAAGCCTTAAAAAAAGCCGCATACCCAGATGAATAAACACGTTTAAGCAATAAAAAAACCTGCTCATCATGATAAGTAGGTTTTTTCATTTCAAAATACAATATGCTTCTAGATATAAAATAGGATATTTTTATGAACCATCCAGCAGATCTAAAATATGCTTCAACCCATGAATGGGTTAGACTCGAAGGTGATTTAGTTGTTACAGGAATCTCAGATCATGCACAAGATGCTCTAGGTGATTTAGTGTATGTTGAACTACCTGACATTGGACAACATATCGAAGCCACGACTCAAACGGGTGTCGTCGAGTCAGTAAAGACTGCATCAGATATTCATATGCCGATTTCAGGCACTATCGTAGAAGTAAATGATGCGTTAGAGGATGACCCCGATTTCATTAATGATGATCCTTATGGTAAAGGTTGGATTTATAAAATAAAGCCAGACAATATTAAAGATCTAGAATATTTACTTTCGAGTACAGCATACGAAGCAGGTCTATAAAAAATACAGGTGCTCAAAGCACCTGTACCCTACTTTTCAAAGTCGTACTAAATAGATAAATCACGACATACGTGCAATACAAGTTGCTCAGTTTTTTCCCATCCTAAACAACCATCTGTCACCGATTTTCCGTAAGTCATGTCTGTTGAAATTTTTTGTGCACCATCAAGAAGATGACTTTCTACCATAACTCCCCTGACTTGAGTGAGCTTTCTTTCTGCAATAATTTGTTTTAAAATCGCAGGTTGCTTCAAAGGGTCTTTACCACTATTACCATGACTACAATCAATCACTAAAGCAGGCATATTTTCGCCCACTTTGTCTTTGATATTTTGTACTGACTGTGCATCATAGTTCGTGCCCGTATTAGCACCACGTAAAATCAAATGCGGAAATGGATTGCCTAAACTACTCTTTAAGACAGGCGCACCATGTTGCCCAAGTGCGAAGAAATCATGTTTAGCCGCAGCAGACTGTATAGCATCTAAAGCAATTTGTACCGAACCATCTGTACCATTTTTAAAACCTACCGCAAAAGGTAAACTGCTTGAGATTTCACGATGAATTTGCGACTCAGACGTTCTTGCACCAATTGCTCCCCAAGCAATCAAATCATCAAAATAACCTGTTGCCATTGGGTTAAGAATTTCGCTTGCAATCGGAATGCCGATCTCAACCAATTTGAGATACAATTCGCGAGATTTTTCAATACCTTGTTTTAAATTTGCACGACCATCTAACATTGGGTCGTACAAAAACCCTTTCCATCCCACAGTTGTTCTTGGTTTTTCAATATAAGCACGCATCACAATAAAAATATGATCTTTGACGTGTTGTTGTAGTTTTTCTAATTTTTTTGCATATTCTAATACTGCAACAGGATCATGAATGGAACAAGGACCAATAATAAGTAATAACCGATCATCTTGACCCGCTAAAATAGCATCTACAACCTGTCTGTGCTGTGTAATTTGTAGTTTGAGCGCACTTGAAAGGGGTAAATCTTGTTTTAACTGCTGTGGCGTAGGAAGTGCTTGTTCTTGAATGGGTAAAACAACTGTGTTCATGGTATATCCTTTTATGGGGTCGAAACCCTTACCTTATTTCTGGGAAGATCGTATTTGATGATGAGTATGCTGTGATAGATAAGATTGGCTATAGAAAAAGTAAAAGTTAAAATGGTCACTCATGTGAAATCTCCAAAAATATGACATAAAAAAACCTGATTGGTGGCTGCCAATCAGGTTCATAAATGTTGATGGGCAACCTTTCTTTTGCCCATACGTATAGGGGCAATTATCTAAAGTGCCAAAAGTATACGTATGAAAAAACAGATTGCATCAACAAGGTCATGTATTGTCTTCAAAATAAATATGATCTCATTTTAAAATACGCTATTTTACGGATACTGACAAGTCTTAATCTAAAAAAATTCATGTCACTCTCTAGAGAATGACATGGATACAAATCAACTACTTAATCTTTGCAATTGATTTTAGATAGTCAATATAGTCTGCTAACTCTTGCTCACCACGAAGTTGCTGATACGCCTTGGTAGCTTGCTGTACTTGTTCAGGTGTGAGCTTACTAAATGCATCTCTATCTACTTTAGAAACAGCCACAATCACAAGCTCATCCGCTAAATCTGCTGTACCTACAGACCACATACCCGCTTTAGGTACAGGTTGAGTGAAAGCCACATCTGCAATATCTTTTCTCAAATTCTGACGATTAAACAATGCAGGTTTTTCAAACTTAATATTGCTTTTTGCAATCACCTGCGCTGCAGGTTCTGTTTTGAATGCCTCTAAAGTTGACATAATTTTAGCTGTCGCAAGTGCCGCTGCTTTTTTATTTAACAGCGTGACTTTAATAGCATCTGTTGCTTGCTCTAAGGTTTGTAGCCCTTCAGGGTGATAATTACGAACCTTTAACCACAAAGTTTCACCATTCGCCAATGCAATACTCGTTGAAATATTACGATCACCATTTTTCACTTCATTATTAAATAACTTGGTTTTCACAACAGGCTGACTTAAATATGGGTTACTTGTCCAAAGTGTGACATTTTTAGCACTTTGAATAGAGGTGGTTTTGATTTGCTGGGTAATAACATCTAAAGCATCGGCACTTACCGCGGCATCATTTAGTCCATTTACCGCATCTGTATATGCATTTGCACGTTTACTTTGTTCTAAGCTTGCTTGCAGTTTTGCCTTTTCTTCTTCAAAAGATGCAATTTTTACTGCTTCAGTGTTCACATCAATAATGTGATAACCAAAGTTTGTTTTTACAGGTGCAGAAATAGTATGGTCTTTCAATGTTTTCACTGCATCATCAAACTCTGTTGAGCCTAATGTACCTGCTTGATACCCCTCAATCAAACCTCCTTTAGTTTTAGAAGTTGGGTCTTCAGAGTATTGTTTAGCTGCATCTGCAAAAGATAAACCTGCTTTTAGTTTTGCTTCTACATCATTTGCCAATTTTAAAGCATCTTCTTCACTACGTGTATCTTTCGTAATTAAGATATGGCGAACATCTTTTTTAGCATTATTTTTTTGTGCGTCCACATATTGCGTGTAAGCTTGTGTAAGCTCTGCTTCTGTAATTGGGGTGGTTTGTGTAAACATACTTGGTTTAACTACTACGTAGTCTACGTCTACAGATGAACTACGTCTAAACTCATTTTTATGTTTTTCATAATAATTAGCAACATCTTGGTTAGATATCACAATTCCTTTTTTATATTCATCAAGTTTAATACTCGACAGATAAAGCTCTCTTTGTTCTGACTGTAAATTAACAAAATTTTCAACACCTTGATGCGTTGTAAGTGCGTAACTCGATGCTGTTGCAGTTAACATTTTTAAAGCATGGTCTTGTTGTAAGTTTGCAAGCAGTGCTTCTTTTGTAATACCACGACTGCGTAAGTAATTACCAAATACCTCATTACTAAACTTACCATTCACTTGAAAATCTGGTAGCTGAGACAACATTTGTACAAACTGAGTATCACTCATTTCGATACCCAATTTACCAGCTTGCTGTAAAAGTAAGGTTCTGGCAATTAATGTATTTAATGCTGATTCTCGAATCACATCCGTATTCAAAAGAGATTCATCACCTTGAACATATTGCAAATACTGCTGTTGATAAGATTTAACCAACTCATCAAGCTCTTTATTTGAAATATCCTGACCATTCACTTTTTTAGCAACATCTCCCTTGTTCGATCCACTAAAATAGCCTTCAACACCCACAAGCGCTAAAGGAATTAGGAATAAAACAAGTAATACAATACCCAACCAACCTTTAATCAGTTTACGAAACGATTCCATCTGTATTCCAATATCTTATTTGTTTGCAATTCTAACTGAAATCACACCATCAATGCATGTATTACACCAGATTTATTTTGCCAGCATGCATAAAAAAACGCGCCTTTAAGCGCGTTTTTACACGGTTTGTAATTATACAACCGCATCTTTTAGGCTTTTACCTGCTTTAAAGCTTGGTACTTTGCTCGCCTTAATTTGTAGCTCTTCGCCTGTTTTTGGGTTACGACCTGTACGTGCTGCACGCTCTTTTACAGCAAATGTACCAAAACCCACCAAAGTTACTGTGTCGCCAGCTTGTAATGCTTTTGTAATAGACGCAATTGTTGCATCAAGTGCTTTTCCTGCATCAACCTTTGACAATCCCCCATTTTGTGCAATGTTATCAATCAATTCTGATTTATTCATGAAGATTATGTCCTCTAATATGGTCTATTTAAGATCTAGTCATGTTCTATATCTTACCTCAATGCCTTTATATCAATGCTTTGGGGGAAAAGGCAAGACTCAGTTATCGCTTTTCATACTTTTTAATTTTAAAAAAACAAAAAAAACACGAAAAGCCATATTTTTACGTAAAACAGTATCTTTTACGGCGTTTACGATGAATGACAATGAAAAAAAGTATCTATAATTATATTTATAGTCAATAACATGTATAAGAACTATGCAACAATGTATCATTGCAACTTCCAACCTTGCTAGATATGCACTTTTGATCTATTTTAGTAGCCAATAAGTTAAGCGTAACAGGCATAAGCCCACGACAAAATAATACGCTTATAGATGCATGAACGACATTTAATTTAGGATATTCAGTCATGAACACACCAACAGAAGAAAAAAAGCGACTTTCTTTCTTGCTTGAAGCACTCATGATTGTCTTAGAAACCTTTTATAGCTTTGTCTTTAAGCATGATCCAATTGTCAAACAACAAGCAATTCCTTTTGTAGAGAAAAATATTTCTCTCAAAGTCAATTGTTACATTCCCTACTTTAATTTTTATGTGAGTTTTTCAAGTCAAGGACTGCTCTTTAACCTTCAACCCCCTGAAAAAACCACAACAATTGAAATCAGCAGTACAATTTTTGGCTATGCTCAAGCTTTAGCTTTAGGGAATAAAAAAAGTATCTATGGTATTAAAATATATAGCGAAGACAACACCACCAAAGATCAATTGAGAGATTTTCTCATTTCATTATCTTTACCTCACCTTGGTAGTGATTGGAAAAAGTGGATTTTTAGTGCAAGTTTAAAAAAAGAAACTATTAGTTCCCCTCTTCGCACCTCGACTTTACTTGAAAAAATAGACCATCAACGCGCTAAGATCAATCAACTGTATGTCGAAAACAAACAGCTTAAAAACCGTGTTCGTCATATGAAAGCATCGCAAAAACGAATTAATATTATCTTTTTTATCATTACAGTAAGTTTAATTATTGCGTTAGTATATAGCCATACTCATTAGAGATAATGGTATATAAACTCAGTAACGACTTTTATTGAGTTAAAACTTGACTATTTTAGTCAGGATTCTTAAAATTGTAATATCTAGTCTGAATATGTGTATCGAGTCATGCGCTTAACCACTCGCGGTCGCTACGCAGTGACTGCCCTTTTAGATCTTGCGTTACAACCGGCAGATAAAACAATTACGCTTACAGAAATAGCAACACGTCAGACTATCTCTGTAGCCTACTTGGAACAACTTTTTGCTAAACTTAAACGTAATGGCCTTGTACTTAGTGTACGTGGTGCAAATGGCGGTTACCACCTAGCAAAAAGCGCAGACAAAATCACTGTTTTAGAAGTGATTGAAGCTGTCAATGAAACTGTTGATGCAACACGTTGTGACCACCAAGGTAACTGTCAAAATGGTGCAATGTGCCTGACACACGACCTATGGCATGATTTGTCTAATCACATCGAAAACTATTTAGCAAAAATATCGCTTGCTGATCTTACTTCTGCAAAGAATGTGCAAACTGTAGCTATCCGCCAAAAATCAGCAAATCTCGATTCAGCCACCTTACAGGCGACAGGTATTTAACATGAAACGTCCAATCTATCTTGATTACGCAGCAACAACACCAGTAGACCCTATCGTGGCTGAACGCATGATGGAATGTCTTACTTTCGATGGTACCTTTGGTAACCCTGCCTCACGCTCACATGCTCATGGTTGGCAATCTGAAGAAAAAGCCGAATATGCACGTGAACAAGTTGCCAATCTTGTCAACGCAGACCCACGTGAAATTGTCTGGACTTCAGGTGCAACTGAAGCAGATAATTTGGCACTAAAAGGAATTGCGCAATTTTATGCACAAAAGGGTAAGCATATTGTTACTAGTAAAATTGAGCATAAAGCCATTTTAGACACCTGTCGTGAGCTTGAATCGGAAGGTTTCGAAATTACATACATTGAACCTGAAGCGAAAACAGGTTTAATTACTGCAGACATGGTTGCTGAAGTATTACGTCCTGATACAGTTTTAGTCTCACTAATGATGGTAAACAATGAAATTGGTACCACCACTGATATCGCAGCCATTGGTGAGCTTACACGTGCCAATAAAACATTTTTTCATGTAGATGCCGCACAAGCTGCAGGAAAAGTTAAAATTGATTTAAGTACACTTAACGTAGACTTAATGAGCTTTTCTGCACATAAAATCTATGGCCCAAAAGGAATTGGTGCACTTTATGTACGTCGTAAACCACGTGTACGCCTAAAAGCACAAATGCACGGTGGTGGTCATGAGCGTGGTATGCGTTCAGGTACTTTAGCAACGCACCAAATTGTAGGCATGGGCGAAGCATTTGAACTTGCAGGCAAAAACTTAGTTGCTGAACAAGAAAGATTACGTGTTTTACGTGACCGTCTATGGAATGGTTTACAAGATTTAGAGCAAGTCTTCTTAAACGGTCACCCTGTATACAATGTTGCAAACTATCTCAATGTAAGTTTCAACTTTGTTGAAGGTGAATCGCTCATGATGGCACTTAAAGACATTTCAGTGTCAAGTGGTTCTGCATGTACTTCAGCAACATTAGAGCCATCTTATGTACTTAGAGCACTTGGCTTGTCTGATGAGCTTGCGCATAGTTCAATTCGTTTTAGTTTTGGTAAATACACCACTGAAGCGGAAATTGATCATGTAATTGCCATTACCAAATCTGCTGTTGAAAAACTACGTGACTTATCTCCACTTTGGGATATGTACAAAGATGGGATTGACCTCTCATCGGTTGAGTGGGCTGAACATTAATTTCACCACTCTTTCAAATTTAAACAACATATATTGCAAAACTTAGGCAACACCCAGGTTAGGAGAAGTATCATGGCATATAGCGATAAAGTAATTGATCATTACGAAAACCCGAGAAATGTGGGCGTTTTAGATAAAAATGCAGACAATGTAGGTACAGGTATGGTTGGTGCACCTGCATGTGGTGATGTCATGCGTCTACAAATTCAAGTAGGTGACGACGGCATCATTGAACAAGCACGTTTTAAAACTTATGGTTGTGGTTCAGCAATTGCTTCAAGCTCTTTAGTCACAGAATGGCTTAAAGGTAAAACGTTAGATGAAGCACAAGCGATTAAAAATATTGATATTGCAACTGAACTTGCACTTCCTCCTGTAAAAGTACACTGCTCTGTACTTGCAGAAGATGCAATTAAAGCTGCCATTGAAGATTTTCGTACTAAAAAATCTCACGCTTAAATATTACCAACAGACGGAGTTTTCATGATCTACTTAACCGAAAGCGCTGCAACACATATTCGCAACTACATTGTAAACCGTGGTAAAGGCGAAGGCATTCGTGTTGGGGTGAAAACTTCAGGATGTTCAGGTCTAGCATATGTACTTGAGTTTGTAGATGATATAGACCAACACGACCACATCTTCGAGCATTTTGGGGCGAAAATTTTTATCGACCCCAAAAGCTTGGTTTATCTTAGTGGGTTAGAAATGGACTATGTCAAAAATGGTTTAAACGAAGGTTTTGAGTTTAATAACCCCAATAAAAAAGGGGAATGTGGCTGTGGTGAATCTTTCACTGTTTAAGTCTCACGCAAACGTCCACTCTTTTGCAATGTCCTTTAAACGGTGTTTCACCGTTTTTGGCTTTTTATGGCGATGACATATGAACTATTTTGAACAGTTTGATCTTCCTGAGCAATTAGATATCAATCTAAGTTTACTCAAAGCAAATTTTCTAAAATTGCAACAGCAACACCATCCAGATCAAGCAAAAGATAAAAATGCGGCGCTCATTCAGTCAAGTGAAATTAACCAAGGGTATAAAACACTCTTACATGTCGACTCTCGCGCAGGTTATCTATTAAAATTAAAGCAACAAGATCAATATCTCGACCAATCCATTCATGATTTAAATTTCTTACAATCTGCACTAGAGATGAGAGAAATGCTCGATGAAGCACTGTCCGTAGAGCAACTCGAGCAACTCAGAAAAGAAATACATTCAAATGTTGCAACTTTAACGCATACATTTAATACACAGTTTACGCAACAACAATGGGCAGATGCTCAAGATAGCGTTCGCAAACTACAATTTTTTCAGAAAGTTTTAAAAGATATAGATAAAGCAGAAGAAGATCTTCTTGATCATCAAACACATTTAGACGATGATTTCTAACTTTACACTTATCAAGGATGTTTAACACATGGCCCTTTTGCAAATTGCAGAGCCCGGACAATCAAGCGACCCACATCAACATCGTGTCGCTATCGGTATTGACTTAGGAACAACGCACTCTTTAGTGGCAACAGTTCGATCGGGTCAAGCACAAGTACTGCCCGATCAACATGGCCATGTATTGCTCCCCTCCGTTGTACATTACTCGAATGAAGCCACCTCTTATGGCTATGAAGCACAAGATTTTTTAGTGAATGATCCGACAAATACGATTACATCTGTTAAACGTTTTATGGGACGCTCTCAGGCAGACATTAAATTTCAACATCCGTACCAACTTTTAGGTACGGCACAAGATATGCCAACATTTCAAACCGCTGTTGGTCAAAAAACGCCTGTCGAAATTTCAGCTGACTTACTCACACAACTCAAACATCGTGCAGAGCAAAGTGTAGCTCATCCTATACAAGGTGCGGTTATTACCGTCCCTGCATATTTTGATGAAGCCCAAAGACAAGCCACTCGTGATGCAGCGCAGTTAGCTGGATTAAATGTGTTACGTTTACTGAATGAACCCACTGCTGCTGCTGTTGCATATGGTTTAGATCACACATCTCAATTAGAAATAGACCAAAACTATGTCATTTACGATTTAGGTGGTGGTACATTCGATGTCTCTATTTTACGATTTTCACAAGGTGTTTTTGAAGTTTTAGCAACAGGTGGTCATACAGCATTAGGTGGTGATGATTTAGATCGACTCATTGTAAAATGGCTAAAACAACAACTTGCGATTGATAATGTAGACAATGAAACATATGCACATTTGGTCATTGCAGCCAAAAAAGCCAAAGAAGATCTTTCTACACAAAAACACGTCTCGATTCAAGTTGAACAACAAAAAATCGAATTAGATAGAGTAACATTTGAAAAAATTATACAGCCTGCATTAGATCGTACTTTACACGTATGTAAACGTGTACTTCGAGATGCAAAACTTGAACTTACAGATATCAAGCATGTTGTGCTTGTCGGGGGCTCTACCCGCTCATATGCTGTACAAGATGCTGTAGAACAACTATTTAAGCAAACACCATTATGTAGCATCAACCCAGATGAAGTGGTTGCTATTGGTGCTGCGATGACGGCAGATCAGCTTATAGGTAATCGTACAGACCAAGCCCTGTTATTAGATGTTACACCTCTCTCACTGGGTTTAGAAACGATGGGCGGTTTAGTGGAACGCCTTATTCCTCGTAATACTGCAATTCCAATTGCACGTAAGCAAGAATTTACTACGTATCAAGATGGTCAAACGGCTATGCTCATTCATGTATTACAAGGTGAGCGTGATTTAGTCGAACACTGTAGATCGCTAGGTCAATTTGTGTTACACGGTATTCCACCGATGACAGCAGGTCAAGCACGTATCGAAGTGACCTTTCAAGTCGATGCAGATGGATTACTTGCTGTATCTGCACAAGAAACCACATCAGGTACACAGGCAAATATTGATATTAAGCCTTCTTATGGCTTGTCTGATACAGATATGGAACGCTTATTACTTGACGGCTACAAGTATGCAGAAGAAGATAAACATTTACGCCATTTACATGAAACTAAAATGGAAGCAGAGCGTGAACTTGAAGCATTAACTCAAGCCATTAAAGCCGATGCGACATTACTCACGCCAGAACAACTGACCAAACTACAGCAAGCACAACAACAATTAGTCACAACTTTACAAAGTGATCAAATTGATGATATTGAAAGGTCAATTAAACAACTAAAGCACTATAGCGACCAATTCGCTGCTTTACGTATGAACCGCCATATTGACCACGCCCTCAAAGGCACTAAACTTGATGACTGGTCCACCCCAAGTACTAAATAGGTAACCGCTATGCCACGTATTAAAGTCCTTCCTCATGCACAATTTTGTCCAGAGGGTGCAGAGTTCGAAGTTGAAGAAAATAGTAATTTATGTTCTAGCCTACATCAACATGGCATTAAAATTGAACATGCATGTGACATGTCATGCGCATGTACAACCTGCCATGTTGTGATTCGTAAAGGCTTTGATGGTCTAGATGAAATGAATGATGTCGAAGCAGATTTACTCGATCGTGCATGGGGGCTTGAACCTGACTCACGTCTATCTTGTCAGGTTAAAATTGTAGATGAAGATCTAGAAGTTGAAATTCCTAAATATACGATCAATCACGCTTCTGAAAATCATTAATTAAAATGACATTTAAATGCTTAGGTAACGCTAAGCATTTATTTTTTATCTATAAATTCAATTAATTCATCTGATAATGTCAATTTTGCAACACCTTGGCTGGTTGTCATTTCTTTTTGCATTTTTAGCGTATCTGTCATCTTTTCTAAAATTTGAATCAGCTTAGCATGCTCATAATGTTGTATTTCCTCTAAATTAAGTAAAAGATGAAATCCTTTATAATTGTAATCGAACCATTGCTGTATATCTGCAGTATTGCCTGTATATTTTTCTAATACTTGCCATGTATTCATCGGATTATTCATTCCTTTCAACTGCATAGGCTGTTTTGGAATACAAATAAAATAATCTTTAATTAAATGATATGTACTGTCTGCAATTAAGATTTCATCAACATCAGCAACCGCCTGCAAACGTGATGCAAGATTCACATCATGTCCAATGACAGTATAAGACATACGGTAATCAGAACCATAGTTACCGACGTGGCAATATCCCGTACTTACTCCCATACGAATATGTAACTCAGGAAAACCCATTCTCAACCATCGCTCACGCAATACATGCATTTGTTGACGCATCATTAATGCCATTTCAATACATTTTTTGGCATCTGGTTCTAGGCCTTTACTATGTGGATCACCAAAAAATATTAAAATACCATCGCCAATAAATTTATCTAGAGTCGCCTCATGTTTTTTTGCAATTTCTGTCATATGATCCAAATAATCATTTAATAAAAATGCAAGCTCTTCGGGAGGTAAATTTTCAGCTAACTCTGTAAATCCTTGAATATCTGAAAAGAAAATCGTCATTTTTTTTCTTTTATAATCAATTTTGGCTTCTGTTTCACCACTCATAATCGACTGCCACAATTGCTTTGGTGCATAACGACTCAGTTGAGTTGAAAAAAGAATATAGCGATCCATTTGTTCTTGATAATAATGCTTGGTTTTTTTCACATGCTCTAGATGGCTTTTATAAAAATAAAAAGCTGAGCCTAAAAATAATAAGAAACAAAAAAAACTATATAAAATTAATTGTATTTGATTTAAATTAAAATAGTGATCGAAACCAAAAGCAAAAATACTGGCTAAACAAATGGTTGTTATACCAATAGCACTAATCAAGACCAAAGTAATAAAAGAGGCCTTAAACGTAGTACCAATAAAAAGAAGGCAAATAATTAATAAAAAGCTAAAAACCAATGAAAAATGTACAGATGCTATTGCTAACCCTGCCACAATAACATCGTACACGAAAACTAACTGTCGTGCGAAAACCTCGTTCACTTTATATTTTAAATAATCAAAGGTTTTAATTGATACAGGCAGAAGTACCACACTTGCAATGGGTACCATCCAATACACCAATTGCATTGTTTCATTTGCATAGTAAATAAAAACAGCTACAGAAAGTATCAAATATCCGACCGCACGGTAGATGCTTTCTATCACAAATTTATTCATTGAAATACGCTCAAATAGCATCTACGCCACCTATGCAATCCGTGTATTCATGAATATATTTTGAATTAATCCATACGCCAATCAAATGGCATATCACCTTGTCCGCGTAAGGCAAGCATCAGTGTTTGGCGCATATGTGATAATACATCACTACTGTAAGGTACAGCATTTAGCCCCCAAACAGGTTTTGGCCATGCTGTATCGTTTTGATAACGAACAACATGATGAAAATGTAGCTGAGGCACAAGATTTCCCAAAGCAGCAACATTCATTTTATCTGCACGAAATACTTTTGCCAGTTGGCTAGACAACCAACTCGATTCTCTTAAAAATTGTTCTTGATCTGCTTGGCTTAATTCATACAACTCGGTAATACCAGGCACTCTTGGCACAAGAATCAACCAAGGAAATTGCATATCGTTGACTAAACGACAGGTTGATAATGGAAAATCACCAACAAAAAAAGTATCTTGGGCTAACTGTGGATGTAAACTAAACATATCTTTATAGATCATGACAGTAGAAGTTGCTTCATACTACCATATAGATGCAATTGTGAATATCTAAGCACTCTATTTGTGACAAAATTTACCGCATAGAGTGCTGTCTTTAACAACAATTAAAATCAATAAAAGGCTCGGAGGCTATAAAAGCTGTGCCAATACCTCTTTAACAAATGCAATACGCTGTGCATAGTCCGTTAAATTTACAGATAATTTCAAACGCTGGCCACCCTCCATACGAAAATGATTGGGTTGCTTTTGCATCAATTGAATAATAGTGATTGCTTGTACAGGGGTCGTTGGTGAAAACTCTAAATACCCACCTTGAGCTGCAACATCAATTTTACTAATTTCTAATTGTTCAGCAGTTAAGCGAATTTCATGCACTGCAAATAGCTGTTTCACCGCATCAGGTAATACCCCAAAGCGATCAATGAGCTCCATACGAATGTGGTTCAACTTATCTGAAGTACTGGTATTACTAATCCGTTTATAAAATAAAAGGCGTTGATGTGCATCTCCTAAATAACTGTCTGGAATCAGTGCGGGTAAATGTAAATTGATCTCTGCGGTTAAATTCAACGGCGCATCAAAATTTGCAGTTTTACCTTTTTGCACAGCTTTAGTCGCTTTTTCCAACATTTCCATATACAAACTATAGCCAATGGTTTGCATAGAACCACTTTGCTTTTCACCAAGCAACTCACCTGCGCCCCTAATTTCCAAATCTTCAGTGGCAAGCATAAAACCTGCACCCAAATGTGTTGCACGTTGTATGGCATCTAAACGTTTTTCAGCATCGCCTTTTAATCCTTTAAGAGACGGAACCAAAAGATAAGCATAGGCTTGATGATGCGAACGACCAACACGGCCACGCAATTGATGAAGCTGTGCTAAACCCAGTTTATCTGCACGTTCGATAATGATTGTGTTGGCATTTGGTACGTCAATGCCTGTTTCAACAATTGTAGAACACACCAATACATTATGTTCTTTATGATAAAACTGCTGCATCACTTGCTCAAGCTCACGTTCACGCATTTGACCATGTGCAACCGCAACGCGTGCTTCAGGCACTAAACTTCGAATATTTTCTGCGGTGCGTTCAATGGTATCGACTTCATTATGTAAAAAGTAAACTTGACCACCACGTAATAACTCACGCAAAATTGCCTCTGTGACTGTGGCATTGGTTTGCTCTTGTACAAAAGTTTTTACAGCCAAGCGACGTGCAGGTGGTGTAGCAATAATAGATAAATTACGCATACCGCTAAAGGACATATTTAAAGTTCGTGGAATAGGCGTTGCTGTGAGCGTCAGCATATCGACATCTGCACGTAATGCTTTAATACGCTCTTTATCTCGAACACCAAAACGATGTTCTTCATCAACCACCATTAAACCTAAATTTTTAAATACGATTTGATCTTGTAAAATTTTATGTGTACCAATCACAATGTCCACTTGCCCATCTGCAAGATCTTGAATGGTTTTTTGATGGGTTTTATTTGAACCAAATCGAGAAAGTACTTCTATACGCACAGGCCAATCAGCAAAGCGATCTTTAAATGATTCATAATGTTGTTGTGCAAGTAACGTTGTTGGTACCAAAACTGCAACTTGTTTACCATTTTCAACCGCGACAAATGCTGCGCGCATTGCCACTTCTGTTTTACCAAAACCAACATCACCACATATCAAACGGTCCATAGGTTTTGCTTGCTGCATATCATGCAATGTCATTTCAATAGCATTGGCTTGATCTAATGTTTCTTCATATAAAAATGAATTTGCAAATAAAGGGTAAGACGTTTCATCCACTTTAAATGCAAAACTTGGTTTTGCTTGACGCCGTGCTTGCACATGCAATAGCTCAACCGCTACATCGTGTATTTGTTCTAGTGCTTTTCGTTTGGCTTTATTCCACGCATCTGTACCAAGTTTGTGTAGAGGTGCTAAATCAGGATCCCCTCCACTATATCGGCTAATAAGATGTAAATTCGATACAGGAACATACACTTTTGCCTCACCTGCATAATTTAACTGTAAAAACTCGTGCGCTTGATCATCAATCTCTAAAAACACTAATCCTGCATAACGTCCAACGCCGTAATCTATATGTACAATCGGTGAACCAATACTCAGCTCAGTCAAACTTTTAATTAAAAATTCTTCAGATATTTCTTGCTGTCTTTTCTTTCTACGCTGAATGACTCGATGTTCATAGAGTTGATTTTCAGAAATAACGACTAAACGTTGAGGTACATCTAAACCACGATCTAATGGTGCATTTGTGATGGCTAACGGTGTTTTAGCTTGAATAAAATCTGCATAAGAGCCAACCTGTTTTACTTCGCCTAAATGCGGACGTAATGCATCTTTTAATGACTCTCGGCGTCCCGCAGTTTCTGCAACAATAAGTACTTTCGCTGTTTGCGAGCGAATAAACTGACTTAGTTCCGCAAACGGCTGTTGTTTTTTAATATCTACAGCCAATTTTTGAGGTGGCTGAGTCGCTAAGTTGATTACACCTACTTTATCAGCCAATACCTGTTCAGACACTTCTATTCGGCGAAATGCATTCATCTTTTCAATCAGTTGATTTGGCTGTAGGAAAAGCTGTTCAGGTGCTAAAAGAGGTTGGTCTAAATTATGTCTACGATCTTCAAAACGTTTATAAGTTTCTTGCCAAAAATTTAATAAATCTTGATCAAGGCCATCATGTGTAACAATCACCGCATGATTGGGTAAATATGAAGACACATAGCCTTCAGCCAACATCGCTTCTTCAGTAAAAAATAAAGGAAAGTAAAATTCGATGCCCGGTGATGATATTCCATCCAAAATATCTTGATAAAATGGATTTTTTTTACTATTGGAACGAGGAAAACTTTGCGCATAACGGTCACGAAATATTGTTCTGCCTTCTTTGAGTGGAAACTCTTTTGCAGGCAAAATACTAAATTTCGTTAAATTTTCTGTTGTTCTTTGTGTTTCTGGATCAAAAAACCTTAAGGTTTCCACTTCATCATCAAATAAATCTATGCGAATAGGCTGTGTTTGACCCGAAGCATAAATATCCATAATACTGCCACGCACAGCAAACTCTCCGTGGTCATATACCGAATCAACCAAGTGATACCCTGCTTGAATTAACTGTTTTTTTTGTTTTTCTAAATCAAATTGATCCCCGACTTGAATATCAAAATGCTCTCCTAACAACCAAGAAGGTGGTGCAACACGCTGTGCAAATGTAGAAGCTGTAAGCAATAACACGCCACTGTTTGGCATATTTGATAAAATGGCTAAACGTTCAGAAACAATGTCTTGATGGGGTGATAAGCGATCATAGGGCAAAATTTCCCAATCTGGAAAAACAAATGCCTGTACCCCATAAAATGCCAGTTCACTTTCTAACTGTATAAGGTGTTGCGAATTTTTTGCAACCATCACAAAAAGTGATGGTTTTTTTGTGGTTAAAATTTCTTTGATCAATACGCTTATGGCGGAACCAGATACACCACCAATCCAACGTTTTTGTTTGTGTTTTAACTGATCTAAGTGAAGTGCTGAAATTTCTTTTTCAAAAATAAACATAGACTCAAGACATCATCTGTATTTTCATAAAGCGAGATATTAACATGTATCCAATGTCATTGTTATAGTCTCATCTCATACTAATGCCTAACTGAGACTATAAATTTTTCTCACACTTGAAGATCTATATCATTTATTTTTTAATATACTCAGTGTGACTAAAAAAAATACAATATGTCTAAATTTATTGGCTTTATAAACACATTTCAACATTTTCCTTACAACACACCGCTTCACTGACTGAATAAGGGTTGACTTCATCGCTGTGATTCATCACAATATCGCACTTGTTTACGGGCTGGCTAAGGGGAACTGTGTGGTTTCGGTTTTGTTTCAGCCCGCCCAGACCAATCTAATTCAAGGAGTGCAAGAGTGGCAAACTCTGCTCAGGCAAAAAAACGTGCGCGTCAAAACGTAAAAGCACGTAAACACAACGCAAGCTTGCGTTCAATGGTTCGTACTTACTTAAAACGTACGTTAAGTGCGATTGCTTCTGGTGACTATGCTGTTGCTACAGATGCTTACAAAAAAGCAGTTCCTGTAATCGACCGTATGGCTGACAAAGGCATTATCCATAAGAACAAAGCTGCTCGTCATAAGAGCCGCTTAAATGCACAAGTTAAAGCACTTGCTTCTAACTAATGCATAAGTAAAAAAGCCCCCTTCAAGGGGGCTTTTTTATATGGTATGAAAAATTTCTTGCGTTGAAATACGAGATATTTGACCACGCCAAAGCCACACCATCTCACTCTTTAAGAAATCTTGCCCTTCAAACCATACAAACATTCCTTCCATCATATGTGGCCACTCCGCCTGATCCAATACATTTACTTTTGCCAAATATGCATAAATCACAGCCAAAATTGTATCGTGCGTAACCACCAAATGTAGACCGTGACCTTGTTGAGTGAGTTGATACACTTTTGTCAAAATATCACACACACCTTGCCGAACAGTTTTCATACCAGCAACGCGTCCAGCTAAAAAAGCATTAATAAAACCCAATGCACCATATGCTTTAAAAGATGGTGAAGCTTGCTCAATGTCAACCACAAAACTTCCCGGCTCTACAAACAATGCACTACAGGCATGTTTTAAGCCTGCTGATGGGTTTTGTCCCGTACCAACCAACATGTGATGACTAGTGTCGACACAACGCTGTATAGGGCTTGTGGTGATGGTTTTAATTACAATGCCTTGCGTCGCCAAATACTCCCCCCCATGCTTGCGCTAAAACAATACCATCGGACGTTAGTTGTAAGTCGTAACCTGCTAAACCACGCCCCTGCACTACCTCTCGGAGAGAATGCCTAGTAATTAATACAACAGGAAGATGTTTTGGAAGCATTGAAATGGCTTCAATCATCTGTTCAGGGAGTTGTGATAAGCTCATATCACCCCACTTTTTTCATATTCATATAGCTAAATAAAGGCCTTTTACATCGCATTAAATGCATATTTTGCATACTCCATATGAGTAAAAGCAATAAAATCTCCGTTGAGCAATGTCTCTCTTTGATTGTAGGTAAAAGCGGTATGTTTATTAGACCACAAACCTCCACCAATACTTTCAAGCAAACATTGACCTGCACTGGTATCCCATTCACACGTTGGATGAAATCTTGGGTAAACATCAATCTGATGTTCCAACATTAAACAAAACTTATAAGCACTTCCTGCACGTACAAATTTCAATGGTTTAATTAGCGCCAGCTTGTCCAAAAAATGAGACATTTTCTTCGAATCACTGCGATGACTGACGCCCACAGAAATATGATCAATATTTATACTCGTGTTAACATCATGTTTATCATAAATCGACCATGTATGATCTAAAGTATGGTATTTAAATGGCATTTGACCTAAATAACCGATGTAAATACACTGTTTTTCTGGCACAGCAATCGCGGCAAAAGTAGTTTTACCTTGCTCCACCAAACTTAAATTAATTGTAAATTCAGGCCGTTTTGCTAAAAACTCTTTTGTACCATCGAGTGGATCTAATAACCAAAAACTATCCCATGTATGACGCTCATCAAACACCCCTTCTTCAGATAGAATTGGATATTGTTGACTCAATTGGTGTAATTGTTTCGATACATACTCATGTACATAAAAATCAGCCTGTGTAACTGCAGACTGGTCTGCCTTATGTTGAATTTTAAAGGTTTCGCTTTGCATTAAGAACTGTTGATATTGCTGTCGTAAAATATCAATCGCTCCAGACAAAGTGTTCACAATGTCATTCAACATTAAATCATTAGGTGGTATACAAGGTTTAAACATCATCTTAATTCTAATAAATAAGCTTAACTTACAATAGATTTTACTTGAAAAATAGCATGGATATGTATTAAAAACATCATGGCTTTTTTATCGTAAAGCATGCCATAATTTAGTGTGTTCTTTTAAATACGAGATAGAATTGAAACCAGTTTACATGTTTGATATGGATGGTACATTACTCGATCTTGCATACGATGATTTAATTTGGAATGTTAAAGTCCCTCAATCTTATATGAACACACACGATATTTGTGCTGATCAAACTTACGCATTTATTGATCAATGCTATCAACAACACCAACGTACACTCCGTTGGTATTCAACCCAATTTTGGTCACACACACTCAAATTGAATATTTTCGAGATATATAAACAATACGCAGAACATATTTGCACGCGGCCACATTGTATTGAGCTACTATCTCAACTCAAACAAAAAAATTATGAGTGTTGGCTTGTTACAAATGCAGATGTCAAAACATTAACTTTAAAACTTGAAAAAACACAAATAGCACCTTATTTTAAACATATTATTAGTAGTGAACAAATTGGCTATGCCAAAGAGGACATTAACTTTTGGCATACACTACACACTCGCTTTCCATTTTGCATACAAGATAGTGTATTTATCGATGATACCACTGCGGTATTACATCAAGCCCAACAGTTTGGCTTGAAAAATCTATGGAGTATTGCGCACCCCTCAAGCACAGGAAAAATAAAACCTTCGTGTGATTACCCTATGCTAGAGCAATTAACAGACCTTCTCAAATTCCTGCCAAACCCTGAAAAAGGAAGACGATGAAAAAATTAACTGAGCCTCACAATCATCCTATAGAACGCATGCGTATTGACAAATGGCTTTGGGCAGCACGGTTTTTTAAAACGCGTACCTTAGCGAAAACAGCAATTGAAGGTGGTAAAGTCCATCACCAATCAGAACGTGTTAAAGTTTCAAAAGAAGTTTACGTGGGCTTAGAACTGACGATTCAACAAGGATCGGACAAAAAAACAGTAATGATTCAAGCACTGTCCAATCAAAGAGGCCCTGCACCTGTAGCCCAACAGTTATATCAAGAAACACCTTTAAGCATTGCAAAAAGAGAATTACTCGCCTCTCAACGCAAACTTGATAACCTAGCAAAACCAGAACATAGACCCAATAAAAAAGATCGTCGCCAAATTCATAAATTCAAACAAAGTAATAATGATCAATGGACATATCAACCATAAAGCAGTACGACACAAATTGTCGCATCAAATCAAAATACTCTAGTCGAATGTTTATAAACCTGTCACTATAACGCTCGTGGAATCAAGATGTACTCAAACGTCCACTTGAGTTATCAATCATATTTATTATTTTGAGGTCTTCACATGGACGAAAATAAAGGCAAAGCCTTAAATGCAGCACTGGCACAAATAGAAAAACAATTTGGTAAAAACTCAGTGATGCGCTTAGGAAGTAATACCGTACAAGCTGTTGAGGCAATTTCTACAGGCTCTTTAATGTTGGATATTGCCCTTGGTATAGGCGGTCTACCTAAAGGGCGTATTGTCGAGATTTATGGTCCTGAGTCATCTGGTAAAACCACTATGACACTACAAGCCATTGCCGAATGCCAAAAAGCAGGCGGTACTTGTGCATTTATTGATGCAGAACATGCTTTAGATCCACAATATGCACGTAAATTAGGTGTAGATATTGACAACCTATTGGTTTCACAGCCAGATCATGGCGAACAAGCGTTAGAAATTGCTGATATGTTGGTTCGTTCTGGCGCAGTAGATATGATTGTAGTCGACTCGGTTGCTGCTTTGACGCCACGTGCAGAAATTGAAGGAGAAATGGGTGATTCTCATATGGGCTTACAAGCCCGCCTCATGAGCCAAGCGCTACGTAAAATTACAGGGAATGCAAAACGTTCAAACTGTATGGTGGTGTTTATTAACCAGATTCGTATGAAAATTGGTGTCATGTTTGGTAGCCCAGAAACTACTACAGGTGGTAATGCACTCAAATTTTACGCCTCTGTTCGTCTAGACATTCGTCGTGCGGGACAAGTTAAAGAAGGCGATGAAATTATTGGTTCAGAAACCAAAATTAAAGTGGTTAAAAACAAGATGGCTCCCCCATTTAGAGAAGCTTTATTTCAAATTTTATATGGCAAAGGAGTGAATCATTATGGTGAAATTGTTGACTTGGCCGTACAGCAAAATTTAGTGAAAAAAGCAGGTGCATGGTATTCGTATCAAGATGGTAAAATTGGTCAAGGTAAAAATAATGTTATACGCTATTTTGAAGAAAACCCACACGTCGCTGCGGAGCTTGAAGCTAAAATACGCAATGAACTATTAACTAAAGTCACTGTAACAGAAGAAGTAGAAGACGACTTACCCCCGTTAGATGAGTAAATCGTCTGCATCGTAAAGCCGAGCATTTATGCTCGGCTTTTCACATGAATATCACCAATTTGACGCACTATGTATAAAACCAAACGCTACATTTCAAAAGATTCTCATTCTGAAAAACCCCAACTAACTGGTTCAAAGTTGAGATCTTATGCATATGCTTTACTTGCACGTAAAGAATACTCTAAGGCCGAACTCACACAAAAGTTACAGCAGTACGCACAAGATCTAGATGAGGTGCATACAATTATTGAACAAATGATTGAGTACAACTATCAAAATGATGAAAGATACGCTCAACAAATGTTTCGTAGCCAGCTCATCAAAGGACAAGGACCTCAACGTATTAAGCATAAAATTCAGCAAAAATCAGTAGATGTACAGTTTATTGAAGAACAGCTTGAATCAACCAATTGGCTTGCCGAAGCATATAAATTAAAAGTTAGAAAATTTGGTGAAGAAGTTGCTACAGACCCAAAAATGAAGGCAAAACAAATTAGATTTTTACAATATAGGGGTTATAGCTTAGATATTATTTTTAAAGTGATTGAAATGAAAATAACTGATGAAATTGATGAAGCTTAAAAAAAAATGGAGGCGACCCTACTAGCAAAAACTCGGCACATTGTACATCTGCTACCGTTGCTACCTTCCGGTCCTGGCGGGGTTCACAGGGTACAATTGCGAGACAACCAGTAGGATCACCATCACAACGACAAGTATAGAGATTTTTTTCAACCATACAAGTCAAAAATTAGTTTTTTCATGCAAATACGGTGTGTTTGATTACTAATAAATCACTTAAAGGCATATACCCCAATAAAAAAAATGCTTACACTATGAATGCTTGCTATCTTCCATATGACATCCATATGGTCATAAAAAGGGAAATTTTTAACTAGGTCTGTTTTATGCAATTATCAACATACACATATGCTTTGATCGCACTATTTAGCTGTTCTATATCTTACGCAGCTATACCCATAGAAAATATGTCTTTAAGTCAAGACAGTACCGCATCAGTTTCACCAACTACAATAAAAAGCAATGCCACCTCTTCAGAAGAAAGTACAGCTCCTGTAAATATGAATTGGCAACTCATGCAAAAAAGCGAAAAGCTAGAAGAAGAAGTTCGTCGCTTACGTGGGACGCTTGAAGAACATGAAAACACCATACAACAATTAAAGAAAGATTTAGAAAATCACTATGCCGATCTAGATCAACGACTACAGTTATTACAACAAAAACTTGATGAGCAACAAACACCTCAAAGTGTTTCATCGTCTTCTACAACAGCACCAGTCAATGCAACACCAACCAATCCCGCAACAACTCATGAAGAAAAAACGAACACACCTGCACCTGCTGCGACTAAAGCACCGAGTCCCAACAAAGTAGTTGCAACACCCGCCCCTTCAACAAACACAACGACAGAACAACAAAAAACAGATTTAACCGAAAAAGAAGCATATACACTTGCTCTAGAGGCATATAAACAAGGCGGTGCAAAACAAGCCATTGCACCAATGCAAGAGTTTATTAAACACTATCCGAAGAGTATTTATATTGGCAATGCTCACTTTTGGTTGGCAGAATTTAATCTTGCCGTTACACCTGCCAATTACACTGCTGCAAAAAAGAATTATGAAATTGTTGCCAAACAACATGCTGAGTCAGACAAAGCACCTCGTGCCTTATATCAGCTTTATAGTATAGTTAAAGAAGTGGAACATAATTCAACAGCTGCACTCACATACAAACAACTCATTTTAAGTAAGTATCCAAAATCAAAAGAAGCGGGTTACTTTAAAACTGCATCAAAGAGTTAGCTAAAAATAAAAAAGACGAGTGAAATCACTCGTCTTTTTTTACTGCCATGTATTATTAACGCACGATACCTCGTTTAGATTGCTCTAAAGAGTGAATTAACAATTGAGCTTCTGGCACATTTGGTAAAATATCTGATCGAATACGTTCAATTGCCTGCACCGTAGTCAAACTTTCTTTATAAATTAACTTAAAGGCTTGGCGTAACCCATTAATTGTTTCTCTTGACCATCCTCGACGTTTCATACCTTCGATATTTAAACCAAAAGCATGTGCAGGATTGCCCGATGCCATAACACATGACGGCACATCTTTAAGAATTAAAGATGCTCCCCCCACCATACTGTAGGAATCAATTTTACAAAATTGATGTACACCCGAGTTACCACCAATGACGACATGGTTGCCGATCTGAACATGGCCTGCAATGCCCACATTATTTGCAAAAATATTATGATCGCCAATCTGACAGTCATGTGCAATATGTGTATTGACCATCAGTAAGTTATGACTACCGATTTTCGTTAATGCATGATCTTGCACCGTACCACGGTGTAAACTTGAATGTTCACGAATGATATTATGATCACCAATCTCAAGCCACGTTTCTTCACCATTGTATTTCAAGTCTTGGCAAACTTCACCAATACTTGCAAATTGGAAGATTTGGTTATTTTGACCAATACGTGTGTAGCCTGCAACAACAACATGTGAATGTAGCGTTGTTCCGGATGCGATTGAGACCTCTGGACCAATGATACAATACGGACCAATTGAAACGTCTTGAGCAATAACTGCAGATGGATCAATAATCGCTGTGGAATGAATATTTGCCGTATTTCTCATGCCTACTCTATAATTTTTGATGGGAGATAATAATTTCTGCCGTTGTCGCGATAACTCCATCAACAGAGGCAGTACACTGGTATTTATAAATACCACGTTTTTGCATAATCAGTTCAGATTTTAAAACTAACTGATCACCCGCGACCACTTGCTTTTTAAAACGGATTTTTTCAGCACCCGCAAATAAAAATAAAGAACCTGGCGTGGGTTTAACATCATTCATCACGAAACCCAAAATGCCAGATACTTGTGCAAGTGCTTCAATAATCAGTACACCAGGCATAATTGGATATTCTGGAAAATGTCCTTGTAGGAATTCTTCATTGATTGAAACGTTTTTATAACCCACAATTGCATTATCTGTAATTTCAACAACACGATCCACCAATAAAAATGGATAGCGGTGAGGTAGATATTCACGAATTTGCTGAATACTCATTGGCAATTCGGGTTTATTTTGATTTGTTTTTTCTGACTCTGTGACCATATTACTTACGCATCTTTAAAGTGGATTCAATTGACTCTATTTGAGTCTGTATATGATCTAGCCGTTTGACAAGTTTGGTCAATGGCACATCTGCTAATTGTCTTAGACCTACAACCATTTTTCGCCACTGCTTACTTTCAAAAGAACCTGTACCTGATGAATGTACACCTGGATCTAAAATATTTTTTGTGACCATTGACATTCCTGTCAGTGTCACATTATCTGTGATTTTAAGATGTCCACTGATCCCACATGCACCAGCAAGAACACAATTTTTGCCAATGACAGTACTTCCTGCAATACCTGTATTGGCCGCAATTGCAGTATTTTCTCCGATGTGAACATTATGAGCAATTTGCACAAGATTATCTATCACCACACCATCTGCTAAAATCGTGTCATCTAGAGCACCACGATCGATACTACAATTTGACCCAATACGAACATGGTTTCCTATTTTTACTGAACCTAATTGTGCAATTCGATGCCATTTACCTTGATATGGTGCAAAGCCAAATCCTTCACCGCCAATCACTGTATTTGCATGAATACGAACGTGGTTTCCTATTTTGGAAAAACCTGTAATGGTTGCATGTGAATCAATAAAACAGTTTTTACCAATTTCAACTCCACGGTCTATTTTCACGTGTGATTGAATGCGAGTACCATCACCAATGACACAGTTTTCGCCAATCACGGCATAATGTCCAATATAGGCTGTGTCTGCAATCACGGCCGATGAATGGATTTTTGCCGTATCTTCAATCCCCAAACGAGTATCTTTGATTTCAAAAGCATGTGTTAATTGAGCAAAAGCAAGATATGGATTATCTACAATAATAAATTGTTTAAATTGAGGTAATTCCTGTTGCAAATCAGAGGTGATAATTAGTATTCCAGCATTAGATACGCTTGCTTGCGACAAATATTTATGCCCATTTACAAAAGAAATTTGACTTTCATTTGCCGCATCAAGACTTGCTAAGCCTGTTACAATAAAATCTTCTTGGCCAGATAACTCACCTTTTACAAGATGAGCTATGTCTAAGAGCTTGTAGTGTTGTTGATTCATAGATTATTTAGCTACGTTTACTTTTTGTAGCATTTTATCAGTTAAATCACTATTATTGTCATATGCTAATGCAGCATTTTTATTCAAAACCACATCTAAATTATTTTCTTTACGTAATTGTTCAGCAGCTTGTTGAACTCGAGCGGTAAAAATTTGACTTGTCGTTTGAGATGCAGCTTGCACGCGTTGTTGAATGCTTTGCTCAAGACCATTAATTTCTTTCACTTTAGCTTCATACTGTACTTTAAGTTGTTGCACTTCAGCAGGTTTTGCATTGGCTGCTTTTTCTTGTAGTGCTTGAATCTCTTGGTTCAGCTGTTCTGCACGAGTTGCACTTGGTTTTACACTTTGTTGTAAAGAATCATTTTGTTGCTTTAAATACGTACTGCTTTCAACAATACGTTGCATATCAACTACGCCATATCCTGCAGCGTGAGAAAGTGTTGCAAAGCTAGAACCTAAAACAAATAAAGTTGTTGCAATTTTTTTCATAAGAAAACCTTCTAATATTTCATTTAAAGTAGTCGTACTTAGAAAGTACGACCGATTTGGAATTGAATAGATTGTGTGTCATCACCGTCTTTTTTGTTCAACGGGTATGCATAACTAATTGAAAGCGGTCCAATCATGGTATTCCATGTTAAACCAACACCTGCGCTGTAACGCAAGTTAGACAAATCAAAACCGTAGGTATCTTTACAGTGTTGTTTACCAGCCACTGGAACTGTTGTGGTTCCATCATTAAAGTCGGAGATATTTTTACATTCGGTATCAAAGACTTGTCCACCTTCGAAAAACAATGCAGGTCTCACATTTCTTGCCCAGTCGCCTTTAGACGGTACAGGTAAAATAATTTCACCACCAAACTGGACTAAGGCATTACCACCAATAGGATCTTTATTAGAGTCTACTTGATTTTTTGCGCTGTAGTACTCGCCAGGATATCTTGGGCCAAGAGTATTGTCTTCATAGCCACGTACAGATCCCCAACCACCTGCATAGAAATTTTTCCAAAATGGTAGGTCATGACCATAACCAACTTTACCATAGCCACGCAATCCAAACCCTTTACCAATTGGGAAGAATACTTGACCACTATAAGTCAATTTTTCGTAACTTGCATCACTGCCAGGTAAAGCCACTTCTAGATTGACCGAATGTAATTGCCCAGATGTTGGAAACATTGGGCGGTCTAAAGTATTAAATGCCCAACCTAGATTTGCTAAGTAGTTTAAGTAAGATCCCTTATAGGTAGGTACATCTCCTGAAACTGTCGTACCATCATGATTTCTTAAGTAAGCACCGTAGGCCACTGAACCATAAATATCTGTGGTGATTTTGGTATTTTCAATACCTAAAGAACCACTAATACTTTGATTCTCATCAATTGGGTATGACAAGCTTGCACTTGCACCCAATGCTTTAGAGTAGTAATCACTGACATGATAGTCTTCATATGGCTTAGTTTCACGATAATAGACGTTATAACCTGCACTAATGCCATCAATGGTAAAATACGGATCGGTCACCGACAAATTATAATTTGTTGAATACGACGAACGTGTAAAATCAAAAGCCACGCTATTTCCCGTACCCAAGAAATTGGTTTGACTAATACCCGCTTGATACGTAACACCACCACTTTGTGAGTAACCAATTGCCAATGTACTTGTACCTGAGTGTTGTTCTTCCACATTAACATCAAGATCTACTTGATCGGGAACACTCTGAATACGAGAAACCTTCATATCTACAGTTTTGAAATATCCCGTACGTTGTAAGCGAACTTTTGACAAGTCGATTTTTTCATTACTTGCTAAAGCACCTTCCATTTGACGCATTTCACGACGCAATACTGTATCTTCAGTTTTAGTATTGCCAGTAAAGTTAATACGACGAATCGTCACTTGTTGCCCTGGGTTAATAAAATAAACCACATTGACAATTTTTTTATCATTATCGATTTGAGGAACAGCATTCACCTGTGCAAAATAATAACCTGCATTACCATATTTTCTTAACAGAAGATTTTTAACTGCATCAATTTTTTCTTGTGAATATACGTCACCATCTTTATAGATCTGTAAAGTTTTCAATTCTTCAGGTTTATAGAGTGTATCACCTAGAAACTTGGTACTTCCTACTTTAAATTGTTGACCTTCACTGACAGAAAGGTTAATAAAAATTTTATTTTTATCTTCACTAATGTTTAAGTCAGATGAGTTGACTTCAAAATTTACATAACCATTATTTAGGTAAAGTGCACGCATTGCATCGAGGCTTGTTGCCATTTTCTCTCGAGCAAAGGCATCATTACGTGTTAAAATAGAGTACCAACGTGCTTCTTTTAGCGCAAAGACTTGTTTAATATCTTCATCACTAAAAACTTTATTACCCACTAAATTCACTTCAATAACTTTTGAAGATTTACCTTCTACAAAGTTGACTGTCACATCTACACGATTATTTGGGCGAGCTGTCGTTTCAACTTTAACGGTTGCATTGTAACGACCTTGTTGTGTGTACTGTTGTTCAAGCTCTGTTTCAACCGTTTGAAGTAAAGCAGGTTTAAGCACTTCGCCTTCAGCCACTCCCATTTTTTTAAGGCCGTCTTGTAAAGCCTCTTTAGGAATCAATTTATTACCTTTAAATTCCACTTTGGCAATAATTGGTCGCTCAGCGACTTTTAACAGTAATGTTCCATCTGGCTGTTGAGATGCCTTAATATCATCAAACATTCCTGTATCGTATAAGGTATGAATTGCGCTATTGAGTATGGCATCATTGACACGATCACCACTCTTAATTGGCAACATACTCGATACATTGGCTGGTGTTAAACGAACTAAACCATCAAATTTTATATTTTGTGCAATAAAGTCATCAGCTGCATAAGCTTGTTGTACTGCTGCCATTGCACTAACGAGCGCAAGCGGCATAAAAAGATGTGTGTGACGCATGCCTATTTTTTCCACTAAGTTGAATATTGTGTAAGCCTTGTTTTTTATAAACGCATAAAATCATTAAATAAAGCAAGGATCATCATGCTACCGAGCAGTACCATACCGACTTTTAAGCCAAATAGCTGTATTTGTTCTGAAACAGGTTTCCCCCGAATCGCTTCAATCAAGTAGTACAATAAATGTCCACCATCAAGCATAGGAATAGGTAGTAAATTTAAAATACCCAAACTCACGCTCATCAAAGCCATAAACGAAATAAATGTCTGCCACCCCATTTCAGCACTTTGCCCTGCTACTTTAGCAATAGTAATTGGCCCTGACAAATTATCTAAACCAATCAAGCCCCGAACCATTTTAACAATCGAGTTTAACATCATGCCAGAAATATCATAGGTTTTATGAACTGCTCGGCCTAATGCCTCTATAGGAGAATACTGTATTGTTTGCTTATAGTCATCTGGAATCACTATTTTACTGTTATTACTTTGAACTCCAAGCACACCTGTCACATTTCCCATATCATCACGATGACCTTGTGGCATGACTTGTAAATGCACCTTTTGTTCTTGCCGAAGTACTTCTATGTTTAACATTTTTTCAGGTGATTTTCTAACAATATCAACAACATCAAACCAATCAGGTGTGGAAGTACCATCGATCGAAACCACGCGGTCGCCTACTTGCATGCCTTGACGAATTGCAGCACCGTTATCACTTAACTTTTGTACAATAGGTTCAATTTTTGGACGGTATGGTAAAAATCCTAAATTATCAAAAACAGATTTTTTCTGATCGTTCAAAAAGTGATCTATAGGTAAGCTAAAGTTTTTAATTTGACCTTGATGTTCTGCTTGAATATCTATATTTCCTGTTTCACCAACACGACGAACTAAAGCAAAATTTACAGCTTCCCATGTAGATACAGCTTGACCATCTATGGCAATAATTTTATCGCCAACTTGCAACCCAGAATGTGCTGCTGATGTATCGGTGATAACTTTACCCACACGAGTATTTAACTGCTCTTGCGTTGGTAAAAATAAAATCCAAAATAACACTACAGCTAAAACCAAGTTAATGATGGGTCCTGCTGCAACAATGGCTATTCTTTTCCAGACGGATTGCCGATTAAACGCATAAGGTAAATCTTCAGCTTTCACATTACCTTCACGTTCATCTAACATTTTTACATAACCACCAAGGGGTAATGCAGAAAGTTGGTATTGAATACCTGTTTTTTTAGACGTCCATTTAAACAAAGTTGGTCCAAAGCCAATCGAATAAACTAAAACTTTTACACCCAGTTTTCTTGCAGTGTAATAATGTCCAAACTCATGAATAGCAACCAATGGCCCAAGTAATAACGCAGCAGCGGCAATCATAAAAAGTATATTCATTTTATTTATTGCCCCTTGCGTTGAATGTATGTATTTGCAGTACGCCGAGCCAATATATCATGACTCAAAATAACCTCTAGATCATTTGCAGCAACATTGCTAGTTGCATTAAGTACATAATCTATCACTTTAGAAATATCTGTAAACTTTATTTTTTCATTTAAAAAAGCATCTACCGCAATTTCATTTGCTGCATTTAGTATGGTTGGCATAACACCCCCTTCCTTGATCGCTTCTCTTGCCAATTGCAGCGCAGGAAATCTTTGAGTATCAGGTGGTTGAAAATCTAGCTGATGATTTACAAATAAATCAAGTGCAGGTACAGGCGTATGAATCCGCTGAGGCCATGCCAATGCATGCGCAATCGGCGTACACATATCAGGATTACCCATCTGTGCTAAAGTTGAACCATCTATATATTGCACCATAGAATGAATAATACTTTGAGGATGCACAACCACAGTCACATAAGATTCACAAATATTAAATAAATGACATGCCTCTATGAGCTCTAGTCCTTTATTCATAAGTGTTGCAGAATCTACAGAAATTTTTCGCCCCATAGACCAATTAGGATGCTTACAGGCTTGAGCAGGTGTCACTTTAATTAGTTCATCGGCAGGCGTATGTAAAAATGGGCCACCTGATGCTGTTAATAGAACTTGAGAAATACCTTGTTTTAAAGGAGTACTGTTTTTTGAAATATTATAATCATGTGGTAGGCACTGAAATATCGCATTGTGTTCTGAATCTACAGGAAGTAATAGTGCATTATTTTTTTGCGCTTCTTGCATCATGATGTCACCTGACATCACCAAAGCTTCTTTGTTTGCCAACAAAACTCGTTTTCCTGCTCTGACTGCAGCAAGTGTTGGTAACAATCCGGCCGCACCCACAATGGCTGCCATCACCACATCTACATCTGCATGCGAAGATACATGCACTAAACCCTGTTCATCCGTTAAAATCTCTATATTAGATAAACCGTGTTGCTGTAATTTTTGCCAAGTCTCTTGTTGTTTATTTTGAGGAACAACAACCACTTTAGGTCGGTGTTCTATACAGATTTCAATCAGTTTATCTATACGGTGATAGCCAGTCACAGCAAAAACAGCATAATGCTCTGCATGCTGTGCCAAAACTTTGAGTGTACTGTCACCAATAGAACCTGTTGCACCCAAAATACATACGTTTTGTCGCATTATAGTTCAACACCAATCAGTTTTAATAAATAAATACCTGCTGCAAAGACAGGAGCTGCTGTCAATAATGAATCTATGCGGTCCAATATTCCACCATGCCCGGGCAATAAGCACCCCGAGTCTTTTACGCCAGCACGACGTTTTAACATCGATTCAATTAAGTCACCTAAAACTGAGGCCAACACTGTAAGTAACGATAAAATTAAAAATGCGCCGTGTTGTAATAAATTAAAATTCAAATATACGCTTTGTACAGCAATCACAATCATTGCAGAGATTGCCACACCACCATACAACCCTTCTAGCGTTTTTTTAGGACTCACATGAGGTACCATGGCTTTTTTACCGAATTTTCGCCCGACAAAATATGCACCGCTGTCTGCCGCCCATACCAGCAAAAACAAATACATTAACCACCAAGCAGAAATTAACCATACAGAAAAGATGGCTGTAATTGCTGCAGTAATCAGTACTGCCCCAACAAGGGTTAAACCTTTGTTGTACCATGCATCATACTGAGGGTAGTTTTTTATACAATAGGCACTAAAGATCGCCACAAAAATTGCCCCACCCCAAAGTAGTAATGCTAAATCTTTAAAGTATAATGTCACTACTGACGCAATAAAAATGATCACAGCATACACTTTAGAGGCTGTGCTTGACACTTGCGCCCCTTCAGATGTTGGCATGAGTTTATACCACTCATCACCTGCAAGCGTTGCCACAACAACCATCAATATAAGCATTGGGTAATGAGACGGCGTGGCAAACATACAACTCAAAACAACAACCACTAAAACCAATGCGGTTTTTATCCGCTCAAACATGTATTAATTCTCAATTTTATCTTGTTGGATTTGCTCAGAGGTTTTACCAAAACGGCGTTCGCGCTCTGCAAATACCTTAAATGCATTTTCAAGTTCTTGTACAGAAAACTCAGGCCACAGTGATTTTGTAAAATACAACTCAGCATAAGCCAATTGCCAGAGTAAAAAGTTAGATATACGATAGTCACCGCCTGTACGAATCAGTAAATCTACAGGAGGCAAATCACCTAAACAAACGTATTGGTTAAACAGTCCAGCATTAATATCTGTCACTGAAATTTTGCCATCTACTGCATCTTGCGCAATCTGACGTGCACTGTTTGCAATATCCCACTGTCCACCATAACCTACTGCAATAGTCAGTGTCATTTTATGAAAATGTACTGTTCGTTGCTCTGTATCTGCAATCAGTGTTTTTAAATGTGGGGGTAATTTTGTTTGATCACCAATAAATCTTAAGGCAATTTCAAATTCAATCATTCGTGGAATTTGCTCAAGAATGGCCTGTTCTAATAGCCACATGAGTAAATCAACTTCAGCTTGAGGACGATTCCAATTTTCACTAGAAAAAGCAAATACCGTGAGTGCTTTCACTCCAACCTTACGACAATGTTCGACTACAGGATCTAAAATCAGTTTTCCTTGTCGATGCCCCTCGCCTTTTGGTAAATTCCTTTTTTTAGCAAAACGATTGTTGCCATCCATAATGATGGCAACATGTTGAGGAGGACAAATATCTTCAACGATCGTCATAGTCAGTTAAACCTTCAGGAGTTCAGCTTCTTTTGCAGCAAGACGCTTATCTACTTCAGCAACATATTTATCTGTAATTTTTTGAATGTCATCACTTGCACGACGCTCATCATCTTCTGAGATTTCTTTTTCTTTTTGTAATGTTTTAATATCACCAAGTACATCACGGCGAATGTTACGAATGGCAACTTTTGCATTTTCCGCTTCGTTACGAGCAACTTTTTGCATGTCACGACGCGTTTGTTCAGTCAATGCAGGTAGCGGTACACGAATACTGTCTGCTGAAATAGGGTTTAAACCTAAATCGCTTTCACGAATCGCTTTATCAATGACAGTGACCATTTGACGTTCAAATGGTTGTACTAATAACGTTCTTGAATCTTCAACACCGACGTTTGCTACTTGGTTTAAAGGAACATCTGAACCATAGTAAGAGACCATCACACCATTTAAAATGGATGGGTGTGCACGACCAGTACGAACCTTTGCAAAACCTTGCTCTAAAGATTCAATAGATTTTTGCATGCGCTGTTCGCTGTCTTTTTTTAGATCGTTAATCATATGATCTTCCTAAATAATTAAAAGAGTTAAAACTAAAATTGTGGTTAGTATAAAGAGCTTTGTCACTCACGTATATCACTTCGTGACGTGAGTTCCCTCTTTTTCACCCATCACTACAGATAAAAGCGCACCTGATTTATTCATATCAAACACATGTAATTGCGCATCATGGTCACGGCACAAACAAATTGCGGTTAAATCCATCACACCTAGTTTACCATCCAAGACTTGATCAAATGTCAAATGGTCATACTTAACCGCATCGTCATATTTGCTTGGATCTTTGTTATATACGCCATCTACCTTTGTGGCTTTTAAGATCAAATCAGCTTCAATTTCTATACCACGTAGACAAGCGGCAGTGTCTGTCGTGAAAAATGGATTACCTGTACCTGCGACAAAAACACATACTTCACCCGCATTTAAGTGACGAATTGCATCACGACTTGAGTATGGTTCAACCACTGTACCAATCGATAATGCAGACATTAAACGTGTTTTAATGTTTCGACGTACCAATGCATCACGCAATGCTAAGCCATTCATGACAGTGGCCAACATTCCCATTTGGTCACCGGTTACACGACCAACCAGTCCATCTTTCTGCAACTGACTACCACGGTATAAGTTACCACCACCGACCACAATACCAACTTGTACACCTAAACCGACCAAGTGAGCAATAGAAAGTGACATTTGGTCAAGTACTTGAGCATCAATACCCATATCACGATTACCAGACAAAGCCTCACCTGATAATTTAAGTAAAATTCTTGAATAACGTGGGCTATTTGGATCTGCCATAATTTTCTCTCAAATAAATATATTGTCGATTTAAGCTGTTTTTACATCAATCAGTTTAGCAAACAAGTCGTATTCATCAGCATCGGTGATTTCAACCACCAAGACATCGCCCGCTTTAATGGTTGATTTATCAATATCTTCAACAAAAACATTACCGTCAATTTCTGGTGCATCTGCATAAGAACGTGCAATTGCTACAGGAAATTCGTCTTCTAAACCGTCTACGAGTACGGTCATAGTTTGACCAATACGTTGTTGTAATTTCGCCGCAGAGATTTTTTGTTGTACTTGCATAAAACGCTCATAACGCGCTTGTTTGATGTCTTCAGGAACATGATCAGGAAGATCATTTGCTGTAGCACCTTCAACAGGTGAATATGTAAAACACCCGACACGATCAAGCTGTGCTTCTTCAAGCCAATCTAAAAGCATCTGAAAATCCGCTTCCGTTTCACCCGGAAAACCGACCACAAATGTGGATCGAATCACTAATTCTGGACACTTCTCACGCCACACCTTTAAACGCTCTAGTGTATTTTCACTATGCGCAGGACGTTTCATCAGTTTTAAAATACGAGGACTTGCATGCTGAAAAGGAATATCTAAATACGGTAAAATTTTACCCTGTGCCATCAAATCAATCACAGCATCTACGTGTGGATATGGGTATACATAGTGTAGTCGCACCCAAATACCCAATTGGCCTAGAGCCTCACACATATCATAAAATTTGGTTTTTACGGGCTGACCATTCCAAAACTCAAGTTTATATTTAGTGTCTAAACCATACGCTGAAGTATCTTGAGAAATCACTAAAACTTCTTTAACACCTGCACGCTTCAATGCTGCTGCTTCGTCAAGTACAGAGCTAACAGGACGAGAGACTAAATCACCTCGCATGCTCGGAATAATACAAAATGTACAGCGATGATTACAGCCTTCAGAGATTTTTAAATATGCATAATGTTTTGGTGTTAAGCGCACCCCTTGTTCTGGAACCAGATCAATGAAAGGATCATGCTTTTTCGGTGGTGCAGGTACATACTGATGTACTGCCTCCATGACGTCTTGGTAAGCCGCCGCGCCTGTAACTTTTAAAACGTTTGGATGCATTTGACGAATTTTGTCTTCATCTTTACCCAAACACCCTGTCACAATTACACGGCCATTTTCACTTATTGCTTCACCAATGGCATCTAAAGACTCTTGTACCGCAGATTCGATAAAACCACAGGTATTCACAACAACTAAATCAGCACCATCATAATCTGACGCAACTTGATAACCCTCTATACGTAATTGGGTTAAAATACGCTCAGAATCAACCAATGCCTTAGGACAACCTAAAGAAACAAAACCGACTTTGGGGGACTTCATGGAACTCAGCACTCTACTAGAATGCTGGGTATTGTATGACTTTTCAGGGCATAAGCATAGATTTAAAATATCCAGATTGTAAATTGCACCAAAAGAAAAACATTCATTGGCAATAAAAAATAATGCACCATGACTGTGCAAAACAACAAATAAGTCCTATATTAACGGCTCTACTCATCTGTACAATTTAAACAATAGACCATAAAGAGCCAAAACAATGCACGATAAAGCGTAAAAAGTTGGCGTGTATTTTGCTTTATTTAAGACACATAATGATGTAAACACGTGCTATAACAGGGAAAAGTCACCATGAATACGGTATTTACGCCCTATTTCAATACAGGACATGCTGAAAAATGACCACGCAACTTGCGATCGACTATCGGCTTTTAGTGGACAGCTTGTCCACAGCAGTACTACTAGTAGATGAAAAACTCAACGTGTTTTATTTAAATCCAGCCTGTGAATCACTATTTGACATTAGTGCATTACGTGCTTGTAATTATTCAGCTTTGCAATTACTTGAAATTCCAGATGATGAGTTCAATACTGAAAAAGCACTCATAAACACCCTCGAAAAGGGACAAGCATATACACGCAGAGAAGCAATTATTCGAGTGAATTTTCAAAACATTCACGTTGACTATTCAGTGTCTTGTGTCAATGTTGATAAAAATACTGCACCATTTTTGCTCATTGAGCTCAATCCGATTGAACGAATGCTCAGAATTTCAAAAGAAGAACATTTATTGCAACAGCACCAAGTCACACGTCAACTCATACGAGGCGTTGCACACGAAATCAAAAACCCTTTAGGCGGCATACGTGGGGCAACGCAGCTTCTTGCACGTCGTTTAAATGACGAAAAATATAATGAGTTTACTGAAATTATTATTAATGAAGTGGATCGTTTACGTACCTTAGCAGATACCATGCTAGGTTCTAGACAACTCCCTAGCTATATTGATGTAAATATACATGAGCCTCTAGAACGTGTTTATTCGCTAGTGAGCAATCAAACGAAAAAGAAAATCAGACTCATACGTGACTATGACTTATCACTTCCGACCATACAGGCAGATCGTGATCAGCTCATTCAAGTTATGCTCAACATTAGTGTTAATGCTGTGCAAGCCATTCTTGAAAATAAAGCCTTTTATCATCACCAAGAACAGTCACCCACACTCACTTTTAGAACTCGCATACAACGCCTTGTGACCATTAACAATATATTACATCGTTCAGCGATTCGTATCGATATTGAAGATAATGGCCCAGGTATTCCAACCGACATACTTGAAGCCGTCTTTTATCCACTGGTAACAGGTCGAGCAAATGGTACAGGCCTTGGTCTGAGTATTGCACAAAACATTATACACCAGCATAACGGCGTTATTGTATGCCAATCCGTTTCAGGAAAAACCACCTTCAGTTTATATTTACCTTGGGAGTCGAAACATGTCACGAAATAAAATTTGGGTCATTGATGATGATCGTGCCATGCGTTGGGTACTAGAAAAAACCTTTAAAGAAGAAGGTTTCAATGTCACAAGCTTTGAAGATGCTCAAAGCGCTTTAGACCAACTACACACAGATCTCCCCGACGTTATACTGACAGATATTCGTATGCCAGGTATTGACGGTCTTACGTTTTTAGGTCGTGTTAAAACCAACCATCCCGATCTACCTGTCATCATTATGACAGCACATTCAGATCTTGAATCAGCTGTATCAAGCTATCAAACAGGAGCCTTTGAATATCTCCCAAAACCATTTGATATTGATGAAGCCTTGGCTTTGGTAAATCGTGCAATTTTGCATTTAGAAAAACTACAAAACCAAGAAGCCACACAAAACTATCAACCGCTACAAACCACCGAAATTATTGGTGAATCCCCAGCCATGCAAGAGGTTTTTCGTGCAATTGGACGGTTATCTCAATCTCATATTACTGTACTGATTAATGGGGAATCAGGAACAGGAAAAGAGCTTGTGGCACATGCACTACACCGCCATTCACCAAGAAAAAATAAACCTTTTATTGCACTTAACATGGCTGCTATTCCAAAAGACCTCATTGAAACTGAACTTTTTGGGCATGAAAAAGGGGCTTTTACAGGGGCAAATACACAAAGACATGGCCGATTTGAACAAGCCAATGGCGGTACGTTATTTCTAGATGAAATTGGTGACATGCCATTTGAAACACAAACACGACTCCTAAGAGTACTTGCAGATGGCGAATTCTATCGCGTAGGTGGACATATTCCTGTTAAGGTTGATGTTCGAATTGTCGCTGCTACACATCAAGACCTCGAAAATTTAGTCGAAGCTGGTCGCTTTAGAGAAGACTTATATCACCGTTTAAATGTTATTCGCATACACATTCCAAAACTTGCACATCGTAGTGAAGACATCGCTATGCTTGCACAGCACTTTTTAGAACAAGCCGGAAAAGAACTGAGTGTAAGCTCTAAAATCTTACGACAAGAAACCATTGCCTATATGAAGCAACTTGCATGGCCAGGTAACGTTAGACAACTTGAAAATATTTGTCGTTGGCTCACGGTCATGATTACAGGCCGAGAGGTTTATCCAAATGATTTACCTCCTGAGCTAAGACAGACAACCGCCATCAAAACCTCAGATCCTGCCACAAAAACAACACGTGCCGTCACACAAGAGTGGGATGAATTACTCAGTGAGTGGGCAGTCAATAAACTCAAAAATGGCGATATCAAAATTTTAGATATTGCTACACCAATTTTTGAACGAACACTCATCAATGCTGCCCTTGAGCAAACACGTGGTCGAAAACGTCATGCAGCCGAAGTATTGGGTTGGGGACGTAACACTTTAACACGAAAGCTTAAAGAACTCGGCATGGATGATGCCTCTGAAGATGATGATGAACGAAGCGAATAAATTCAGTTAAATTTAAACTTACACGGGTGCATATCCTTATATATGCACCTAGCACCACCCTAAAAAACGTGATATAAAAGATAATAATTATCATTTATATTAAGGTGGTTAAACATGGGCGCTTTTAGAGACTTTAAAAACACAATACGTGATTTAGATAAAAATGTTCAATTACTCTATGAACACGCCAATCTTGCCATTACAACACAACATTATGACCATGCCATAATTTTACTCGAACAAATTAAACAACAGCAGCCCAAAGATCCACGTTGGATGCATGGGTTAGGTAATTTACATCACTATAAAGGTGAAACGACACTTGCATATCATTACTACATGCAAGCAGCTCAGCTTAAATTTGCTTTATCGTTTAACCATCTTGGTCAAATAGAATCTGAACGCCATAATCATGTATTGGCTGAACATTATTTTTTATCTGCCATTCAATATGGCCATCATTTATCACTCATTTCACTTGGTAAAATTCTAGTAAATCAATATCGAATTGAAGATGCTTTAAGTTGTTTTGAACAAGCACTTGAGCATGAACATCATGACGCTCTCATCCCTCTTGCACAATGTCATATATTACAAAAAAATTATGTATTGGCAAAAGAGGCACTGACTAAAGCACTCGATTTAGATTTACCACACACTTCACACTACATTGCACACATGTACCATCAACAACGCCGTATTGAAGATGCAAAAGGCTGGTATATCCATTCATTTCAAGTCGATAAGAATATTGCGTCACTCGAACAGTTTGGTCAAATTTTATGTACACAAGGACAAATTATTGATGGAGAAAAAATTATCTCACTATCACAAAACCTTGAAGATGAAAAACCACTAACCGAATTAGAACAACAACTTATACAATCTATTTTAGGAACAAATTCATCCTTTCAAATCATCTAAAAGCTAAAGCAAGTGAGAATTCCATAAAGTTTGCTATAATTAGCAATATTCGTCATTTTCACTTGTGATCTATCATTTATGTCAGATTCAAAAGATAAATATATTCATGAGCTTCCACATACCAAACGCGGTATGGAAAGATGTATTGCTTTTTTAGATATAGCAACTGACCTTTTTTTAAAAAAAGGCTACGATGCGGTCTCTTTGAACGACATTATTCAATGTACAGGTGGGTCAAAAGCGTCTATTTATAAATTTTTTGGTAATAAAGAAGGACTATTTAAAGCAATTTGCGACTATCGGCGTGACATGTGTTTGCAAGAGCTTTATTTAAATACAGAACACTACGAATCTGACTTACGTAGTTTCTTCTTAACTGTGCTCAAAAACTTTTATGACTACATCATAGATGCTAAAAACATTCAATTCAAACGCCTGATTTTAGAGCGTGCCACACACGACATAGACTTAGCCAATCATTTAAATCAAAATGTTTTACACTACCTTATCGACAATATCAAAAAACATCTCATGAAAGCCACTGAGCAAGGCATTATTGTGTGTCCAAACCCAACACACTCCGCCACAATTCTCTTAGGCACAGTTTGGCATGTCGAATGGCAAATGCTTGTCGGTGTTTCTGATATTGCATTTACTCACAATACACAAGAATATATTAATTATTGCGTTGATCATTTTTTAAAAGCGCACGAATATAAACAATCTTTTTGAATTTGTAACAGGTTGTAGTATATTCGAGGATTCTTTTTTATTCACAATCAATAAGTAATTGCCCAAGCAATTACGTGGAGTAAGTATGGCTCTACGTCATTTTTTAACGTTGCGTGATTTATCATCTGCAGAACTAGAACGCATTATTCACCGTGCGCAAGAGTTAAAAAAACTACAACACCAAAATCAAACATACCAGCCATTTGTAGGCAAAGTACTCGGTATGATTTTTGAGAAATCAAGCACTCGTACACGTGTGTCTTTTGAAGCAGGTATGAGCCAATTTGGTGGTAGTGCAATTTTTTTATCCTCTAGAGATACGCAACTTGGCCGTGGAGAACCCATCGAAGACTCTGCTCGTGTCATTTCAAGCATGTTAGATATTGTCATGATCCGTACTTTCGGACATGATATTGTTGAACGCTTTGCATCTTACTCACAGGTTCCTGTGATTAATGCACTCACAGATGATCATCACCCGTGCCAACTACTTGCAGATATACAAACGTTTGTAGAGCATCGTGGCTCAATTCAAGGGAAAACTGTGGCTTGGATTGGCGATGGAAACAATATGTGCAACTCTTACATTGAAGCAGCACACATGTGGGGATTCAAGTTAAAAATTGCGTCTCCAGCAGGCTATGAGCCTCAAGAAAAGTTTTTAACTGAGTATGCTCATTGTGCTGAGCTAGTGAGTTCTGCAGAAGATGCTGCGGTCAATGCAGATTTAATCGTCACTGATGTTTGGGCATCTATGGGACAAGAAGAAGAGCAAAAGATTCGTGAAAAAGCCTTTGCGAATTATCAAGTCAATGAACAATTGATGCAACTTGCACATTCAGATTGCCTCTTTATGCATTGCTTACCAGCACATAGAGGTGAAGAAATTTCCGAACACATGCTCGAACATAAAAGTGCTGTCGTGTGGGATGAAGCAGAAAATCGCCTACATGCGCAAAAGGCATTAATAGAATTTTTGCTACAAGAACAGCATCAACCACTGTAACCTGTGTTATAAAATAATAATATTTTATATACAAAAAGCCTCGTAAAAACGAGGCTTTTTTTCTAATAAAGCGATAATCTAATCTAAAGCATTATTAATGCTAATTATTATCTTACAAAATATAACACTACACTACAAATAAGGATACATAAAGAAACAAATATAAAACATTAAGCCTATAAAGCAACCACGATGCTGCTCTATAAATCTTCTATAATATTTAAGTCATTGAATTTTTTCATTTTTAAACGTTACAAGAAAAAATACATGCTCAACTTTGTATTTTTGCACCTATTTTCTCTTGTCATGTCGAAAAACTTTCCCCTTAAATAATTGCTTTAAATCGTAAAAATGTTTAAAGCAACCCTCCATAAGACTAGGAATATTACATGCGTGGATTTAGAAAGAAAGCCAAGCCTGTCGATATCGCAGATGTAAGCATTGTCGATCAAAATAAATCAAAACAAGCAATTCGAGCAGCCGCTCTTGGTAATGCAATCGAATGGTTCGATTTCGGTGTATATGGCTACGTTGCCTATGTACTTGGTAAAGTGTTTTTCCCAGAAGCTAGTCCAAGTGTACAACTCGTTGCTGCCCTCGCCACTTTCTCTGTACCATTTTTATTTAGACCGCTTGGTGGTATTTTATTTGGCCATTTGGGCGATAAATATGGTCGTCAAAAAGTCCTTGCCACCACCATTATACTCATGACCCTAAGCACGTGTGCTATCGGTCTACTGCCCTCCTATGCAACCATTGGAATTTGGGCACCCATCTTGTTACTTGTCATTAAAATTTTACAAGGTATCTCTGTAGGTGGTGAATACACCGGAGCGATTGTCTTTGTTGCAGAATACTCACCTGACCGTAAACGTGGATTTATGGAAAGTTGGCTCGATTTTGGTTCAATCGCAGGCTTTTTGTTGGGTGCAGGCTTAGTTTCTCTACTTACTGTAGTCATCGGCTCAGAAGGCTTCCAAGAGTGGGGCTGGCGCATTCCGTTTATCTTATCTTTACCTTTAGGTATTGTCGGCCTGTATTTACGTCACTCTCTTGAAGAAACACCTGCCTTCCAAAAGTATAGTGAATCTGAACAAAAAAATACCAAATTATCATTTAAAGAAGTTTTTTCAAAATACAAACGCAGTATGTTTTTATCTGTAGGTATTGTTTTATGTACCAATGTCACTTACTACATGCTGTTAACTTATTTACCAAGCTACTTCACACACAATTTAAAATACGATGAAGCACATGGTACTGCATTAATTATTGCAGTCATGATTGGTATGTTATTTGTTCAACCACTGATTGGTTGGTTGAGTGACAAATGGGGTCGTCGACCATTTATTTTTGCAGGCAGTCTATCATTATTGTTCTTTTCTTACCCTGCCTTTAAAATGTTAGATTCAGGAAGCATGCCACTTATTTTATTGGGCTTAATTATTTTAGCATTGAGCCTAAACATGCTACTGGGTGTCATGGCATCTACGCTACCTGCTTTATTCCCAACTGCAATTCGTTATAGTGCGTTAGCAATTTCTTTCAATATCTCTATTGTTGTTGCAGGTTTAACACCAACAATTTCAGCCGCATTGGTAGAATCTACGCAAAATCTAATGATCCCTGCGTATTACTTAATGATCTTTGGTGCAATTGGTATTTTTACCGCATGGCATTTAAAAGAAACTGCCAACAAACCTCTATTTGGTGGTACGCCAATGGCAACCAATAAAGAAGAAGCACAAGAGCTTCTTGAAGAATTCCATGGAACACTAGAAGAACGTATTGAAAAAATTGATCAGCAAATTGTAAGCCTACAGAAAAAACGTCAAGGTTTGGCAGATAAACACCCAGAAATTGACTAATCACTGATTTAAATATAAAAACAGGGGGCTTCATGCGCCCTGTTTTTTTTATTGATATTATTAAATTTCAACATCAGAGGTCGACAACAATACAGCCCTTTTACATTGACTTCTCAATAAACATGCATCAGACAATCAAGCTAAAATATTTCAATCATGAATGAAGATTTTTTAAGATCAGTATAACAATATGTTTTGATTCAGTTTTCAAGATCTATTGAATCAATACAATCAAAGATAATTCTACATCTACTGTTTTCAGTATTCTTTATCTAAACAAGAGATATGGATACCTTGATCATAATGACGCAGGCTAGAGAAAAAAATGAACACAAAAATGATATTCAAATCCGTGTATTCATTTTTCAAAAACCCATCTTGCCTCGACCAAAAACACATATACTTTTATGTTAGTGGTACATTTGGTCTTTATCTCTTGATCACTAAGAAATTGGATTTAATACATTCTTAAATTACGATTGCTTATCCCAAGCCTGTTGCAAACGTTTTGGGGAAACAGCAACTTTTGTTTTCATCGGCTGTGAAAACAAAGAGATACGGAACTCCTCAACCATTTTATAAAATTCATACCCATACGATTGCTTCTCATCAAACAATTTATCCATCCATGGATCGATCTCATCGAGCGCAATACGATCTTTATTCAAATTATGAGGTAATCGTTCCAAACGAATAAGTACAGCTTTTAAATAACGTGGGAATTCTTGCCACAATGAAACAGGCTGTGCATAGGCAAATTGATCGAGTTTCATCAATGATAATTGGTCTTCAATATCATCAATATGATGGGCAAAAACATGTTCATCTAGCCCCATAAGCTGTGTTCTCGCTGTTTGCCAGTCGATATAAATTTGATTAAAATGTTGTAATACAAGCTGTCCACTACTTAAAAATTTCTGTTTTACTTGTTGCTGTACCTGTTGGAATGTATCAATATTTTGAGGTAATTCTGTTTGACTCAGAACGTCATCTAAAGTTGCATACACCAACATATTTTCTAACTGTGTTTTATCTCCTAAAGGCGAATAAGCCAATGCCAATGGTTTACTAATTTGCTTTTTCAGCTGTCTGACCATGTCACCTAGTTGAGCATAGAGCAAACAAATTACACCTTCTTTGTGTAAACGCCATGCCTCTAATTCATCATGCAATGCATGTACAGTCACTTTTGCATCATCTTTAGATTTCAAAGTTGCAAACGGTTTTTCTGGTACAAGTGCATAGTATTGTTTAACTATAACACCCGTCACTTTTTTAGAAGACTCAAAGACAAATTGCTTTGGAAAATCACTAAAAGCGCCATTTGTTTGTAGAATTGGTTTTTGTGTTTCAATACGGCAACGTGCTTTGAGTTCATCCAAATCACGCCCACTTTCGATGTTACGACCTTTTTCGTCAATTACTTTAATCAAAGGTAATAAATAATTGGGTACACGTTCAAATGAAAAATCTTGTACTGTGATTTGTTCACCACGAAGAGCAAATGCCAAGTATTTAAAAATATGTTGCTGTAAATGCACAGCATCAATTGCACGAAATAAACGTTGTGCAGTATCGGGAATCGGAACAATATGACGACGTTTTTCTTTAGATAGATTTTTTAAAAATGCTTCTATGAGCTCTAAACGCCAACCAGGAATCCCCCATGACCATATGTTTTCATCAACTTGAGATAACGCTTGCAATGGTATTTTCACGGTTGCTCCGTCTTCATCATGACTTGGATCAAAATGATAACTGGTTGACAATCGCAAACTGCCATTGTGTAAATAGTCTGGGAACTGTTGTGTTGTTGGACGATCATCTAACCATAAGGCAGCTTCATCAATATATAAATATCGTGCATCGTGTGCTTCAACGGTTGCTCGCCAATCTTCAAAACTTTTTCGACTGGCAATATCGGTAGGAACTTTACTTTCATAAAATTGAAATATCGTTTCTTCATCGACCACCAAATCACGGCGTCTTAATTTATCTTCTACTCGCTCTACTTCTTGTAATTTGAGTAAATTATGTTTTAAAAATGGTGGGGTAATTCCCAAATGACCTGTGGTTAAAGCATCTCTTAGAAAAATTTCATGTGCTGCTAGCTGGTCTACTTTTTCAAAATTAGTGAGTCGTCTTGGCTCAATAATTAAACCAAACAAAGTCATTTGCACATACGAGTGTACAATCCCCGTTTTCTTTGACCAATGTGGTTCAAAATAATGATATTTTAGTAAGTCACGGGCAGCAAGTAATATCCATTCAGGTTCAATTTTTGCCAAACCACGTAAATAGACCTGCGATGTTTCTACCATTTCAAACGCCATGACCCAAGATACGCCTGCTTTATGCAACGTACTTGCAGGGAAAATACGTGCTTTTTGTTGCCTCACTGCCATATAAACGTTTTTTTCATCTGTTTTATTAGCAATAAATGACAATAGTCCTGTAAGCAATGCACGATGCAAATTTTCATAACTTGCAGGTTTTTCATTCATTGACAGGTTTAAACTTTCTGCCAGTGAAACCAATTGAAGATATGTTTGCTTCCATTCGCGTATACGCAACCAACTCAAAAAATGCTGGCGTGCAAATTGCCTACGCTTATTCTCACTCATATCCGCTTTATTTGACTCAAGAACTTCCCACAGTTTTAAATAAAATAAAAAGTCAGAATCTGCTTGTTTAAATAAAGCATGTTTTTGATCGGCCTGAGTCTGTTTATCTGCAGGCCGTTCACGCGGATCTTGTACCGCCAACGCACTCACAATAATCAATGCTTCTTGTAGCACACCAAAATGTGCTCCACCTACAATCATACGAGCAAGTCTTGGGTCAATTGGCATTTTTGCCATCATTTGACCCACTTTGGTTAGTGTGGTTTTTTTATCATTTAACGCACCTAATTCTATGAGCAATTTGCGCCCATCATTCACTAAACGATGGTCTGGTGGTTCAATAAAATCAAACTGCTCAAGCTCACCTAGACCTAAACTTTGCATTTGCAAAATGACAGATGCAAGATTTGTTCTTTTAATTTCAGGTTCAGTAAATGCTGGGCGACTTAAAAAATCTTCTTCGCTATATAAACGAATACACACCCCAGGAGCAATACGACCACATCGCCCTTTACGTTGGTTTGCTGCTGCTTGAGAAATGGCTTCTATCGGAAGACGCTGTACCCTAGAGCGATAACTATAACGAGAAATACGTGCAAATCCACTGTCTATAACGTAACGAATATTTGGTACCGTAAGCGCAGTTTCTGCAACGTTGGTGGCAATAATAATACGGCGACCACGCCCACTTGGGTTAAATATTTTTTGTTGTTCAGACAGTGCAAGGCGTGCATATAAAGGTAAAACTTCTGTATGACGTGGGCCATGCTTGTGTAATGTTTCTTGTAATTCTCTAATTTCTTGCTCAGTACTGGCAAAAATCAAAATATCGGCATGCTCAGGGTGCCCTGAGTGATCTGCATCAGCAAAACACTCCTCAACCGCATTAACCACTGCACGGGGTAAAAGCTCTTCAAAATCATCAAACTCATCATCATCACTACTTAAAATGCTCATGTCTGAAATAGGACGATATCTCAGCTCTACAGGATAACTACGCCCCTCAACTTCAAAAATAGGTGCACTATTGAAATATTGACTAAAACGATTGACATCTAAAGTTGCTGAAGTGATGATGACTTTCAGGTCAGGGCGTTTTTTCAGTAACTGCTTTAAGTACCCCATAATAAAATCAATATTCAAAGAGCGCTCATGAGCTTCATCAATAATAATCGTGTCATATTTTAATAAATATCGATCATTTACTAATTCTGCCAACAAAATACCATCGGTCATCACTCTGACTAAAGCATCATTTGAGCCTTGCTCATTAAAACGAACTTTAAAACCAATAGATTGCCCGAGTTTCTCACCCACCTCTTCTGCTATACGTTGTGACACACTACGAGCAGCTAAACGTCTTGGTTGAGTATGGCCAATCATACCGGTTAAACCACGCCCCGCAAGCATTGCAATTTGTGGCAACTGTGTTGTTTTTCCAGAACCTGTTTCCCCTGCAACAATAATCACTTGATGCTTTTGAATCGCATCAACCAATTGATCGGCATAACGAGTCACAGGTAAATCTTGATTTAATCGAATACGTGGCCGAGTATCTGCACGGCGTTTAACTTTATGATTTGAACGTTCAAATGCATGAATATATTGTTCAGATTGTTTGCCTTTTTGCTTACCCAACAGATTTAAATGATGTCGGTCACGTGCCATAACTAAATGATCTACATCTAATAAATCGTTTTGCACTGAACTTATTCCCTACATGAATTTTACAAGAGTGCCATTTTACGCCACTCTAGAGATGAGATAAAGAGGCGAGATTTAATTTAAAGTTTTTGTTGAAGGCACCCTTGTAAAAGAAACAAAATGCCCCATTATTATTCATGAAGATGTCATTACCTCTCAGGCATCATATTGGTATTGGTCTTACACATGAAAACCATTTGTTTTTCCGATAGCCATTATTTAAAAATACCATTTCCTCGTATAAGATATTTTTTTTACCATTTAAGCAATTATTAAAACGCAACCATAATCCATCGGAGCATATTATGAGCTTGATTAACACTGAAGTTAAACCATTCAACGCAACTGCGTACAAAAATGGTCAGTTCATTGAAGTATCTGAAGCAGATCTTAAAGGTAAATGGTCTGTATTTTTCTTCTATCCAGCAGACTTCACGTTCGTATGCCCAACTGAGCTTGGTGACTTAGCTGATAATTACGCTGAATTTCAAAAGCTTGGTGTAGAAATTTATGGTGTATCAACAGATACTCACTTCACACACAAAGCATGGCACGACACTTCAGAAGAAATCAAAAAAATTCAATATCCTCTTGTAGGCGATCCAACTTGGACGCTTTCTAAGAACTTTGAAGTACTGATTGATGGTGAAGGCCTTGCAGACCGTGGTACTTTCGTTGTTGACCCAGAAGGTAAAATCCAAATCGTTGAAGTAAACGCTGGCGGTATTGGCCGTGATGCACAAGAACTTCTACGTAAGGTAAAAGCTGCTCAATACGTACATGCTCACCCAGGTGAAGTATGCCCTGCAAAATGGAAAGAAGGTGATGCAACACTTGCTCCATCTATTGACCTTGTAGGTAAAATCTAATTGTGTAAACCACAAATATAGATAAAAAAGGCCGTTCAACTGAACGGTCTTTTTTATGACTGATGCTTTGATATAATTTTGTGTTCAATAATGTCGTAACACCACTGAAAAATAAATGTATAAACCAAAATACATAACGTCAATGCAATATCTAATGCAAATGCTTCAAATAACGATATCTTTAACACATACGCAATCATGGGTGTGGTTGCTAAAACAAGTCCACCTTCAAAACCAATCGCATGTAAGATACGAACAAAAATCGTTCTTTTGAGCTGATATTTTTTTTCAATCTTTTCAAATAAATAATTAAAAAGCATATTCCATATTACAGATGTTACTGCCATGATCACACCGAGTATTCCTGTGACTTCAAGTGGCATTTTTAAAAACACACTGAGTGCAATTGCTATAATAATTAATAAAATAACTTCATATGTAAATGCATGAATTAATCTACGTTTTGAAATAAACATATAATAAATCCCTTATAATTTCGAATAGGTCTTATTTTATTTCTATAATAATGATATATCTAGTTAGAACCTTTCAATATTATTGATACATGAATTTAAATCAAGAACAACTCCTTATTTTTACAACAGTGATGCAAGCTGGCTCATTTTCTGCAGCAGCAAGGTTGCTTGGTAAAGTTCCATCTGCTGTGAGTATGTCTATTGCAAACTTAGAGGTTGATTTAGATATGCAATTGTTTACACGACAAGGGCGTGAACCGATTGCAACACCTGCCGCCCACAGTTTATACCAAAAAACGTTATATTTACTTAGTGAAATGAATCAGTGGAAGCAACATGCAAATGCACTCAGTCAAGGGTTAGAAAGCTCTTTTAATGTCGTGATCGCGTCTGAGCTGATCTACACACCATGGATTGAATACGTTTTACTGTTAGAAAATACTTTTCCAAGTTTGGAAATTAATGTTTTCACTGCACCACAAGAAGAAGCAATACAAATGCTCTTACAAGGCCAAGTACAATTTGCATTTTTATTTGAGCGTGAAATTTTAGACTACAGAGAAAGTTTTATTGAAGTATTTCACGAAACGATTTTACCCGTAGTTAGTCAAAGTCACCCACTTGCGCAACTCAAAGATGTTTATTTACACGATTTAGCACAGTACAGACAAATTGTTGTTACAAGTCGGCATCTAGACATTCAGCCTGAGCTATTATTTTCTAAAACCTATTGGCGTACCAATCAACATCATTTAGCGGTATCTATGATGCAAGAAAATTTAGGCTGGGGGTTTCTTCCATTGCGTTCACTACAACACATTGACCAAAAAAAAGCTAAAATTCAAACCTTAAATGTCATTAATTTCACGCAAAAATGTAACTACTTTGTCGATCTTGTTTGGCATAAAGAACATGCTCACGGTACTGCGAGTCAATTTTTAATAAATTACGTCAAGAAACAAAGAACCGATAAAAATACACACTGATTTTTTATCAAAATTTTAGTCAAATATGATATAAATACAACAATATATGATCTTATGATGAAAATACTCTATGACTGAATCTGCTTTGTCTCAACTCAATCAAATGACAACAGTTGTTGTAGACAGTGGTGACTTACTTGCTATTGAGCAATTTAGACCACTAGATGCAACCACAAATCCATCATTAATTACTGCTGCGGCAAGCCAACCTCAAAATATTAAACTCATTGAAGATGCCTACGCACAGGCAAAAGATGAAGGTTATGCGTCTGATGCACTCATTGAACGTACTATTGATATTTTGACTGTAAAACTTGGCGTAGAAATTTTAAAGCTGATTAAAGGTCGAGTATCTACAGAAGTTGATGCAAGCTTATCTTATGATACCCAAGCGACCGTTGCAAAAGCCAAAGAACTACTTGCATTATATGCAAGCTATGGCGTTTCATCTGAACGTATCTTAATTAAAATTGCTTCAACATGGGAAGGTATTCAAGCGGCGAAAATTTTACAAAGCGAAGGTATTGATTGTAATTTGACATTATTGTTTGGTTTGCATCAAGCAAAAGCCTGCGCAGACGCACATGTGAAATTGATTTCACCTTTTGTCGGTCGTATTTTAGACTGGTATAAAAAAGCTGAAAATGTGTCGGCATACCCAATTGAAAAAGACCCTGGTGTGTTGTCTGTAAAAGAAATTTACACCTATTATAAAACACATGGTATTCCTACTGAAATTATGGGTGCAAGCTTCCGTAGCACATCACAAGTACTAGGCCTTGCAGGTTGTGACCTATTGACAATTTCACCCAACATTTTAGCAGATCTTGAAAAAGAAACAGCTATCGTAAAGAAACAGCTCAATACACCTATGGCCTCTACACCACAAGAGACTGTTGCCATCAGTGAAACTGAATTTAAACATCAATTAGAACATGACTTAATGGCATTTCAACTACTACAATCAGGAATTGATGGTTTTATTAAAGCTAGAGAACAACTCAGCGAATTACTACATCAATCTTTGGGATTTAGTGCTGAAATCAAAAACTAAACGACTTCATAGAAGTACCTTTAAGCCGATACTTTTACAGTATCGGTTTTTCATTTTAATAAAAAAGAGGATTGATTGTGCTAGGAATCATTAATTTATCAACGTTTATTATTGGCACAGTCATGATTATTATTTTGCCAGGACCAAACTCATTTTATACCCTATCTATTGCATCTAAATACGGGGTTAAAGCAGGTTATAAAGCGGCTTTGGGTGTTATTTCTGGGGACTTTATTCTTATTTTAGCCACTATTTTTGGCGCTGCTTCTTTATTACATAGCTTTCCAATTTTATTTCTCGCATTAAAAAGTGTAGGAGCAATTTATCTATCCTATTTAGGTATTAAACTGATTAAGCATTCTATTTTTACTTGGAAAAATAGAAATCGACCTGTAGCTCGTGAAGCCATTACACTTAATGTTACACACAAAAAAGAAACCCCTTATAAAACAGCATTAACGATTAGTTTACTTAATCCCAAAGCAATCTTATTTTTTCTTTCTTTTTTTATTCAATTTGTCGATCCAAAAAATGACTCACCTTTACTGAGTTTTTTAGTGTTATCTCTCATTTTAGAAGCCATTAGTATTACCTATTTAACTTTATTAATTTTTTCAGGAATCAAACTGTCTGGTTATTTTGCTAAAAACTTACGTCTAACCAGTATTTCTATTTTAATCGTTGGATTTTTATTTATTGGGTTTGGCATTAAACTTGCGCTAAGTAATATATAAAACACACGATCACCACAATTTTAGCCCTAAAAAAGGCCACATATACATGTAGCCTTTGCTCAAAGATTTTAAATTACCATTCATATATTTTAGCTTTGACTGCTCGCCAAATTAAGAATAATGCAATCACTGATAATGCAATATTTAATCCGACGACAGCAGGCCAACCACCGTGTTGCCAAAACACACCACCAAATGAACCTACAACGCTAGAACCTAAATAGTAAAATAGTAAATATAAAGATGATGCATGACCTTTATTGGTTTTAGCAGTTGAACTTACATTACTACTGGCCATGGCATGTGCAATAAAGAAACCTGTCGCTACAAAAGCAACACCTATAATAATTGCAAATAAATGCCCACTTAGTGTAATTAAAGCACCAATCAACATCGATAAAAAGCCTAAACACATAATAGGTGTACGACCCAATTTATCTGCCATGTAACCTGCAAGTGTAGAAGAGACAATACCAAAACTATATGATAAGAAAATCATACTAATTTCAGTTTGCGTCAGATTATAAGGTGCAGTTGATAGTCTAAAAGTCACATAATTAAATAATGTCACAAAGATACTCATCACTAAAAAACCAATCATATAATTGGCAACTAAAGCAGGATTTTTTAAATGTGTAGTCCATGCTTTATAGTGAAAATCAAAATTGATGCCTTTTTTTGCTACAAAATTACGAGAGGCTGGCAGTAAGAAAAAGAATCCAATACAGCAAATAAAGCAGATCACTCCTAAAATACCCATGGCAACTCGCCATGAAAAATATTCTGTCATTAACCCCATACCCACGCGACCCATCATTCCACCAAAAGCTGTACCTGCAATATATAACCCCATCGTACGTGCTAAATGTTTTGGGTTAATTTCTTCTGCAATCCAAGCCATCGCAACAGCAGGAACACCACCTAAAATAAAACCCTCTACGGCTCTAGCCACCAACATGAGGTTCCAACTTGGGGAAATAGCACACAAAATATTGAGTAATGCAGCAAGTCCCATGGAGCAAAACATCAGACCTTTACGGCCTAAAGCCTGCGAAAATGCACTCGACAATACAATGGAGAATGCTAAAAACCCTGTCGTTAATGATAAAGTTAACGAGCTCGTACTTGCTGTTACACCAAAAGCATGGGTAAATTCAGGTAAGAGCGGTTGTACGCAATAAATTAAAGAAAAACTTGCAAAACCCAATAGAAATATAGATATTCCCGCCTTTTGATAGTCTGTTGTACCACAGCTAATGCCTTCGTATGGGCGTTCATTTTGAATGGGGGTTGACGTACTTTGCTCCAGAGAATCTGTCGCTGACTGAGTTTTCATGATGTCTTAAATGACCATAAACTGTATTTTAGATGCTAAATATGGTAACAATTTGAAATATATATGTATAATATATTAGACATCATAGAACTATACTTTTAAAATATGGAAATACGTCATATAAAGTACTTTATGGCTGTGGCCAAAACACATAACTTCTCAAAAGCTGCACAGATTTTGGGAATTAGCCAACCACCTTTAAGTATTCAAATCAAACATTTAGAAGAAGAAATTGGCAGTGAATTATTTTATCGTACTTCACAAGGTGCCACACTCACTGCAGCAGGTGAGGTATTTTTAAAGTCTGTCTCTAATATTGAAGCACAGCTTCATCTAGCAATAGAACAAACACAACGTGTAGCCAATGGTGATATGGGTGAATTACGCTTAGGCTTTACTGGCACAGCAATTCTTAATCCTCTCATTCCTTTAGCCATTCAAACATTCCAAGCCACATACCCCAATGTTAATCTTATTTTAAAAGAAGCAAATTCATTACTTTTAATTGACGATGTGACAAACAATGAATTAGATATTGCAGTGATTCGTACACCACATAACTACCCATCTGATATTTGTATTCAACATCTACTGTATGAAAATTTAGTGGCTGTATTACATCAAGATACCCCTTGTACAGGTGAACCCTATATTTTACTCAGCTCACTCAAAGACCAAAAATTTATTGTATCTCCTTACGAAGTGAGTGCAGGATTACATGACGCAACCATTAACGCATGTAAACAAAGTGGCTTTGAGCCTATATTTGGCCCAAGCGCACCACAAATTGTTTCTATTTTGTCGCTTGTTGCTGCAAATTTAGGGGTATCGTTGGTTCCAGAAACCACTCAACAGGTAAACATCAAGGGTATTCGCTATAAAGCATTACATCCAGACACGACAAAAGTTGGTTTAGGTCTTGCTCACCAATATGATTATCATTGCCAACCTGCCATTAATTTTTCGAGTATTTTACATACTTTATTAAATGAACACAGTTAATGCTATAGCTTAACGGTGTTCGCCAAAAATGAGTGATGATGTGTCATACCCTTGTTCTTTAGCTGTTGCTAAAAATGCTTGGCATTTTTCTTCGGTTATTCTAGGTGTACGTGCTAACAGCCATAAATACTTATGTTTTCCATCACCCACTAAAGCTGTTTCGTAGTTTTCATCTATACGTAAAATCCAATAATCACCTTTACTACAAGGGAACCATTGTAAATATTTAGGTAAAAAACTCACTTTCAGTTGACTATTGGCTTCATTTTGAACAAATGCTGTTCCTCTTGCCGTTTTATGACGACCTTTTTTATCTATACAACGATTGGTCACAGCAATCGTTTGATCCGAATTGAGTCCATAATGTGCAGAGGTATTGTAACTTTTTTCATCTTGAAAATAGTTAGGTAATCGAGCAATTTCATACCACTGCCCTAAGTATTCTGCAAGCTCAACTGAGTCTACAGGTTGAGGTACTTTTTGCACTGATTTCGTTTTCTTTTTTTGATATAACACTACCCCTATGCCTAAAACTGCTGTTGCAAATAGCGTTCTTTTCTTTATTTTCATCTTATAAACTCCTGTTCGTATATCGCTTATACTACGTGAATCCCCTGCTCAACAATGGTTAAATTCTGTTTAAAAATCTCACTAATTTGTATCTTAAAAGTTAAGCGCTCAGATTTACACAATAGTCTTAAACCCATGCTTTTATACGCTGCTATGGCATCATAAATTGTAGTTCAATGGCTATAGCCTTTTCTTTGAAAATAACGGTCAAATGATCAGACGTTTTCATAGTGCTTTTAAAGCAAGTATATTTATTTTAATTTTAAAAATTAATTATTTACTCTTCATTATATATGATCAAAATTTTAAAAACACATTAAAATTAAAGTATATTGCGAAAACATATTTTAGTATAAACCATGAGATGGTTTCACCACAGCACATATATTTTTTCAGAAAAAATAACATTTTTTTGTTCTACAAATGAGTAAAAAAAAGCATTTATTTAGATCAAAATATATAAAACAATCACTAATTAAAATATGGTATTCATCATTCAAATGAGCGCAAAATCAGCCCTGTAAATATTTTTTCTTATTCACTCGGTCACATTACACCCTCTCTAAATTTTTATGCTAAAACATTCTATAATAAAACTGTCTAATTATTCATACATCCAACAATACCAAAAGATAACCTACCCATTCTGTAATAATTTCTTGTATGTATTTTTCAGTGGTTTCACTATAAAAACAACATCACCTTTGCCTAAAAAGCACTCTAAACCTAGCTATTTACTGTTAAGTGAAAATTCATACGTGTATTTGAATCGAGAAAGATATTTTTGATTATAACCATGCTCATTAAAAAAATAATAGCGCCCTCAAATTTGGTCTGGCAAATACTTGCCATGAATTAATAGCTCAAATTTTTTCTCATGTATACAATGCATTATTCATTCTTATTACACGTTTTAGATATACATCTACACGAGAATCAATTTCAAAGATGATTAAATTTAAACCATTTTCCTAATCATCAATGAATAAATACAAATTTTTCATAATCAAATAATGGGTTTTCATGGTTTGGTCGAGTTCACTTGAGAGCATTTTCAACTTAATTAGAAACAATATGATGCGTCACATCATATTGCACTAAAGTTATGAACATGAATGACAGGCCACAGAGGTGATTTCAAAAGTCTAAAAAATTCATGATCAGTCATTTTAAAACACATCGCACTACTCATAGTACGATGTGTTTACAGCTATGCTTTAAGCATACTACTGAGAGTTTCTGATACATTTTTTGAACGAATAGATGGTTGCACATCTTTTAACTGTTGTAAGACTTCAGATCGCTTTGGTTCTGCTAGAGTGTACCAACGTGATAAAGCCTGTAACAATCGAGAGCCTATAATTGGATTTTTCTCATCCAAATACTGAGCCAAATGAATAAAATGCTGTACTCCAAAACTCCATGCATTCACAGGACGGCTGTTTAGCCCTCCACTCACTGCACGAATACGATTAGGTGTACCTAAATCATAATCAGGATGTGCAATCAATGCTTTCAATTCGGCTTCATTCAATTTCGGGTGTGCCGCTTGAATCATAAACCATTGATCAAGTGCCAAAGGTTCATCTTTAAATCGCACATAAAATGCATGTAAAGCATCTTTTGCTTGTGGCGCATCATGCCAAACCAATATTTTTAATGCACCTAAACGTTCAGACATATTTTTACTATCACTAAATTGAGCAAAGGCTAAATCAAAAACATCTTTGTCTTTTTGAGCAGCCATGTAACTTAGCATAATATTTTTTAAAGCACGCTCTCCCATCGCTTGTGAAAACTCAGATTGCTGTGCAGGGTCTAATGCTTGGTAAGTTTCTTTCCAAAATGCACCCATATCATGAGCAATCGTATAAATTAATTGGTCACGTACTGCTTTCATTTTTTCTGGCAAATAATCTTGATCAATACGGCTAGCCAAATAACTTTCTGAAGGGACATCAAGTAAACGAGAAGCCAATAATGGGTCTTTATTTACTAGGTTGGGTAAGGTGTGCTTTAAGGCATCAATATAATGTTGTGCAGGGTGATTATTCAGCAAAATACGCTCAAGCAAAGTCTGTGTTGCTTGCCACTGGTTAAAGCCATTGGTTTCGTGCTGAATTAAAAAAGCCAATGACTCATCTGAATCATCAAAAATTAAATGAACAGGTGCAGAGAAATTGCGTAACAACGAAACAACGGGAGCTTGCTCTATATCTGAAAATACAATACTTGCTTCATCTTGGTCGAACAAATACATGCCATCTTGTACATGATTTTTAAATAAATCATTTGAATGCAGCGTATATTGTTCACCTGTAGTTGCGTCAAATAATGCTACTGCTACAGGAATAGGTACAGCCTTTAAATCAGGATACTTCGCATTCTCTTTCAAACTTTGTTTAAAGGTTAAACGATAGGTTTTTTCAGCAGCATCATAATGCTCTGTAACATGTAATGTAGGTGTGCCCGGTTGATTGTACCAACGTAAAAATGCCGACAAATCTACACCAGAACCTGCAGATAACGCATTCACCCAATCTTCTACAGTCACTGCTTGACCATCGTGACGGCGAAAATATTCATCTGTGCCTAAACGATACTTGGTTTTCCCCAATAAAGTAGCCATCATCCGATTAATTTCAGCACCTTTTTCGTAGACTGTTGCAGTATAAAAGTTATTAATTTCTACAAAATGGTCGGGACGAGGTGGATGAGATAATGGGCCTGCATCTTCAGGAAATTGATGTGACTTTAATACTGAAACATCATCAATACGCTGGACAGCCGCTGACTGTAAATCTTCTGAAAAAGATTGATCACGGAAAACCGTTAGACCTTCCTTTAAACACAATTGAAACCAATCTCGGCATGTAATACGATTACCCGTCCAATTATGGAAATATTCATGAGCGATCACTGATTGCACACGCATAATCGCTGCATCTGTCGTATATTCTTCATCTGCCAACACACATGATGTGTTAAAAATATTGAGCCCTTTATTTTCCATGGCACCCATATTAAATTGGCTCACTGCAACGATCATATAATTATCTAAATCATACGGTAATCCATAATGTTCCTCATCCCAACGCATAGAATGCTTTAAAGCTTCCATGGCAATATGACATTTAGGAATATCTTTTTCAATTGCGTAAATTTCTAATGCCACACGGCGACCTTCTGAGGTCACATAATGATCTTTAAGTACCGCCAAATCTCCGACAACGCAGGCAAATAAATATGCAGGCTTTTTCGTAGGATCTTGCCAAATCGCATAATGGCGTGTGGCATTTAATTCACCTTTTTCCAGTAAATTACCATTGGCTAAAAGAATAGGATACTTTTTATCTGCTTCTACACGTGTGGTAAATACAGACAATACATCTGGGCGATCTGGGTAAAATGTAATCTTACGAAAACCTTCAGGTTCATTTTGGGTCACAAATAAATCGCCAGCCTTGTATAGACCTTCAAGCATCGTATTTGTTTCTGGATGAATATGTACAGATGTTTCAAGTGTAAAAAGATCAGGGCAATCTAAAATGACAAGTTGTTCTTCATTGTGTTGATATTGAGCTGATGAAAGAACATGATCATTAATTTTGATCTGTTTTAACTCTAAGTCACGACCAAGCAAAACCAATGGGCCTTCCGTTTGGCGTTGCATACTCATTACCGTATTGACAATGGTATAATCTTCAAAAATCTGTATATCTAGATGCACTGAATCGACTAAGTATGTTGGTTTTTGATAATCCTTCAGATAAACCGTTTCATCTGCCTGTACTACAGGATTTGCAGCTATATTCATATTCGATCCTATGGGTTACACCAATTTAACATCGTGTTGTGAGGTATTTTCATTGTATATTGTCATTAATGAGGCAATAGAGCCAATAAATCAATAGTTAACGTCTGTGATTGAGCTTGATTTATACATATAATTTACAAACTCACCTCGATCTATACAACCTGATTACATTGAGCATAAATTGCTATGTTACAGCATTGCAAAATACAGCACCGAAAACATATCTCATATAAAAAATGTTTGCTGTGATTGACCGTATAACTCATTCGGTGCTTTTTATGATCAATAAAACCACTTTATATAAATAATCTTCACGCAGTTTATCGTTACATACCCTATAACGAGATTAATTAAAGCAATCCAATGAAGGCAAATGCTTAAAAGATATCGACAAATCACTTCAAACAAAAAGATGTTTATATTAGTCATTTTAAAAGTAGATGAATCGCTTTAGACATTATATTTAAACGATTTTTTTAGCACTCAACCCAATAAGGCAATGAATTTAATTCAATATTTATAACAACTCAGATTTGACCATTGACCATTGACCATTGACCATTGACCATTGACCATACCGCAATACACATCATTTTAGAGCCATTAGCTTCTATTTATTATGATAAGCACTTCTCTTTCTTATTCTTTTTTAGGGTTCAACACATCTGCACTTCCATTCAATACCAATATTATCAGTTGAACAAGGTCACTCCCTATACCAAAAGATGTATAAAGATCATTTTATTGGTCTTTTGATATTTAATAAAATAAGACTTTTACCTTTTAGCATAGTTTATTTATCATGCTAATTATGAATTATGGCTTGCAGTTTTGATTGTAAGTTTTCTGCATCATTTTATTATTACACTTACTCAGCAACATAAATTTCTCAAAACTACACTGACTTATTTTACTGTGGCTTGTATAATTTATTTCAAATTTAAGTCAGAGTCGTTTTTTGTGTTTATTCAAGTCATCAAAAAACATTTAGATAGCAGTACACTATGTCCATTGTGCCAAGCTGCCATGTATTGGGTTGATGCAGAACAGCAAGAACAAGAATTCAATTTCCATCAGTGTAGTCACTGCCAACATCGCATCTTTCAAACCGATCACTTTACCTGCCACTGTGAACGTTGTACAAAGCAACGAAAAAACATTCTAAAAGAAACACGATTTCAAGAGTATAAAAAGAAAAAGTTTAAAGATCGAGATACGCCACGTTTAGATAAAATATCTTTTCTGCACAAACTATTTTTATTGGCGCTCCTTGATGACAACGTCAGAGAAGACTCTCAACACAACGAGTTTATTGATTGGAATCAGTTGAAATATAGCCCAATTTCACCCAATGTTTCATTTCAAAATACCTTAATGAAACAACTTGAAAAAGAAGACATTCTTTGTCTTACAGAACAACTCGAAGATTGTGCAACATACCATATTAATGTTCGTTTAGATGGCTATACAGAGCCTAGTTTATTTAGTGTGGTTCACCAACTCAGAGCATGGTTTTATGAAAATTTAAGTCAAGGTGTGCCCTTTGAACACAGTGATGAAGTCAAAGACGTACTTTATTTAATGCTCTATCAAGAAATTGTACAGTTTAGTATGTTTATCTGTAGACCTTGGGGAATTCAAATTACAGGTCACAGTGCACTTAAACAACTTTGTTATCAACTCTTAGATCAACTGGCTGTGGAACAAATTTTCCATTTAGTCTATACCGCACTGTCTTATTTACACGAAAAAAATGCGTTGGAAACACGTAATGATGGATTTATTAATACGCATCGGCTCAAAAAAACAATCATCCAATATCGTGAACGAGCCATTGCACAACGTTGGGAAACACCCAATTTTCCACGCCCAGAACAACTTCCCTTCCACAAAATGGGGGAAATTCTCTACTTTAAATTTTTAAACTATGATCAAAAAATTCTAAGCCAGCCAATACGCTTTTTATGGCAAAGTATATCACCACGATTAGGGTTTTATTCCGATAAACGCTGTATGCAGTGTGGCTCCAATGAATTAGATATTGAATACGATGCACAAAGTTATGTTTCTATGATTTGTCGTCAGTGTAAACATAGAGACCATTATTTTACCCAATAAATGATGCAAGGTACTCCCATGACAGCAATTAATGATTTAAAAACGCAAGTCATCCAAGCTTGGTTTGAATTACAACAACATGCCCCTTTAGTCCAATGTATCACCAATAGCGTTGCAACGAATTATGCAGCAAATGTGCTTTTGGCCTGTGGTGCATCTCCTGCTATGGTAGACAATCCTTACGAGGCTGAAAGTTTCACACGGGTCAGCGGAGCACTCAGTATTAATTTAGGCACTCCTACATCTGAACAAATGCAAGCCATGAAAATTTCAGCAGCCACGGCACAGCAACAAAATATTCCGTGGGTACTTGACCCTGTAGGCTACAGCAGCATACTCAAATGGCGTAGTGAAATGACGCAGGCCTTATTAAATTTTTCACCATCTGTTATTCGAGGAAATGCTTCTGAAATTGCTGGATTAGCAGGCAATGAAACATCTTCAAAAGGCGTAGATAGCACTCAAAGCAGTACGCAAACTTACCTTGCTGCAAACTCTTTGCTTAAATTTAGCACATGTATTGCAATTTCAGGCGAAGTTGATTTCATTCTATCCCATGAACTCCCCCATACTGTCAAAGTCACAGGTGGAAGTGCTTTACAACCCAAAGTGACCGCAACAGGCTGTGCATTAGGTGCATTAATTGCAGCCTATTGTGCTGTTGCACCGATTGCTGTCGCTACGGTTGCTGCCCACGTTCATTTTGCCATTGCAGGTCAATTGGCAGAACAAAAATCTTCACAGATAGGACAATTTAACGTGGCTTTTTTAGATGAATTACATCATCTAAATAGCGCTAAACTTGAACAACACATGCATATTGAGTTTGTATAACCAAATACCCCATTGAATGACACATCAATGGGGTGTTTCAACATTTAAAGCATTCATTAAAAATGTAAAGTGACCGACAATTGCGTTGTTCTTGGGTTACTTAAAAACATATAGTCATCTCCCATAAAACCACCAACATCACGCCAATATTGTTTATTAAATACGTTATTCATATTTAAACGAACATCTGCATCATATCCAAATGGCTTTGCTGTATATACTGCACCCAAATTAAATACACTATAGCCTGCAACCTTAACTGTACCCGCTCTATTGGCATACTTACTTGTGCTACTTTGCATGCCTGCCAATAGACGTAAACGATCTTCTAGCATAGGCAATTTATACGATAAATAGTTTGTAAAACGCCACTGAGGTACATTTTGTATTTGATGATTTTTATAACTTGCATCATTCACATCTTGCAAACGAGCTTTGGTATATGTCACACCCGATGTGAGATCTAAACGGTCAAAGAGTTGACCTGCTACAGATAATTCAACACCTCGGTTGTGCTGTTTTCCCTCTTGTACAAAATCGAATGTTGTTCCATCTATATTGGCTTTACTGTATTGATTATCTTGCTTTAAATCAAAAAGAGAGAGTGTCACTAAAGCACGATCAAATTGTTGCTTTAATCCAAGTTCATATTGCTGTGAATGACGAGGAGACAATGTAACACCATCATTATTGGTATACCATGGTGCTGTGCCACCATCTGATAGACCTTTTGCATAGCTCATATACAACGTTGTAGACGTGGTAGGTTTATAAATAATCGCGCCTTGCGGTAAAAACTGATTCAGTTGTGTTGAACGCACTAAACCTTTGGCTTTATAGGCTTGTTCATCCAAATGAAGCCAACGACCACTGAGCAATACTGACCAATTTGTATTTAAATCAATTAAATCAGAGGCAAATATGCTGAATTGTTTACTGCGTAACGATTTATAACGTTGGCCTAAATCTGTTTTATCCGAAGGTGAAAAATCCACATTATTTTGATAAATATTGGCTGTACCTACATATTCATTAATTCCTTTATAACGTGTACGTGACTTATCCAATTCAGAGGCTTCAAATACCGTATGATGGTTCACTGTCCCTGTTACAAACTGCCCCTCTAATTGTGCTTTAAACTGATTGGTAACATAAGTATCTTTGGGGTTACGATAATCATATACATCATAATCTCCCTGTATATGATCTTCATCGTTGTCATAAAATCCATATGGAAAAGCAGAATAATCATCAATCACGACTTTACTATGCGATACCATTAGCTTCGATGTCCATTGATTAGACCATTGATAACGATAAGTTAAATCTGTATTCACACTTTTATTGGTCACAGGTTTGCTCCAACTTTGGTAACCAAGCAATTTTGACCAGTCTAGATGTTGTGGAACAATTTGTGCGCCCAATAACTGATAACCTGCAACCGAGCGTTGCTGTTGACGTTGCGATTCTAAATTAAATGCGACTGCTGATTGTGCATTAATTTTCCAATCTAAAGCCAATGAACCAAAGTAACGCTCTCCTTGACTATGCTCTACATAAGGATGTAAGCGTTGCTGTGCCAAATTAAAACGATACCCAAATTGTTGATCTTGCCCAACAAAACCACCCACATCTGTAGAAATAGTACGATCACCATGTTGATCTAAATCAAAGGTAAGCGTTTTAATGTCTTGAGGGCGTTTAGTCACATAATTTACCACACCTGCTGGAGTAGACATGCCACTTTGTATTGCAGAAATCCCTTTTAAAATTTCAACACGTTCTTTATTTTCTAAAGCAATGTTTTGTTCACCACGTACGACATTATTATTGATCAAATAGCTTGATGATGTATCTAATGAAAATCCTCGAACCATAAAATTTGGATAATACCCAATCGCAGCATAACCATCCCCCACAGAAGCATCATTTTTTACCACATCCGTCAGCAACTTAGCATGCTGATCGGCAATCATCGCTGATGTTATATTCGACAAAGATGCAGGTAACTGTTGTGGTTTTAGCCCATTAAACCCCATTAATTGTGTACTATCAGCAACATAAGGCGAATTACTCACAGACTCACTATTTACCACAATGGCTTGTAATTGCTGTACATTTTGTGCTGCATACGTAGGAAGTGTTGAGCATAAAAAAAATACTGATGAATATCCCCACGTTTTCCAATGCATGAATTGCATTAAACTTTTCATTGTTATGGCCTAAGTTCAGCTGAATTAAAATACGTCTCGTTTTTGCATTCAAATGACATACATACAACTTGACGTTGAGAGATTTAATTTACAATACGTAAACACTGACAAAGTTTAGACGACTATTTTTTATTATCTATGACTTTTTTCATCAAAACATCAATGATATTTACATTATTTAGTCTATAAAAAAACCACCTCGGTTTTGAAGTGGTTTTTTATGTACAAGGTCTTTTAATCAGCACGTCGCCATGTTGTACCCTGTCGAGTATCTTCAAGAATAATACCTTGTGACAACAGATCTGCTCGAATTGCATCTGATTTGGTAAAGTCTTTGGCTTTTTTCGCATCAATACGCGCTTGAATCAATTCTTCAATCTCTGTTTCAGATAATCCCTGTATTTCTTGTCCTACAGTCGATTGTAAAAACTCATCAATTGGATGTTGTACCAAACACAAGACATCTACAAGCTGTCTAAGCGTTGCACAATAACGATGTGCGTCTTCAGCAATCTGTTCTTTGACTGCACGATTCAGCTCACGTAAAACCTCAAACAAGATGGCAAAGGCCTCTGGTGTATTAAAATCATCACTCATTGCCGCATTAAAACGGGCAATATACGTCTGATCAGGCTGATGAGTTGTGTTGAGCTCACCATAGACTTGTTCATACCCTTTAAATGCATGATAAAAACGACTTAAAGCAGTTTTAGATTCTTTGAGCGCAGTATCAGAAAAGTTAATTGGACTACGGTAATGTGACGTCGTAATGAAGTAACGTACTACTTCTGGATGAAACTTTTCTAAAACCTCTCTAATGGTAAAGAAATTGCCTAAAGACTTAGACATTTTTTCACCATCAACATTCACAAAGCCCACGTGCATCCAATAATTGACATATTGTTCACCCGTTGCAGCTTCACTTTGCGCAATCTCATTTTCATGATGCGGAAAAGGCAGATCTCCACCACCACCGTGAATATCAAAATGATTACCTAAACAACATGTAGACATCGCTGAACATTCAATATGCCAACCCGGACGACCATTTCCCCATGGCGATGGCCAAAAAGGCTCATTTTGCTTGGCTTTTTTCCAAAGTACAAAGTCAAATGGATGTTTCTTTTCAACTTCGACATCGACTCGATCACTTGCACCTGCTTGCATATCTTCAAGTTTACGCCCTGATAAACGGCCATATTTTTTGAATTTATCAACTTCAAAATATACATCACCATTATTGGCCGCATATGCAGTACCATTATTGACCAATGTACCAATCATGTGTTGCATTTCATCAATATAATCTGTGGCTCTTGGTGACGTATTTGGAGCCACACAGCCCAAAGCCGTGAAATCTTCATTCATGGCATCAATAAAACGGTCTGTTAGTGTATGAATACTTTCACCACGTTCATTAGCACGTTGAATAATTTTATCGTCTATATCTGTAATATTACGCACATATGTCACAGACCAGCCCTGACTACGTAAAAAACGTACAATATAATCAAATGCAACCACTGTACGAGCATGGCCAATATGACAATAGTCATACACGGTCATACCACACACATAAATATCGATGTGTCCTGATTGACGTGGCACAAATTCGACTTTTTTTCGTTGCTCAGAGTTATATAAAACAAATGGTTGCATAAATCTTAAATTGCTTCAACACAAAGATAGTTCATCATAACTGATCCATAATCTTTCACAAAGGCTTCTGTATAAAAAAAGCAAAGTTCAGCAAATACAATACATTTTCAAACATTGATAAAATAGTTTTGTGCTAATATAGCTGACGTTTTTGTTGCATATTTTGCATGGCAATTTAGATGATGACTAAAGAAAGGTAATATGTTTTGACGGCTCCCCTTGTACCTCACACCATCGACTTTAAAAAGGTCGCTTTAGAAACCTTGCATATAGAGCAGCAAGCTTTGGCTATTTTAGCCACGCAAATAGATGCTCGCTTTGTGCAAGCCTGCGAAATTATTTTACAATGCAAAGGCCGTTTAGTGGTCACAGGCATGGGGAAATCTGGCCATATTGGTCGTAAAATGGCGGCCACATTTGCATCTACAGGCACACCATCATTTTTTATGCATCCAGGTGAAGCAAGCCATGGGGATTTAGGCATGCTTGTCAAAGGAGACGTTGTCATTGCCATTTCCAACTCTGGAAAAAGTGATGAAATTATGATGCTCATGCCACTCATTAAACACTTAGATATTCCCCTCATTACCATTAGTGCAACAGATCAAGGCCCAATGCCACAAAATGCAGATGTCGCATTAACACTCGGAGAGCTACAAGAAGCCTGTCCACTTGGCTTAGCCCCTACATCAAGCACCACAGCCACGCTTGCTCTTGGCGATGCGCTAGCCGTCGCTTTACTTGACGCACGAGGTTTCACCTCTGATGATTTTGCACGTTCACACCCAGCAGGTGCTCTTGGCAAACGGTTACTACTACATGTAAAACACCTGATGCATACTCAAGATGAATTACCAAAAGTTCATCCAAATACCCCTATGGGACAAGTACTGTTTGAAATTACAGATAAACGTTTAGGGCTCACCACAGTTGTCGATGAGCAAAATACTTTATTGGGTGTTTTTACAGACGGCGACTTAAGACGGCTAATTGATAAACAACAAGGATTTGATATTAATCGCCTTGTTCACGAAGTCATGACAAAAAATCCAAGCACGATTAACCAAGAGTTACGTGCTGTAGAGGCTTTAGAACAACTTAAAGAGAAAAAAATTAATCAATTTGTTGTTGTTAATACCAACAATCAAGTCATCGGTGTACTCAGTATGCACGATCTCATTCAAGCAGGAGTTGCGTAACATGGCATCGTATATTTTACTTGAAAAAGCACGAGATCTACGTGCGTTAGTCCTTGATGTTGACGGCATACTCAGTGATGGCTTTGTGACACTCACCAACACGGGTGACGAATTAAAATCATTTGATATTCGTGATGGCTTAGGAATGAAACTTGTACAACAAGCAGGTTTAAAAGTTATTATTATTACGGGCAGACAAAGCAATATTGTGAATCAGCGTATGTCGAGTTTGGGCGTAGATTTGGTGTATCAAGGTCGTGAAGATAAAGGTACCGCGTTAATCGAAGCCTGTAAAACACTACAGCTTTCACCACAAGAATGCTTATATATGGGTGATGATTGGCCCGACCTATCTGCATTTGCCATTGCAGGAATGAAAGTCACTGTTCCTAACGGGCATACTGAAGTTCGCAAACGAGCCGACCTTGTCACACAAGCAATGGGAGGACGAGGTGCTGTACGTGAAGTTTGCGATATGCTGTTACATGCAAAAGGCGTTTACCAAGAACTACTTGAAAAATACCTCACTCAAGCCCATTAATACAATAACCTGCCCAAAATAGTGCTTATGGAAACCAGAAACATATACCTTATCGCCTTAGTGATTGCTGTTGCAAGCAGTAGCTACTATTACTTTAGCGGTAAAGGCAAAAAATTAGACAGCGATGGCACATCACAAATGAGCTTTTCTGCCAACGATGTCAAACTAACACAAAGCGATACCCAAGGTATGGTTTCTGTACGTGCATCTGTTGCACAAGCACAACAAAATCCAAAAACAGGTAGTACTGAACTTTCTCAATTGAAAGCAACCACCTATATTGCAGGTAAAGAAGATACTGTCTATACAGCACCAAAAGCAACTGGCTACAATGACAATGAAAAGATTGTCTTGCAAGATCAAGTCGTTGCTCAAAAGATAACACCTCAGGGTGACATGATTTTTCACACCACCGAACTGACTGGGTATCCGGAAACGAAAACCATACAGACCGATCGCAATATTCAAGTTGACTCGCCACAAGGACAGTTTACTAGCCAAGGGTTAAAAGCTGACCTCAATTCGGGACAATATGAATTCTTTAATATTCGAGGCACATATGCACCTTAATACACCGTTACTTCAGCGTAAAACATGGTTAAACATCGCTTTACTTAGTGCATTATTGGTGCAACCACTCACCGCTTTTGCCTTACCAAGTGACCGTAACCAACCAATTTCTTTGGTTGCAGACAAAGCCACATATAACGAAAAAACGGGGCTAACCACCTACACAGGCAATGTAGTTATTGAACAAGGCAGTATGAAATTACAAGCATCTGCTGTGACAGCGCAGCTTAATAAAGCACGCCAAATGAGTACAGTGTCTGCCACAGGTTCACCCGCTCGCTTCCAACAACAAACTGATGCCAACACCTTGGCAAAAGGCCAAGCACAGCGCATTGTTTACAATGCAGACACAGGTATTATTACTTTAACAGGCAATGCAATTGTTGACCAAAATGGTGCCAGTATTCGTGGTGCAACTTTACGTTACAGTATGAATAAGGGAGACATTGAAGCCGTAGGTGAACGTGTTGGAGGCACTTCAGCAACTACGACAAATGCCTCTCAAAATCAGGGTCGTGTACAAATTACTATTCCTGCAAACAGCTCTAATATTACCCCAGGAGCAGTCAATAGATGAACGATCAACACACTCAAACCCTAAAGATTAAACATCTTGCTAAAAACTACAGTAAACGTTGGGTGGTCAAAGATGTTTCTTTTGAAATGCAAAGTGGGCAAATTGTTGGCCTACTTGGGCCAAACGGTGCAGGAAAAACCACTAGCTTTTATATGGTTGTCGGCCTCGTTCGCATGGACAAAGGTGAAATTTACTTAGATGATCAAGATTTATCTCATTTTGCCATGCATGAGCGTGCTCGCAAAGGATTAGGTTATTTACCACAAGAGGCCTCTATTTTTCGTAAACTGACCATTGGCGAAAATATTATGGCAATTTTGGAAACCAAAAAAGAATTAAATAAAGCACAGCGTGAACAACGCTTAAAAACATTACTTGAAGATTTTAAAATCACTCATATCAAAGACTCACTGGGTATGAGTGTGTCTGGTGGTGAACGCAGACGTGCTGAAATTGCTCGTGCATTGGCAGCCGACCCCAAATTTATGCTACTCGATGAACCTTTTGCAGGGGTCGATCCGATTTCTGTTGGCGATATTAAAGATATTATTCAAACCCTCAAAAACCGTGGTATTGGTGTACTAATTACAGATCATAACGTGCGTGAAACCTTAGCCATTTGCGAAAAAGCGTATATTGTGAGCGAAGGGGCTGTTATCGCAGAAGGTACAGCAGAAGAAGTTTTGGCCAACAGCACAGTACGTGAAGTATATTTGGGTGATGATTTTACAGTTTAACCCGATAAAAAGACTAAAACAGCTATGCTTTAGTCTTCTTATTAAGAAGCCAAAATATACCAAATAAAATCAGTGCTAGACCATGCATTACCACCATACTGATTGTCCAAATGGGTATTAACCAATAAGACAACACAACCAACAAAACCACACAAGCTCGCTGTAACCTCGTGCCTGATGCCCACCAATGCATTAAATGCTGATGAAACCCAATGAAAATGGTTTGAAATCCAAGTCGGTTCAACCACGAAACATACGCCCATACAATCACAACTAAAATCAGTAAACCACTCAACAATAAAGCCACTTGATTTAATCCGCCAAACAATAACCCTACATGCAAATCAACACCCCAACGTGTGAGTTTGGCAGACAACGGATAATCAGCAAAACGAGTTTGATCAATCACTTGGGCAGATCTCATATCTACAGCCAATGCATCAACTTTTGTTGGCCAAGAATGTTGTAGCTCTTGTACACTCCATGCACGTACCTGAACATCATCACTTGGAATAATTCTTAATGCAGATGCAGTTAAGCCATTTGCACGTGCAACATTTACAATTTGATCAAAATATTTGAGTTCATCTTGGCTAAACTGAGTGATACGATGTGAACTAGATTGCTGATGCTCTGCATGCTGTTGAGACACCGTTGGCTGTGCGCCATTTAAAGCAAGCGTTAAACTAGGTGTATCACCATTAAACATGTGGCGTATTTTCGCAATATTATTGCCTGCCCAATTTGACCATGTTAATCCTGTAATAGAAAAAAATAACATCATCGGTAATACGCACAACCCAAGTAAAACATGCCAACGAATGTTTTTATATGTGGGTGATTTTTTATTTAATATATATTTTTTCCGAGACCACTGCAAAAAACCTGTTATTGCAAACAACCCAAGCCAACTGGCTGCAAGTTCACTGTAAATACGGCCATACTCCCCCAAAAGTAAATCCCGATGCAAATGGTCTAGAAATGTTCTAACAGGAAAAACGCCACTTTTACCATATACTTGTGTTCTACCTTGTAATGCCAAAGTATATGGATTAATAAAAATGGCCGTCATATCATTGGGACGTTGATTCTCCATATACAGTACACGCGTGGTGGTTTGTGCATTGACTGCTGGCCGAACTTCCATAATATGTGCACCGACAGGCAAAGCCTGTTGTGCTCTTCCGACTTGCTCACTTAGAAGATGAGGTGAATCTGTAATAGAAGACACTTGGGTATGACGTTGATACAGATAATGTTCAAACTGCGGTGTTAATGCATACAACACACCTGTAAAAGCAGCCATAAAAATAAATGGTGCAATAAAAAAACCCATATAGCTGTGAATGAGTTTTAACGTCATTTCAACAAAACTTTTTTTAGCAAATGGCTGTGTCATACCTGAATTTAATCTAAAGTAACTTCCCTATTGTAGCAATAGCACCATAAACTGAACAGCGAAAAAGCCTTTGCACCCCAAGCATGTCTCCAACTTAGCCATGAACATGACCTTTGTGTATAAAAAACAAACACACAAACTGATTTTTTCTCGTATAATACATGGCTATTTTCAGCCAATTGTTTTGTTAGTTTTATGCAAAGAGCCAAGTTAGAATTGCCAAATAAGGCAGATAAATTATTGCTACATTCTTGCTGTGCACCCTGCTCAGGCGAAGTCATGGAAGCCATCATTGCATCTGGTATTGATTTTTCCATTTTTTTCTACAATCCCAACATTCATCCTGTAAAAGAGTATTTAATTCGTAAAGAAGAAAATATTCGCTTTGCAGAAAAGCATAATATTCCATTTATTGATTGTGACTATGACACAGATAACTGGTTTGAACGGGCGAAAGGCATGGAAGATGAGCCTGAGCGTGGTATTCGCTGTACCATGTGCTTTGACATGCGTTTTGAACGTACTGCATTATATGCACATGAACATGGCTTTTCAGTCATTTCAAGCTCACTGGGTATTTCCCGTTGGAAAGACATGAAACAAATTAATGGCTGTGGTGAACGTGCAGCATCGCACTATCCTAACATGGCCTATTGGGACTATAACTGGCGCAAAGGCGGTGGTTCAAGTCGTATGATTGAAATTAGTAAACGTGAAGAGTTTTACCAACAAGAGTATTGTGGCTGTGTTTACTCCCTCAGAGACACGAACCGCTTTAGAAAAAGCCAAGGGCGTGAACGTATTAAACTGGGTGTTAAATTCTATTCAGCCATGAGCGATGAACAATAAATATTCAAAATAAAAAGCCCATAATGGGCTTTTTATTTGTTTAATGATGCCCAAATACGGTGGAGCACCGTATACCAGTTTTTATGACAGATGTTTTCAATTCGTGTATCGCTATAACCATAGTCGGATAAAGCATCAATCAAACGTGGGAAATAGTCGACAGAAGGCCAGTATTTAGACATAAATCCGCCATCATAATCTGAACCAAAAGCAACTCCTGTTTCACCTAAATATTCAAATAAATAATCAAAATGGGCAAACATGACACTATATGGAGTTTGTATATTACGCTGACCATCTGCTCGTAAAAAAGCAGTATCAAAATTAAGCCCCACAACACCATGGCTGACTTTAATCGCATTTAGTTGTGAGTCTAATAAGTTTCTCGCTTGTGGGCAAAGCTTATGTATATTGGAGTGTGTTGCAACGATAGGTTGCGTTAAAAGTTGCTGTGTATGCCAAAACGCCTGCTCATTCATATGTGACACATCAACAAGCATTCGCCTTTTTTCACATTCAACTACCCACTGTTGACCTAAGTCGGTTAATCCCAAGCCTGTATCAGGAGAATGTGGAAACTTTCCTTGCAAACCATGTCCAAACTGTGAAGGTTCATTCCAAAGTAGGCCTACGCTACGCAAGCCTTTAGCATACCAATCATCAAGTTGAGACACGTTCGTTAGTGCTTCAGCACCTTCTAAATGTAAAACCATTGCCAAACATTGGTTTTTCATACATAAATGAATATCTGCCATATCGCGACAAATTTTGACTGCACCTTGTGATCGATATTCAATCTCTAGTGCGTAATCCATTTGCGCCGTACAAATATCATGGCGCTGTGCAATGGTAAAATCTGCTTGGCTATGGGCCATTGACGTTAATTTATGAGAAGCGTGCGTTTTGACATATTTTAGTGGAGGAACAAAAATTGCAAACAACCCACCATACATACGCCCTTGCCGACAACGGCGTAAATCCATTTGGCCTTCAAGCGTATGATGTAAAAATTGGTCTACAGGGTCACGATGACTAGACATCCACAGACGAGCGAGTAAATCATTGTGCCCATCAAAGATCATTTCTCTCTACCTCATTTAACCTTTAGACACTAAAATCATTTTAGAATTCTTTTTATTTCTAAAGGTCAGCTCAGATAAAGCCAATTGTGTTTCACTGTCTTTACGGGCCTGTACAATCATATGATGATGTTCAGACTTAGAGCATACAGGGTCTGTATTGGCTGCATTCCCTGTGAGCATAAACGCTTGACAACGACAACCACCAAAGTCTTTTGTCTTTTCAGAACAACTCCGACAAGGTTCTGGCATCCAATCGTACCCTCTAAAATGATTAAACCCTGTAGATTTATACCAAATGTCAGACAAAGGCTGGTCTTTCACGTTTGGAAAGTGCATAGGAAGCTGTCGTGCTGCATGGCAAGGCAAAGCCGTACCATCAGGTGTAATGGTCAGAAAAATACTCCCCCAACCATTCATACATGCTTTGGGACGTTCTTCGTAATAATCGGGCACCACAAAAATCAGCTTACACGGGTTATTTGCTGCTTTAAGTTTGGCACGATATTCATTGGTAATACGCTCTGCTCGCTCAAGTTGGGCTTTTGTTGGTAATAAACCTTGACGGTTCAAATAAGCCCAACCATAAAACTGACAAATGGCAAGCTCAACAGTGTCTGCTTCAAGCTCAATACACAGTTGAATAATGTCTTCAATTTGATCGATATTATGCCGATGAATAACAAAATTAAGTACCATAGGATACTCATATTTTTTAACCAACTTAGCAATATCTTTTTTCTTCTCAAATGCTTTTTTTGAGCCTGCCAACATATCATTAATGACAGGATCGCTCGCTTGAAAACTCACTTGAATATGATCTAAGCCTGCATGCTGAAATTGTGCTATTTTTTCTTCATTGAGCCCTAAACCCGAAGTAATTAGGTTGGTATAAAACCCCAAATCATGGGCATATTGAATCAGTTGTGGTAAATCTTGGCGTACCAAAGGTTCGCCCCCTGAAAATCCAAGCTGTACCGCACCCATCTGCCTGGCATCTTTAAACACATCAAACCACTGCTCTGTGGTGAGTTCATTTTGCATAGATGCAAACTCTAACGGATTAGAGCAATAAGGGCATTGTAATGGGCAACGGTAGGTTAACTCGGCAAGCAACCATAAGGGTAAACCAACTTCAGCCATGAGACAGTTTAATCCAGTTTTCTTTTTGAGCAACACACATATAATCTACGACATCTGCATCAATGTCTGCAATGTCCCCAAACTGCTGTTTTAACAGTGTAATAATCTCTGCCACAGAATGCTGTCCATCTATATGTTGTGCAATCGCAGAGGCTGTTTCATTGAGCTTAATCATACCTTCAGGGTATAAAATAATATATGCCTGTTGAGAGGGCTCATACTGAAAACGATAGCCTCTTTGCCATACAGGAACAATCGTGGTGTCAAATTGCTTCATTTAAATAATCCTTTATGCCATACAGCTTGATCCGTCACGCTGTGATATGGAGGTTGTTGATGTACATACGCTAGTGTCAACGCGTCAAGTATAGACCACAGTATGTCGAGTTTAAACTGTAAAATTTCTAACATCCGCTGTTGCGACTCTAACGTGGTAAATGAATCTAACGTAATGGTCAAACCATGCTCTACATCACGGCGAGCTTGACTGAGTCTAGAGCGAAAATAATCATAGCCTTGTTCACTGATCCAAGGATAATGCGTTGGCCATGAATCTAAGCGAGATTGATGAATTTGTGGTGCAAATAATTCAGTCAATGAACTACTTGCTGCTTCTTTCCATGTGGTTCTACGTGCAAAATTAACATAAGCATCAACTGCAAAGCGTACCGCAGGTAATACGAGTTCTTCAGAAATCACTTGCTCACGTGTTAAGCCAACAGCCTCGGCCAAACGCAACCATGCTTCACGCCCTCCACCATCTGGGTATTCACCATCTTGATCAATCATGCGTTGAATCCAAGACTGACGGACACGTTGGTCTGGACAGTTGGCCATAATGGCTGCGTCTTTCAGTGGAATATTAATTTGATAATAGTAACGATTGGCCACCCATGCTTGCAATTGTTGTTGAGTTGCTTTGCCCTCATACATCATCACATGAAATGGATGATAGATATGATAGTACTGCCCTTTTGCCATAATTTTGGCTTTAAATTCTTCAGGGGTCATTGCGTGTGTTGTATTGCTCATCATCTATCCTTATGACGACTACAATTCAATATGCATACCATCAAATGCAACTTCGACATGATGTGCTTTTAATATTGCAGACGCTGTAGAGTCTTCATCCAAAATAGGGTTCGTATTATTAATATGTATATATACTTTACGTGGTTTTTGCAGTTGATCTAAATAAGACAACGAGCCACCTTCACCATGTATATATAAATGCCCCATCTCTTGACCAGTTTTTGTACCAACGCCACGATGTTGCATTTCATCATCACACCATAGCGTACCATCAATCATCACACAGTCAGATTCAGCCATAATATCCATGATCTGATCGTCAATTTTTCCTAATCCTGGTGCGTAAAACAGTTGTTTTTGTGTACGATGGTCTTTGACGATCATGGCAATGTTGTCGCCATCATGTGGATCATGTCGATGCGGTGAATACGGCGGTGCTGCACTGCGTATAATCAGTGGTATAAATTCAAGATCTGTAATATCTGGGATAGAGAATGATTGTGTTGGGTCGATCTCTTGATGCTGTAAACCACCATTCCAATGCTTGAGCATATTAAACAATGGAAAACCTGTGCTGAGGTCTTGATGAACCATCTTGGTACACCACACATTGATCGGACAACCTTCTCTGAGTGTCAATAATCCTGTGGTATGGTCAACTTGACTGTCCATAAGCACAACACTATGTATGCCGGTATCCCTTAATGCACGAGCAGGTTGTGCTGCTTTAAAATCAAATAATTGTTGACGAATATCTGGTGACGCATTAAAAAGTACCCAATCAATACCATTTGCAGAGACTGCAATCGATGACTGAGTTCTGACTTTGGCGTTGAGTGTGCCTTGACGAACACCTGCACAATTTTCACAGTTACAATTCCACTGTGGAAAACCACCACCTGCGGCTGAGCCTAAAACATAAATATACATAATTCACCACTGCTTTAAAAACATAAGCCCCAGAGAATCTAGGGCTTATATATACTTGGTTGAAAATTAACGGTGTTCAAAATACATCGTTACTTCAAAGCCAATACGTAAATCAGTGTATGCAGGTTTAGTCCATTGCATGTTAAATACTCCATTTGAATCGGTGCATGTGCTTGCACGTATATTTACATTGAGTTTTGATTATAACGTAAAAATGAAAAAGCGGTAGTCTAGATACAAAAAATCATACTTTTTACGTCAAACAAAGAGGAATAAAATTTTGCCAATGCAATATTTAGCACACAAAATATGTTATTTTCTTATATAGTATCATCTATAAAAAACACGTCATATCATCATTATTGCAACAACAAAATGAATGACTTTAAACTCAATTGCCTATTTACAACACGATCCCCTCGTTGAGCCAAAAATATGAACACCCCTCTTATTCGATCAAAAAAACTCAGCGAATTAAATCATTGTCATATTTGGCTTAAAATGGAATCTGCACAGACCACAGGATCTTTTAAAGAAAGAAGTATTGGTCATGCATGCAAACAATACGCACAACAAGGCGCAGAAAAATTTATTAGTTCATCTGGTGGTAATGCTGGAATTTCAGTTGCACATATCGGTCAGCAATTAAATATTCCAGTAATGATTGTTGTACCTAAGACAACATCTCAAACTGCCATTGAAATCATGAGACAAGACCATGCTGAAGTGATTGTTCATGGTGACTCATGGCTTGAAGCCAATGCATTGGCTTTATCTTATGTCAGCCCAAAGCATGTCTATATTCATCCTTTTGATGACCCCTATTTATGGGAAGGTATTTCAGACATCGTGACTGAAGTGATTGCTGAAGGCGTTAGACCAGATGCAGTTGTTCTATCTGTAGGTGGTGGTAGTTTACTGTCAGGAATGGTTCAAGGGCTAAAAATCAATAATCTTGACATCCCTATTTATGCCATTGAAACGCTAGGTACAGCATCACTAAATACCGCAATGCAAAAAAAACAGCATATTCAATTGGACGAAGTTACAGGTATTGCCACCACACTTGCAGCAAAAAAAGTGTGCAAACGTGCTTTTGATCTTTCACAACAAGAAAATATTATAGGACTCACTGTTTCAGATACAGACGCTTTATTGGCATGCTTTGAATTTTTAGATGATCATAGAACATTGGTTGAACCTGCATGTGGCGCAGGGCTGTCTGTTCTTTATCAAAAGAAAATCCATTTTATGCCATCATCAAATGTATTAGTGATTGTTTGTGGTGGTGCAACAACAACGCTTCAGAGCCTTTTAAACCATGCAAAAGACTTATCTATCGTACTTTGAATGCTGAATTCTTCAGATCAGATAACAATCATTAATTCATCAAATTCAGACCTTTTACACGGCATTTGATAAAAAATACATCTACAGAAAATACCACCACATCCATCTTTTTAGAAGATTATATGGGTTTTAATCGTGGACTTTTTGTCTTTGTTTTAAACGAGCTCATGATAATTCCTACAAATATACATATTGCACCAAAAATAATATTTTTAGTGAGTGCTTCATGCCAAATTACAGCGCCAAAAAATAAACTAAGAATGGGAATACACATAATAGAAATAGATGCAACAAAGGTATCGACTTGACTCACAATCCAATTCCATAAAGCAAATGCAAAGCCTGTTCCAACAATAGCAATATAAAACAAGGCATAATCATGTGAAGGAGACAACCAAACTCGCCACTCAATCGGTTCAAACACACAAGCACAGCCCAACATGATTGTACCACCGATCAAAAACTGCCAAATTGTAAGTTTAATTTTATCGTATGTTAAAAAATTCTTTTTAATATAAACCGTTGATATCGCCCAAAATAATCCTGAAATAATTAACAATACCTGCCCAATCAATGACATATTCAATGCAAGATGGTGGAGTTGTGGCCAAAGAATGGCAATTAACCCCAACGTACCAAACATCAACCCAAAGATTTTTTGACGACTTAAACGCTCATTTAAAATAAAATGTGCTAAAACAGCAATAAAAATCGGCATCGTAAATACCAACACTGCAGATAAACCAGAATCAACAAATTGCATTGCAAATGTTTGTGTTGCATAAAAACCAAAACAAACTAAAGCGCTGAGAGTCACTAAACGCGGTAATTCATGACGTGTAGGTAAAATAGGTTTTTGCAATACCCATTGAACCACCATTAATGTTAGTCCTGCTAAAATCAAACGAATTGAAATAAATAAAAAAGGTGGAAAAATATGCAAACTGTGTTTCACCAACCCCCAAAGTGACCCCCAAACCATACATAAAAGCGCAATCGCCCCCATCACTCGTATATTCATTGCCTGCACTCAGTGTTTATAAATTTATATCAGTTTAAAAAATAAATAACATCATGAATAATGCTATGTTTTAATGTATACATCATTTTCTTTGATGCCTGCTTAAAAATGAAATATATATTATGGCTATAGACAGGAGCATACCTATAATGAATATTGACATCAGTGACATTAAAGCTTTTATTACGGTTGCTGAATTAAAAAGTATGACTGCTGCTGCACATAAACTGAATTATTTACAATCTAATATGACGGCCAAAATAAAAAAAATTGAAAACCACTATAAGAAACAACTTTTTATTCGAAAATCAAAAGGAGTTGATTTAACTGAATCAGGAATCAGCTTATACAAACAATATAAAAAGATGATGTTTACTTGGGAGGAAACAGAAAATCAAATTTACCAACATGCCCATTGCCTACGTTTCGGCACCAATACCAGTATGGGCAGTATGCGTTTTTATTCACCTTTTCAACAACTGTATGCGGCATATCCAGATCTTTCTGTCAGAATTAAAACAGGCTCAACGCATGATATTGAAAATGAAGTCTTAGCAGGGCACTTAGATATTGCTTATGTCTTAGGGTATCCTTCACAAAAAAATCTACAATACATTCATAAATCGACAGATCAATTGGTTATTATTGGCAAAAACCTCATGAATCATCAGCGTTTAGAAGATTGTCTTGATCGGCAAAATATTTTACTTGCCTCTGAGGCCTGTTGTTATGCAACGGCGTTAGAGCGTATATACGCAGATTATGGCATTAAAAAAGGTGAAATGACGCAGATTTACGATCACGATGCCTTAATACAGTTCACTCAGCTTGGTATGGGTATTTCAATGATTGCTCAATCTTTAATTTCCAAGTTTAATATTCAATATTACCGCGAAGCGCCAGCACAGTATCGAAACATTGGTTTGTATTTGATTGCCCGAAGCGAACATCAATTTACACCCATTGAAAAACAATTTATTGGTTTAAGTGATGCGATTGAAACCATTGAACCTAGTGTGCCGAATATCATATAAATCAGACAATATGTTTTCTCAACGTCCATGATCAAATCATATTGCCTGTCTGAGTGTGTATTAAATACAATGATTATGAATGCCGTGCTAAACGTTCAGTGAGCAAATCAAAAAAACCATCACGATCGATATGATTTAAAAAGTAAGCATTTGCCTCTCGATTGGTCACATGCCACCAATCTGCAACCGTTGCACCTGCTGTAAGTGGGCTATCTGCTTCAATTTCAACATTAATTTTACGCCCAGAAAACAACTTTGGTTTGAGTAAATACCCAATAACACATGGATCGTGTAAAGGTGCGCCTTCTGAGCCATATTTTTCTTTATCATAACGTTCAAAAAAATCTGTCCAAGATGCAACTGCTTCGCCAACAGCCGTATTCATACCGCGAAGATCTTTAATCCACTGGGCATTGGTCATGGCTTGGTGCGTTACATCAAGTGGAATAACCGTCAAATCAATGCCTGCACCAAATACAATTTTAGCCGCATCTGGGTCAACAAACATATTAAATTCAGCAGATGGTGTGATATTACCACCTTCAAAAAAACCACCGCCCATCAGTACAATGTTTTTAATGCGTGATGCAATGTCGGGGGCTTTAATTAATGCATGCGCAATATTCGTCATCGGCCCTAACGTACATAATGTAATACTTTTTTCAGGCTCTGAACGAAATGTTTCAATCAAATAATCAACTGCGTGTTGCGCTTGTAGTGGCATGGTGGGTTCTGGTAACTCGATACCATCTAAACCTGTTTTTCCATGTACATTTTCAGCAGTCACCAATGGTTTTTTTAAGGGTTTATCACTCCCTGAAAAAACCTTAATCTCTGTACGTTTCGCTAGCTCACAAATCATACGTGCGTTGCGCTGTGTCAATGCTAATGGAACATTGCCAGCAACAGTTGTCAATGCCAAAATTTCAAGTTCAGGACTTGCGAGTGCCAATAAAATAGCCACGCCGTCATCTTGACCTGGATCTGTATCAATAATAATTTTTTGTGGCTGAAATGACATTAAAACACCTTTCTTTGATCTTTATTAAACTTTAAATAGCGTGAGTTGTTTAAACCAAAACTTTTCCGTTTTGTACAACTTTCAGTTCTTGCATGCGCTCTGTATGATACTGACCAGCAGTATATCTATGAGACAATACCACGTCAGGTCTTGGTTGTAGAAAGAAAGGCATAGAAATTCGCTCTAGCTCTACATCGTTTTTATGTTTAATCACACGATGTGTGGTTGAAGGATAATAATTTTGTGATGCCTCTTGTAACATATCACCAATATTAATAATTAAAGAGTTTGGTTCTACAGGAATATCTAGCCACTCCCCTTTTTTATTTTTTACTTGTAACCCTTTGGCTGTTGCAGCAGGTAAAATTGTGATTAAATTAATATCTTCATGTGCAGCGGCTCTTACATAGTCTTGGGTTGAAGCAATAGGGGTATAACGTAAAATACGCAATAAACTTTCTGAACCTTCAATCATCTGTGGTAAAGGTTCACTATAAAACTTTTGAATATCTACAGGGGATTCTTGTTGAATCCAAGTCAACAGTTGTTTTGCTAACACATGTGCATGTTCATAATATGTTAATGCATTATCAGAAAGTTCTGTAGGGTAAATACCTGTTTTAAAAATATGAAAAAATTCTTTAGGGTCTTTTTGAGTTTCACCTTTGGCGGTTTCAGACAGCGCCGTAGAAAATAAACCACCCTTTTTATGCGGTGAAACAAGATAGTTTTTTTTATCTTCTGAACGAAAAAAATCAAGCCATTCATCATAAATTGACTGTATTTGTGACCAATCTAAAGGATGGTTCACCAATACTGCAAAACCACTCTCTCGCAAAGACTGGGCAAATTTTTGAGCAGCGTCTTCTGATTGATAATCAACAGTAGCAATATACATCTTTCACTCCTTTTGCAAGTGGCAGATATTCAACGTCATTTGACTGTATCTGCCATGCCCAACAAAATATTTATTTATAGTGCAAATGACAGGCAAAGCCCCGCGATTGTAGCACTCATTAAATTTGATAACGTAGCAGCCAATAGTGCACGAAATGCAAGCTTAGATAAAACAGGGCTTAAACTTGGTTCAACTACACTAAATGCACCGACCACAATACCAATCGAACTAAAGTTTGCAAAACCACATAAGCCAAACGAAATAATTGCTGCTGCATGAGGTGAAATGGTTTGATCTGCTAAATGAGGTGCCAAACCAAGATAAGCAACAAACTCATTGATTGCCAATTTTTGACCAAGTAATGACCCTGCAAGTGATGCATCGTTCCAATCCACTCCCATTAAATAAGCCAATGGTGATAAAACATAACCAAAAATAGAATTAATTGATAAATCATTAAATCCAACGAGTCCACCTAGCCCACCAACAATCCCATTGAGTAAAGCCAATAAACCCACAAAAACCATCACAACTGTTCCTACGCCAGCTGCTATTTTTAAGCCAAGCATAGAACCACTTGCAGCAGCTTCAATAATATTGGCAGGTTTTTGGTGACCAAACGTTAATTCTTTGATTTCAACTTGTGTTTTTTCTGTAGCGGGGCTAAGTAAACGAGCAAACAAAATACCGCCAGGTATAGCCATCAGTGATGCTGCAAGCAAATACTCTAATGGAACCCCCATACCTGCATAGCCTACAAGCACAGACCCAGATACTGCTGCCATACCACTACACATGACTGTAAATAGCTCATTTTTATTCATTTTTAATAAAAATGGACGCAGTGCTGCAGGCAATTCATTTTGCCCAATAAAAATTGTTGTGACAGCAGCAAACGATTCAACTTTACTAATACTTAATATTTTTTGAAATGCACCACCCAATAATTTAATAAGAAAACCCATAATTTTGAGGTAGTACAAAATCGAAATTAAAGCAGTGACAAATACAATGGTTGGAAGAACTTTAAATGCAAAAATAAATCCCGCCCCATTAAATACCGTATTCATTTGTGGGCCAACCAATGCACCAAATAGAAAACTACTGCCCGCATCTGCATAACTGATGACTTTATTAAAACCCACCGCTAATTTTTCAAATAAATATTTTCCCATAGGAACATATAAAATTAAAATTCCTAACGCAAACTGTAATCCTAGTGCAGGTAAAATAGTACGCAATTTAATCAGGCGCTTATTATTTGAAAATATATAACCAATCAGCAGTAAAACCAATATTCCAATTAAGCCACGGTATTCAGACATATTTTTCTCCGTAACATAGCCCCCTGTATTGGCTCATATTCAAGCCCAAAGCAACAGTTATGCTACAATATTTAAATTAAACAATGTGTATGTAATGTCAACATTTTATCTTGACCGAACATCAGATACTTTTATCAAAGCAATAATTAAGCCAAGCCTTTAGCAAAACACATACAAAAAAGAAGCAATTAAAATCAAGTGTTTTGAACGAACACTTGATTTTAATTGCTTCTTAAGCGAACACAATTTATCAAATTATCAAAAAAATATCGACCCTTTTTATCCAATCTGTTTTTACTCGTTCAGCTTTTACACGGATTTAAAGCAGATGGTATAGTGTCGTTCATTTATACGTCATTCCAAAATAAAAATAAAAACAGATCAATATCAAACAGTGAAGAACACCTTGAAAAAAGGTATCATTCACCACAAATGAACTCAAATCAGGCAATGTATGACTACTCACTTAAAAAAAAAGCTCGTTGTGCTTGGTAGTATTAATGCTGACCATATTCTTAGATTAGAACACTTTCCCCACCCTGGGCAAACCTTACACGGTGAATCATATCAAGTTGCATTTGGTGGCAAAGGGGCAAATCAAGCGGTTGCTGCAAGCCGTAGTGGTGCAAATACACATTTTATTGCCTGTGTAGGACACGATGACATGGGGCGATCTATCAAAGCACAATTGAATAAAGATCAAATTAATACTCAAGCTGTCGCGTGTATAGACAATGAAACCACAGGTGTTGCGTTGATTTTTGTGAATGCCTTGGCGGAAAATTGTATTGGTATTGCTTCGGGTGCAAATGCAAAACTTTCTAAAGAGTATGTACAAACACAACAATCACTCATTGCTTCTGCAGATTTACTTTTGGTTCAACTTGAAACACCAATTGAGAGTATTATTGAAGCATGTACAATTGCCCAACACGCAGGCGTTCGCGTGGTTTTGAATCCTGCACCTGCACGTGAGCTACCAGAAGATTTACTCAAATTGGTTGATATTATTACCCCGAACGAAACCGAAGCGTTCAGCCTCACAGGTAAAACTATTGATCATGAAAGTGATGCCGCAGAGGCTGCCAATATCTTACATCATAAAGGTATTAAAACAGTGGTTATTACTATGGGATCACGCGGTGTATGGCTCAGTGAAAAAAATCAAGGCCAATTAATTCAAGGCTTTAATGTCAATGCTATTGACACAATTGCCGCTGGAGACACCTTTAATGGTGCATTTGTAACTGCTTTATTAGAAAATAAAACACCTGCTCAAGCTGCTCAATTTGCCAATGCAGCTGCAGCAATTTCTGTCACACGCCAAGGTGCACAACCGTCCATCCCTTGGCGCACAGAGATTGATACTTTTATTGCACAGCATGCATAAATAAAGGGGCACACTATATAAAGATGCCCCTTTATCACTCACTGTGAATTTACTGATGTTTTATTCCAATACAGCCTTAAATGATCGATGAATTCATCGATCGTTTAAGACCATTAAGGGATAAATTTGATATCAGTCGGTTGTCCAATTTGCAATGCAATACGTGTTGGTGTGAGTGCACCTGTGGTTTTATTTCGTTTGAATTCACTCACTGTATGAGAGTTAACATTTGAAACGATTAAATAATTTCCAGATGGATCAATTGAAAATGCTCTAGGCTCTAGGCCACTACTTGCATAGCGTCCAACCAATGATAAACGTCCTGTATTTAAGTCAACTTTATAAGCCACAATTTCATTGATCTCTTTGCGGTTACCTACATACAAGAACTGCTGGTCTGGTGAAAATGCAAGACCTGATGCACTTTTATGAGACTCGTGCCCAGTTTCAGACAGTTGAACTCGTTGAACCTCATGGAGCTTATTATTTTTTTCTTCAAAAACGGTCACTTCTGCAGACATTTCAGTCGTTACATATGCATATTTACCATTTTCAGAAAAAACAAGATGTCTAGGACCGCTTCCTTTAGGGAACGTTAAATCTTTAGAGGTATTCGCTTGTAGTGGTGATTTTTTAGTTGGGTGATAGTCATATGCTTTCACCAAATCTGCACCTAAATCTGCTGCATACAGTGTTTTTCCATCAGGTGAGAACGTCACAGAATGCGCATGACCCGATGTTTGACGCCCAGCAACCACATTACTACCATCAAGATATGGAATATTTTGTACTGCCTCACCTAGCTCACCATTTGCAAGGATAGCTAACACAACAACACCTGAGTTTTTAGGGGCAACAGAATAGTTAGCCACTAAAAGAAACTTACCATCGGGTGACAAAGTAGAGTGAGTTGGATGGTCACCTAAACTACTTACATCATTTAATTTTTTCAGTTTGCCATTTGCCTCAACTGCAAGTGCAGTGACTCGGCCTTTCTCCATTTCATTGGTGACATAAGCAAAACGATGATTTTTCGAAAATGTGATCCAAGATGGATGGTCAACTTGTAATTCACTAATTGGAAGCAAGCTACCATCTTGATTTAATTGTACTGTATAAATCCCTTCACTAGCGATGTGTGCTGATACTTTAGAACCTTCTGGTAGTCCAGTCCACGTACCCACTAAGAATTTTTGTCCTTGTTGAACCATACTGTTATTCTCCGCAAACGATGTTGTACCACTTAAAAGTGGTATAGATAAACTTAGTGCAACAAATAATTTACTTAATGGTTTCATACTCTACCTGACAATGTAAAACAACTCTGTTTTTAGTTTTTAAATACGTTAGCTAATCAACTGCATAGACTTAAAGTATGCTTAAAATAATAGTTTTTTATTGATCATCAAACAAGCTATGATGTGCATAAAAATGTCACTCTTTTGTGACAAAGCATATGATCAACTATAAAAAAGCCATCAATATTGATGGCCTTTTGAATGATTATGGGGTTTGAGTTAAGCACTGCTCATAACGATTTTTTGAAAAATCATCCATGGCCTGTTCTTTTTGCTGCATTTGCGCATAAATCGGAATTTGATACGCTTCTTCAATTAATCCCGTCAAATACTTTTGTGCATGGACTTGTTCAACTTTTTTAACATGTTCTAATGCAGCATCTTTGGTAATATCTTGCTGGCGATCTGTCATAATGTTAAATGCTGCACCTTTTGCAGATTTACAAAATCCTTCCCAAGCTTCTTTATCGGTCATTACTTTTTTTTGACCACAACCTACAAGACTCAAAGCAACTAAGCCAAACAAAAACACTTTTTTCATCACCACTCCAATAGATCACACTTTACTGTTGTAAGGTGTTCATTAAAACCGCCAATTGTAAAATACATCTACAGCTCGCTCGACAGATTCACTCGCCTCTAAGTACAGACGTTTGTTCATTTGATATCTTAAGGTTAATTTATTTACTGCTGTAAATACACCCATACCATATCTTAAATATAAATCTGGAGTAATATACCCTGTAACACTCACTTGTGTATCATCACCTGTGCCTTGTGCATCTAGAGCTAGCCCACTTAAACCAAAAGCATGGCCTAATTGATTGGTAAATGCGCGTGTTCCACCTAGACCTAAACTAAGACCTGCAGCAGCAAGAGTATTATTAACATCTGATTTAAAACCTTCTGTTTGACTTAAGCTACTACTTCCTTGATTAATCCGTCCTGTTAATAATGCATTAAGTGCTTCTTGTTCAGACAAACCACCGTCGTTATATATTTGAATATTTGGCGTAGATGCTGTACCTGTAATACGCACACCAAGTGTTGTATTAGATATTTTTTTCGTTGTATCAATATCTAAGGTTGGGTTGGCTAACGGACCATTGAATCGAGCAATCGCACGATTTAAATCAAGGGTTTGTCCGTAAGATTCAATTTTTACTTTTTGACTAATGCCAATCGCACCATTGGCACTCATGGCTGTTTCCAAGCCACGTTGTGATAAGTATAGTCTGCCAGTGAGTGGAATACGGCTATTAAAGCCTTGAAAGATCACACGATCACCCAAAGAGAAATCAATATCTGCTTGAACATTCCACGGTTTAGCAGCTTTTAAAATTGCTGTTAGATCTTCACCGCCTCGAACAACACGGGCATCTGCTGACACATTAATCACATCTGGGCTAGTTTCTGGCATATTAATAATCGCACGTGGCACAGTAATATTACCTTTAACCGTCACACTTCGTTGATTTGGATATAAATCAACGTTCATTTCTGTATTAACAAGTGCAGTGATTAATGGGGCCTGTTTAACCAACAAGTTTTCACCTTGCAACTTCAATTTGACATAAGGTTCATCACGCCATGAGACTTGCCCATCTATTTTACCAAGACCAGGACCACTGTTAAAGATACCCATAATTGTGGCTTGATCTTGGCGTATTGCTGAATACATTTGGATATTATTTAAATTTACAGGTGTAGAGATCATGCTAATCAGTCCATCTTTTAAGCGTAAATCTCCTGTAATTAAAGGTTTGCTGACTGTTCCATTAATTTTAGCTGCAAAGTCTAACGTACCACCTATACGGCGTGCGTCAGGTATAAATGGTTTTAAGAACTGTAGATCAACCTGTGAAAATGCAGCTTCACCTTGCATAGGCAACTGGTCTTTATATGGATCGATAATTACACTTGCATATCCATTACCAATATTTTGTGTTTTTACATCAAATCTTAACTGCAACCCTTCTGCAACACTTCGTGCAAGTAAGCTCATTTGTTGATAACTGGTCGTGGTTGCACCATCATCAGGATCATCTGATGTCATACCAATACGGCCATTTTGTGCCATAATTTTTGCATCTAAATGCGGAGATTTTCCTTTTTCCCAATTGGCTTTGGCATAACCATTTACTTCACCTGTCATCGCTAAACCATCTGGCATAAACGCAGCAAAATCACTTAAATTAAGACGATTTGCAATAAAGGAGATATTCCCTTTTTGAGGGCTTGCTTCCACAGGCTGATCAAAACAAAGTTGACTTTGATTACTTGCCCAACAGTGTTCACTTACATATAAACTTTGATTTGCTGATTTATACACGACATTGGCATTTTGTTGTTGCTTAAGCGATGCTCTTAATGAGTCAAAATTACCTTGTTGGATTTGCCCAAGCCAGTCATGATTTTGATTAAACCCACCATTCAATTGCACGTATAATTTGGAATATTTATTCCACCCTTGCACACTCACTACATGTGCTTTAGGTGTACCTGAAATCGTTACTGCACCATATTGTATTTGGCGTTGACCGTAGTTTAATTGGTCAATTTCTGCTTGTAATTTGGTTGGTGTTGTTTCAGACGTTGGTAATTCACCACGTACACGAATTTTTTCAATATTAAGTTGATCACCAAAACCAAAACGATCGATATTTATATTTGCGATTGCTTGTAGAGTTGGCTCTGTTTGCATATCGACCACCCCATAAGCACGTCCTCTTAGGCCTGTATAAATTCGATTTAAATAGGGTGCATTGAGTTTTAATTGTAATTTTTGCGCATTGCCTGTGACTTGTGCTTGGTTACCTGCATAAGCTAAAAATAAATCATTGGCTTCAAATTGTTTTGGAATCAATGTTTTATCTTTAGTGTTCATCACAAGGTTGAGTTTACCTTTACCACGTAAAACCTGATTATTAATTGTGCCTGCTAAATTCAAATCATTAATACTGATTCGCTGTGCTTTATCTACCCAAACACCTGTTGTATTCACGACACCTGATACTTCACCACGAATAGCCGATGAAAAATATTGTGGTTTAAAGCGAATTAAAGACGCATTCATATCCCAAGCAATGCCTTGAGCAAAGTTCACTTTACCGTTTGCAAGTATTTTTCCTGCAACACCATCATGTTGAAAACGATTAATTTCAACGCTATTCGGTGTACCTGAGATTTTAAAACTCAACAAGCCATCTGCACTTTGGTATTGACTCGATTGTAACTTACCATCGTATACAACACCGTAACCTTTTAAACCACCGCCTTGTTTTTCATCATGCATTAATACAGCTGTCGTACTTTGCCCCGTTAAATGTACGGTTTCTTTTTGCTGTGCGAGTTTTCCTGTTAAATCTATACGGTCAAGTTGAATAAATTGATCATTATTTTTTGCATAACCGTTTGCATGTATTTCACCATTTAACACATCAATAGGCGCACTGACAGATACGGTTTGCGGATTAAAGTTTTTCGCCACCAATTGTGCAGCCCATTTTAATTGCTGTTTTTCTGTTGGTACATCTAATTGAGCGTGACCTGTTAACCCACCTTGTGGCGTCACAAATTTGAGTTCACTGACATCAACATGGTTATTTTTTAAGGTTGCTTTGGTTTGGTATTGTCCTTCAGGTAACATAGACTGTGCATGTTGCAATACCTGTGCAGAAGCAGAGAGTTCAACATCTTGATTTAAAAGGCGAACATTGGCTTCACCTTGCGGACTATTTAACCAGCCTATAGACGGAAATTGGCGATTCATATTGTTCCAATGAAGCATCACATTTAATGGCGCTGATAATTTTGGATCTTTTGATACCCCCTGATCGAGTTGAACTTTTATCTTTTCATATTTGTCTAAATCAACAAATGCATTTAAATGCAATCCTTGTTCTAGTGAGCCTGTTGCACCAAGTTTGCCATTCATAATAGGTGGTAGATATGGCTGTATCTGCTGTGGAATCGATTTTTCAGTCGCTTTTAAATCTTTAATTTGTCCTTTAACATTCCATGCAAGGGCTTTATCCCAATTTAAAGTACCATTTAAATCGAGTGAGCCACCCATTAATTGACCTGTAAATTGTTTAATATTGAGCTGATGTAAATAATCTACATTGAGTTGACTTCTATATTGTCCTTTTGGGACATCTGTACCCTGTAGATCCGTGCTCAAATCCACGTTCATTTCTGATGCTGAACCGTGTAAACGTGCAATACCTGATGACGTAAAAAGTTTTTGTTCAGGTGCAATCGGCCAATGGTATTGATTGAAATTCAGTTGCCCTTGCATAGGCACATTATCTCGTACAGGATGCAATAACATCCGACCTGTAAGTAAGTCAGGTGTACTGACGGCAAACCCTGTAGCCAATGCATCTAAAGTGCCTCTGGCATCAACAAAAATATCTTTGATGTTTATCGCATGCAATGACGGCAAATCAACTTGTGCTGTTACATGTAGAGGATATTTTTGCTGAAAATCCATTTGACCTTTGGCTTTTTTCACAAAAACTTGATCAGCAATACTAAGTGATGTATTTCTAAAACTGAGCTGTGTATTTTGCCATAACGTATTATTTAAAATAATATTTTTGATTTCAGTACTAGATGTTGTCGTTTTTAATTCTAGTCGATCAACACTGGCATGATCTAAACGCAAGGTGACTGGCATATTAATCACAGCAAAATCAAATGGTGTATTGGTTGGCGGTTTATGATTAACAATTTGGAGTTGTTGTATATTGGCTTTATAAAAATGAACTTCTTTATTTAAAATGGCTCGCCAACCAATCACCACGTTAACATGCTTCATGTTGACATCTAAATCAGTCAAATGAATATTAAGACTTTTAAGAATGAGTCCTGATAAAAAACTACCGCTATCGTACTCATAGGTCATCATACTTTGATTTTTCAAGACTCGGTCGAGTAAAAACTGACTTCCTTTATCTGTGGAAAACATGACAGCCAAGGCAAAAAATAAAACAATAAATGTGCCTAAAACCGACCAAAGTATGCGTTTTAACCAACTGCGCTGTGGTGAAATATGTTGTTGTTTTTTAGTATCTTCAGGCATTGTCATTGCACAAGTTATCCCAAAATCAAAGTTGTGAACCAATAAAGAAATGTAGTCGAATTGGATGGCCTGGATCAGATATACCCGATGCGATATCTAAACGAATTGGACCAATCGGTGATTTCCAACGTATACCCACGCCTACACTATAAGCAATTGGATTACTGAAATCTTTATTATACGCATTACCAAAATCAGTAAATGTGGCGGCTCTCCAACCCTCTTTAAATTGGTAATTATATTCTAGTGAGCCTACGGCCAATGCTTGACCACCAATTTTGTACCCACCCACTTCAGGAGAAAGACTCTTATAATCGAAACCTCTTAAACTTTGATCCCCCCCTGCAAAAAATCTCAGATTATATGGAACATGGTCAAAGTCATCGGTAAAAATGTAAGCTAAATGTGCGCTACCAATAAATTGATGGTTGTAATTTTCACCTAAAGAATAAATACCTGCCCAATCTGTGCTTAATATGGCCATATTGGCATCAGAGATCACCGATTTAGAGCCCAGTTGTAATTTGTAACTTTGCTTAAAGCCTTTAACAGGGTTAAGTGGGTCATTGCTATCTGTTCGTGAAATTTGATAACCCAAAAGCAAAGCTTGTTGAGTTGGACTTGAACCCGGACGTAAAAATGCACTCGGCACATTTAATTCATTCACATCACCAATTTGATGTATTTTATCTAAACGATATCGAAAACCAAAGGTGTGTTGCCATCCACCAAATGGATTACGTATAACTCGTTCTGCACCTGCAATCGCAGTTTCCGTGGTAAGACTCATACCGGGGCCAACCCCCGAAAATTCTTCACGCTCGTAACCACTAACGAGATTAAAATAATCATTAATCGGGTGTTTATACGGAATCGTATAGTGAGTATCTATGGCTTGTCGAATTTGTGACACTTCCATATTGGCATCAAAAGAATGCCCATAACTGTTCACAATGGCACGACGATATTGTGTACGCAAACGAACCCCTGTATCTGTACCATACCCTATACCAACCTCTGCACTATTTAGCTTGTCGGCATTAATAGTGACAATAACAGGTACTGTTTTGGTTTGTCTGACACGTGCTTTTTGTTCATTAGTATCGTCGACTTGTTGTTGCGTATCTGCTTGAACCGTTTGATCTGAACGCTCTTGAGCACCTGCAAAGCCTTTTTCATCTGCAACAGTTTGTTTTTTGACAACTTCGTCTGTGTTGGTTTTTTTATTATCAATTTCTTCTGTGGTTGTATCTTGTAAGCTATTTTGAGCTTGCGTTTGCGTGATTTTCTGTTCATCAACCAAAGCTTGTATATCTGGTGGTAATTCTTGCGGTTTAGAAATCGGATCAGGCTTCACTGTTTCAACCAAACTCCAATTAAAATAACGACTATTGGTCAAATTATTGGCTAAGGTATTCACACGCCAAAATGCATAATCATCTCCACTTTTCCATGGCACCATGCTTTTTAATACACTCATTCTTAAAGGAATCGATTTTTTTGAGTCACTCATACGAAACTCAACATCGCCTAATTTATAACGCTCTCCTGTATCGTACCGCAAATTAATATCTGCTTTATTTTCGGGGAGTTTTATTTTCAGGTCATGTAATTTCCAGTATGCATCAAAAAAACCATTGTCTGATGCCACATCAGTAATACGTAATTTGGTTTTCTCGTACTTACCTTGGTTCAGGATATCTCCAACTTCTAAATCAGGCAATAATCGTATTACTTGAAATTGAGCAAGATTTTTACCTGCACCAAAAAAATCAATGTTTTGAGTGTCTACTAGAACCGGTTGATTCGGTTCAACAATCACTTTTACAACTTTATTGCTCACTCGTTGAAATTTAAATTTAGCATCATAATAACCAACTGCTTGAGCGGCTTGTTGTACCTGTGCTCGAAGCTGTGGTAGCGCTGTACTTTCGTCCTCGAAAGCCTCTTGTGTAAATGTAGACAGCTTATTTTTAATATTGGTTGCTAAAAGTGGCGGTGCGCCTTCTACCTCTGCAGTAATCTTAGGAATGACAAATCCATCATTTTGCCCTGGTTTTAAACGATTAAACCAACGCTTAAATACATTTTTTTCGGGTGGTTGCTGTGGCTCAATTTCAAAAGTTGTGTCATTAAAAATAGCCCCTCTTTTTGCTTGTGAGTCTGCATCATTGGCACGTGCTTGTGCTAAATCTTGATCATGCGCACTTTGAATGTTATTAATAATTTGATTAACTTGTACGGGTTGTGACGTTGTTTCCGTAAGTGTTTGCATGGTTTGTGAAGACATTTGGCTATTGACTGCAACACCTTGCTGTCTGTTGTTTTCAGCCTGCTGTTTGGCTTGCGCAGCTTCACTTAAAATCTGCTGTGCCATCGTGGGGTCAACAGTAACCGCAGGCAATTGATCCAATTCACTTAAACTTATAGGTTTAAAATCTGTCAATGTTGGGTTTTGTTGTTGCTGTTGTAACAGTTGCATACTGTCTGTGTTGCCACTCATTGGTGCAATATTGTTTTGCTGAGCTGTCGTTATCGGTGTTTGTAACTTAGACTGTTCTAATGCAGGCGAAGTGTCTTGGGCAGATGCTGAACTGACCGTACAACTGGTCAACAAAGCAATACATATTAAATGGGGTTTATCATCTATTCTTAATATGGAGTGGACATGCTGAACAAGTCGCAATTTTTTAAAATGTGTTTTTAAACGCATAGCGCACAACAACCCGTTTTTATTGTCAAAATGATATCTGTCTTTGTGATTGCACAACAAAGCTGTATACAGATCAATGTTTTTTATATCATACATGATTTTGTTCGTGAGATAATCTGTTATCAATTATTATGTGACTTTTTTGAGCACCCCTCATTATGGAAGAAAAATCATCTTTAATTACATCAAAACGATTTTTACCCATGTTTTTAACCCAATTTTTTGGTGCATTGAATGATAATGTCTATAAACAGTCATTACTTTTGGTCATCACTTATGGTTTGATCCAACATAGTGGTAACAATATTAGTTTTTTAAATAACTTAGCTGCACTTTTATTCATATTGCCTTATTTCATTTTTTCTGCCACAGCCGGTCAAATGGCTGATAAATTTGAACGAGCTAAACTAGTTCGCTCAATTAAAATTCTTGAAATTATTATTATGCTTATTGGCTCTTGTGGTTTCTTGTTTGGACACATTAGTCTATTGTTGTTTGCGCTTTTTCTTATGGGCGTACATTCTACTTTTTTTGGTCCCATCAAATATGCCATCTTACCTGAAATTTTAAAACCACATGAATTAATGTCAGGTAATGCTCTTTTTCAAACAGGAACCTCTTTGGCTATTTTATTTGGTATGATTTTAGGTGGAGCAATTATTTCTTTTTCTGGTGGTAACCTTGTTTGGGTATGCATTGAAGTTGTTCTTATTGCTTGCTTAGGCTATTTAGCTAGTCGTTTTATTGAGACTCAACCCATTAACGATTCATCGCTTAAAATAGATTGGAACTTTTTACGCACTAGTGTACAAACCATTCAATATGCTAAAAACATTCCAATTATTTATCTGATTTTATTAGGAAATTCGTGGTATTGGTTTTATGGAGCATCATATTTAACTCAAATTCCTGAATTAACGCATCAATATTTAAATGCCTCAGAAAATGTAGTGAGCTTATTGTTAACCCTCTTTTCAGTGGGGATTGGTGTCGGATCTTTATTGTGTAAAAAAATTGCAGGCACTGAAGTTAATTTTAAAATGGTACCTATTGGTGCAATTGGATTGACAGTATTTGCATTTTATTTATCAATTGCTTTACATTTCACGCCAAAATCGGCCACTGTTATAGGGCTCACAGATATATTTACGCAAGGTCAAATGTACTACCATGTCATGCTTGCCATTATTTTGTTAGGAGTTAGTGGAGGATTTTATATTGTTCCACTCTATGCCCTAATGCAAGCATACTCTCCTCGCTCGCATCGTGCTCGTGTTGTTGCTGCAAATAACATTTTCAATGCCATTTTTATGGTGGCTTCTGCTTTGTTTTCAATGATTATTTTAAGTCTACTCAAGATAGACATGACGATTTTGTTTTGTATTACTGCTATTTTTAGTGCATTCTTTTGCTTTTGGCTCATTCGTAGAATACAGCCTTTACTTATACAAAAATCTATGACTGTAGAGGATTAATTTATGCGTCATTATTCAACCATTGACCGTTGTATTCAATCACTAGATCAAGCGGTACGTAGTTTAGTTCCCGGTGCGACCACCGCACATCGAACTAACCCAGCACAAGATGCTGAGTCTAAATTATCGATACATGAAGCACGTCATGTTGCAGGGTTAATGCGCGTTAACCACAGTGGTGAAGTGTGTGCTCAAGCGCTGTATCATGGACAAGCACTTACAGCAAAGCTTCCGAATGTACGTCGGGAAATGGAACATGCAGCGATAGAAGAACAAGACCATTTGGCATGGTGCGAGGAACGTTTAAAAGAGCTAGAAAGTATCCCTAGCTTACTTAATCCGCTTTGGTATGGTGTGTCTTTTGCTATGGGTGCGATTGCAGGGGCTGCAGGTGACAAATATAGTTTAGGGTTTGTTGCAGAAACTGAACGTCAAGTGAGCTTACATTTAGAAGAGCACCTTGAGCAATTACCAAAAAATGATCAACGCTCTCGTCAAATTTTAGTACAAATGAACGAAGACGAACTACAACATCGCGATACTGCACTTGAAGCAGGTGGTGTGGATTTACCTAAATCTGTTCAAGTCAGTATGAGTGTGGTTTCAAAGCTCGTTACTAAAATCAGTTACTATATTTAAAAGATGTATCATTTTACTCATAAGTTTCTTCATACCTTCGTTTTTTATAATCGTACTGATGATTCACATAAAATTCCTTGATGGGTAAAATTTCAGACAGTGGCACTTTAACATCTAATGCAAAAGGCATTTTCTGCAGGTTAAATTGCCACGGTTGTGCATGAGTGTCTTTCCACGCAATTAAATCAATATCTAAAGAAATTTGATGTGACGGTCGAACTCTCCCTGTTTTTTCTTCAAGGCTTTTGATCAATATTGATACTGTTTTTTGATCTAAATGACAGGATTCAAATACGCAGGCCGAATTCAAGTAGTCTGCTCCAACACCATCTCTACATTGCATTTCATATGCAGAAGAGATCGCAAGGAGTTGACCGTGCTGTTTTAATTGTTGTAAAGCCCAATTTAAATGCCGATCTGCATTTAAATTACTGGCGAGTGCGAGGGCAAAAATCATGGCGTTTTCGCTCTAAACAAATTCCCACAGCTTGTGCCTCAGGAATAATTGCAGGTTTACGAATCGTAATGTGAATACATGTTATGCCTTCAAACGTTGCAAACAAGCTCTTCATTACCAAATAAGCAGCATGCTCGATTAGCTTCGGTTGTGCTTTTTGAATAACTTCACGGCTCAGATCACAAATCTCTGCATAACTAATCGTATCATTTAAATCATCTGACTGACTTGCAACAGATAAGTTATAACTGACAATCAAGTCTAACAATAATGGTTGTTCAATCTCTCGTTCCCATGCAAAACAGCCAACAACGGTTTTAACATGTAAGCCTTCTATTAAAATTGTGTCCACAAATGTTCTCTAGGTCTAGTTTTTAGATAAACTCATGAATGCTGTAGCATATTTAGTCGCTGATCGGCATAGATGTCTGTATATGGTGCAAGCGTTTTCATAAAACGATCAAAATAAAGAATTTGTTTAAAGAGCAAAGCAAAATCTCGTGGAAAACGAATGCCATGACGTTCGCCAACAGCAACTATATCTAAAATCATATGGTTCAAATCTGCAGGATTACTCGATAGAATTTCTTGTGGATCGGCAAGCATCACATCTGTAAATAATCGCTCAATGTCTTGAGCAAGCAACGTGGTATCTACCTTTTGTTTGGTCATGCCCATATGCAACATACTTTCAGCCATAGAAATGTAGTTGGTGTGTTGCAACGCATCCATAAATGCAAGAGATGCTGACCAAACTTGTGGCGCAAGCTGTCCTACAATTCCAAAATCAATAAAACCTATTCGACCATCTTCTAACAACATCACATTGCCTGCATGCAAATCTGCATGAAAGCTTTTACATGCAGTTAAACTTCCAAACCATGTGTTCATGGTGGTAATTAAAACTTGTGAGGGATCTTTACTATATTTTTTAACTAAATTAAAGTCCGTGAGTGATACACCATACAATCTCTGCATCGTCAACACACGGCGTGTAGAGTGCTGTAAATATACTTTTGGTGCAACAACATCTTGAATACGGCTTTCTTGTAAATAGTGGATAAAATCATTGAGATTATTTGCTTCTTCAATAAAATCGACCTCCCTGACCATTCGGGTTTTTATTTCTTCGACAATATCTGCAATCGAGGCAAATTTAACTTTAGGTACAAATTTTTCTAATAATTTTGCAGACCAATGTAACACACTTAAATCTGTATATAGTGTGTTTTCAACATGTGGCTTTTGTACTTTAATAACAACATCTTCACCCGTAACCAAACGTGCGGCATGTACTTGTGCAATCGAAGCAGATGCTAATGGTACTTCTTCGATATAAGCAAAAATATCTTCAATAGGACGCTGAGGAAACTCTTGCTTGAGCACACCTTCAATATAACTAAATGGAAGCTTAGGAGTTTGATCTAAACATCCTTGAAATTCCTCAACAAACTCTCTTGGAAACAATGATGGTGTACTTGCAATAAACTGACCAAGCTTAATATAAGTTGCACCAAGGTCTTCAAATGTTTCTCGCATAAGCTTTGCAGGTGTCGGCTTTTTTAAACCATATTTTACGCCTGCACGTGCTGCGATGATGGCCGTTTCACTTACACGAGCAACAGAGCGCATGCCATTAAAAAATATATCTTTTTTCATCATCAAGAAATGCTAAAAACCATTGTGTTTTGAGTGTAACAAAAAAATACCCGTTACACTGCATTTGATCACAAAATTATTCGATAACAAAACCCAACCACCACGTCAAAAAACCTGTAATTCCACCAATGCCGACTTAAACGTAGTAAAAATTGCAAATAACCTAGATTTTGTTTAAGTTTTTATTTTAACCTCAATTATTTCTGCCATATAAAATATGTCTATGGGGCATCTACTTTACGTTATTCACGATTTTTTGGTGAATACTCTCTGCTTTGCGCTATAAAATACCAAATAGCCCGAATCTTAGGCAATACATACAAATAGGTTTATATTTGAGATCTACTTATCTAAATGAGCAATTTTTCCTAACGATCTTGCATTACAAACAAAGTGATTTCACTAAAAAATAAGTACTCGTAACAGCAAGTCAATGCAATATAAATATTTTTATGGCTAAAAGATATGAATGATTAAACAACCCGAATCCTGTTTAAGGATTTATTTGAAAAAGCCAAGGATTAGAGCCATAAGTTGAGTTACTAGACACGACTTACCACTCTAATCCTCATGACTGATATTACTGCTTTATTCTGTACCATTGATGATTTTTTTATAAAATTTGAATCCACTTATTTGAAATTTCTAAAACAGAATCAATACTTCAAACGAATACGA
>NZ_VTDM01000048.1 GCF_015627105.1 Acinetobacter baretiae | reverse complement strand
GATGTTATCTAGATCATTACCTGTACCATCAATAGATGAGTAGCCTGTAAGCGTAAGGTTTTCAACATGATCCGTTAAGGTATAGCTGACCGATGATTTAACAAGGTCAATCCCTTCACCGCTCAACTCTGTCACAACATCTCGGCTATTGTCGACGATATAGGTATCGTTGCCTTCACCGCCACGCATGGTGTCTGCATCGGTACCGCCATCTAATGTGTCATTGCCTAAACCACCATCTAATGTGTCGTTACCTGCTCCACCTGACAATACATTGTGACCACTATTACCAAGAATCACATTATCTAACTGATTACCTGTACCATTGAGGTTACTATCACCATTTAATTCCAAGTTTTCTACATGATCACCTAAACTATAGCTTATAGATGATTTAACAAGGTCAATCCCTTCATTTGATTTTTCAGTAACAACATCACCAATATCATCAACAATATAAGTATCATTACCCAAACCACCAGCGAGCTGATCTCGACCTAAACCACCATCAAGAACATCATCACCTTGACCACCGACTAAAACATCATCACCTTTGAAGCCAAATAACTGGCTACTTGCATCATTAGCAATTAATGTATTATTTTGTGAGTTTCCTTGACCAGAAAGCTGACGATCTCCTGTTAAAATTAGGGTTTCTAAATGCTCTGAAAGTACATAGCTCGCAGAGCTATAAACCGTATCTGTACCTTGTCCCTCAAGCTCAATAATTTTATCTTGGCTATCATCAACATAGTAAGTATCATCACCTGCACCACCGGTTAAAGTATCAATACCAGCGCCACCATCTAATATATTATTGCCAGCGTTACCAATAATAATATTATCTTGATTATTACCTTTACCAGTAAGATCTGTATTCCCTGTGAGGGTAAGGTTTTCAACCGAATCAGTCAGAGTATAATTCACACTACTTTGTACAATATCTATGCCTTCATTGGCATTTTCTACAACAATATCATTGCTGTTATCGACAATATAAGTGTCATCGCCTGTACCGCCAATCATGGTATCTGCATCAATACCGCCATCAAGCAAATCATTACCAGCGTCACCATACAGCGTGTCTGAACCTTCTGCACCATACAGTGCATCATCGCCATCTAAGCCACGCAAAGTATTGTTTGCAGTGTTTCCTTTAATAATATTATTGTCTTGGTTCCCTACACCATCAATAGCACTATTTCCAACCAAAGTTAGGTTTTCAACATGTTTTGATAACGTATAGCTTGCAGATGATTTAACAAGATCTGTTCCCTCATTGGCATTCTCCACAACAATATCATTGCTATTATCTACAATATAAGTGTCATCACCTGTACCACCGACCAAGGTATCTGTACCAACACCACCATCTAATATGTCATTACCCTCTAAACCATATAATGTATTATGCCCAGTATTTCCAATAATGACATTATCTAGCTCATTGCCTCGCCCCACTAAATTCTGTGTGCCTATAAGTGTCAGGTTTTCAATATTTTCAGCTAATGTCCAACTTAAAGAACTCAGTACCTTATCTGTACCCGCATTGACCGATTCAATGGTTTGGTCATCGGCATTTTGTACCACATAAGTGTCGTCACCCTCTAAACCTTTCAATACATTGTTTTGCTCATTGCCTGTCAAAACATTATCTAAGGCATTACCTGTCCCATAAATAGCTTGGCCTGTCAGGGTTAAATTTTCTAAATTATCCCCTAATGTATAATCAAAAGCAGCAATAACTGTGTCTGTACCTGCACCCACACGTTCAACAATGGTATCTTCTGTATCGATCTGGTAAGTATCATCACCATACCCCCCTTCTAAACGGTCTGCACCTAAGCCACCATTGAGGATATTCGCCGCATCATTTCCAATAATGACATTATTTAATGCATTACCTGTTGCATTGATATTGGCACCACCTGTCAGTACTAAGTTTTCGACATAGTCACCTAATGTATAGCTAATGCTTGAACGTACTGTATCAGTGCCTTCATCTTCATTTTCGATAACCATATCATTTTTGTTATCAACAATATAAGTGTCATTTCCTGTACCACCAAACAGGATGTCTGCACCTAAACCACCATCAAGTGTATCGTTACCTTCTAAACCATATAATACATTCGATGCATTATTACCAATAATAATATTATCTAATTCATTACCTGTACCCATCAGGTTTTTTGAACCGGTCAGCGTCAGGTTTTCGACATGTTCAACAAGGGAATAACTAATGCTTGAACGTACTGTATCGGTGCCTTCACCTTCATTTTCGATAACCATATCGCCAAAATGGTCAACCACATACGTGTCATTGCCTGTGCCACCAATTAATGTATCTGCACCTGCACCACCATCGAGCCAATCATTACCGTCTAAACCATATAATGTATTAGAGGCGTTATTACCTACCAAAAGATTGTCTAGTTGGTTGCCTGTACCATTGAGTGAATTTGTGCCTGTTAAAGTGAGGTTTTCAACATGATCGCCAAGTGTGTAATCAATACTAGATTTTACGGTATCATTCCCTTGGTTGGATTGTTCAATGACTTTATCTCCCACACTATCAACAATATAAGTATCATTACCTCTACCACCACGCATGGTGTCATTGCCTACACCACCATCAAGGATGTCATTGCCAGTATTACCAATTAATGTATCGTTACCTGCAAAGCCATTTAAAGTGTTATTACCACGATTACCAAAGATAATATTATTTAATTCATTACCAGAACCCGTTAAATCATCTGTACCAATGAGGGTTAAATTTTCAACATGATCGGGTAATACTGTGCTAATACGAGCACCAATGGTATCTATACCTTCGCCTTCATTTTCAATGACAATATCATTGGCATTATCAACAATATATGAATCATTACCTGCACCGCCACGCATGGTATCTGCACCCGTACCACCATCAAGCCAATCATTGCCCTCATGACCTATCAGTTCATCATCACTTGAGCCACCGACCAATATATCTTGATTAGATTGACTGTCTTGAATACCAATCAGTTGGTCTTGAGCATCTGTACCTATTTGTAAATGGGATAAATCAAAGCGTGTACCATCTGCAAAAATTAAAGCATCTAAGCGATATGCTTGGCTGTTGACTTTATTAAACCAATTCTGAATGGTGATGCTGTCATAACCATTCACATGACGAATAAGCAAATCTCGATCATTGACTGTAATATTTAAGTCACCAAAGGAAATGCCTTCACCAAATGTTAAAACATCGGTATCTGTACTACCATGGGTTTCAATAATGGTGTCGTGACCACCCCCTAACTCAAAGACATAGGTATCATTGCCAGCTCCACCATATAATGTATCGTTACCTCTACCACCATTAAGCACATCGTTATGTTTACTGCCCAATAATAAGTCTGCAGATGAAGTTCCAGAGATATTTGCTCCATCATTTGCGCCTAAACGTAAAACATAGCCCATATTTTGTGCAACGGCATATAATTCACTGCTGTTCTTTGAGTTTGCAATCCAATCACGTAATTGGGCTAAACCATCCCAACTTTGAGAAAACAAATTTTTACCAGAAATACGATATAAATCGAGTTGGTCTTGTACAGCTTTATGCGTATCTTTTTCAAATACATTTTGAAATAGGGATTCTACTTGAGCAAAATTAAATGTGATTCCATCTGTCGTGCTATATCCAATATTAATTGCATCTATATATGGTTTTAAGCGTGTTTGTAAAAGTAAGCTGTCATACACAGACTGACGAAGTGCATCATACGCTTGATTGAGTAAACTGGCTTGACCAGAGTTTACGTTGATTTGCTGACCAGAAACAGACGCAACATTATTATTGACATCCAGTGGAATTCTTCTTTCGGTAACCCCTACTTTTGTCACCAGAACCCACCCTTTGGCGGTGTTTTCCACACTAAATTTTAAGAAATTTTGTCCGTTAAAAATTTCAAGTACTCGTATACGTTCCAATAATGTGGTATCCCCACCACCAATGTATTTTACATCTATACCTGCGGTATCTAATCCATCTATACGCTTTACAAAATCTGAGTAGTCAGCACTATTTCCCCACTGTGAAAGCAATTGATCTAGCATCGTCAATTGTTCATCTCGTGTGTTGGCTTGTGCATATTTAGCCAATACTTTTTCTAATTGTGAATTAAGCATGGCCGCTTGTTGTAAATCACGTACAGCACCAGAACCTCTCATATCTGGTAATTTTGAAACGGCATCACTGACTTTAATTTGATCTGTGAATTCACGATAAAAGAGATTTTCTTCTAAATCTAAATTTGCTGCCAAACTTTGGTTGGCATTGGCTTCACCTGTCATCCCATCTGTACGGGTATAACTTCCCACAGCACTAATTAAATTACCATTGCTATTTTGATTGGTTTTTTGGGCAACTAAGTTAATGGCTTTAATACCGTGTTCAGCTAAATATTTAAGCTCATTGGCTTGGCTAATCCCATCTTGGTTTAAATCTTGCCAAATTTGTACTTTAGAGAATTGCTCATCTTGTTTGTCAAACACGCCATCGTTATTGCTGTCTAGCTCACGTAAGGCATCAAAGCCATCGAGTGCATACGTACCATCTTTTTTAAGGGTATCTACACCAAACAGTTCACGACCAGTATCAATAGTATGGTTACCATTGAGGTCTAATACCACAAAGCCATCATCAGCTTTTACCCAACCCGTACCTGTTTTTTTACCATCTGCATCAAAGTCAAAAACAATACCGACTGACGATGCCACTGTTTCTATGCCATCGCCATCTAAGTCTAGTGTAAGTGGGTCTCTGCGTTCAAAGAAGTTTAATGCATCTCTGAAAGAACGAGCGATTCCACCCGCTATTCCACCTTTAAATGGATTAGTAAAATCAAATAAATCATGTAAAAAATCTTTAATTCCCTTTCTTGTATCTGGATCTAAAGGGATATCTAAGCCATCTGTAACATCACCTAAAACCCCATCACTAAATGCACTACCAATATCAGGGTATCTATCTGCGAATTCTTTAATATTCTTTCCTGAAAATACATCTGTATTAATCCAGTCAGATGTTTTTGCAAGCTTATCATATGTTTCTTTAGCTTTATCATACTGACCTGTACGGTTATAACTGTCCATTACTTCAGTTAACCCATACTGAGCAGCAAACATTTGGGCAACAACTTGTCCAGATAAAGCAGCTTCTTTATCTGGATGCCCTGCTGCATTTAAGGAGTCCTGCCATAACTTTTCTTTACCAGCCTCTGTAAGAACACCAAAAGGTCCTGTCAATGTCCATGCTTCGATAGGTAGGTGATTATCGGTAAAAACTCGATTATGAAATGTTTGTGCTTCGTTGGCATTAATGTCCTCATATCGACTATTATCTTGTCTATTAATTTTATCACTAATTACAGTTTTATAAGCCTCGGCCATATCATATCGAATTTTTTCAATTTGTTGTTGCGACAATGGCGTACCATTTCGTTCAGCCACTGCCTGCATATGATTTAATGCTGCATTTCCTGCAAGTGAGTTCCCCGTTGCTACACCATTCGCAAGATTTGCATACTGATAGCCATAATCAGCCATATAGTCATACATAGCTGCCGGTCCACGAGTATGTAACAAGTGAGTTGCTGTATCCATATTAATCGTTTGTTTTGCTTTCACTTCAGTTCCCCTTCACTGTAAAAGATTGAATTAGTTTCTTTGAATCTTGTATGAGTTGTTGCCAATGCGGTAATAGTCCAGCTTGAAAATCAAGTTTTAAATACCTCATATTGCGATCCTGTAGCAAATTGTTTGTTTCTAATTCACACATCGTACGACCTGCTTTAAAATACAAACAACTAATCACCAAAGTGACTTTTTTATCGACTGTTTCTTGCCAATACACTTTCTTTTGAGTTTCTTCTCCTTCAATAACATCTATTTGGTATAGCCCCAACTCTGAATTAAATCGTTTTTTCTGTTTAAACTCTTGCTCAGACACCTCTTCACCAGAACCTATAATACTTTTTCTTAATTTGATTTTTAATTCTCTTGTCATACCTTCTTTTATATATTTTTTTATAATTTCTCCCCCTTCTTTACTAGTAAGTATTTGAGCTTGTTCTATAGAAATACTTAAATCATCAGGTTTTTCCAAATAATTAAAACTGCCTGTCGGAGACATTACAGGCCACGACACTCTAAGGTTGGCACTGCTAATGGGGTCATTACATCCTTTCGCTTCATGTGCCTTGGTGCTATTCCCTCCCCAATAATCTACCCCTTGATATTCAACTTTAGATAAAAATAAATATCTACGATCAATACGCATCTGCTGATGACCAAACATGCCACACTCATACGGCTTTTCACGTATGCTTGGACTGGAAGGACCACTCATTCCACGTATAAAACTAACCAATAAAAATAAAAAAATTAATCCAATAAAGGTAATAAAACACCAACCAAGAACCTTTAATATATCTACAAAGATTTTTTTCATTACACTCTCTACCCCTTATTAATCCCAACATATCATCATTCTTTTAAATCTATTATTGCTATTCAATATCTGCTGTTTTCATAAAAAGGAACATAAAAAATTAGTCTTTGCTACACTTTAAAAATCCAGTTGTAAGTGTTTGACGTGACATATTTTTCCCCTATAAAACTTTTAAATGATTAATTTGCTTGAGTACTTTACTTTGAATAATTTGCCAATCTTTTAAATGCACCGATTGATATTTGGCATCGATATGTACATGCGTATCTTCAGATAAAATAAACCACTGATTGCAATGGCGTGCTTTTGGATACTGTGATCGATCGTCACAAGTGATGAGTGTACTCACATCTCCTTTGCTGTTGTAGCCAACATATATATCTGTTGTATCCTCGTAACCATAACTTTCTATCCATCTAGGATGGGGCTTATATTTTTGCAATCCATATACATTTT
>NZ_VTDM01000047.1 GCF_015627105.1 Acinetobacter baretiae | reverse complement strand
CACTCAAAGGGCATGTTGTACATGACAGTGTATTTTCTACAAGAAAAGAGGCTAATTCAGTCTTGTTCGAGTATATTGAAATTTACTACAATCGGATTAGACGACATTCTGCAAATGGTTGGTTAAGCCCTGAGGCTTTTGAACAAAACTATTTGAAATCTTTAGAGGGATCGAATCTCCACAATTCTGTCTAGGATCACTGTATGGGTTCAAATTTATAAAAAATAAATTCGCTCCATAAATAAATCTGACAAGGTGAAAGCTATTTTTTACCGCTCAAGTATCTACTTCCTAACCCAAAGCATAATACAGCTAAGGTTATGGCACCAAGCACATGCATTAGAAAATCGTTGAGACTGAATTGAGAAGAATGGCATAGTGAAAGTAGGGAAAAAGATAAAAAAATGGTACTTAAACTAAGTGATTTGAGTGTACTGATTGGATTAAAAAATGTATATCGTTTTAAAAAAAACATGCTAAATATAAGCATAGGTACGCCTGTAACAACCACAAAAAAATAGCATGGTGTACCATGTCCTAAATGCTCGATATGTTGTATTGGCGTCATTAAGCCAAATAGATTGATCAATGCCCAAAGGGTTAAACTAAGAATTAAAAACCACCAACGAAATGTGTAACCTGGAATTTGAGATAAAAATGCATGTGATAAAGCCCAGACACTAATCGTGATACAAATAATCCAGTTGAATATACTAAGCAAAGATGTAGGTAGGCGCCATGTTTGTGGTGCTGCGTTTAAAAGATATGCAGAAAAAATGCCTATACCTAATAAAAGGACCCCCCAAATGGTTGTAACCCAAGCAATATGAGGTAGCGGTTTGACAGGTTTTAAGTCATGAGAAAGGCGATCAATTAAATCGTGTACAGAATGTTGACTCATTTTTGATCTCTACCATAATGTCGTAATGTGATTAATGCCCGATGTAATAAAGATTTAACTGCTGAAATAGAAAGCCCTGTTTTTTTTGAAGCTTCATCTAAACTGAGTTCATTTAATTTAACCAGTTCAATGACTTGCCTTTGTGGTGCTGTGAGATGTTGTAGTAATGTGTCTAGCTGATAAATATTGTCTTCATGTTCTGTGTGATGATCATCTGATTGATCAATAATTTGTTGTAAAAGAACTTCATCATGTATTTCTCGTTTCCAATGTCGATTATATTTTCTGAGTACATCTATTGCCCGTGCAGAAGTAATTGTAGCAAGCCATGGGAGAATTGGCCGTGTAGGGTCGTAGGTGTGCCGAAGAGTATGTATGTTCATTAAGCTCTCCTGTACAATGTCGTCAATAATGGATGTATCACTGACCTTACAACGTGCAAATCGTTCAATGATTGGTGCTATGGCCAGTAATAGTTTCCGATATGCTTTTTCATCTCCGCGTTGTGCTAAACGCATCAGCTCTGGCCATTGCGTTTGAGGAGCACATTCTTTGGTTGAGTGGGAGATGAATCTGCTCAAGGAATACCTCTTAAAGGATTATAATTTTGCTGCGTTTTCTAACGCTGTAATGAAGCCGGTTTTTGTGAGTACTTGAGGTAAAATGACCGGTTGACCACCATTTGCAGGGTAAACGACATATAATGGTAGGCCGTCACGTCCATAGTTTGCCATAGCTTTCACGATATCTGCATTATAATTTGTAGAATCTGCAACCATATAAATCGTATTTGTTTTGATGAGAGCTGTTTGTACATCTTGTGTAGAAATCACATTTTTATCGTTGACTTGACACGTAATGCACCATGAAGCATTAAAATCGATAAAAATAGGACGTCGAGTATTTTGAGCATCTGCTAAGGCTTTTGGAGACCACTTAACAATTGTAGCTTGGTTTGATTGCTTCGTTTCACTTGGTGTAGATGTTTGAGCACTTGTATTGACACGTAAAGCACTATTAGGATTAAAAATAATATAAAAAGTTGTGGCCAATAGGCAAAGCGTGATGGCATATTGCCAAATTGACTTTTTTTCTAATAGTGCACGGCGCTGTGCTATACCATAAGTCCATGCTGTCATCGCAAGAAGAACACAACACATTAATATACTGGCTAATCCAGATGCATCAGTTTGCTGTGCAGCAACCCATACTAACCATGCTGTAGCAGCATACATTGGAAACGCTAAAAAGTGTTTAAGTGTTTCCATCCATGCACCAGGTTTTGGAAGTTTTTTAGATAAACTAGGTGTAAACGACAACAAGGTAAAAGGTGCAGCAAAGCCAAGGGCTAAACTAAAAAAAATAGCTAAAGCAATGGGTGCACTTTGCACAGATGCATAGCCCACGGCACTTGCCATAAATGGGGCGGTACATGGTGTAGCAACAACAATGGCTAAAGCCCCTGTTAACGCTGCACCATATATACCACTTTTTCCATTTTGATGTTGCCCAATGCGTTGCAGGCTTAACCCCGCCTCAAAAACACCAGATAAATTGAGGGCAGATGCGAGCATAACTAATGCCAACACCGCGACAACTTTAGGGGATTGTAATTGAAACCCCCAACCTACAGCTTCTCCACCTGCTCTTAACGCCAATAAAACACCTGTCAAAGCGAACATTGAGATGATCACACCGACCATAAAGGCAATACCTTCTTTTCGTAGGCGGGATTTATTATCTATATGGCCAATTAATCCCATGATTTTAAATGAAATAATAGGAAAAACACACGGCATAAAGTTTAAGATAAGTCCACCTAAAAAGGCAGATAGAATCGCAATAAGCATTTTATTGTCCTTGAATTACTCAATCAGCGTTTATTTTTTTGTTTTTTGCCATTCGGTCACTGCATCCATACTTTTATGAATATGCATTTCAGGATTACTGTCTGTATATGACATGAGTATTTTATGATTTGGTGTGATGACATAAGAGGTACGATTAGATAAAAGCTTATCGTTACCCGCCATTAAACTGTCATATTCTTTCGCAATTTTGGCGCCAGGATCAGCAATAATCGCAAATTTATTACGGCATTCTTGTGCCGAAAATTCTTTGATTTTTTCGACATTACCCGCTGTAATACCATAGACTGTAGCGCCTTTTGCATTAAACTCATCAGAGGCTTCTGCAAATGCATGTGCTTCTAATGTACACCCTGAAGAAAATGCAACAGGGAAAAAATACAAAACAACAGGCCCTTTTTTCAGTGCTTTATCTAAAGAAAAACTAAAATCTTTGCCTGCAAGTGCGGCATTTGCAGTAAAAGAAGGCGCATTACTATTTACAGGCAAGGCAGCATGAGTTGTTAAAGATGCCATACCGAGTGTTAAAGCGAGCATGGAGGATTTGATGGTATGAAATCGTTTTTTTGTATTGAGCTGAAACATATTTATGTCCTTTCTTTATAAGTATGAGGATATTGTTATTGATACCCTTAATTAATAGTTCGTTTGGAGTAGGTAAAAAGTTGCGCTAAATATTTATTTTTTTAAAATATTTTTTAAGTATTTGAAATAAAAAATTATATTTTTAATAAAATGTATTTTTATTTAAAAAATCTCAAAATAATTTGAATACGAAAATTTAACTTTTTCAGAAGTAATCATTACATAAAATTCAATAATTTAATTTTTGTTAAAAAGTAAACTTTGACCCTAAAATGAACAAGTTTATTCAATTAAATAACATGAAGGCATGTTTTCGTGAAATATAACTGTTATTTTTTAGAATATTGCGAATAAAAAACCAAGAATAACTCAGTAGGAATGTAAATACTTAATCGAAATGCTTTACTTTAATCCTCAGTAATACAAGATCTTTTAATCATTATTTTAAATAAATAGTACGGTACACTGAAATTATTAAATATATGTTGGTACAAAAAATTGACATGATGTATTTTTACAAGAAAACGGAATTACCATAAGTGTGTTTAATAGTTTTAAAGAGCAATAGGTCGGATGTATTTATAGTAATTTTTTCCAAAAAACTTATTGCATAGCCTCATGTAGCATGAGCATGATGTGATGCAAAAACCATTAAATCTCTTACGACAGTCAAAAAACAATCAAGCACAACGTATGATTTATAATACATTGTGAAAGCAAACTACGTCTGAAATTGCTTTTTCACAAGAGATCTATTGTATTAGAAATAATTTTTTGTATTTTAAACTTATATCTACATAAATGTATTAGGGCGTGTCCTTATTTCATTTAATCAAGCCAATTAACTCACTTTATGATGCAACTTCACCTCTAAAGAGCAGATAAATCCTTTAATTTATGGTCATTTTTTTGCTGATCAGTCATATTTAAATGTTAAAAAACCATTTTGTAGCTATTTTTCAAATTAGAATAGATCCTAGTAACTTATCATGTTTTTAATGAAAATATAGAGCACATGAATGAACGTAAGATAGTGTGCATAAGTCTTTTAAAGGTGATGTGTTGAGGATTGTTAGTCAGGAGAAAAGTTGAAAATCTAATTTATAAACGTAAAAAGGTTATTTTTTGCGATGGATATTCACTAAATGGAAGGGTTTTGGAGGTATGCTTCAATCAAAAAAAATCACTAAAATGCTCTACAGTTAGAACCTGTAGAGCACGCATACATTAAAATAATGGCTTATATTTTGTTAATATAACATCACTTTCACAATGCAATAAAACGTTTATCCACCAACCATCATACCACCATTTGGGTGAATGGTTTGGCCTGTAATAAATGATGAATCGCTACTTGCTAAATAGACGAAAGTTGGCCCCATTTCACTTGGTTGTGCACAACGCTCCATAGGCGAATTCCCGCCATAATTTTCTACAAATTCAGGGTTAAATTGTCCCAATGTTGCGGGTTGAAGGGGAGTCCATACTGGCCCAGGTGCAACCGCATTAACACGAATACCGCGTTTTAAGAGTTGATTTGCTAGTCCACGAGTGAATGAAATTTGTGCACCTTTTGTGGTTGAGTAGTCCACCATGTTCCCTGGTGCTAAATATCCATTGACTGAAGATGTATTGATAATAACATCATCTTTTTCTAAATGTGGCAAAGTGGCTTTGGTTAGATAAAACATTGAATGAACGTTGGTTGCAAATGTATCTAGCCATTGTTCATCTTCTAATGTTGCTAGATCATCGTTAGGATATTGTGTTCCTGCATTGTTGACTAAAATGTTAATTTTTTTAAAATCGCTAAGAACTTGTGCCACTAAGTCTTTTGCTTCTTGACTATGTCGTAAGTCTACTGGGTATATGCGACAAACCCCACCTTCATTTTCAACCCATTGTTTAACCCATTCTGCATCGACTTTTTCTACTTCTGAGTCTTTGAGATAGGTAATGGCAACTTCGGCACCTTCTTTTACAAAATGTAAGGCTGCAGAGCGGCCTATTCCGCTATCGCCACCAGTAATGAGGGCAACTTTCCCAACCAATTTACGGCTACCTAAATAATTTTCAGAAATAAATTCAGCTTGAGGCTCTAATTGTGCATCACTGCCAGGATATTCTTGTTTTTGCGCATGTATATTAAATTTATTGGTGGTCATTTGGCCTTTTCCTTATACAATTTATATAACGTAAGCTTATACATTAATTTGATGTCTTATTATTTGGTGCAGTAAATATGTTTCAAATATTAACGTTATGTAATTCATACGTATATCTTGTTATTTTAAGCTGTATGTAGGGTAGAAGATATGCTAAAGCGTATGAACTAACGCTCTTGATAATCCAACTTATGAAAAAAATAGGCATGTAGATTATGTTTATGAGTATTGGCATCTATATTTAGAAGGTATGTTTGAATTAACCTAAACTTTCGTAGTAAAAGTTTAGGTTTTAATGAAGAGAACCTAAATGAGTTTTGATCTGAGTTCACTATTTTAAAGCAGCTTGAACCATTGCACTGTCTACGAACTGCTCCATTTTTATCACTTTTTCATGTTCTAATTCCCAAAGGTGAGCAAACGTAGCTTCAAAGTATTTGCCTGTTGTGTTTGATGTGCCTGAATATATGCCAAATACCGCAACCTTATTGTCATCACCAAGAAAAGTTTTTGCCTCTGTTTTAAAACCACTCCATTCTGTTGCGAGTCGGTAAAATACATTTGTTTTGATGGCATTTAAACCAATGTATGTTCCACCTGTGGGGAAGCCTGCAGCTTCTGTCCATTGCACATTTTCTGCAAGAATGTCTGCTAAAATGGGTGTAATTTCTTCAGATGATGCTTTATAAATTGAGCGAATAATATTTAAATTGTTGGTCATGGCAGGGCTCTTTATTGCTTTAAATGGGATATATGTTTAGAGCGTGAAATTTTGTTTTAGCATATATTGTTTGATGATTATGTATTATTTTAATAAGGGTTAGTATAGTCAAATCGTTAAAATATAAGCATGAATGATGCAAAACATTTTAGATAAAACGTTATCGGCAAGTTTAAGAACGAATATTTCATATAATCAGTATCCACAAATTTAAAGTTGGAAAAAGTAGATTGTGGTTAATAGAGCCTGTTCTTTTAAGCTTTTTGAATCTAGTTTTAGTGAAAATATTTTAAACGAGCGCACAGCAAAAAATGAATTTGTCCTTTGAATGGTGCTATGGACGAAAATTTACTTAAACTAGAAAAGCTATTATTAGGCAATAGTGCTGATCCTAATATTACGAAAATTATGGTATTTCTATGCTTTACAAAAGCTTAAGCTTCATAGATATACTAAATAGGCATAATATTAACCAACTGTATGATAAATATTTAGCAGATTCGATTAGACGTTATTCTAATGGAAGTAATAATATTGAAAGTTACAAGTAACTTCAGATCTTACCACGCTATGATCAGAGGAAAGCATTATTTGATCAGGTGAAAAAATTCTATTTTCAGAGTAAGAAAGTTGATGATGCTTATAAGGTTTTCGCATTACTTTTACAATATGGCGTTCATCCAAATCAAAATACAGCATAGTATTTAATGAAAAGATATACATCTTTTATACTGGCTGTTGAAAAAGGTGATGTTTATACCGTGAGTTTAATGCTGAAATATGGTGCCTAATTAAAACAGAGCTATGTAAAAGCTAACGAAGGATGCTCTGTTTTCCTATAGGAAATAGCTGATTACTTTAATGCAAATTAAAGTAAAGAATTAACTTTTTAGCTCTAGTATGTGCTTTTATTTAGCTTTGACCAAATAAACATGTACGCTGTAAAGTATCTATAATTTCGCACAAGCTTATCAAGTCGAGTAACCATTCTACAAAACTGTTTTAATATCGTGAGGAAAATGCTTTGCGATATATTTAAACTAATGAAAAACAGATACAAGTAAAAAACGACAGAATACATTTAGGAAAGCTTTTAGTATTGTTGACTGTATGAATAATTAGGTAGTTTCACTATACGATTTATAGGATATTTATAGAAAATAAATATCCTATTTTTCTTTTGCAGTGTGTTTATTAATTAACCCGAATCCTGTTTAAGGATTTATTTGAAAAAGCCAAGGATTAGAGCCATAAGTTGAGTTACTAGACACGACTTACCACTCTAATCCTCATGACTGATATTACTGCTTTATTCTGTACCATTGATGATTTTTTTATAAAATTTGAATCCACTTATTTGAAATTTCTAAAACAGAATCAATACTTCAAACGA
>NZ_VTDM01000046.1 GCF_015627105.1 Acinetobacter baretiae | reverse complement strand
TACCATCTTTGACATTGCTGATCACAGTGTTTGCCGCATTAATGCCATCTTTACCAACACTTGGGCCATCTTTGATACTAAAGCCATCTGCACCATAATTGGTTTGGCCTGTAGTGTTGCCGTTGGCATCTTTGGTCGTTACCGTAGTACCTGCAGCAGTGGTTTCACTGTTGTTGCCTGTTTTATCTGTCAGTGTTGAGCTGGTTGGTGTCGTGCTATTTGTATTGCCAGAGGTGTCTTTTAACGTTGTGCCGGCTAAAGCATAGTTTGCAGATGAACCGTCTTTTCCTTGAATGTTGGTGCCTGAACCGCTCAATGTGGCTGTGTTGCCTGCCGCATCAGTGGTTGCTATCCCATCATTGTTCAATGCAGTATTACCTGCTGTGACGCTACCGTCTTTGCCAAGGTTTAGATCTTTGGCAAGTTTAACCTCAAGACCATCTGTACCGTTGGCAACCACGCCAATGTTGTTGTCGGTGAGTTTTGTGCTGTCTGCACCACCTTTAATGTTAAGGGTATCACCGAGTTTACGAGCAACATCTGTACCGCTGTCACCTGCAAAGCTTAAACCTTTGTTGATTAAAGCATTACTCGTTGATGTTAATTGAGAGACATTCACTGCGTCTGTATCTGCTGTTCCTGCAGCCACTTTTGTGATCTTCATGTCGGCAGCATTGATACCTGTGGTCGTTACACTCGGACCGTTATTGACTGTCAAACCTGTAGCTGTCACTGTACTGCTATCAGTGCCATTGTTTACCGATAAACCTGTATTGCCCACGCTCACATTGTTTGTACCATCTGTGTACGCGGTATTACCTGCTGTTATTTTTGTGCTGGTTTTATTGTCACTTGATGCAATCACGTTATCACTAGCAGTCGTGGTAGTGCGATTGCCACTTGAATCCACCAGTTTTGCTTGTGTTAAGTCATAATTTGCTGTGGTCTTTTGATCACCTGAAGTAATTGCTGTACCTGTACCCGATAAAACGCTGTTATTTCCTGTGGTGCTGTCGGTCGCTTTCACTGTTTGGAAGTTTGAGTTCTGATCAATACCCACAACGATATTACCGTTACTGTCAGTCGTGGTTTTAATATTGCCCGTGTTGTATTGATCGTCCGCTTTATTTCCTGTGCCTTTGATGGTGAGGGTTTCACCTAGATTTTTATGTGTAGTGATACCATTGGTGTCTTTAAAATTGAGACCTTTACTCGTGAGGCTGTTACTCGTTGATGTTAATTGAGAAACATTCACTGCGTCTGTATCTGCTGTTCCTGCAGCAATACTTGTAATTTTTTGACTACCTGCATCAATTCCAGATCGAGTAATTGATGGACCTTCTATCGCTCCATTTTGGTCACGAAAGTTTACTCCTGCTGCAGTCACTGTAATTTGTTTACCAGAAGAATCTTTGCTAGATAAACCACCTGAAAGTAAGCTGGTTGAGTTATTTAAAGGGTCAGTTACACTCACACCATTTGTATCAATCGATGTATTTCCTGCCTTGACAGTATCAACATTAATATTTTTTGATAAATTATAAGTGACTTGATTATCACTATTTGAAGCAACCAAATTACCATCTGTATTGGTAAAATTAACTGTTTCACCCAACTTAACGTTATCCGAGTTACTACCATTGGCAGTAATATTGAAGCCTCTATTAGTTAAAGCATTACTCGTTGATGTTAATTGAGAGACATTCACTGCATCTGTATCTGCTGTTCCTGCAGCTACTTTTGTGATCTTCATGTCGGCAGCATTGATACCTGTGGTCGTTACACTCGGACCGTTATTTACTGTTAACCCATTAGCACTTACGGTGCTTGTGTTCGTACCATCAGTTACATTTAAACCTGTTGATTTTGTAACAGTAGTATTACCATTGGCGTCTTTAATGGTTGTATTATCGGCTTGAATGGTATTAGTACGACCATTTCCATCAGCAAGTTGAGTTTGCTTTGATGTAGACTCATTACTATTTGCTTGATTATCAGATAATTTTGAGCTAGTTGCAGTAAAACTATTATTATGCCCGAGTGCATCGCCATTACTCGTATTCAAACCTGATGCAGTAGAAATGCTTTTATTGTTACTTGCATCTGTAAGTGTTGATGCTGTGGCTGTAATAGCATTATTATTTTTTGAATTATCAGAGACATTTACGCCAGTCGTTTGAGTAACTGTCGTATTACCATTTGCATCTTTAATACTCGCTTGATCAGCGGTAATCGTGTTGCTACGGCTATTACCATCTGTAATAACCGATCCAGCAGCACTCGTCACTGTTTTATTATTACTACTATCTGTTGAAACTAAACCATCGTTGTTTAACTTTGTAGCACCAACTGTCAAACTACCATCACTCGTTAAGTTTACATTTTTAGCAAGATTATAAGTGACTTGATTATCACTATTTGAAGCAACTAAATTACCATCTGTATTGGTAAAATTAACTGTTTCACCCAACTTAACGTTATCAGAATTAGTGCCGTTGGCGGTAATATTAAAGCCTTTACTAGTTAAATTATTATTCGTAGCTGTTAATTGAGAGACATTCACTGCATCGGTATCTGCAATACCTGCTTTGACATTGGCAACTGTATTACCTGTTGCATCAAAACCTTTTGCTGTCACCGCACCTGTAAAAATTGGGGCATTCGCAATTTGTACATCTACAGTGTTACCAGACACAACGGTTTTTACATTTGAGTTAGAGCTATCAGCCGTTGAACCACCAGAAATTGTTAATGTACTGCCCAATTGATTTGATGAGCTTCCACTATTTCCCTTAAACGTAATTGGTTTAACCACTTCGGTATTTAAAGTGGTAAATGCATTCTCTACACCGTTTACTGTCGTTTGTGTACCATCAGTTTTAGTAATTGTATAACGTGGTGTTGTTACTTGGCCCGTTGTCTGATCTAAAGCAGAACTACCACCTAGAGCTGTAGCAGTACTTTTTGCCACATTATCTGTATAATTTTTTGTTGCTTTCAATTGAGCGACGTTTACTGCATCTACGTCATTTGTACCTGCTGCAACGCCTGTAATTTGACGGCTGACTGTAGAGCCACTTCCTACAGCAACTGCAGCATTCGTAGATTTCCAAACATTTGTCGTATTTGTACTGCCTTGACCTGTAATAGGATCATAACCTGCTACACCTGCATCTATAGATGAAATAGAGTTAGAACCTATTGCAACTCCACCTGCTTTTGTTGCTTGTGCACCAGTACCAATAGCCGTACCGCCCTCTTTAGCAACTGCCTGAGTCCCTAATGCTGTACCATTTGTAGCAGCAGTACTTCCTCCACCGATTGCAGTTGCATTATCTCCAGTTGCTTGGGATCCTGTAGAAGATGAACTTCCTGAGCCAATGGCTGTAGAGTTTAAACCTGCAGATTTTGAATTAATACCAATAGCAACCGAACCTGTTTGAGATGCATTTGAAACAGCACCAATCGCTAGTGCACCTTGTCCACTTGCATTTGCTGTAGTTCCTAATGCTACAGAGGCATCGCCTGTTGCATTTGAAGCCATACCATATGAACTAGCAAAATTTCCCGTTGCTTGAGACATTGCACCTAAAGCAACAGCCCCACCACCTGATGCCTTCGTTGCATTATAACCTGTAGGTAAATCAACACCTGTAATTGTTTTATAAGTTGAATTAGATGCTGATCTTACTTTATCTATATCATCACCACCTACCGCTATTGATGAATTTCCAGAAGCAACAACATTATTACCAACGCCAACAGACTGATCACCTGAAACAATTGTATATGGGCCTATAGCGACAGATTGTGCATTTCCTGTACCACTGCTATTTGCTGTTGAAGCTCCATTACCAATAGCTACAGAATCTCTGTTTGCTGCATTTGCACTCAGCCCAATTGCTGTAGAGTTATCTCCGACCGCTGTAGATAAATATCCAATTGAAATCGCCGCAGTACCACTTGCTGTTGCACCTGTACCTGTATTTTGACCACCACCTGCTGCAAAAGAATTATTACCTGTTGCCTTTGCGTCATTCCCGAAAGCAGCTGAACCAAATCCAGTTGCTTTTGCACCTGAACCATATGCAGAACTACTTTGTGCACTTGCTGTTGCACTGTTACCAATTGCAGTTGCATAACTTCCTGATGCAGAGGCAGCATTATCTCCTGAACCCTGAGCTGAATAAGATGCAAATGCACTTGGCGCAAAAACAATCATCGCTGCAAATAAGCTAGCAGACCCTACAGTTTTTGTTTTTGTTTTAGATTTTGCTAACTCCGAAACAGCAACCCAAGCACCTAAAGAAGCGTTCCAAACAATTTTATATACTTTATTCATATTCTTAACCCTATCTATCGTTTTTTAAAACTTGAAATATTGTTCGGTATTAGTATTTACAGTGACGAATTATTAATAAAAAAACATGGTTATGTACAACAGTATAAAATTCACTCAGTAAATTACAAACCTAAAAGTATTACTGATATGTAAAAATAATTTATTTTTTGTTTAGTTTTTGAGTCAGTTTATTGATTAAATCAGATCATCAAATATGAGGGTTATATTCCAAAATCCCGTAATGTTATAATGCTTGCAGTTCAACATATGGATCACTGACATTGAATATTCTTTTTGCTGGAACACCTGAGTTTGCAGCGATTGCTCTGGAAGCATTGATTAATACACCACACAATATCGTCGCAGTTTACACACAACCTGACCGCAAATCAGGTAGAGGGCAAAAGATACATTGTTCAGAAGTTAAGCAACTTGCATTATTACACAATTTGCCTATTTTTCAACCAGAAAACTTTAAAAAAAGTACAAATCATGGATTAGCTGCACAACAAGAACTACTGGCATTAGACATCGACGTCATGGTTGTCGCGGCTTACGGTTTAATTTTGCCACAAGAGATTTTAGATGCACCAAAGTATGGTTGTTTAAATATTCATGGTTCATTACTCCCACGTTGGCGAGGTGCAGCACCTATTCAAAGAGCAATAGCAGCGCAAGATCAAGAGACAGGGATCACCATTATGAAAATGGAGCGTGGCTTAGATACAGGTGATATTCTTCTTAAAACATCATGTCCAATTACTATTAATGACACTTCTGCAACATTATATGAAAAATTGGCAAAACAAGGTGCAATTGCGATTTGTCAGGTTGTTGAAACCGAAAAAACATTGATTCACTATCTCAATCATCGACACATTCAAAACGAAGACGAAGTCACATATGCCCACAAGCTCACTAAAACAGAGGCTAAAATTGACTGGCAACTCACAGCCACTCAAATTTGTGCCAATATCAGAGCCTTTAACCCTTGGCCAATTGCATTTATAGCAATAGATCAATATAACTTACGCGTGTGGTCAGGCCATGTCGCTATCTATGATCTAACACATCAAGCAACTTATGGCGAAGTTTTACAAATAACCTCAGATGGTATTTATATTTATTGTGGCCAAAATAGTGTGCTTTGTATTACTTCATTACAATGGCCAAATGCAAAACCCTTTACACCACAACAAGTCATACAAGCCAATAAACTACACGTTGGGCAGATCTTATAATGAATCAAAACAAACACTTATCACCAACGTATCAATCTCTAAATCTAAGAGCACAAGTTATTGTTTTAATTAGTAAAATACAAGATGGAGAATCATTGTCTACACAATTAGATCAACATCTTAATCAAGTATTAGACAAAGATAAAGCACTGTTTCATGAACTCACACTAGGTACTTTACGACAATGGTATGCACTTAAATCTGCCTGTCTACCACTTATAAAAACCCCCATAGATAATCACATGCTTCACGCAGCTTTACATCTTGGTTTATATCAACTTATATACACTAGAATTCCAGCACATGCTGCAATATCTGAAACAGTAAATGCTGTTAAACAACTTAAACTTGGACAATTTAGTGCCTTAGTCAATGCAATTTTAAGACAATACACTCGTACACCAGAAGAATTAGGCTCTACTGTACACCAAGCACATGCTTTACCAAGTTGGTTATATAAACGGCTTAAAAATAACTGGCCTGAATATCTAGATGATTTAATCAGTCAACTCAAAAAGAGTAGTTCAATTACCTTACGAGTAAATGTACGTAAGACTGATCGAACTGCATACCTCACTGAACTACAACAACAAAACATTGATGTGAGTTGTAGTCAATTGTCTGAACAAGCGATTCAATTGAATGAAGCTGTATCTATTAAATCCCTTCCTAGTTTTAATCAAGGGTTATTTTCAGTTCAAGATGAGCATGCTCAATTGTGCGCTGATATTATACCCAATATTAATGATAAAATAGTGATCGATGCATGTGCGGCACCCGGAGGAAAAACTACTCACTTACTTGAGCGATATACTCCTCGACAGTTGATTGCACTCGACAATAGTTCATCAAGATTACTTAAAATTCAAGAAAATCTTCAACGCCTTCAATTAACACATCAACATTGTCAAATAATATGTAAAGATGCCACCACTTGGAAAAGTGATCAACAAGCAGATTTAATTCTTTTAGATGCACCATGTTCTGCTACAGGTGTAATACGTAAACACCCCGATATTAAGTTGCTTCGTAAATCTTCAGATATCGAAACGATTGTCTCTTTACAACACGATATATTAGAAAATTTATGGCCTCAAGTTAAAATAGGTGGTCATTTACTATATATTACTTGTTCCATTCTAAAAGCAGAAAATGAAAATCAAATGATCTCTTTTTTTAGTAAACATAAAGATGCTCAAGAAGAGGTTTTAAATGTATCTTGGGGAATTAAGCAAAAGTATGGAATTCAGTTATTACCAATTAAAGATGTAGGAGATGGTTTTTATTACTGCTTAATAAAAAAAGTGGCTTAAAAGCCACTTAATACATATATTTATGCAAACTTAAAGGCAACCAAACTTATTGCTAATGCACTCATTCCAATTACAAGGCCATAGACTGTTTCATGGCCTTTAGAGTACTTCTTAGCTGTAGGTAACAATTCATCTAAAGCCAAATACACCATTACCCCCGAAATTAAACCAAAAACTACGCCATATACAATATCATTTAAATAAGGTGCTAAGAATAAATAACCAATTGCTGCGCCAAAAGGTTCTGCTAAACCTGATAAAAAGCTTGCGCCCACTGCATACCATTTATTATTTGTAGCAATATATACAGGTAATGCAATAGCAATCCCTTCGGGAATATTATGAATGGCGATCGCAATGGCTAAAGGTGCACCAACTATAGGGCTATCTAATGTTGCAAAAAAGGTGGCTAAACCTTCAGGTAAATTATGTGCTGTAATTGCAAACATGGTTAATAATCCAGTTCTCATAATTTGTTTATGATTCATTTCTGAGACTGTATTTTTTTCTAACGTATCATGTGGATTAGGAACTAAGCGATCTAAAAATAAGACTAGAATCATCCCGCCTAAAAATGAAAATGTTGCAAAACTATAGCCTATATTTTCGGCATAAACTGACTCAAAAGAAGATATAGATTTATTAAGTATTTCAGTTAAAGATACATAAACCATTGCACCTGCAGCAAAAGCAAGTCCAAAGGATAATAAACGTGCACTCGGTTGTTTAAAAAAACAGACGATAATACCACCGATAACTGTTGCAAGGCTTGCAGCGATCGTCAACATAAATGCAATGAATACATTATGATCAACCATACTTAAAAATTCCAAAAATAAACAATTAACGATTTATATCAGATTTCATTTACTTTAGCTATGCACATAGAAACACATCATAAACTTATACATAGATTCATCATAAGTGCATCGATGGAGGGATTTAAAGCGATTAAATTTCCTATTCAGGATTTTAGATTACGCTGATGTTTTTTTATCGATGTGGATATGTTCTTGAATTAGGATGATGTGTTGTGGGTAGATGTTTTGTTTTTTCTTTGAGTGTGGGTTATAGATGTTGTGTGTACAGTAGATATCATCTGGATTTATAAAAATGTAAGGCTAAAAAAA
>NZ_VTDM01000045.1 GCF_015627105.1 Acinetobacter baretiae | reverse complement strand
ATTTGAAGCAACGAAATAAGATTGAAACATTGTTTGGTTTGTTGAAAGCTAAATACAACTTAGTGACAAGTAAGGCGAGAAGTGTTCAAGGCTATTTAGCAGGAATTTATGCATCTTTATGTGCGTATCAGGTTTGTCATAAGAATAAGCCGAACATTCGAATCATCGGTGCTTCGGCTTAAACAGGATTCGGGTTAATATATAAAGTTAATTAATTCGTATTTTTTCTATATGGAATGTTAAATAAATGTACTAGATTTTTAGTTTTTAACTCTAAGTAGTGCTCTAAAATTAAATTTATAGAAGTTTTAATGGGAATAAGTTCCCATTTTTTAAATTGATAAAATGTTAAATAGATTATTTATCTTGGATAACGAAGATACGTGTACTCAAAATATAAACTGTTATTTTGAATGATATTTTTTGCAAAACGATTTTTTAATACGTGATAAAATATTTTATCATTCGGTAATAATATTTCCACGACATTATGTTTCCCTGTTTTTCCAATTATATGATTATGGGTAGCGGTATGTGGGAAAAATGAAATATTTAACAAGTGCTGAATAACGTGTTCAAAGCTTATATGGTCATGAAACTCAAAATAGCCATCTAAAGGCCCAATTTGATCATCTTGGGCACAGCAAGAGTCCCTACACACATAAAGTTGCATTACTGAATTTATCCCTATAAAAAAATAATGTTTTAATCATCAAGTGTATAAAATTGGGTACTTCGATTTAAAGCATATATTAAACATATCAATGATGCTTTGCCATTTACTAAAGGTAAATCATCATTGATATTTCCTTATCAGCTGTTACATTTGAATTCACAATATAAAATTTGTCTTTGACAAAATGGTCGAATAATCTTGATTATTCAATAACGGCTGTTTCTTCTTTTAGGCTGAGTTATATAATGCTCCGATTGATAAATTTTCTCATAAATTCTTGCAATAAAAATAACGGTAATTGGTGCATCATTATGTAATAAAATCACCATCGAATCATCTTTACGATAACTTTTTACTGATTGCCGTAAATGATTTTTAAAAAGCCTATACAATAGTGTTAGGCTGAAAGATGGATATAAAATCCTTGATTAATTAACAGGTATTATCATTATCTAAGATTTAAATTAAATCTATTACGAAAGTCAAAAAACAATCCATCATAATTTATAAAGCACTACGAAAGAAAACGACATTTGAAACTGCTTTTTCCTAAGCATCTATTAAAAATTAATGAATCTAATCTCACGAAAATTTAAATGAAATAAAAACGTGAAATTGTAATAGAAAACACATCTTTATAACATCGAAGATCTAAGTTTTTTAGATGACATGTTCTTAGACATTTATATTAGATTAGCTATATAGATAACTTATCTTTTTTAATTTATATTATTAGCTATATAGCTATTTTTTGAGTAAAAAGATGACAACACGAGTCGATATTGGCAGAAAAGTATGTACGGAAAGAAAGCGTTTAAGATATACACAAAAACAGATTTCCGAGCTTTCAGGCATTAATAAAACCACAATTTCCGAGATAGAAAATGGACGTTTTACAGGATCTTTTGATATTTTTGAGCGAGTACTCAATGCTGTGAGTTTACAATTTGATGTTGTTCCTCAAAGTGTCGTATTACCAGATTGGAATGATATTGATAAATTATTTTCAGAGGATTAATTATAGTGAATTTAATCAATTTACCGTATCAAATTAATCGCATTCATGTTGCGCATCGTGAAAATACGCTAGGATTATTAACCTATGGCTCTGTACATCATTATCAGCCCATCCAAGAGCAACATCATGTTTCTTTGACCATGACTCGGCAAGGAATGGATGGTTATTCTTCGGGAACTCTACATCCAATTTTTTCTCAGAATTTACCTGAAGGGTTTAACCGTCGTTTCATTTCACAAAAATTAGCTCGATATGCCAAAGTTAATGATATGTATTTGTTGGCATTACAAGGTGATCAAGGCATTGGTTTACTGAATTATCAAAGTGATCTTTTATTTCCCGAAACAACATCTTTAAGTCTAGATCAAATTTTATCTTATCATTCACAGGAACCTTTATTCCCTCAACTCTTAGAGAAATATTATTTACGCAATGCTTTAGCAGGTATGCAACCAAAGGTAAGTATTCCAAATGTGCAATTAAATCAAACAGATCGAACCGTACAGCAAAAAGATTTTATTGTTAAATCTTTTGATGATGATTTTCCTTTACTTACCGTAAATGAATTTGTCTGTATGCAAGCAGCGCAGTACTGTGGACTTGAACCACCAAAGAGCTATCTCTCTAATAATTTGGAAACTTATGTAGTTGAACGCTTTGATCGTAAAAATACAGGTGAGCGATTAGGCTATGAAGACTTTACGACATTACTCAAAAAATCTAATGATGCCGATGCTAAATACACAGGAAGTTATGAAACCTTATTAAAGGCAACATTATTATATACTGGTCGTTTGAGTGAAGTTGAAAAGATGTACCGGTATATTGTTTTTAATTGTTTGATAGGTAATGGTGATGCACATTTAAAAAACTTTGCTTTACAGTATTCATCTGATATGACAAATATTTTTGTCTCACCTCCTTTTGATCTAACACATACACTTATTTACCCTAATATTGACCAAAATATGGCACTTAAATTGAAGGGAAGTAAAGCATTTCCTCATGTGGCTGACTTGCTTAAATTGGCCGAGAGCGATACTTTCAGAATTAGAAATGCAAAAGATATTATTTTTTCTTTTAGTGAACACATTCTAGATTATTTAAAACAGTCCAATGAAGTTCAATTATTCAATGGTTTACGTCAATCCATTGAACGTTCGGTTTCAAATATAATGGTATCGAGCACAACGAGGAAATGCTATCGCCATGATAAAAAGAAAAAATTTGATTGAGGATATTTATGTTAACCCCTTTTATTAGAGGATAACTTTCAAGTCTTTTATATAAATTCTCAACGAATATCATAAAAGTCAGTATTTAAGTTATTTTGTAAATTATTTTCGCTGAAATTTATTATCTTCGAAACAAGAATTACATCTAGATAAAAGGCAAAATAATTCACACCTTGAGTACAAAAATCATGAATATTGTAGTCATAAAAAAGTAAGACTCACTAAACCTGAATTTAAATCATAGCTATTTTCTATTTTATTTCTGTACTTATTTACTAAATCGTTTTAAATTCGATGTTTAACGATTAAAATGGAGGACTTTATAATGATTATTAGACAACTCTCTGCTGATGATTATTCCCAATGGTTATCTTTATGGGATCAGTATCAATCTTTTTATCATGTTAATATTTCAACATCTGTTACTGAGGAAACATATCGTAGGTTTTTAGATCCTGATGAACCTATTTACTGTCTAGTTATGGAATCGGATGGTGTTCTTTTAGGTATTGTTCATTATATTTTTCATCGTAGTACTTGGACCGTTGGTAATTATTGTTATTTACAAGATCTATTTGTTGATCCGAAGCAACGTGCTCATGGTTTAGGTGAAAAACTGATTGATGCTGTTTCTAAAGATGCTAAAGCAAATGAATGTTCTAGGGTTTATTGGTTAACGCAAGAAACAAATTATAGAGCACGTGCATTATATGATCGTGTTGCTGATAATGCTGGGTTTATTCAATATAGAAAAAATTTATAGTTTTACTGATACTGATTAGTAGTTATCTGAAATTTTAAAATTAAATGATAAATTAAGTGCCTTTTCATTTAAACTATAGATAAAATACTTAAAGCTGCATAAAAAAGCCGATATACTTTAAGATCGGCTTTTTCATTCTTTTTACTTAGTGTTTTGAAAAAATTAAGATTCTTATTTTCATAAATAACCCAAATCATGGATAAAAACAGTTAAAAAGATAATGATGAGAACCTTTTAGGAAAGTTACTACACAAACCTAAATTCTAACTACGATGACAAATATTAATGCTTTATTCTGTAAAATCGATGATTTTTTTATAAGATTTGAATCCACTTATTGAGTTTTTCTAAAACGAAATAAACATTTCAAACAAATACACCCTTTAAAACTTAGCTTATCTGAAATCATATTTATCGAACCCCATTACCAATCCTTTGACTTGAATAACTTCAAAAAATCTTTAGAAAACTTAAAAAAACAATATTTTAAATATTTAATAAATCATTCAACTTATCAATACATATCAATTTGCACTACATGCTTTGCATACTGAAATTTTTAAGGATAGCCAAATCCGTTAACAGGTCGATTCAATCACGCTATCTATGTGTAAAAATCAACGTATTCCACGATATAAATCTTTAAGAAAAATGCGATACGGGACGGGAAATTTCTATAAAATAGTTATTTCGCTGAAAACTATATGAAAACTATATATAGCAATGAATGCTAATGAAGATATGATTAATACAGCATTATCCAATAGGTATATTGTTGGTATTAAAAGAATGGGGGATTTAGTCAAAGGTTTTAAAGCATCCCTTTCAAATCTTGGCTATATGCGCCAAAGTTTTAGAAAGAAACTAAATTACAAAAAATTGATTTAGTGATTTATTATTTTATTGCAAAAATATGCAAGTAATACGGCTATCTAAAACAAAAAAGATTGAAAATTTATTCAGTTTACTTCAAAGGAAATACAGCTAAGTAACAAGTAAAGTACGAAGTGTTCAAGAGTATTTAGACCCGAATTCTGTTTAAACCGAAGCATTGACCACTTGAATGGTCAGCTTATCTATATGAAAAATCTGATATGCACATAAAGATGCATGAATTTCAGATAAATACCCTTGAACATTTTTCGCTTTTTTCAATTGCTAGTCTTATTCATGAGTCTAGCTAGATTAGTGTAGTTATACATTTTAACCTAAAAAATTAAGTTGAAAGCATAGTCAGTAGGTTAATGTAAATGGAGTTACTTCCATTCAAATCCATCTTTTACAACTTTAGCTCCTAATTTGAGAGACTCTTTGTCTTTTAAATCAGGATATTGATTTTCTATGATCTGAATGAGCTCTTGGCTATTCTTACTTCTTTTAACGGCTATATTATAATCTTCTAAATATTTAATTGAAAAATTAACAGCATCAATATTTTGCTCTGCACCTGAAATAGTATGTGCTGGAATTACAATTTCAGGATTCATTTTTTTCATATCAGTCAATGAATTTAACAGATTTTGTCTACTTTCTAGTGTGTTAAAATCAGTCATCCAAATATGTACGCCTGAAGTTACTTGAATGCCTCCAACAATTGCTTTTATTTGAGGAATCCATAAATATGTTAACTCTCCTTCTCCTTTTATTTGTATTTCTTCTTCAGAAATTTTAAGTGTATTCAGTGTATATTCATCTGGGATAATAATTTCAGATGGTGCATTTATTCCCATTGTAGGTAGCCAGTATCTTTTTTTAGCCTGATATGTATTTTTAATATGTTTTACGGTTGCTGGTGTAGCAATTATTTTTGCATCTGGAAATATATTCTTCAAAATATCTAAACTAAAATAATAATCTGGATCACCATAACTAACAAAAATAGTAGTCAACTTTTTACCCGTGTCTAATATTTCGGCTGCAATTCTAAGTGCTTCTGATTTAGTAAATTGTGCATTAACTAAAATTATCTCTTTATCAGTTTCAATTAAAGTAGAAGTTATACCAAAATGTATAGGTGATGCTAAATAAGTTTTTAATTTTATACTTTCTGCAAAAGTATGACTTGCTAAGAATAAATTAAACAAAATAAAAAATATTGAAATTTTTCTACTCATATCTTGACCCCAAAAAATATAATGTTAAAAAATATAATAACTTAAATAATTTTAAATTCATGTATTTATAGCTTTAATTTTTGGTACATTTAAAATGTGTTAAAAACATATAAATATTTTTAACTTTACTTCTCACAAAGTTGTCTTCGATTTTCAATACACTAAGCAATGCATTGGCCTTATTTTGTTGCCTCAAAATAGGTTTAATTTGTCGTACATAACAGAATATTTGCAATAATAAGTGATTAAATTAATGCCTGTTGAGCTTTTGGGTAATATCGTTGTGGTCGGAATCAATTAAATACTGACTTGTAATCAATGCTATTGATGAAATGACACATCTAAGTGACTGATATAATTTTTTATAAGTATTAAAAATTTTGTACTACTGTTTATGTAAAGTTATGTATATAAAAAATAAACTATAAGACATTGAATTTAAAAAATAAATTTAATTTTAAATTAGTCATTTTTTATATTTAGATTGAATATTAAGCGAATGTAAGCTTTTGACTACATATTTTAAAATCAGTTACATTTATTATGCATGCACAACAGCGAAGATAATAACTCTAACAACGATTCGCAGTTTACCCATGTAATAGGCTTTCCTACCGCCAATCGTGTAGGAAAGCCTATTACAATTTTATCAAAACTAAAATTTATTTACTTAAAAAATTACCCGTGATCTACTCACCCGACTCACTCTTATAATGAGTCGAATCTGCAACATTCGAAGTTAATATATTTCGCCTATTTTCTGGATCTAAACTTGAAAATCCTATAAGTTTCTTTTTAATCACTTTTGTTACTGTAAACCACTTTTCATTAATTAAAATTTTCTGATCCACTTCAGCTTGGTCAAATAATGAATATAAATGAAAATCAATTAATATATTATCTTCAGGGTCAATCCATAGACGGCTCATCATTACTTTTCCATGTTGGTCTGTCACCATTTCATCAATACAATCTAGTCTAAGAATGATCGTTGATTTAGATTCTAAAAATATAGATGAATTTTTCATCAAGTTCCTAATCATTAAATATGTATAATGATTTTATGATTTTACTTGGTGTTTCATGCAATCAATCTCTTTTTTTTTGTTAAAAATAACAATATCTTGTAAGCAATAGATTACATTTAATGCTTACTATTTAAACTAATTAGAAATAAGTAAAATAATATCACTTACTTAGTAAAAAAATGCCTTAATTGAGTGATTTAATCTAGTGGTATCAAATCATAATTATTTTCAACATACTCACATAATAGATAACTTTTCGGACAAATGATGTGAGATTACATTTTTTATGCTATTCAAGTATTCGAACAAGTAACCATGAAAACTTATTAGATGAAATTGAGGATATTTTAAAAGTTGCACGTGACTTCAATAAAAGACATCAAATTACAGGTGTTTTATATTATTCACATGGGCAGTTTTTTCAATATATTGAAGGATACGAGCCAGTGATTGAAAGCCTATTCGATCGTATTGCGGTTGATCCAAGGCATCATTTTATTCACTATTATGGGACTCTACCGACTGAATATCGAAGATTTAAGGACTGGTCAATGAAATATGTGCAAGGGAACTCTAAAGTCAGAGAACTGCTTGAGAGACGAGAAAAGGAGTATCCAATTTCTTATGAGCTCATACAAGATCATTTGGTTGCATTTATTGATGAATTGATACGTAGTGGAGAGAATAAAATACGATAAAAAATACTATTTACTAAAACTGTGTTAGATTGGTCGATAACAACGTAATTTCTTAACTTCTCTAAGAAAGAACGGTATTTGATTACTTATTACGTCTTTTAATAGGGAGTCATCATATCAAAGCGCAATATTGCTACTTTGGATCAATTGTTGTACATGAACACGAAACATTAATTGAAACGTTACATCAAATCCAGAATCTCATTCTGAAGTTTTCTTATAAAAATAAAATTTCAGGCGTCTTCTACTATGCAAATCAACATTTTTATCATTGTATTGAAGGCGAATCACAGGAACTTGAAAAACTGTGTTGTAGTCTAAAAAAACTCAATAACTTACAATCAATTACCCATATTACAACCATTTATAACTGTAATGAAAATGTCTATGTTGGCTGGAGTATGAGGTACGTCTCAAAAGATTCTTGTATTGCAGCATTTTTTCAAGAACGTAATTTATCGCAATTTCAACCCCTTGAACTGAATCAAGTAGATAGAGAAAAACTTGTCGACGTGATCAAAGCACAATATTGTTTTAGAAAAAAAACTGAATATAGTAAAGGTTACAGAGTTCGCAGTTATCATAAGTATTAGTCAACTCTAATATAAAGCTAATAAATACCATGAGCAATCTTTTGACATGATTTTACTTTGGCTAAATGACTTATGTACTCAAGACAAAAACTATTATTCTCTTTTGTGTATCGCAAAGATTATGATGTATAGTCAAACAATCTAATTACTCATACAGACATGAAAAAACATCTGAAAGAGTCGATCAATACAATCCTCTTGCCATTCTTTTCTCTTTTTCTTAATCCATGCCCAAGTCTTTTCAATAAAATTCAAATCAGGGCTATAAGGCGGTAACCATAAAATCTGATGCCCATGGTGTTCCAATAACTCCTGTGTGTTTACTCGCTTATGAAAGGTCGCATTATCCATCACAATGATGCTGTGTCTAGGTAATTCCGGAATAAGAAAATGCTCTACCCAAAAATGAAATACATCTGAATTAATTTTGCAGTCGAATAAACCAACTGCAAATAGTTGACCTTGATATAATGCACCAATGGCATTGGTTTGGTTCTTTAATTGCCAGTTAAATGAGCCATAACATGGTGTTCCTCTCGGAGGATAACCGTGAGGTCTATAATCGTGTGATTTAAACCCGCTTTCATCAAGATAAACAATGGGGTGCTTTTGTTTAAGCTGATCTAAAGCTTCGATAAATTCTGATCTGAGGGATTCTTTGGCTTGTGGGTGGCGTAAGGTCTTTTTTTCACTGTGATTCCTAAACGTTTTAATGCATAACCAATAGATGCAGCTGAGCAGG
>NZ_VTDM01000044.1 GCF_015627105.1 Acinetobacter baretiae | reverse complement strand
GATCGGATATACAGGAGTTATTGGAACACTATGGGCATCAGATTTTATGGTTGCCTGCTTATAGTCCTGATTTGAATTCTATTGAAAAGACTTGGGCATGGATTAAGAAAAAGAGAAAAGAATGGCAAGAGGATTGTATTGATCGACTCTTTCAGATGTTTTTTCATGTCTGTATGAGTAATTAGATTGTTTGACTATAAATACAATTTAGTCACAAGTAAGGCGAGAGGTATTCAAGGCTATTTAGCAGGAATTTATGCATCTTTGTGTGCGTATCAGGTTTGTCATAATAATAAGTCAAACATTCGAATAATCGGTGCTTCGACTTAAACAGGATTCGGGTTATTAACTATAAAGGACAACTAAATACATTCGAAGGGATGATATCAACTAGAGGGTTATATTATCCCTTCATGACTTAGAATATTAAAAATAGTTAAATATTTTCCTTTATTTCCTATTCGATATAAAGAAATTGATAGGTGTTGTTAATTCTATGATATTTCCTTTAATTTCATCTGGTGGTGGTGGAACTATCTTTGTACGTTTTACTGCAGAACTTGCCTCTATATCTAGCTCTTCAAAACCACTGCTTCTTGCGATATCAACAGATAAAATCTCTCCTTGACGGTTTATTGTATAGTATATAAGCGTTGTACCTTCTTGATGATTAAATTGAGCTTTTCGAGGGTAACGCTTAAATTGCTCAAGACGGCTTAAAACCATAGCTTGCCAAGATAGATTGACTTTGTGTAAGGATTCACCGCTGAGCGTCTGATTTGCTGCTGTTTTTTCATCTTTAGCTACTTGATTAGAAGGTGGTGCAGACGTTTGATCTACATTATTTTGATCTTTTTCATTGTTGTTCTCTTTAATACGTTGCTTCTCTTGAGCCTGATCTGAATTTGAATCCTCCACATGTGAGGCACTCATTTTGGATTTAGACGGTTTTGGAATAATAACTTCTGTTTTTTTTGAGACAACTGGTTCAATAACTACTTTTGGTTTAGGTACAGTAGTTTTTTGAGTTGATTGTGCTTTATGTTGCTCTTGCTTTAACTCACCTACAGGTAAATTGGTTGGCTTAGTATCTTGAGTCATAGGTGTAAGCTGTGTGAGTTCTAACATCACAGTTTGAGGCTGCTGAGGTGGAATAGGCACACTCACCGTATTTACTTTCATAAAAAAGTAGATAGCTGTGGCATAGATAAATAATACAATGCTTAAACTCATCAGCCAGCGACTCATCTGGCGATCTTTATCAACTATACTCATATTGACGAACCATCTAGGCCGACAAGTGCAATCTTTAAATATCCAGCTTTACGTAATACATTAATTATATTCATTACATTTTCATATGGAATACTCTTATCAGCACGCAAAAAAATACGCTCATCATAATTATGATGACTCAGTGTATCTAAAAGTTTGCTTAACTGAGATGAGTCTACTGAATGATCATTTAAAACCAATGATAAATCTTTTTTTATAGTCAAATAAATAGGATCACTTGGCTTTAACTGTGGTTTTTGCGTACTGGCAGGTAAATCAACAGGGACATCTACAGTAGATAGTGGCGCAACTACCATAAATATAATTAATAAAACCAACATAACATCAATAAATGGCGTTACATTAATATCATGGTTTTCTTGTAAATTTATTCTAGAGCGTCTTTGCTTTCTATTCATCTTAAAACTGCCTTACTCTTTTTGATCTTTATAAAGCTGTTCATAATGATCTAAATCACGAGATACAATTTGCTGAAGGAGTAAAGATACACTGCATAAATTTTCATTAATCGTATTTAATGTACGAGTAAAATAATTATAAATCATCACTGCTGGGATGGCAGCAACAAGGCCTAATGCTGTTGCAAGAAGCGCTTCTGCAATGCCTGGAGCAACAACCGACAGATTCGTTGTATTACTGTGAGCAATTCCAATAAAACTATTCATAATTCCCCACACCGTACCAAATAGACCAATAAACGGAGAAATTGCACCAATGGTTGCGAGTATTCCTATTCCTTTTTTTAAGTGGCGTACATAGAATAGTTCAACACTTTCTAATCTGGCAGCAATACGCTCTTTGATCCCTAGCTTTTGAGTAAGCTGTTTAGACTGATCAAACTCTGTATCAATTTCATATAAAAAATCAGAAATCACACTTTTGTGAGTATCAACTTTCGTAGACACATCACTCAAAACCTGTATAGCCCCCAACTGCTTATAACTTTTGTAAAGGTGTTGATTAACCTTCCGTAATTCATAACTTTTTGCAAAGAGAATCGTCCATGTCGTCACAGATGCAATCATCAGCAAGATCATGGTACTTTGCACAACCCAATCTGCGTTCAAAAACATATTCCATGGACTAAGGGTAGATAAAATTTTTGAATCAATGCTCATTTTTAACACTCAAATATCAAATGAATAGATTTAGCCAAAAACAGCTATATGACATATAGCTGTTTTATGTGCTTAATTTTAAAAATTAAAAGTAATTGTCCCACGTGCGGTACGGCCTGGTGCAGGCAATGCTTCAAGCGCATTTGAATAACTTGGAATATAATATTGATCCGTTAAATTTTCTATACTAAACCCAACAGCCCAATTCTTATTAAACTTATAATCCCCAAACAAGTCATAAACAGTGTATTTATCCCAAATCATGTCACTCATTTTGACCCCTCGCATAGAGCCACCACTCAAACTAGATGTTGAGCGACGAATTTTTCCACCAACTTTTAATCGATCATCTAGAAATTTAAATCCTAAAGTTGCTTTGGTTTCAAAACGAGGAGGCATATAACTTGCACTCCAATCATCACTTCCTGGTGTTGAATAACATTGACTTGGTATTGCCTCATTATCATCATTTCTATCTGGATAACATGCTTTGATAGAATCAAAATAGCTTAAACCAATCTTGGAAAATACCTTGTGATTCTCATAATCTAGAGATAGTTCATATCCTTTGAGCTGCACTTTATCAATATTATGAAATACGTAGCTTGCGTGATGATCAAATCTATCTTCACCTAAAGAAGCCCAATTCACACGTGCAATATAGTCTTTCGTCAAGTTATCAAATCGAGAAATTTTTACACCAAATTTGTCATCTTCTGTGATTAAACCTTGCTTAGAAAAGCTTATGCCATATTCAAAATTACGCTGACTTTCAGGGCGTAGGTTCGGGTCAGACTCGACAACAGTCGACATATATAATTCACGAATACTTGGTGTACGTTTGCCTTTATTCCAACTCGCAAAAAACTGTAGTTCATCTATTGGTTGAATAATGATATTCACATTTGGGGCATTTGTTGTAAACGATTTTTTCTGATTCTGTGGGAAATTTCCTTGAAAACTTCTAATTATTCTCGTATCTAAGTTATCAGCATCACTTTTATTATGTTGTAATCCTGCATTGATATTCAGCCAGGGTGTTGCCTGCCAGTCTAAAGATGTAAAAAGTCCTGTATTACTTTTTTGACCATGTACAAACATACCATAACTTGTATCAAGATCTTCATTTAAACCAAAAGTAGTTTTTTCTTTAGATAAAGACAAACCATATTTTATATTTAAATACCCAACCGGAACAGAAATTTTTGATATATTAAATAATTCTCCTCCTATAATATTACTTTTCATTTTTATATTAGGTGTACTCATTGTGTCTGGTAAATCCTCTCCCCCTTCAACTCTAGTCCCCCATACATTTAATTTCAGATCAAACCAAGGTGAGTTAGGTTTCCAAGCATAATTTGCCGTATAGTTCTTAGCTATTGTTTTTCTGAGTACTCCTTGAACTCTTGGCCCGGTAAACATACCTGCAGTAGAGCTATAGTACCCTGCATTATTTTCATAACTTAAATAACTTAATGCTAATGAGTGGTCTTCTAGAAAACGAACTCTAGTTTTAATTAATGTACTGTTAGAATCAATAGACGTATTTGCAACTTCGGTATCTTCAAAGTCACGATAAATACCTTTCCATTTATCTATTCCATGTTTACCCGATTTATAGTTTCCAGATTCACGTTCAGCATGGGCAATGGTAATATCCCAGTTTTGCGTTGGACGCCAAGCAGTAGCAATACTTCCTGCCAGATTATGTGTTGGTATTTTTCCACCAAGACTTGATATATTGCTACTCCATTGACTACTTGTAACTGCTGTACCCTGAGAGCGATTAATACATTTTGTGTACTCTGATGAAATTTTCATACAGGTATCACCAGAAATAATATTATTTCCAATAGAACCTCGTATACGAACACCCCAGTTTTTATTGGGATCTGTAATAATATCATCTGCATTTAATGTACGTAATGAAACAACACCACCAATAACCCCGGCACTTGTTGCCCCAGCATTCGGTCCTTTTTTGATATCTATGGCACCAATAAGATCCGGATCAATATAAGTGTCATCACGATTACCTGGATACCCCCTATACGTTGAAACGCTTTGTTGTGCACCATCAATTAACGTTCTTACCCGACCTTGGCCTTGAAGTCCTCTAATATTCACTTGTAAACCTGTAGAGTTAGTACTATTTGCAGCTGCAACCCCAGGTGTATCATTGAAGATATCACCAGTTCGACTATAAGCTACTCGATCTAACATCTCACGACTCACATGTTGTACTGAGCCTGGCATTTTATACGTATCAAAAACCGATGATGCTGTATCATTTTCACCGACAGTACGACCTGTTGCTCCAGCAATATTTAATGCCCCAGTTGTAATGATATTCGATGATAAATTAGTTTCTGACTTTTTTAAAACAACATAACCATTGTTTGTTTTTTCTACATGGTAATTTGTATTTGATAACAGTTGATTAAACCCTTGCTCTGTTTGATACTCACCTTGTAAACCTGAGCTAGTCATCTTAGAAAGCTCACTTCCATTCATGGCAATAGTAACACCTGCCTGATCTGCAAACTGACTCAACACATGATTCAAACGATTAGAACCAATATTATAACTTTTCATCTCTCCTGTAGCAGCAGATGCCGAATGTGCTGAAAGAGTTAATGTGGACACCAATGCAAAATGGACACATATCACTATCGGTTTTAAATTAAATGTCTTAGATAAAGGATTTGTTTTTATCATGAAGTACTCACCACCTATTGCAGTCTGTTAAATGTTAAAAATCTTTACATACTTTACAAATAGGTCGTACAAACACACAAAAAGCGAAACAATAATATGAATAATTTTCATTAATTTTATAAACTATTGTATTTAAAGTTATATTTTATTATGTTTTAATCCACATCCACAATTGAACAGCAATCATGCAGCAAATAATGACCAAAACCCATTCAAGATGTGGAATGTAGTAAAGCATAAGTAATGCTCCAATACACATGCCTAACAATGAAAATATTTTTGCAGAAATTGGAATTGTTTTATGCTCATGCCATTGTCTTAAAATTGGACCAAACCACCAGTGATTTACAAACCATTGATGCATACGCCTAGACCCTTTAGCTGCAAAAAATGAGGCAAGAAAAAAAAAGTCTATGCTAGGAAGTCCTGGTACAAAAATACCAATTACACCTAAAACAATGCATAAACAAGCAAGTGTAAGGTACATACAACGTAACCAAAGTGATTTTGCTAATTCTTGAGGCACATGCGTCGTCATAATCGATTGACTCTTATTTCAATAAAAGGTTGTTCGAAAATAAAGCTTAAATAAAATGGATTCACATCCTTTAAAATCATCTATTAAAGGATGTGGATTCGGCATTACAAGGCAATTATTTAAGTTGATCTATACGCTCTACAAGCGCTCCAAAATACTCAAAACCATCTAAAGCACCTTGAATCACTAAGTTTTGTTCTTCAATATTAAAGTTAGCCTCATTTAATACTTGGGTAAATCGCTTCCATACTTTCATGCGCCCTTCGGGATAAGCTGCAAGGTTTCTAGCACCCAAATTTTCATTAAATCCCAATTTTCTTTGTGCTTCTTTAAATAAAAATGCAGCACCCAAGGTTGAACCCTCTGATACATAAATCCATCCCAATGCTTGAGGATAGGCAATCTGTTTCATTGGTTGAGATGACTGTGGTGTTGCACCCAAATACTTTAAGTCTAACAAGGCTAAGTTTGATCGCCCTCGAGTATCTAAATCTGGAATAATATCCATCACCTTTGGATTCAAAAATAACTGTTCAACCTCTTTTTGAAAGTAATATTGAGACAAAGTAAATTGGGTATATTTTTCTTTTGTTGCAAAAATATCAGCACTATTCATCAGCTGATGCATGCGCTCATGTTCAGATGCTGTTTCATTTTTTAAACGTAATGATAACGTTTCTTCTTGCATAACTGCTCCCCTTAAATCAATCTTCAAAGCAAAAATTGAATTTGCTTTTTTCTTTCACTATAAGAGGTCGAGTGAAAAATAAAATTACGAAGAAATTTATTCTTTTTTAAGAGAAATTACTTTTTGATTAAACATATTGTCACTCACGCTAATAGGTAAACTTGCCTGTAACAATGCCACACCCGAACCATCCAAAGGTAAAATAGCCGAAACTTTTATCTGATGTAATTGTGCTGGATTATATTTCAATGTGTTGCTTTCGTACGTTTGTAAAATATTTAATACCTGATCTAAAGGCATTAAATCTACAGCAAGCCTTTGCTTTTTCCATGATTCTTCAGCTAAATGAATAGAAAGATTTTGTATTGAATAATCGCCCTGCTCATCTATTACTAATTGTTGTCCTGCATGCACATAAATAGTTTTCTTTTGACGATTTTTTAAAGAAATATCTACTTGGGTACTTGAATGAAGCATAGTCAATACCGTTAAGTCTTTAAAGTGATGAACTATAAAACGTGTTCCTAATACTTTTATTGCAACATGATCAGTTTTTACAAAGAAAGGACGTCGACTGTCTTTTGCAACATCAACAAGAATATTTCCCGTAATTAAATGAATATTTCTTTGCTGCTGATTATAATCAACATTAAATAATGTATTACCACTCATTTTAATATATGAATGGTCAGAAAGTTTAGTTTCCGACCATGTGTTATAAGCATTTTTTTGATCTGCAAACCATGCCTCTGTCGGTGAAATCCACCATAATAGAAACACAAGAAAAATAATTGCTATTGAATAAAGACCCTGTTTTTTAAAAATTGAACTCTCTTGTGTTTTTTGAATGGAGTTTTCAATTAACTGATGAGGTATAGGTCTTCGATGAGTTTGCCTAAACTGAGAAAACTGATCGAAAGTCTGTTTAATCTCATTAAAGCAATCCTCGTGGCTAGAATCTTGTTTTAGCCACGTCTGAAACTGCTGAGACTCTTCTTGACTACAATTCTGATCATCTAAAATAAGAAACCACTGTGCGGCTTGCTCCATAATCACTGAGCGAGATGCTATTTTTTTTTGCGGGTATTGATCTTGAGACATACACTAAGATGAATAATCTTGCTGAATACAAAGATGGCATTGTACCATTGCTTTCACCAAATCGTTTTGTATAGTTCTCGTTGAAACATTAAAGCGTACTGCAATATCACTCTGCTTAACTCCTTCTAGATAATACAGTAAAAAGCTCACTCGCTGACGTTCAGGCAAATCACTTATTGCCATTGCAACCTGATCTAAAAGTTGTAAATGACACAAAATCTCTTCTGGTGAATAATCAATGTATTCATCAGCATATTCTTGTAAATAATCTCGATATTTTCTTTCAATAATTTCATGGCGAGTACGGTCTATAAATAGTCTACGCGCAGTAGTCGCTAAATATGCTTTAGGCTCACGAATTAAATGTGCTTTTTTTGATATAAACAGTTTTAAAAAAGTATCTTGAACCAAATCATCTAAGTGCAAGTTCGACTTGAGGCTTTTTAATAACCAACGATTCAACCATTGATAATTCTCTTCATATATCTTTATGAATATTTGTCTTTCGTCATTTTCTTCAAGATGTAAGGATGAGTTTTTCATGTGGCGATATGCACGTTTAACGATTTGAATTAGACAATAATACAACAAATGATAATTATTTGCATTTAAAGCTATAAATTTTAATTGCTCTTGAACTGTAGAAATAAAATTGAAAAAATCTAGAACTAGAATTAGAGCCATTAGTTGAGTTACCACAGCTAACCAACGGCTCTAGTCCTGATGAATAATATTACAGCTTTATTCTGCACAATTGATGATTTATTTTTAAAATTTGAATCGATTTATTAGAAATATATCAAACAATTAAAGTATCGTATAAGACTTAGATCCACAAATTTTAGCCTGTCATAAATTATTCTAATCGTTGTATAGTACAAGACCTCGCAATTCAATAATTTAAAAACATTTTATACTTTTCTAAATCACAATTATTCTAATTTTTTAAATACTTACCTTGCTATCAGCGTATGATCAGGTCGCAATGCATGCCTTACATTTCACCTTGATGAAAGATAAAAAGAATTCATACCTGTGGATTGATTCAATCACTCTGCCTGTATGTAAGAATCAGCGTATACAACATCATAAATCCCGAAGTGATATTGCAACGAGAGGGAGAAGTCCAGTGGGATGGTTTTTTAGTTGTAAACTGCATGTCCTGATGAATGTAACATGTGAGATGGTCAATACTCTTTTATCCAATGAACACGTTGCTGATATTAAAATGATTGAACAATTTGTGACAGGACAGGATTACATACTAAACTCTTGCAGATCGAGGTTATCTCAGTCAAGACTTTAAAAGTAGACTGAAAGAGCAACTTATTGATCTGATTACCTATCATAACCCGAATCCTGTTTAAGCCGAAGCACCAATTATTCGAATGTTCGGCTTATTCTTATGACAAACCTGATAAGCACATAAAGAGGCATAAATTCCAGATAAATAGCCTTGAATACTTCTCGCTTTACTTGTCACTAAGTTGTATTGGCCTTTCAATAAACTAAACAATGTTTCAATCTTATTTCGTTGCTTCAAGTAG
>NZ_VTDM01000043.1 GCF_015627105.1 Acinetobacter baretiae | reverse complement strand
GTATTCGTTTGAAGTATTGATTCTGTTTTAGAAATTTCAAATAAGTGGATTCAAATTTTATAAAAAAATCATCAATGGTACAGAATAAAGCAGTAATATCAGTCATGAGGATTAGAGTGGTAAGTCGTGTCTAGTAACTCAACTTATGGCTCTAATCCTTGGCTTTTTCAAATAAATCCTTAAACAGGATTCGGGTTAACACTAGAATTTCCAATTAAATAAGGACAAAGTATATGGTAGTTACCAAGCGATTTTTTACTCCTAGAAATAATGGAGAGCAAACAATAATAATATTTGCTAACTCCATTAAAAATAGTGGTTCTTGTGTAGCAGGTAAATGTATAAAAACAGGTAAATGGATACGGCTTGTAAATTGTGAGAAAGGATCAGCACTTCCAAATTATAAAACAAGGGTTTTTAATATTAAAAAACGTGAAAAATGGCCACTTAAAATTTTACAAAAAGTAGGTTTTTATGTGTCTAAACACGTTCCATTAGAGAATCATCAACCTGAAAACTATACTATCCTTGATAGGGGGTTGTTTGATAATTATAGAATTTTTCCACAAGATCTGAATTATTACTTAGATAACCCTACAGATCTATGGGGCTATGGAGACTCTATAAATTATACCGATATAAAAGAAAAAAATATTATAATAAATCAGTCGTTATACTTAATAAATGTTGAAGATTTGGTACTTTATTATAAAGAATACAATGGTAAGCTGCGTAGAAGAGCTGCTTTTATGTATAATGGGCTGAATTATGATTTTTCAGTTACAGATAGAGAGTTTGATAAGATACTTAATAATAACAAAGAAATTCAGTTAACAAGAGGTATCTTATGTATTAGTCTTGGTGAACCTTTCAATAATCATTCTTATAAGTTGGTAGCATCTATTATTTTATAATGGTACGTAAAAATATGACTATATATACTATTGGATTTACTAAAAAAACTGCTAATAATTTTTTTAACGTGCTCAAATCTAATCAAGTCAAAAAAATTATTGATGTTAGGCTGAATAATGCTTCTCAACTTTCAGGATTTGCAAAAAAAAATGACTTAATTTTTTTCTTACGTGAAATATGTAATTGTGACTATGAACATATACCAGATTTAGCACCTACAGAAGAAATTTTAAAACCTTATAAAAAAGGCGAAATTATATGGTCTCAATATGAAGAAAAATTTATGACGTTAATGGCTCAAAGAAATATTGAAAAGTACATTGATCTTTTACAATTTGAAGATAGCTGCTTACTATGCAGTGAGCATTTTCCACATCAATGTCATCGTAGTTTAGTTATTGAGTATTTAAAAAAATACAATAGTAGACAACATATTATTGTGGATCTCTATTAAAAATGAATCAGCTTTTAGTTCTTTTACCCCAAGAGTTTAATTGTTATCCAAAATTAGAAAGGAAGCTAGATCGAATTAGTAGTAGTCTTATAAGTTTTGAAATAATTACTAACAATTCAAATCAACTACTAAAAAGATATAAAGAAAAAAATCAAAACTGTCTTGGTATTTCTTGTTTAGAAAATTGGAAAAAAGAAAAATTTACACATGCTCTAATTTTTAAAGATAATGAAACTTTTAATGATGAAGAGAAATTTATTAGACTATTAAATATTCCTTTAAGAATCATCTATATAAAAATTACTAGAGTTATTAATATAGATGTCGATACAAAGTATAAAACTATTAGAAAAAGTGATTTATATGAATATATAGGTCGAGGATCTACTTGGGGTAATCCATATTCTATGACCACTCATGATGATCAAGATAGAGAAAATGTTATAAACTCTTTTAAGTATGATTTTGATAGAGATCTTTTATTAAAAGCAAAAAAAGAAGATGTATATAAGTTAGCAGGAAAAAGATTAGGATGTTTTTGTAAACCATTTTGCTGTCATGGTGACGTTCTTGCTAATTTCCTAAATAGTTGGGATGATGGAAAATAAAAGTTATTTGTTATTTTTCTTAAAATTAACATAATACTGATTATGGGAAGTTATTTAACTTCCCATTTTTTCTAACTAAAAGGTGTCTACAAAATCAGTAACTATTCATCAGCTTTTAGAAAATTGTCCTCTGTTTCTGCAAAGACTAATACTCCACTTTGATTTATACTTATGACATAAATATTATTATAAACTTTTTTAGGAAGAGTGATTAACTGATCTTGTTTTTTGTTAATTTCTGAAGTTGGTATTTCTTTTCCTACGTTGAGTATGAATGCAATTAAACTTGCGTCATTAGGAAACAATATTAATGTTTCACTGACTTCAATAGCAATATTTAGCTGTTTTGGAATATATTTCTCTATATATTTTTCTATTTCAAATTTCTCACCCTCATACATAATAAGAGTTCTTTCATCCAAAGATACTAATTTAGTAAATTTAAAAGACATAACTACATTTTCCTTTTTTTAGTAAGATTTTGATTTAATTTAACTAATTTAAAGATGGCTATTTGAAAATTCATTTAAAATACATAACTATATATTTATATGTAATTGGATGAAATTTCATAGTGCAAATATCCTCATTCCATAACCATGTTATTAATAAAAATTCAGGATCGTTTGTTATATTTCTTGACCTAGTTGTTAATCCAGACCAAACGCCTTTTATTTCTTTTTCATTTGTACCTAATACATTTAAAAGATTATCAAAAAGAATATTATTTTTATGAAAACTTGCTATTGCCTTTAAAACATTACGGCTTTTTTCAGATAATCCACTGATAATTTCATAAACTTGTTTTTTGGTTAACTCACCTTGATCATCATACTCACCCTCTGAAAAGGTAGCTTTATTTTTAAATAAAGAAATTATTTCATTTTGAGTAGCTATAGAAAGCTTATAAAAATCACTTTTTTCAATACAAATATTTGACATAGTAATATTAAAACAACCAAAGATAGAGTTAACTTAACTTAGATAGACTCTATATTGGTTTAAATTTTGTGTCAACAATTTTTTATTATGAAGGTAACCTTGCTACACCCAGTTTTCTAATTTAAGTCCTTTAATACGTTCAAATTCTTTTAAATTATTAGTGACCAAGACCATATCTAAAGCGAGAGCATGAGCTGCAATTAGCATATCCAAACTACCTATCGTTTTACCTGTTGACTGTAAGTCCTGACGTAGTTTTGCATAGTGCCAGATCGTCTGGTCATCGTAAGGCAATACTTCTAAAGGTGTAAGAAACTTATTAAGTGCCTGTTTATTACGTTCAGATCCCGACTTTTCTACACCAAATGCCAACTCTGAAGCAGTAATACTTGATATGGCAAGTTGCCCAAGTTCAAATTGCTTAAATTTCTCAAAAACGTGTAGGGGTTTATTATTAATGATATAAATACAGATATTAGTGTCGAGCATATACATCAAAAAAATTCCTCACGAATCTGCTCAGTTTGTTCCGCACGTTCGATCTGAAATCCCACCTCAAACTCACTAACGGCTTCCAACATCATTTCCCAAGGATTTTCTTTCGGTAAAAGTAACACGCCATTACCAAAACGCTTAATCACAACCTCACTTTCATTAAAGCGAAATGCCTTTGGTAGCCTTACTGCTTGACTACGTCCTGTTTGGAATACTTTTGCAAACTCCATAATCACCACCAATTGATATATATCTTTGATATATATCATAACACATTTTCTAATTTTTTTACTTATCCATTTGGCATAAATAAACGACTCCAAAATCTTTTTTTTTGTTTTAGATCAGCCTTATTTTCGACTCCAAAATCTTCTTCAGACTGGGGCGTTATACTCTCTTTACGCTTTGGCTCACTTAATAAGAACTGTATCGCTTGAATTTGTTCATCTTTAGCCTGAAGTTGTTCACGCTGAAAAACTTCTCGCTCTTGAGCTAGATCCAACTGCTTTTTAAGGATGTCTATCTGCTGTTTTAAGATGTCTACTTCTGTCTCTTTTTGTGGCCCATTAGCATGTAACAGGGCTACATCATCCTTTGGGAGAATAGTAGGTTCACCGAAGACTCTAATGGCTTCAGATAGATCAATTTTACCATCACTATTTTTAGATAAGTCCCCTTTTTTTATACGTTTATATATAGTTTGTCTATTTAACTTATAAAGCTCAGATAACTCAATAACAGATAGCGATTTCACCATGTAGCCCTATGTAAACTTATGTCTACTAGGTTACATCATGGTAGACATTTTAGGCTACATGATTATTTTGCAGAAAATCCCAAAGTTTTTAGATAAGGTATGAACTGAATTTGTTTAGATTGATCTTGAAGCATATCTTTAATACGACTTGCTAATGCTTCATAGCTCTCATTACCTACAGCTAAATAAGCTAAGTCTGGTAGCTGAGCAAGTTGATTACCGAACATATTAATTTGAGCATCAGTCATGTGATGGAATGCTGTTTGATTAGTTACTTTAGATGGTTTAGATTTTACTTTAGACTTAATACTAAATTGAATATCAGTAATAATTCTACCTTTTTTAAACTGTTCATAATCAATCGTGATATCAGTATGTTTATTAATTTCATTTACTGCTTTATCTAATACATTAGATTTGAAATTAGACATTGTTGAATACTCGTCATATTCTAATCCCAGCTTAGATCTCAAAGAAGCTATACTATATTTTTCTGTTTTTTCAACAGTAAGCCATTTTATCACTAGCTCATACAGACGTATGCTATATTTACTTTTAAAATCAGAAACTTGCTTTATATGATATTTTGTGAATTGCTCACTAAGTCGGCTAATTAAACTAATAACTTCTTGACTAAAATATAGAATTACAAGTCCATTAGAATCAACATAAGTAACCCGATTTACCCAGTTAGCTGTGGTTAATGCTTCATAACCTTTATATCTATCTAAATAACTGAATTCTCTTCTTTTTAAAGTTTTTGCTGCTTCTCTAATATGACTATATACATTATTACTTTCAATACTATATTCCTTAATATAGTCATTTACAGCTACTTCTATGCCTACATCGGGAGTAAGATTTAAAGACTCTCTCGCCCCTACTATAGCTAATAGCATAATACGCTGTTCAACAAGCGATAGATTGAAAGATGCATCAATCAAAGCATTGTCTTTAACCACAATTTTACTGTTATTCATCATACTAATAAATTTTTTTAAGTCTAAAGATAGGTTATAAATAAACTATTTTAAATAGTCAACATACAAACTATCTTTATGACCCCATAAACCTATCTTTATGACCCCATAAACCTATCTTTATGACCCCATAAACCTATCTTTATGACCCCATAAACCTATCTTTATAAGAAAAATAAATTAATAAAATCAATATTATATATAGTACTAAAAGCTTTAAAAACATTAAAATATATAAAAAAAGGCGCTTCGCTATTTTTTTGTTTAAAAAACTAGCGTTTTTATGATCTATCACGATAGCCATTTTCGACGGAACTTTGAAATACCGTAAAAGCAAAAGCAGTCATCAGGAACAAAAATCCAAGACCGTTTTGACATAAACCTTCTGCGCACTGCTCGAAGGTTTACTTTGCCATTTTCTGGAGTAACAACTGATAATTCTTATTTAAAAGCACCAAATGAATTTTTTCATCTGACAAGGTATAAGTTGGTAAATCATTTAAAGCCTGTAAAAATAACACTCTTGCTTGTTCAGTATGTTTAGTGAGTTCAAGAGATTGTTTATAGATTTCAGTTCTTTTAATTCGGTGAGTAAATAGAATTTCATTCTTCAGCATATTTTTGAGTACTTCAGCTGATTTTGATTCAATATCAACATTCAATTCCTTAAAAAGAGCAAGTACAGCTCCGCCTACCTCATATTTACGCCTATTTTCTTCATTACGACGTTTTTGAGCCTCTGTAGGGCTTTTACTCGTTTTCGCTAATATATCCCGTCTACGCTCATTTTGGAGCCGTATACGGTCATTTAACAACGCCTGATGCAACTTTTGATACGATTCCAATGCCCGATGTAAACGAAAATACACCTCTTGATCCTGATATTGAGCAGATAATTCAAAAATTTCAGCTTCATTGGCATCCAATTTCTGCGTATTTTTAGCTTTGACCTGAATTTCATGAAGAAGAGTCAATCGCTGTTGATGAAGACTTTTTTCCCGGTCAGCTAACTTTAAAACTTTCATTTCAGCTTCATCAAAATCTTGCTCAACTCTTTGTAAGAGATCCAAAGCACGTATTTGATTCTTTTTTCTGAAGGGCAAATTTTGAAGAAATAAACACAACTCATCTAAATCAGCAGATGAAAGCACTTTAGCTGGACGACCACGTTGAGGCATAATTTTCTCGAACATTGAAAGAGTAGAAAATGGATATACCTCAATCATCATATACCATCGTGGGAATATTAAAATAAAATGTGAGAACATTATATTTTAATATTTAGCTCGTTTCCGTGTTTCTAAATATCCTAAAATAACAAAGTTATTTTAGGATATTTAGAAACACTTCACCTTCGCTCTACGAGGTTTTTAAATCATTGATTATAAATATAAAAAAATATAGAAGAATTTTTGTGATCTTTTATCCAAAGATGAGCACTGTATTTTTTTAAATCGATCTATCATACTCAATCTTGTGAAGCGAACGGCTGAGTTAAAACGATGTTTTATTGCAATCTTGAACACATCATAAAAAAACCGACTACAAGTACCAGTTCAAGTCAAAATAAGAGTACAGCTAAAGGACGCTTTCATTACATTACTCGTACTGCAGAATTTGCACGTTATAAAGAAAACAGTAATGAGCAAGTTGAGTTTGTAAAATCTGGCAATATGCCCACTTTTGCTAAAGGAAAACCCGCTGAATTTTGGCAAGCAGCAGATTTATATGAGCGCAAGAATGGCCGCGTTAGCTCGAGTTTAGTGATTGCGTTGCCTAAAGAGCTAACTACAGCACAGAGAGTCACACTGGCAGAACAATTCATTGCTGAATTTGCAGATCGTTACCAATTTCCCTATACCTGTTCCATTCACAGCCATGCCGGGGGTTTGGGTGGTGAAGAACAGCCCCATTTACACCTCATGTATAGCGAACGCCATGTTGATGGTATTGATCGTACGCTTGAGCAGTTTTTTAAACGTTATAATCCCAAACAACCTGAAAAAGGGGGTGCTCAGAAACTGACTGCAGATGTATTAGGCTTAGGAAAGGGGCAGTTTCAGCTCTATCGAGAAACCACTGAGCAATTGATTAACCAAAGCTTAGCATTACATGCCCCAACCAAGAAGGTTGAGATCCAAGGCTTTAGCATTGAAGTTCCAAGCTTTGTGAGTTGCTTATCTAATGAAGACTACAACAAGAAATATGGCACTGAATTAAAAGACGTACCCATCATGAATAAAGCCATTCGTTACGCTAAAGAAAGTGATCCTGAGCGATATCAACAAAAATTAGAGATGACTGCAGAAATTAACCGTATCCGTGCAGAAAACCGTGAAATGTTATATCAACCATATTATGAAGCTGAACTTGATAAACAAAGGACATTAGAAATAGAACAACAGAATAAGTATCGACAAGAGAAAACTAGGGACAATAATGGCCCTAGTTTTTAATTATTTTATGGTGCTTGAATAGTCAGTTTTAAGCCAATGGCATTTACGACACGATTAATTGTATCAAAGCGAGGTGCTGAGTTTTGGCGTAATGCTTTATACAATGCTTCACGTCCAATACCCGCTTCATTGGCGATTTGAGTCATTCCTCTTGCTTTTGCAATAACACCCAATGCATGTGCTAATTCAGCAGGATCATTGTCTTCAAGCACCATATTGAGGTACATCACAATATCTTCTTCAGTTTTGAGGGATTCAGCCATATCAAAACTTGGTAAATCAGCAACTTTAACCATTTTTAATTCTCCAATGTTTGTGAGAGTTTGACGGCTCGATCAATATCTTGTTGTTGTGTCGATTTATCACCACCGCCTAGCATTACAATGACGACATCATTGTGTTTGATGTAGTACATCCGCCAACCAGGACCAAAAAATTCTCTCATTTCCCAAACACCATCTTGTAAATGTTTGATATCACCAAAATTTCCACGTTGAAATTTATCTAAGCGACGATTTAAACGGATTCTGGTCATATTGTCTTTAATACCATCTAACCAATCATCAAACTCAGGTAGACGTTTAATTTCAATCATGAGCATTCCTTTTTATCTTACCCTTATTGTATTCGATCGAATACATAATGCAATCAAATTATTTGCAGAAAATGTGGGTAATTTCTGAAAAATTGAGATTTGAAAAACCAAGATAAAATTATAAATCGTGCATTTTTTAATCTAAATCATAGGCAATAAGTGACAATTTTGCTCATAAAAAAGCCGACATGTTTCCATATCGGCTTTTGTTTTAGTTTTTGCGTTATGTAAAATGTTTAAGTAACTGAAATAAAATGGAATATTGAATACGACTTCGCATAATTATCCATTATGTTAAGTATTATTAATCATATTTTGACTTTTTATTTAATCATATTTTGACTTTTTATTTAATCATATTTTGACTTTTTATTTAATCATATTTTGACTTTTTATTATTTACATATTATTCTTGACTTATCTCAGAGAGGAAAGAAAGTATGAAGTTTACTCACCATGCTATTAAAAGAATGAAAGAGCGTAAAATTAATGAAGATATTGTAAATATTGCCAATAATTTTGGTAAACCAGATGTAAAAGGTGAGAAAGTAATCTTAGGTATTAAAGATATAAACAAAATTATTGGTATTTTGGAGGCTCTGAAAAAACGTGGAGGAGTAACAATTATTGATGTTCGTGGAACATTGATAACCACTTATTTTAATGACTCTTTTAACCGTAAACTTGCAAATTAAGGTACTAATAAAATGTATTCTTTAGAAATAAATAGAGAGTTTTTTCAACAATCCTCTAAAAAGACTATCGAATTGAATAAACCGAATATTAATAAATATAATATTCGTGTAGATAAGAATGACTTAATAGTTCTAGACCTATTAGCTAAGCAATATGGGACATCAAGAGCTCAATTGTTAAATCAATTTGTAGAAAAAATCTTGCTGAATAGCTTACTTTCTTTAGATACACGATCTGCTTATTTAGTTGCAGAAACTGCTGATAATTTAGCAGGATCCACGTTAGCAAGCAGATGGCTATTTGATTTGGGAAATCATAAATATAATGTAGTTTATCAACTGAAAGAACATTGCTTATGGGAAGATTCTTGTACTGAAGAACCTACAAATAAAAAACAAATTTATGAAAAACTATCTAATGCAATTAAAAATGGAAAGTTGGAGAAATTTAATGACTAAATTGCAAGATAGATTGAAAGATAAGTTAAATGAAAATAATAATATAACTTATGAAACTATATCACTTAGAGTTTCAAATAAAGTTGCATCAATGTTAAATATTATGTCTATTATTATGCAAACTCCTACAACATTATTGTTAACTGACGACATTACTGAAGAGTTAATCGAAGAACTCCTTTCTGACTCAAGAAATATTGAATTAATTCAAAGCTTATATCTTCAAAATAATTCAATTATATCTAGTGGCTGTTTACATCGTTTAATCGAAGAACAAATAATTCAGGTTAAAGAAGAAGAACTAACACTAACCCGAATCCTGTTTAAGCCGAAGCACCGATGATTCGAATGTTCGGCTTATTCTTATGACAAACCTGATACGCACATAAAGATGCATAAATTCCTGCTAAATAGCCTTGAACACTTCTCGCCTTACTTGTCACTAAGTTGTATTTAGCTTTCAACAAACCAAACAATGTTTCAATCTTATTTCGTTGCTTCAAATA
>NZ_VTDM01000042.1 GCF_015627105.1 Acinetobacter baretiae | reverse complement strand
TTTTTTTATAGTGCTAAATTTTATACAGGCGGAAAAAAAGCAGGTGTCGAGCCCTGCTTTTTTTCCATTGTTTAACAAATACTTAAAACAGCATTAGTAGAACAACCACATAAACATATTCTACTAATGTTTTGAGTGTTTGCAACCATTTCGATGTTGCATAATATGAAAAATATACAATTTACAGAAAATTTTTACAAAAACTTAGCTCCTAAGCCGTACTGTAGCTATGGCAAAAGCACAGCAATGCTGATTCGTTCTAAATCTACTGCGGTCAAATTGCCTTTGCTTCAAGTAAACCCACCGCATTTAGTAACTTATCTGGTCTTTGATATTGATGCTCCAGACGCATACTTGCATTACTTCGATGCAGATTTACCCTTACCGACTTGGATCGCCAAAAATAGAAAAAATGGTCATTGTCATATTTGCTATGAGTTAAAAACACCTATTTGTAAAACAGCTAACGCACGACTAAAACCATTGAGATACCTTGCTTCCATTGAATACAGCTATGCCAAGAAATTAGGTGCAGATTTAAGATATTCAGGCTTACTCACAAAGAACCCACTTGATAAAGAAAATTGGGAAGTTGCTATATTAAATCCTAGAGCTTTCGAGTTAGAGGAACTTGCGAGTTATGTCACCCTTGAAAATAAGCCCAAAACAGCCAAAAACGAGATTTTTGGGCTTGGTCGCAACTGTTCTATGTTCGATAGTGTTCGTTTTTGGGCTTATAAGGCGATTAGAGAGCGATTAGATCATGGTTATGATAGTTGGTATGCCGAAGTGATTAATGTAGCTCACAACGCAAATGGTGAGTTTTTAGAGCCGTTAGTATATTCGGAAGTCAAAGCCACAGCGAAATCAGTCGCAAAATGGGTGTGGCGTAATCATCATAGTGCTGAATTTCAGGCATGGTTTAGTGAGAAACAAGCCCATCGTGGCAAAAAAGGTGCAGCGAAAGCAAATGCCAAAGGTGCAAACAGAAAAGGTGGTAAGGCTCGATCTGCACAGTACAGTGATATACGTCAGGAAGCGTTAAAATTGCATGTAATGGGCGTTAATAACACTCAAATTGCAGAACAGCTAAAAGTAAATCGGAAAACAATTACTAGGTGGTTAAAACAAGCAAAAATTAACTAATGGGGTGGGACAGTGCCGTCCAAATCAGATATTAGCCCTGTAGGGGGCTTTTTTTGCTTTGTGGTGGTCTGGGCTTTCTCACCTCTTTTCTTTGGTGTGTTTAAAAAAATAATAAATCTAAATATTAAAAAAATTATTGTGAATGGGCATAGGTAAGCTGTGGGCAAAGACAAAACCTGTGTATTAAACCTGTGTGCAACTCAACGTATAAATCTGTGATTTATGCGGAGTTGTGCATAGTGTTTATGCACAGATTAGTTTTGGCGTTCGCTTGCGATTGTCCATAGTTTGCCATGTCCAATGCTCTTTGTTTTTTCTCTAATTACTCGCTAAATATTATTGCTTGTACTAAAATGGGCAAGCATACTCAAAGACCCCTCTAACTTCGTTATAGTGTTCTTTGAAGCTTGTTCAGGGGAAACCCCCGACACCCCTAAGATCAAAAGCATAAAAAGGCAAAAAAGATATGAACGAAATTGTTAAGGAAGAACCCAAAACTAGAAAAAAACCACGTAGAGAAAAAGCCATTAAAATTAGAATGACCGAGCAAGAACACCAAACCCTACTACAACTCATGCAGGGCAATGAGTTAGCGACATGGATTAGGGAAACATGCCTAAGCCTCGAAGATGAGCAAAAACAGGCTAAAAAAGTAGCTCAACAGGAAATTAAGCCCATAGACCCAACTATTTTAAGAGAATTAAACAAAATAGGCGTGAACATGAATCAAATTGCCAAAGCCATTAACTCACACAATTTGATAGATCGGATCGCCATTACACAATCACTCAGCATCATAAGCGAACAATTAAACGAGGTTTTAGAAAAACTATGATTGTTCACTTTATGAAAAACAAAGGTAAAGCAACGCCTAGAAGTGCCATCAATTACATGCTTGGTAAAGACAGGGATAGAGAACATGCAAAAGTACTAAAGGGAAACCCAGAGTTAACCACAGCTATAGCCGAGAATCTGAAGTTTAAACACAAGCACACAGTAGGCGTACTTTCGTTTGAAGAAAAAAACATAAGTGAAGAACACAAAAAAGAAATCATGGAGAGCTTTGAAAACACACTCTTAGCAGGATTAGACAAAGAGCAATACAACATCACTTGGATAGAACACACCGACAAAAACAACTTAGAGCTAAACTTCATTATCCCAAAAGTTGAATTAAATAGCGGTAAATCAATGAACCCCTATTTTGACGGTGTAGACCGTGAGTTAGTCGATGCATGGAAAGATACCATCAACCAAGAATACCAACTTACAGACCCTAACGACCCTTTAAAACAACAATCCCATGTGATTGCCAAAGACCTACCGAAAGACCCAAAACGGCTATCTAATGCCATTGGTGAATCCCTAATTTTAGAGCTAGAACAAGGAAATATTAAAGACCGAAAGGACGTAATACAGCACCTTGAAGCCCTAGATTTAGAAATAGCGAGAGTTACAAACAACGCTATCAGCATTAAAAACCCTTATGGAAAACAAAACATTAGATTAAAAGGCGAATTTTATGAAAAAGATTTTAGATATAGCCGAGAATATAGAGCAGAGAAATCAAGAGCGAGAGAGGACTATCAGAGAGAACAGCCAACAAGAACTAGAGAAACAAGGGCAAGACTTTCAGAACTTACAGAGAAAAAATTTCAATTCAATAGAAACAAATATAGCCCAACTCAAGACAAGCGTAGAGAAGCTGGCAACGAGTACCAACGAGAGCATACAGAACACAGAAAAGCACGTGCAGAACGAAATCAATCAAGTAACTACACAGATGCAAAGCAATATCAAAGTGGTAGAAATCAACCTCAAACACCAAATAGAAGCACTCGCAACGAATACGAGCGAGAACATCGAGAAAGCAACAGCACTCATCAACAGCAAAAACAAACTATTTTGGAAACTGCTCACATTTCTGATCAGCAAAATCATGTTAATTACAGTGATATTTCTCGCAATGATAGCAGTACCAACAATCATGTGGACTTACAGCCAAATACTATTATTTCAAATAGACAACATGAAAGCAGAGAAAACAGAGTTAACGACAGAAATAGAGCAGATGAAACACCACATCAGCAACACAAAGAAAAAACAAACGAGATAACAGCCAATGAAAAACGAATATTCCAATCAGTTAGAGAACTTACTGAGCGAGTTAAACAACTCAGAAACAGCACTGAAAGATCAATATTCAACATTACAGCAAGAGCTACAAGTCCAAGTACAAGTGAATCAGAACTTAACAGAACAAAATCAGATATTGAAAAACGAAATGAAATTGAAAGAGCAGAAGATCACAGAATTTCAGAGTTATTACGCCAAACAATACAGCAATTTGAACACTCACTTAACGCAGAAAGACCAACAGATAATAGACTTAAAGAACCATTACGAAACACAGATACAGAGATTAATAGAACAGACCAATTCATTAGAAAATCAGATCAAATTATTGATAAATGGCAACGAAATGAGAGAGAAATTAAACAGTACATTGAGAGAGCATATAACGATATTTCAGCGGAAAAAGTAACTCAAATTGAAAAAGGAAAAGATAGGGGAGGGCGATAGTTTTAAATATAATTAAAATTTATTTATATGTGCTTTTGGTTTACTATAGCATATATAAAGTAAACGGAAAGTGAATAAAATGGCGAGTAATGAAGAAACCACAAACTACAACTTACGCATAGATACCGAGCTAAAAGAAAGGGCTTTTTTAGTCTTTGAAAAGTATGGTTTAACGGCTTCACAAGCACTAAAACTGTTTTTAACCCAAGTGGCGAATACTAACGCTATTCCTTTGTCTTTTGACTATAAAAAAAATGACGTGGAATTATTTGAAACCAAAGAAAGAGATAATCATGCCACTGATTGAATTGTATGGGTTATGGTTTGAATGGCATGACAAAAAAATGGACATCGTTTACAAAGGGCGTAACATTGCTTTTGAGGAAGTATGCAGTATTTTTACAGATATTTACTCAATTACTGCTGATGATGTTGGTCATTATGATGAACCTAGAATGATTACAGTAGGACTGAGTAGCCATGCTAGATTACTTACAGTTGTGTGGGTTGAGCGAGGGAATACCGTTAGAATTATTACAGCTTTTGAAGCACCAATGAACCATAAGCGGAGATATGAAAATGCAAGAAGAACTTGAACACTACAAAGATTTTGATTTTAGCCAAGCGAAATTGATTAAACCTGAAATCATTAAAAAATTACAGGAACGCCATGCAGAAGCTCAAGCAAAGGTACTCGATGCTGATGTTGTGATGTGGTTAAGTGGTCAAGATCAAGACACTAAACAGCATATTAACGAAATGATCCGCCATATCATGGCGTTAAAACATGCTTAAACATCAAGCCGTATTTTGAGGTCTGTAGTAGAAAGAGAACCTAACAAAGAGACTATTACTTGATTAAGAGTCAGGCTCTAATCTGTTGGCTAAAGATAGAAGAGCCATTCCCATGTACCTACAAATATCAGGATCTACTTTTTCTGTACCGTCTAACCATTCTTCAACTTCACACTTTAAATTAAATAAATCCATTTCAACCATGCTTTTCTCAAGTTGGTCATTGTAGATATCACTAAAATATTTGGCATTAGGACTATTGAAATCATCAGTCATAATAAGTTCTCTGTAATAGAATTTTAATAAGCTATTATTTATCATAAAAATCATAAACTTGCTTTGTTTTTTTTATAGTGCTAAATTTTATACAGGCGGAAAAAAAGCAGGTGTCGAGCCCTGCTTTTTTTCCATTGTTTAACAAATACTTAAAACAGCATTAGTAGAACAACCACATAAACATATTCTACTAATGTTTTGAGTGTTTGCAACCATTTCGATGTTGCATAATATGAAAAATATACAATTTACAGAAAATTTTTACAAAAACTTAGCTCCTAAGCCGTACTGTAGCTATGGCAAAAGCACAGCAATGCTGATTCGTTCTAAATCTACTGCGGTCAAATTGCCTTTGCTTCAAGTAAACCCACCGCATTTAGTAACTTATCTGGTCTTTGATATTGATGCTCCAGACGCATACTTGCATTACTTCGATGCAGATTTACCCTTACCGACTTGGATCGCCAAAAATAGAAAAAATGGTCATTGTCATATTTGCTATGAGTTAAAAACACCTATTTGTAAAACAGCTAACGCACGACTAAAACCATTGAGATACCTTGCTTCCATTGAATACAGCTATGCCAAGAAATTAGGTGCAGATTTAAGATATTCAGGCTTACTCACAAAGAACCCACTTGATAAAGAAAATTGGGAAGTTGCTATATTAAATCCTAGAGCTTTCGAGTTAGAGGAACTTGCGAGTTATGTCACCCTTGAAAATAAGCCCAAAACAGCCAAAAACGAGATTTTTGGGCTTGGTCGCAACTGTTCTATGTTCGATAGTGTTCGTTTTTGGGCTTATAAGGCGATTAGAGAGCGATTAGATCATGGTTATGATAGTTGGTATGCCGAAGTGATTAATGTAGCTCACAACGCAAATGGTGAGTTTTTAGAGCCGTTAGTATATTCGGAAGTCAAAGCCACAGCGAAATCAGTCGCAAAATGGGTGTGGCGTAATCATCATAGTGCTGAATTTCAGGCATGGTTTAGTGAGAAACAAGCCCATCGTGGCAAAAAAGGTGCAGCGAAAGCAAATGCCAAAGGTGCAAACAGAAAAGGTGGTAAGGCTCGATCTGCACAGTACAGTGATATACGTCAGGAAGCGTTAAAATTGCATGTAATGGGCGTTAATAACACTCAAATTGCAGAACAGCTAAAAGTAAATCGGAAAACAATTACTAGGTGGTTAAAACAAGCAAAAATTAACTAATGGGGTGGGACAGTGCCGTCCAAATCAGATATTAGCCCTGTAGGGGGCTTTTTTTGCTTTGTGGTGGTCTGGGCTTTCTCACCTCTTTTCTTTGGTGTGTTTAAAAAAATAATAAATCTAAATATTAAAAAAATTATTGTGAATGGGCATAGGTAAGCTGTGGGCAAAGACAAAACCTGTGTATTAAACCTGTGTGCAACTCAACGTATAAATCTGTGATTTATGCGGAGTTGTGCATAGTGTTTATGCACAGATTAGTTTTGGCGTTCGCTTGCGATTGTCCATAGTTTGCCATGTCCAATGCTCTTTGTTTTTTCTCTAATTACTCGCTAAATATTATTGCTTGTACTAAAATGGGCAAGCATACTCAAAGACCCCTCTAACTTCGTTATAGTGTTCTTTGAAGCTTGTTCAGGGGAAACCCCCGACACCCCTAAGATCAAAAGCATAAAAAGGCAAAAAAGATATGAACGAAATTGTTAAGGAAGAACCCAAAACTAGAAAAAAACCACGTAGAGAAAAAGCCATTAAAATTAGAATGACCGAGCAAGAACACCAAACCCTACTACAACTCATGCAGGGCAATGAGTTAGCGACATGGATTAGGGAAACATGCCTAAGCCTCGAAGATGAGCAAAAACAGGCTAAAAAAGTAGCTCAACAGGAAATTAAGCCCATAGACCCAACTATTTTAAGAGAATTAAACAAAATAGGCGTGAACATGAATCAAATTGCCAAAGCCATTAACTCACACAATTTGATAGATCGGATCGCCATTACACAATCACTCAGCATCATAAGCGAACAATTAAACGAGGTTTTAGAAAAACTATGATTGTTCACTTTATGAAAAACAAAGGTAAAGCAACGCCTAGAAGTGCCATCAATTACATGCTTGGTAAAGACAGGGATAGAGAACATGCAAAAGTACTAAAGGGAAACCCAGAGTTAACCACAGCTATAGCCGAGAATCTGAAGTTTAAACACAAGCACACAGTAGGCGTACTTTCGTTTGAAGAAAAAAACATAAGTGAAGAACACAAAAAAGAAATCATGGAGAGCTTTGAAAACACACTCTTAGCAGGATTAGACAAAGAGCAATACAACATCACTTGGATAGAACACACCGACAAAAACAACTTAGAGCTAAACTTCATTATCCCAAAAGTTGAATTAAATAGCGGTAAATCAATGAACCCCTATTTTGACGGTGTAGACCGTGAGTTAGTCGATGCATGGAAAGATACCATCAACCAAGAATACCAACTTACAGACCCTAACGACCCTTTAAAACAACAATCCCATGTGATTGCCAAAGACCTACCGAAAGACCCAAAACGGCTATCTAATGCCATTGGTGAATCCCTAATTTTAGAGCTAGAACAAGGAAATATTAAAGACCGAAAGGACGTAATACAGCACCTTGAAGCCCTAGATTTAGAAATAGCGAGAGTTACAAACAACGCTATCAGCATTAAAAACCCTTATGGAAAACAAAACATTAGATTAAAAGGCGAATTTTATGAAAAAGATTTTAGATATAGCCGAGAATATAGAGCAGAGAAATCAAGAGCGAGAGAGGACTATCAGAGAGAACAGCCAACAAGAACTAGAGAAACAAGGGCAAGACTTTCAGAACTTACAGAGAAAAAATTTCAATTCAATAGAAACAAATATAGCCCAACTCAAGACAAGCGTAGAGAAGCTGGCAACGAGTACCAACGAGAGCATACAGAACACAGAAAAGCACGTGCAGAACGAAATCAATCAAGTAACTACACAGATGCAAAGCAATATCAAAGTGGTAGAAATCAACCTCAAACACCAAATAGAAGCACTCGCAACGAATACGAGCGAGAACATCGAGAAAGCAACAGCACTCATCAACAGCAAAAACAAACTATTTTGGAAACTGCTCACATTTCTGATCAGCAAAATCATGTTAATTACAGTGATATTTCTCGCAATGATAGCAGTACCAACAATCATGTGGACTTACAGCCAAATACTATTATTTCAAATAGACAACATGAAAGCAGAGAAAACAGAGTTAACGACAGAAATAGAGCAGATGAAACACCACATCAGCAACACAAAGAAAAAACAAACGAGATAACAGCCAATGAAAAACGAATATTCCAATCAGTTAGAGAACTTACTGAGCGAGTTAAACAACTCAGAAACAGCACTGAAAGATCAATATTCAACATTACAGCAAGAGCTACAAGTCCAAGTACAAGTGAATCAGAACTTAACAGAACAAAATCAGATATTGAAAAACGAAATGAAATTGAAAGAGCAGAAGATCACAGAATTTCAGAGTTATTACGCCAAACAATACAGCAATTTGAACACTCACTTAACGCAGAAAGACCAACAGATAATAGACTTAAAGAACCATTACGAAACACAGATACAGAGATTAATAGAACAGACCAATTCATTAGAAAATCAGATCAAATTATTGATAAATGGCAACGAAATGAGAGAGAAATTAAACAGTACATTGAGAGAGCATATAACGATATTTCAGCGGAAAAAGTAACTCAAATTGAAAAAGGAAAAGATAGGGGAGGGCGATAGTTTTAAATATAATTAAAATTTATTTATATGTGCTTTTGGTTTACTATAGCATATATAAAGTAAACGGAAAGTGAATAAAATGGCGAGTAATGAAGAAACCACAAACTACAACTTACGCATAGATACCGAGCTAAAAGAAAGGGCTTTTTTAGTCTTTGAAAAGTATGGTTTAACGGCTTCACAAGCACTAAAACTGTTTTTAACCCAAGTGGCGAATACTAACGCTATTCCTTTGTCTTTTGACTATAAAAAAAATGACGTGGAATTATTTGAAACCAAAGAAAGAGATAATCATGCCACTGATTGAATTGTATGGGTTATGGTTTGAATGGCATGACAAAAAAATGGACATCGTTTACAAAGGGCGTAACATTGCTTTTGAGGAAGTATGCAGTATTTTTACAGATATTTACTCAATTACTGCTGATGATGTTGGTCATTATGATGAACCTAGAATGATTACAGTAGGACTGAGTAGCCATGCTAGATTACTTACAGTTGTGTGGGTTGAGCGAGGGAATACCGTTAGAATTATTACAGCTTTTGAAGCACCAATGAACCATAAGCGGAGATATGAAAATGCAAGAAGAACTTGAACACTACAAAGATTTTGATTTTAGCCAAGCGAAATTGATTAAACCTGAAATCATTAAAAAATTACAGGAACGCCATGCAGAAGCTCAAGCAAAGGTACTCGATGCTGATGTTGTGATGTGGTTAAGTGGTCAAGATCAAGACACTAAACAGCATATTAACGAAATGATCCGCCATATCATGGCGTTAAAACATGCTTAAACATCAAGCCGTATTTTGAGGTCTGTAGTAGAAAGAGAACCTAACAAAGAGACTATTACTTGATTAAGAGTCAGGCTCTAATCTGTTGGCTAAAGATAGAAGAGCCATTCCCATGTACCTACAAATATCAGGATCTACTTTTTCTGTACCGTCTAACCATTCTTCAACTTCACACTTTAAATTAAATAAATCCATTTCAACCATGCTTTTCTCAAGTTGGTCATTGTAGATATCACTAAAATATTTGGCATTAGGACTATTGAAATCATCAGTCATAATAAGTTCTCTGTAATAGAATTTTAATAAGCTATTATTTATCATAAAAATCATAAACTTGCTTTGTTTTTTTATAGTGCTAAATTTTATACAGGCGGAAAAAAAGCAGGTGTCGAGCCCTGCTTTTTTTCCATTGTTTAACAAATACTTAAAACAGCATTAGTAGAACAACCACATAAACATATTCTACTAATGTTTTGAGTGTTTGCAACCATTTCGATGTTGCATAATATGAAAAATATACAATTTACAGAAAATTTTTACA
>NZ_VTDM01000041.1 GCF_015627105.1 Acinetobacter baretiae | reverse complement strand
CGTATTCGTTTGAAGTATTGATTCTGTTTTAGAAATTTCAAATAAGTGGGTTCAAATTTTAGAAAAAAATCATCAATGGTACAGAATAAAGCGGTAATATCAGTCATGAGGATTAGAGTAGTAAGTCGTGTCTAGTAACTCAACTTATGGCTCTAATCCTTGGCTTTTTCAAATAAATCCTTAAACAGGATTCGGGTTATTTAATAATCCAAGTGGAATCCACATAAATGAGCTATTTCCAACTTTGTTAGGAACAGGAGATCCACAATTCATACAAAAGAAAGAAGTAAATCCTGTATCTTTTTTAAATGTGCTAATAGAGTCCGTACCAGAAATCCACTCAAATAACTAACGTCTCATTCACTAATGTAGCTGAATTTGCTCCCGTACCACTTTGTTTACGACATAAACTACAATGACAGTGATACACTGTCTGAATATCTTTTTTGACTAGAAATTTGATTTTACCACACAAGCAACTACCGTCATTTTTCATAATTTTAAGATTCTATCGATTGATTTATGCTTTCTAAGCATAGATCATTTTTTATTTTTTGACCTTAGATAGGTTTGATTTCAGACAACGTGTATTATGTTAATTTTAAAAATTCTTAAAATTTAACTTTAGTGATAGCAAAAATATTTCAGGTATAAAATGATACTTTTAAGCTCACCAATGAATACATTTTTTTTATCTAAATATGATGTTCAGCTCCCCTCAACTTTGGAGATTAAGATACTAGAAGGATTTCATGAGCATTCTAGTGCTATTTTTTTTAATTTTTATAAAGAAAAATTTGAAGGTTTTGATTATAAAACTATTTCTGCTAGATATGGAGATTTGACAGGCTTTGAAGCATCAGTGAATAGAATCCATATTGATGATTATATGAATGATCAACATTATGATGAATGTGAGATAATTAATATCGGGTTTGCATTAGTTATATTAGTCCAAAAACTATGGAATAGATTAAGAGCTGATGAGTGTACTATTATTTTATCCTCTAATTTGAACAGTGAATTTGGAAGTAATGCGTCTCTTACTTTTCATAAAAAAAGAGCAAATGAAGTTTTAATGATGAGTAGCTTAGATAATTGTGCTCAAGCAGTACTTATTTGTAATAATAATGATGAATTTTTATAAGGAATTCCGACTTCGTTTAACATAATGGGGATTTATGCGAAGTCATACTTAATATTTCATTGCATTTCAAATACTTAAGTGTTTCACATAATGCAAAAACTAAAATAAAAGCCGATTTGGAAACATGTTGGCTTTTTTTACAGCAGTTTTGATATGTTTTGCCTATAAAAAAGATCAATAAGCATTCAAGTAAAGAAGTTTTAGTGATTTATCAAGTATTAACTTTGGGATATATAATATATTTATAAGTTTGATATTTTTAGTGATTCTCTTAATAGAAAATTGTAAAACAAGGAAGCCATAATGAGTACAAACCATCCATCACTAGGCCCACATGAAGGTATAGAACTAGAATTAATGTTAGCTAATAAAAAAGATCTATCACTATTTTATACTGACTCAGAAATCCCAAAAGATTTTTTTCCTTTATTTAAAGCAAAAAAACTATTTTTTAGAACTATTTCTTTCCCTAATGCATTGTTGCATAATGAAAATTATATGGATTTTAAAATGCATATAATTTCTAAAAATGAAAATTGTTTAAAAGCAGACAGACTGGAACATTTATTAAAAATAAGTTTTAGGCCAGGCCAATCTATTATTGAAATTGAACGAGAAATTGGGGAGCTTTTAGGATATGAAAAACATGATATCGATTTCTATATCAATCATCGTTATCATTGAACAGTTATCTGCATGAAATTCAACCTTTAAGATTTAACATAAAATATTTAGTTCTGTCGCATTAAGAAATTAAAGGCGAATATTTGACTATTTTATATATTTTACGTCATCAACAGATAGAATAATCCTATGGATGTGATTTCATCTTTGGATGTATTGAGTTGTCCTTTACGAAGCATATGCATTCACTCAATGCAGGATCAAATAATCTTGGTACATCGGAATGATTTAAATCCTAACATGGATCGAATTCATCGTTTAATAAATCGATGGTCTTGTTCCACTCTATTGTTTAAGTATTTATTCTGCCTTATTTTGATGCAGCCAATCATAGTATCAGTAGTTTTATTAAGATGGCGTAATGTAACATGATTTGCTAGACTATGATCAATCTTCACCGTATTAGGTGATTCATTGTGACGTATGGCTTGATGAAAGAATTTCAAGGTAGCACGGGTATTCCGCTGAGCTGTCAGTAAGAAGTCAATCGTTTTTCCTTGGGAGTCGACTGCTCGGTTTGGGAGTCGACTGCTCGGTATAGATACTTCCACTGGCCTTTAACTTTGATATAAGTTTCTCATCCATCCGCCAGTGTGGTCCTACGGCTTTTTTATGTTTCGTAAATGTTTTCTCAAGTAGCGAGGTTAAACGAATAATCCATCTATGTAGGGTTGAATGAGCGATATCGATCCTACGCTCTTTCATTATTTTCTCAAGATATCTTAATGCGTAGCTCAGATACCAACGTAAGTATTGTGCAATCAAATCTGGTGGATAATAAAGGCCTTTAAATGCTTGGGAAATAATAGACATTGAGTGACTTCAAATTAAATTAGTTTAGCAAAATTTCCTTAATTCGACAGAACCTTATTTTTCATGACCTTTAGCACACGATTATGCCCCCAGCCCTTTAAGATCCAAAGTAATACGACGATACCCATAGATACCATAATTGGCTTCATAAGAAGAGCCAATAAGTTGTAATAACCGTTTGTCTTCAATGGTTCTGCCTAATTCGGGTTCATGCAACCAAGCGTAATGGCCAGCACGAGCAATCTTAAGAACCCGACACATCGTTTTAACTTTAAACTGATAGCTGTATTCAAGGATAAACTGATACTTCATTTTGGGAGGCTTACAAAGTACCTTATAGCCTTTTTTAGGATATCTCGCTCCTCTTCAGTTTGTTTAAGTTGACTTTTAAGGCGTAGGATTTCTTTCTTTGCCTCAAGTAGTTCATGTTCATCAGGGTTATTGTGTAAAGGCTGTACTGTGATACACCTAAGCATTCTGCAACATCAGTGACAGAATATCCACGTTCAGTAATCAATTTAACAGCTTCATCTTTAAATGCTGTGGTATAGCATTGTCCACTCATAATGTTCTCTCCTATGTAAAAAGAATAGACGATAATTGTCTAAGAAAGTGGTGATAGTCCAGTTATTTTTTATACTGTGTTTGAGTGTTTGAGTGTTTGAGTGTTTGAGTGTTTGAGTGTTTGAGTGTTTGAGTGTTTGAGTGTTTGAGTGTTTGAGTGTTTGAGTGTTTGAGTGTTTGAGTGTTTGAGTGTTTGAGTGTTTGAGTGTTTGAGTGTTTGAGTGTTTGAGTGTTTGAGTGTTTGAGTGTTTGAGTGTTTGAGTGTTTTTAGGGTAGCATCTAATACTCTAAAAACACATTTAATTTCATTTAACCAATAACTTAATCTGCTCAACTAAAATTTTTTTAACACTCTTCTTATTTTTAAGTGCATACATTTTCAGTTCCGTATGTAGGTCTTCCTCTAAATCAAAATTCACACGTACCTTTTTGGTATTATCTTTAATATCCTGCAACTGCACTTCTTTAGCACCTACAGATCTACTTGGGCGACCAGCTTTCAAATTACTCATTGACTCAAACACTCCTATGAGTAAAAACTCATTGACTTAAATTTATTAATTAACTCTAAAGCCAAGCTATTAATTTCTTTTGTAGCATCACTGGATGGATCTACATCTAAAACAGTTGTGCCTGTTGCTGCACTTGTTGGATAAATTACGCGCTGTGTAATACGGGTTTCTAGCACAGGAAGTTCATAACCTAAAAGGGCTTCTGAAATTTCAATACCGATTTTTGTACCTTTGATTGCTCTAGATACAACAAAAGCAGCTTGTAACTTCCCATCTGTAACTTCTATACGTTGTTTAACTAAGTCTACTAAATCAGATGTTGCCCAAATATCATAAGGGGAGGGTTGTACAGGAATAAGAATAAAATCTGCTGCTTTAATTGCTGATAAAGCTAAATCTGAGGCTTGGGGTGCTCCATCAATAATAACAAAATCTTTTTTTGCAACGGACTTCAAATCTCGATCTATTGTAGGTCTATCTATGCCTATAACTGTTACAGGGTTATTTTCATCTACAGCAGACCAGTCTCGTGCAGAACCTTGTGGATCTGAATCTACAAGCAATACACTGTAGTCTAACTTCTGTAATGCTCGTGCAAGGTGAGTTGCTATAGTTGTTTTCCCTGAGCCACCTTTTTGATTAAGTACAGCAATAACTTTCATGTTTTATTTATACCCTGAGTTAATACTTATTTACCCAATTGAGTATACACTTATTTGAGTAAATGAGTAAATGAGTAAATGAGTAAATGAGTAAATGAGTAAATGAGTAAATGAGTAAATGAGTAAATGAGTAAATGAGTAAATGAGTAAATGAGTAAATGAGTAAATGAGTAAATGAGTAAATGAGTAAATGAGTAAATGAGTAAATTATGGATTTAATCCTAAGCGTTTCAAGTGATGAACATTAGCTTTTATAAAATCAAGATTCGTTAATCTAAGTAACAAACGTTTTTCTAGATCACTATAAGTTTCGCCAACTTCAGCATAGCTACTTGCAAATACATCATCATAGGCAAGTTTTTTAGCAAAAAGGCTGATCTGTTTTTCTGTTAAACCTGTAAACATATCTACAGTATTTTTCTCTTTATTCACAGATAAATTTTGATTGTTGAGTTTCTCTTTAAAGGTGAACTTAATACCAGAGATAATACGGCCATCTTTAAATTGCTCATAACCTGCATCAATATCTGTATACGTATTAATTTGATTAATTGCTGGTTCAAGCACCCTTTTTTTAAAATTATTCATGGCCGTATATTCTGTAGGCTCTAAACCTAGTTGCATTCTAAAGTCTGAAAGATTAATAACTGGTGTCTTCCCAACCTCACGCCACGCAATTAATATTTCGTAAAGGCGTATCGCATATTTACTCGTAAGCTGGGAAACCTGTTTCAATTGATATGAAGTGAAATGTTTCTCTAGCCTAGTAATTAAGGGAACAACATCTGGGGAAAAAGTGACTTCTAATATGGCAAGTTCATCGATATATTTGATTCGACTGACCCAACGTGATTTTACAACACCCATTTTTCCTGTATTTTCGTGTTCTTCTTTAAATGAGAATTGTCTTTCGAATAAATTTAAAGCTGCTTCTTTTAATGCCTTGTATGCAGCATGCCGATCAACTTTATAATGATACATATAGTCACCAGCATGTATTTGCAATTTACTATCTGCTGTAATACCTTGCCCTGTATCCCTAGCTCTTACGATTGAAAGTAATATTAACCTCTGTTCTGTAAGCTCCAGGTTGTATGATGCATTTATTAATATATTGTCTTTTACTACCAGCTCGTTATTCATACTATTGTTATTTAAAGGTACATTGATTGTTAGTGTACCTTTAGTTGCATTAACAGTCAATGTACTTCTTTGGTGACTAAACGTATCTTAATTGGTGACTAAACGTATCTTAATTGGTGACTAAACGTATCTTAATTGGTGACTAAACGTATCTTAATATCCGCTGTAATCTTTTAGTATCAATGCTTTCAACTCTCTTAAAAGAATTAAAAGCTTATTAAAAATATTAAAAGCCTATTTTACTTTTTTAACCTTATTTTTTAAGAGCATTTTTTGAACTAAATTTGATTAAAGTTTATAACAAGGAAATTGTCACTTTATCTTTTGAGTATACTTAAATCATAAAAGTGAAGTATTTAAGACTAACTATCTTTTAACTATCATTTATATTAAAAAACAGGCAAAATATCTTTTTTATCACTGTAGTTATATTTTTAGGTTTAATTGATATGGTTGTTGTCAGAATTTATGTCAGAGCATCCACAAAAGATCAAGATGCTGAAAGAGCATTAGCAGACTTAGTAGAATTTAGTCAAAACTATGCCAGTGATAATATCTCTTATGTTGAAAACTTCTCAGGAACATTACTTAATCGTCCACAATTGAATCGACTACTAAATGAATCTAAATCAGGTGATGTTCTGTTGGTTGAAAGCGTTGATCGTCTATCAAGACTTTCTCAACAAGATTTTGAAATACTAAAACATCAAATTAAACAAAAAGGCTTAAAGCTCATTGTTGCTGATTTACCCACAACCCATCATTTAATCAAAGAGGGCATTACAGGAGATATTCTTTCTGTGATTAATGCAATGTTAATTGACTTATTAGCGACAATGGCTCGATTGGACAATGACAAGCGCAAGGAGCGCATAAAACAGGGTTTACTGCGCTCTGGGTACAAACCCCAAGGAAAAGCACCTAATAGGGCCAAACACGCACGTATAAAACAATTATTGGCATTAGAGACCATGACAAAAGAAGAAGTTGCTAAAGCAGTGGGGGTAGGAGTAGCGACAGTATATCGAGTTGCTAAGTTAAATTAGGATTAATAGCCTAAGCTTGCTTTGTTTAATCAGTCTAGGATAGTATTTTTGTTTAAAACCTAAAAGTGTATGTCGTGTAGTAAAATGTAGGGTTTTGAAGAACAAAAAAGCAGGGCTAGAAAGGTATAATACATAAGGTTTTTAAGTGGGTTATGATGTTTAAAAAGCATGTCGTAGAACCTCATCATTTAGACGACTCTCAGGTGAGTGGGCAACTGCGTTTGCAAGGTAATGGATGATTTAGATCAGATTTATTGATGTTTTTCTGCATGATATTTTAAATATATTTTTGGCAGATTTTTATGGGACAGGGTAGGGCTTGTATCACCGCCAAATAAAATTTGACGTCATACAATCGAATTAAATAACTAGTTTTACTCATTGTTTAATTCTACCGCTTGGTCTGGGCTTAGCCCCGACATCCCTAAACCTAATTTTGGTTAGGATAAGATTGATAGGTGGGATGTTCAAGTTTTGATAATTAGTGAGACCTTATATTAAAGGTGATTCTCATAAGCTAAATTTTTTTCAGAATAGCCCTAAACATGGTATAGCTGAATGCTAAAAGTTCTGACACATAGTTTTTACTGCAAATACTATTTTATAACTCAGTATTGATTTGATAACGTGTATTACGCCCACCACCTTCCAACTTGATGATACATTCTTTCCCAAGCAAATCTGATAAGTGGCGAGTTGCTGTTGCTTTACTAATTTTTGCAACTTTTTGGTATTGTGATGCACTGATACCATATTCAAAGCCATTTTCACCACCGTCCAATAAGCGATTTAGAACTTTGCGTTGTTCTTGACTTAAGGCTAAGTTTGAATACTTATACCAAAATTGACTTTTAAATAATGTTCGACTGATCTGCTCTAAGGTTTTTTCAAGGCTATCATTTAATGTATCTAAAAACCAAACTAGCCAATCTGTGATATCAGAGTCATTTTTTTGAGTTTGTTCTAAAATCTCATAGTAATTTTTACGTTTATTTAATATCGCAGTAGACATTGCATATAAACGGATGCTCTGTTCATCCATTTGAGCTAGAGCAAGGTCTGTAAGTGTACGTGTAATACGTCCATTACCATCATCAAAAGGATGTAGCGTAACAAACCATAAGTGGGTAATTCCTGCACGTAATAAAGGGTCAAGCAATGAATTATTCAGGCTTTGATTAAACCATACTATGAAGGCATTTAAGCGTTCTTCTAAGCCTTTTCTTGGTGGTGCTTCAAAATGTACTTTAGGACAATCCAATCGACCTGAAACGACTTGCATAGGTTCTGATCCCCGAAGTTGGCCAATGCGTAAGCGTTGCATTGTCCAATCCGGATCATTGAAAAGCCAACGATGCCACTGCATTAGACGCTCAATTGTCAGTGATTGCTTAACATCGTTAAGTGCATCTAGCATAATATTGGCTAAACCTTCTGATCGATCTGAGCTTGGATAAGGATGCTCAAGTGTGACACCTAAGCGTTGAGCTAAAGATGATCGCAATGAAAAAACATTGATGGTTTCATTTTCAATTGCAGATGAAGCAACAAGATTCGCAAGTAGAGTATCTAGGGTGAACTGTTCTTTTGCTAAATCATGCTGACTTTGCCCAAGAAGAACCCCTATTTTTTGATGTATCTGTCTGGTTTTAGGCAAGATAATTGAATCTAGCCATGTGAAATTTGTCCAGTTCTCTGTTTGCCAAATCCATTCCTGCACTTTCAATTGCTCATCTAAAGTTTTAGATGAGTTAAATATAACACTTATTCGGCTCATAATGTGAGATGAATATGGCGGTTAATCAACTCATTTTATCTAGAACATTTCTATTTGTGTTCTAACAGTCGAATTTCGCATAAGAGATTTATGTTAAGTAGGTTAAAAAATATGCAATAGGAAATAAACTGATGAATGATGAGGCCATCTACCAAAAAAATAGGGTTCTGTCGTATTAAAAAGTGAAAGGCGAATGTTTGACTATTTTGATGTTTTACGCCATCAAAAGATAAAATAATCTTGGCACACTGAAATGATTTAAATCCTAACATGGATCGAAAGCGTCTCTTAATGAATCGATGATCTTGTTCTACTCGGTTATTTAAGTATTTATTTTGCCGTATTTTGATGAAGCTGATCGTCGAATCAGTATTTTGATTAAATGACGTAATGCGGCATGATTTGCTACGCTATGATCAATCGTCACCGTATCCGGTGACCCATTGTGGCATATGGCTTGATGGAAAAATCTCAAGGCTGCACGGGCGTTACGCTTGGCTGTGAGTAAGAAGTCGATGGTTTCTCCTTGCGAATCTACAGCTCGATAAAGATATTTCCACTGGCCTTTTACCTTGATATAGTTTTCATCCATCCGCCAATGTAGCCCCACCGCTTTTTTATGCTTTTTGAAGACCTGATCAAGTAAAGAGGTTAAGCGAATCACCCAACGGTGCAGAGTTGAGTGATCAATATTAACCCCACGCTCTTTCATTATTTCCTCAAGTTATCTTAGCTCAATGCGTAACTCACATACCAACGGTAAGCATTGTACATTCAATCAGTTTAGCAAATTTGCCTTAATGCGACAGTACCAAACTATAAATTCGACTTATGATGAAAAATTCATTCGTTTAAAAGATAGTTAATATTTTTTAGCTTAAAACTTACATAAACATACATTTTATATAATATTTATTTACATTGTAATAGTTTTGTTATTTAATTAGATTAAATTAACCTTAAATGCCAACTGGTATTACTTTTTTAATAAATTTATGACTAACTTAGAAGAAACAAAAGGCATTATATCGTCAGCTACGAATGAACAAGAGCCACCAGATTTTGCATTAATTGCGCTGATGATCTTGGCACAATACCATGGTATTGCAGCCAATATGGCTGACATCCAACACCGTTTTGTACATAGTGAAAAAGGCTTAGATCAGACGGCTTGGTTACTCGCTGCAAAAGAGCTTGGATTAAAAGCACGCCCTACCATACAAAAGATAGAACGCTTACATTTAGCGAATCTTCCTGCTTTAGTCTGGAGAGAAGACGGGCAACATTTTATTCTTGCCAAAGTAAATGATGACAAGTTTCTTATTCAAGACTTACAACAAAACCGCCCCATTCTTTTATCAAAATCTGAATTTGAGCAAAAATATTCAGGACAACTCATTCTTGTCACCTCTCGTGCGTCTGTACTTGGAAATTTAGCTAAATTTGATTTTACTTGGTTTATTCCGGCGGTCATTAAGTACCGCCGAATTTTTTTAGAAGTGCTTGCCGTTTCAGTGGTTCTACAACTTTTTGCACTGATTACCCCTTTATTCTTTCAGGTGGTGATGGATAAAGTATTGGTCCATCGTGGATTCTCTACATTAGATGTAATTGCTGTCGCTTTTTTAGTAGTCACATTATTTGAAATTACTTTAGGTGGTTTACGAACATATATAGTCAAACAATCAAAAATATAAGACAATATAAAAATGAGTTATTCAGAACATTTTAGACGAAAAGTGATAGCGAAGCTTGAGGAAGGATATTCCATACGAGCGGTCTCTGCACAATTTGAAATTGATAAAAATACAATTTTGAGTTGGAAAAAACGAATTGAAATTAAAAGAACCCGCCCACGGAAACCTTTT
>NZ_VTDM01000040.1 GCF_015627105.1 Acinetobacter baretiae | reverse complement strand
ACTTAGTGACAAGTAAGGCGAGAAGTGTTCAAGGCTATTTAGCAGGAATTTATGCATCTTTATGTGCGTATCAGGTTTGTCATAAGAATAAGCCGAACATTCGAATCATCGGTGCTTCGGCTTAAACAGGATTCGGGTTAAACAAGATTTTGCTTAAATACATTTATAAATCAAATAATGTTTGGAACAATCCGACTCTATAAATATGAAATTATCATTTTAATACAGACAGTTTTTATGACTTATAGGTCTTCATATTAGTACTCTATTTTCAGGAAAATAACGTTTTATTCGCTACCGTAATCTTGTATCAAATCGCTTTTCACCAATACAAGTGAAAGACTTTTGAACGTCAAATAATGAAATTCTGTGCAATGAATCAACTCAAACATGAATAATTCTTGATTCATGTTTGAGTTGATTCATTTTATTTAAAAGAGCTTCCTTACATATAATTCATGATCAGGATCTTTATACTTTTTATATAAAATCTTTTTTTTGGAGCAAAAAAGATGATCTTTTATTTAAAAATTTTATTTAAATTCATCATCATGCTAAAAGCACATTAATCTATATTCATTTTTAGTATTTTAATCCCAGCTTAAATGTCATTACAATTTCATATTCTGACCAATTTAACATTCAAACAAAAATACAAAAGCCTAAATTCATAACTTATATCTTACTTATATTTTAACCACGCGATTTGCTGATCTACAATCTGTTATCCAATTCTCATTCCACCAAACATATTTAATAATGATAATCATTATTGATTAAAGATTAAATATAGATATAATCAAATTTTATATTTTGTTTTGGGGATTTATTTTGACTAAACACTTACTCCACCTTTGTATATTGAGCTCAATATATAGTACAACATATGCAAATGATCACGTTCTCCCAACCATTTCTACTCAGGCAACATCAGATCAGTATTACTCTTCTCAATCAAGCTCTGCAACACGTACACAAACCCCTATTCGAGATACTCCACAAGAAATCATTGTCATTCATAAAAATGCGTTAGATGACATTCAAGCCACTCGCTTATCAGATGGATTAGATTTAGTGGGTATTGGTCGAAGTAATAATTTTGGAGGACAAGGATTAACTAGCTATACCGTTCGTGGCTTCACGAGTAGTGAGTATTTTAAAAATGGCTTTCCTATTAACCGAGGATATCCTAATGCACCTGATCGTCAAACCATTCAACGTATTGATGTTCTTAAAGGGCCTGCTGCAACACTGTATGGAAGAACAGATCCCGGAGGTACATTTAATATGGTCAGTAAATCCCCAAATGCTCAAAGAGCAACAGAAATAGGGATTTTATTAGACAATGAAGGATTAATAAGAACCAGCTTAGATACAACAGGACCATTAACACAAACGTTAAACTACCGTTTCAATGGCCTGATAGAAAATGGAGATACCTACCGCGATGATGTTAAAACAAAGCGATGGAATATTTCACCTGTCATTGAATGGAAACCTTCAGAACAAACAAAGGTTATTTTAGAGACTGATTTCTTAAGAAACAAACACCCATTAGATCGAGGCTTTACAAGATATTCTGGACAAAGTAATCAACATTTTGATTCAAGTCGCTATTGGTGGGAATCAGGGAAAGATAGAAATTCTCTAACCAATAATAATGATATGTTACAACTTCGCTTAGAACATGACATTAATCCAAATTGGAAAATTAATCTAGGAGGACAATATTTAAATGGAGATTTACAAGGTTATGCCGTAGAAGCATATGGCTTAAAACCCAATACCAATGGTCAGGTCATTACACGTAATTATAATTGGCGACGTTTGTCTTGGCAGGATAAAGATCTTCAATTCAATATCACAGGCCAATTTAATCTTTTTAATATGCAACATACACTCATCACGGGTGTAGAATTTGAGAAATATAGTTATCGCTCTTTTATTATTCGTTCAGCAAGAAGTGCTGCTTTTGATTTAAATGTTAATCAACCTCTACTTGGTCAACCTTTACCTGCCTTAACCAATATCACATCAAATGATCATGAAACACTCAACAGTCAAGCCTATTTTATTCAAGATCAGATTACGCTGTCTGCACCATTAAAGGCACTGTTAGGGTTACGCTATGAACAATATAAAAATAACTATTCAAATGCACTGACATCGTCTGGATGGAGTACAAAAGAACGTGCTTTCACGCCTCGTTTTGGACTAAATTATGCGTTGAATGATGCGTTAAATATATATACAAGTGTGAGTAAATCATTCAAACCCAATACAGGATCTGATCGTTTTGGTCGAGGCTTTACACCTGAAACAGGTATTTCATATGAAATAGGTTCAAAATGGCAAGCCATTCCCAATCAGCTCAGTATTGATGGAACAATCTACTACACCCAAAAGAAAAATGTGCTGACATTAGACCCGATGGATAATACCAAATCTGTTGCCGCTGGAACGGTTGAGAGTAAAGGATTTGATTTTAATATTACAGGCTACTTAACAGAGCGATTAAAAGTCATCGGAAACTATGCCTATGTAGATGCCTCTGTGGATCAAGACAATAGTTTAAAAAAAGGAACTCGTCTTGCCAACATTCCTAAAAATAGTTTAAATATACTAACAATCTACGATGTTTCATCTCAAGTATTGGATGGATTAAGTATAGGTATTAATCAACATTTTATAGATAGACGTAAAGGTACCACAGCCAATGTCAGTTATGATATGCCTGCCTATGCGACGACAGATTTGTTAGCAACTTATAACATGTCTAAAAACTTAAACTTCAATTTAAGTATTAAAAATATTTTTAATAAAAAATATGACAGTAGTGGCTTTAACATGTATGTGTACCCAGGACAAGGTACAAATGCGCAATTAAGTGCAAAATATACATTTTAAAGCATGACTCTATACCCCATCTATCTAGGATAGATGGGGTATTTTGTTTATAACACTTATAAAACGTTGCTATACCACTTCAATATAGGCGCAGCTCGATATATAGATAAGCCTTTCATATGATTTGTATGAATAATATGAAAGGCTTATCTATAGGTATTCCAACCCGAACCCTGTTTAAGGAATTAAATTAAGCTACTGTTTTGTACGTTTTTATATAAATAAATGCTTTCCTTTACAGTCTAATATAACGAATAGACCAATTTCCCTTAAAAAAAGAGTATAGGCTACATAATTTATGTATTTGATCAAAATACCATAAGTAAATAATTTCAAAATAAAAGCTTAAACAGGATTCGAATTATTCTATACTTTTTAATTGTATAGGTTTTTCAGCAATTTAATAATATATATTAGACTGAGAAAATCTAAAATAAATTTATGTTTTTATTTTAGTGCAAAATAAATTAGCAACTTTAATTTCATAAAAATCTTGTCACAGATTTTTCGTTCATTTTTGGACCATATAAACAAAAAACATCTATTTTTATTGTTCTTTAATTTTATCTTAAAGTTACAGCTTTACTTGAAACGAAAAAAAGGTTTTATAAGTCATTAAAGCTTATAAAACCTTTTTAAAATTTGGTAGGCATATCCAGATTTGAACTGGAGACCTCTACGATGTCAACGTACAAACAATCAATTAAAAACAGTATCTTATAAAATAATGTCGTTTATTTGTCGTTACTTGAGGCTTTTAATAAATAATGACCGCTACCTTTTTTCTAGCTGTATGGCCCTTTTTTAGCATATATGATCTATTAATATCTAGCCATTAAGAAAAATAATGTAAGACTATAACTTATTTTTTTTATTAGCTCTAATGTCATCTAACCGATTCTTTAAGGGAAAATAGACAAAACATACAAAAATTAAGAAGGTACAACAAAGTATTGGTAGTATTTCAAAAGTTTTACCATTCATAGTATTAAAAACTTGGCCAAATATAGTGATGCCTAAAAAAATGCTAAAGAATATGATTCCTTTTCTCCTAGACTTTTGTTGTTGAATTTTATTCATAGTAAATTTCTCAGTAGAACTCAAAGGGTAAATGAAAATTATTATCATATGTTATATGGTGTATATTTTCTATGTAAAGCAATATTTAATCTGAATATTATTGAAGGATAGATTCAAGATGCTACAGGATTGTGCTGATATAGTTGATGGTTAGAGGTGGTGAAAAATTAAACACCTAGTAATATTGCTTAAAATTTAGAGCTAATTATTTACATTAAAACTTTAACTTCTATATCGTGAAGCCCTAGAATGTTTAACAATTGATATAAAATCTAAATGGACACACAATTGAAAAAATTAGAGCATGCACTGAATAATTTAGAATACATTCATGATAAAGAGTACAACAGTGTATATTTAGATCCAGATCATTATTCACCAGGTTATATATGCGCTTTAGCTGCCTATGTAGATAAACATCAAATTCTAGAAAAAAACTTTGATACCGACTCTCATAACATGAGTTATTTAAAGACAATAGGCTTTCATGAAAGTCTATGGAAAACACATCAGAAACCCTATAGAACTAACTGTGGAAAAAATTATTCGCCACTTATACCATTAAAGGATATGAGTGATGTTAATAATGCGACAACCACAATTAACGGTTGTATTAGGAATTTATTGGGAAATCACAAACACACCACAGGAATCTCCTTGTTGTTTAATGTTATTGGCGAGCTAAATGATAATGTTTGGTCTCATGGTAAATTTACTGGCTATTCCATGGCTCAAAAAACCTTTGTGCCAAATACTCAAAAAACTGACTCTTACATTGAATTCGCACTTGTAGATAGAGGGATAGGATTTCTTGCTGAATTAAATAGAATAAAAAGTAAAATTAAGTCACACAGCGAAGCTATAGCTTGGTGTATTAAAGAGGGAAACTCAACTAAACATAGTGACAATGTTGACACTTGGACGCAAAGACTCCCTGATGATCATGTTGGTAATGATCCTATGTGTGGTTTCGGTGGAGAAGTTCCAGAAAATCACCACCAAGGATTAGGGTTAGGCCATCTCATAAAATTAATAAAACAATACAACGGTGAACTACAACTTTGTACGGGGGATAGCCTATATAAAGTATATGAAAATGGATGTGAAGAATATAAGACAACAAAATATCATTGGCAAGGAGTAGCAATATCGTGTAGATTTAAATCATCTAACCTTTTAAGAAACATCAAAATGGAAGGTGATAAAGGTAATAAAGATCTATTTGATAGATTAAGGAGCATTAGCAAATGAATTTCGCATCATATAGCTTACCACGTGGTGATCTTGCTTCTAGGGGTGCTGCTATCCCACTCCGTCAAGAAATCGAAAAGTCACTACATACATGTAAGCGACAAAGAATTAAAATAAACTTTAAAAACGTAAACTCAATCTCTGAATCATACGCAGATGAATTGTTTGGCGTATTAGTAATAAAATATGGTATAGATCAATTTTTTGAGCGTATGGAATTAATTGATGTTGATGATTTTGTTTTAGCAAGTATAGCTAATGTAATTGATAGGCGTACTAGATCAATGAGTAATCCAAGTTAATTACCTATCAAGTTTGTACTTGCAATTATAAGAAATTCTAAAACTTTAATTTTTCTGCATCAGCTTCGTGTCCGTCAGCTGCTTCTGCCATTTTTCGATATTCTGTGACGCACTGATCGAATACGTTTGAGAGCGTTTTGGTATATTCATCACTGGCTTCTCGAGTAGCTGTGGACAGACGTTGGTTTGCAGTGGCAAGTTGCTTTGACAAGCTGTTAGCATGAGACTCAGCAATACGAGCATCACTGGATATTTGTTTGATCTTTTCACTATAGTTTCTCTCTGCTGTAAGTGCTTTATTTGCATACTCTTGTTCAATCTTTCGTGTATTAGCTTGTGCTTGTACGTTTGCTTCAGTGTGTTTCTGCACATAGTTTGCATGTTCAAGCTTCTGTTCTTGCAGTTTGATTTCTTTATGATTTACGACAATCAACGCAAAAACTAATAAAAAAGCGAGTAATACGATTAAGCACTCTCGCCAAAATTTTAAAATCAGTAATAAATAGGTCATATTTTCATACCATAACTTTAGAAAAAAATATGCAGTTTAAGCTGCTCTTACTATCTATCTAACTTATTGTTTAATAATAAATTACTAATTTAGTTATTCACCCCCATGCATCGATCAATACGCCATTTCTGCCGATTCCAAACACCTTTACATTTTGAGTTAATACGACAATCTACTTTTGTGCTATGCGGTGGCACACGACTAAATCGCCAATTCGATAATGATTGACATGCTTGCACATACTGCCCTGCTTTTAAGTGCTTGAGCATGGATGATTGCATCCAAGCGTTAATGCCGTACTGATATACAAAGTCGGCATATAAATCATATTCAACTTGAGAAATCTTGACGTTTTGAAGTGAGTTATTGAACGGTGCTCGGTGTTTTGTGATATGGGCCTTTAAATAACGTAAGGCTTCTTTTTCTGAAATAGGCTTATCTGTCATTTTGATTTTCGTGCCATCTGGCTTGATTGTAGATCCGTTACCTTGGGTAATCACTCCACCTGGATCTCGGTAAGGTTTTGATCTGTACCCTTCATGCCCTGCTGTATTCTTCAACCCCTCTTGGCTAACATCTTTAATATATGTTGTGGCTACTGGAATACCAGTAAGCCCGACTGCCCCTAGAATAGATCCAATAACAAGGTACTTATTCTTGTCCATGCCATTTGCCCTCCAACATTAATTTAATTTTTTGTTTTTGTAGTTCAGTTTCACGCTTATGTTGTTGATGCTTGTAATACCAATTCATGACGAAACTAAAAACGGTAAAAGCAAGACTTACCAGAGCAACAAACAGTAAAACTTGTGCAACAAAATCTAGTTTTGAAATCGCTGAAATAATCCCCGCCCCAGTGCTTGTATATGCACCAACTTGAGTGGTTTTGTTTGTAAATACGGTACTGGCGGTGTCTAATAGTTGTTGCTGATCTGTCATGTCGTTCTCTTTTATTAAATTTAAATATAAAAAAAGCACCCGAATTGGGTGCTAAATCTGTTTCGATAGATTATTTAATTGAAAAACTTTCATCATATTTCGGAATATAGGCAATGACAGCACTCAAAGATATGCCTGCATAAGCATTGATATCAATGGTACTAAATACGCTTTGCATCTCAAAAGTATAACCATCTTTAACAATAGTGACACAACGGGTCGTACGTGTTGTACCGCTACCACCATCATTGACAAATGTGTCCTCATCACTAGCAAAACCACTGAGTAGAACAAACATACGGTCACTCGGTAGTGATGTATCTAAAGTTAGTTTTACAATTTCTCCTTTTAATGGCACCTTAACAACTGTAATTACAGTAGGTATTTGCATCAAATGTCGGTCACCAAAAGTAATTTCATTCTGCTCTGTTCTAAACTCAATAAATCTATTGGGTTTATTCAAAATAGTGTTTGTTGAAGGTGCTGATGTTGCCACAATTATATTTGAGCCAAAAAAGCTAACCAATGAACCCCCTAGTAAAGCTAGCGGTCTATTATCACTAGGCTTAATCCAAAATGCTCCACTATTTGGGGTTGATGTGATCTTTTGCACTTGGTATAAACGATCTCGGTTACTCTCTCCATACCTGCGAAAAAGGGTGCCATACCATGATGCATTCACACTAACTGGATAGCTTTGTAGTCGCTCAAGTACTAACTCTTCACGACATATCACGATAGGCACAGTATCTTTTGCAAGAAGTGGACGTACTCTATTTTTCTCAGTGATATTAAATGTAATACTCATAATGAAAAAACTCCTACTTTCACTGCTGTATCCGTGAGTTTTACTGTATTTTCTTCTGTTTGTAAGTAGAGTAAGTAGTTCGTTTCTACTAAAAAATCAGGGTGTAATACAAAGTGAGTACCCAAGACCAAATCATCAACCCGAAGTCGATATATATTAAATTCATCTGCAGTACTTAATGGAGTAAATTGACGCATATCAAGTGTTAACTCAGCATAAAAACTTAGTAGCGTGTGAACACTAGAATCAAAGATTAGTTCATTATCGGTATTGCGTAACTCTAGTGCACCCATTATTCGATTCCTATTTTGATTCCAACTACGCCATTGGGATAGCGCATCTCTATTTTTTTACCGTTTTGATACATTGTAGAGCCATCACTCGCTGTAGTAGTGAATTCTCCAAAGTTAGCTGTCAAAGCACTTAAACTCTCTGCATTAATCTTACTTGCATCAATTTGACCGATATAAGCACTATCTAAATACAGACCTTTTGGAATGACAGTACCATTCGGCAAAGTGGTTGCTGTTGAACGATATACAAAAGCATAAGCCGGTGTTTGATCATCTGCAGTTACTGGTGGTGCAATCGCAAAGGTATTTACACGCCAAATCGCATCTACTGTTTTACTGTTATTCTCAATCGCAACACCACCAATCACATTACCAGACTCAAGCTTTAAACTTGCACGTGCAGTTAAGCCATCAATTGATGTTTGCTGTGATTGAATCGATGCTGTGTGATTGCCCACAGTCGTTTGAATCGTACTCACTTGATTCGCTGTTGCACCTTGTGCAGTTGTCAGCGTATCTACTTTGGTTTGCACAGTCGCAATCGTAGTATTGGCCGTATTGGCTTTATTCAGCGCATCATCAGCGGTACTTTGCGCTTGTGCAGCTTTGTTTTCAGCTGAAGCTTGTGCAGCATCTGCTTTATTTTTTGCATCTAAAGCGGCTGCTGCAATCGCTGCTGATTGTGCTGCAGTGGCTTTATCAGACGCATCATTTGAGGCAGATGCTTTTGCTGCGTCCGCTTGTGCTTTAGCTTGTGCATCTGCATAAGTTTTTGCAGCTAACACCGCTGCGTCTGACTTTTGCTGTGCATCTAAAAGTGCCTGATTTGCTGTGCTTTGTGCAGTTGCCGTTGCAGACTGTACAGTATTGATCAAGGTTGATTGCGCTTGGTCTGCATCAGATCGAGCTTTTGCCTCCTGTTGAATTGAAGATGTATTTGAGCCAACTTGTGCTTGCAACGTGGTAATTTGCTGACTTAAAGCACTATCCGCACTCGCACGTGCAGTTTGCTCTGATTGAATCAGTGCTGAATTACTCGCGACTTGTGCTTGAGTGACATCAATGCGTTGGCCAAGTGCATTATCACCATCTGCTTGAGCAGATTGAATCGTCCATGAAGATGCTTCATTGCTTGTACTATCAACAGTAAGTAAAGTTGAATCTGCTGTAACCGGAGTCACTTTGGCATACACACCATCTAACTTCTCAGACTGTGCTTTTTGCTGTGTCGAAAGTGTTTTGATCGACTCTGTTGCCCCTGCCACTGCACTGTCATTTTGTGACTTATAATCAGTTAATGCTTTAGCATTCGCTGAATCTGCTGTTGCACGTGTTGTTTGCTCATTCACAATTGCTGCAGCATTACCATCTGTTTTAGCAGAAATGGTATCAATACGCTGACCTAGTGCATTATCAGCATTGGCACGTGTACTCGCTTCTGTACTAATCAATGATTTCGCATTGTCTGCTGTACTTTGTGCGGTATTGATTTGCTGTGTTAAAGCACTGTCTGCATCACTACGCGCTTTTGCCTCCTGTTGAATTAGAGATGCATTATTTGCAGTATTCGCAGAAATGCTATCAATACGCTGACCCAGTGCTGAATCTGCATTTGCACGTGCTGTTTGTTCAGATTGAATCAATGTTTTATTGTCATTAACACTTACAGATACAGTGTCAATCCGTTGCCCTAAAGCTTGATCTGCATTTGCACGTGTACTCGATTCACTTTTAATCAATGTTTGTGCATTGTCAGCCGTACTTTGTGCAACATTTACCGCTTGAGTTAAAGCACTGTCTGCATCAGATCGTGCTTTTGCTTCATTAGTGATTGATGCAGTATTACCATTCACAGTCGTTGAAAGTGTATCTATACGAGTTGCTAAAGCTGAATCTGCAGTTGCACGTGCTGTTTGTTCCGACTTGATCAAAGCTGAATTACTTGCAACATTCGCTTGAGTGACATCAATGCGTTGGCCAAGTGCATTATCACCATCTGCAACAGCAGATTGAATCGTCCATGAAGATGCTTCATTGCTCGTACTATCAGCCGTAAGTAAGGTTGAATCTGCTGTGATGGGTGTCACTTTTGCATACACACCATCTAGCT
>NZ_VTDM01000039.1 GCF_015627105.1 Acinetobacter baretiae | reverse complement strand
TAATGATGGATTTATCATCATTCAAACAGATGATTATGAGCAGGCATATCTGAAAGTATTAATGGATAGTGTTTTTGGGCGTGAAAATTTTAGAAATTCAATTTATTGGCATAGAACATATGCTGGAAAAACAGTTTCCAAAAACTTGCCATGGAATGTAGATGTTCTACACTTCTATTCAAAATCAATAGAAAAAAAAATTAATAATGTTACCGCTAATCTTTCTGATAAAGATATAGCATCATATAATAAAGATGATAATGATGGTCGTGGAAAATATAATACAGTTAGCCTACAGAAAACTGGCGGTAAAGGCCCAGAAACGACGTACGATTATGAGGATAACACTGGAAAAATTTGGAAGTGTCCAGAAAAAGGATGGCGTATGAAATTTTCTAAGCTTAAAGCATTAGAAAACGATGGTCGGCTTTATATAACAGATAAAACAATTCGAGAAAAATACTTTTTAGCTGAAAGACTAGATATTGGAAAACAAATCGATAATTTTTGGAATGATATTGGTAATTTAAATCGAGCAAACGACCTAAGTTTTAATTTAACTGGTCAAAAACCAGAGAAACTTATTCAAAGAATAATTGAACTGACTACACATGAGGGAGACCCAGTTTTAGACTACCATTTAGGCTCAGGCACAACATCGGCTGTAGCCCATAAAATGGGACGTAAATACATTGGCATTGAACAGATGGATTATATCAATGGAATTACTGTTCCTCGACTTCAAAAGGTCATTGAGGGTGAGCAAGGCGGTATCTCTAAAACTGTTAATTGGCAAGGTGGCGGAAGCTTTGTTTATACCGAGTTAATGGAATTAAACTATCTTTTTATTCATCAAATTGAACAAGCTAAAAATACAGAAGAATTATTAAAAATATTTGATGTAATGAAAGCTGAAGCACACTTAAATTATCAAGTTGCACTCGATCAAGTTTTATCTACTGAACATGAAATTGATGGTATAGATCATTTTGTATCGTTTAATGACCTTGAACTATCTAAGCAAAAACAGCTTTTAATTGAGGTTCTTGATAAAAATCAACTGTATGTCAATGCATCAGAAATGGATGATGAAAACTTAGCAATCTCTGAATCAGATAAAGCATTTACCACTAGCTTTTATCAAAAGGATTGATCATGGCTAAGAATACAATCAAAATTAAGCAAGAGCTTTTATTTCATGAATTTCAAAAAATTGATAAATTTGGCTTATTTCAAGGCAATTATCAGACCCCAGAGTACGTTAGGACCAACTTAAAAGAAGCTTTACGTTCTTATCAAGAAGAAGCTTTGCGTTATATGCATTATGCACAAAGCCATAAAGAGGCTGATGTGCGTTTTAAGCATTTACTGTTCAATATGGCGACTGGTTCTGGCAAAACCATGGTCATGGCTAGTGCTATTCTTTATTTATTTAAAGAGTACGGCTATCAAAATTTCCTTTTCTTTGTTCATACTGATGCCATTATTCAAAAGACCAAAGAGAACTTTTTAAATGTATCATCACCTAAATATTTATTTACGCCATCGTTAGAAATTAATGGTGAACGTATTGTTATTGAAGCTGTAGACAACTTCCCAAGACAACCGAATAAAAATACGATTTACCTAAAGCTTTCAACCATTCATAAAATCCATGATGAGTTAAATAGTTATAAGGAAAATAGTATTACTTATGAAGATTTAGCTGAAATACCGCTGGTATTATTAGGGGATGAAGCACACCACTTTAACGCTCAGACTAGATCAAATTCTAAAACTTCAAAAGAGCATGAAGAGCTGACTTGGGAGCGGACGATTCAAAATATTGTCAAATTAAATGACAAGAACCGTTTATTGGAATTTACTGCGACGATTAACTTAGAAAATAAAGAGATTTACCAAAAGTATAAGGACAAAGTCGTTTATCAATATGACTTAAAACACTTTATGACGGATGGTTTTTCTAAAAAAGTGATGCTTTTAGAAGCAAATCAGCATGATGATGATAAAATGTTGGATGCCGTATTACTCAGCCAATATCGAAAAATGATTGCGATTAAACATGGCATCCTTGGTTTTAAGCCCATCATTTTGTTTAAATCAAATAAAATTGCGATTTCTAAAGCAAAACAAGAACAGTTTATACAAATTATTAGTGATTTAACGCCTGAAAAAGTTAAAAATCACCTGATCAACAAACAAAAACAAATCACAGCAAATAGTAGTATTTGGAACAAAGCGACTGCTCATTACTTTGCACAAGATTTGTTGACTCTCGTTGAGAATATACAAGAGGACTTTAACGAGCTAAATATTCTCAATGTCAATAAAACAGATATTTTAGAAGAGCATCCCGTTCTATTAAATACTTTAGAACAACCTGACAATCCGATACGACTCATTTTTGCTGTGGCAAAAGTCAATGAAGGCTGGGATGTTCTCAATTTATACGACATTGTAAGAATCAGTGAAAGTGCATCGTCAACGAAAGCTGGAACAGATAGCGAAGCACAACTTATTGGTCGTGGCGCACGATATTATCCATTCGTATTGAATGATGAAAAAAGCTTTACCCGTCGTTTTGATTTAAGTATCAATGATCTTAGCATCTTAGAGCAATTGCATTACCACACGATCAATGACCCATCTTATATAAAAACATTGCATACATCTTTAGAAAATGCAGATATTGTGGCTGATACAGATGGCAACGGAAAAGTTGAACATGCAAATCTTAAAGCTGATTTTAAAGCATCTCATTTTTATAAAGAGGGGGATTTATTTTTCAATGAAGTTAAAGAAATTACTGAGCAAGAGCGTTCATGGATTTCATATTCATTAGAAAAACAGTATGAGGTTTCGTATAACACAGCCAGTGAGATTGGACTTGAAAACCTCACTACCAACGAATCTACAGTAGTGCATACGCAAACCTTACAATTGGATCGTCGTTATTGGTTTAAAGCACTACAAAAAATCAGTTTTTTTGAATTTAGCAACTTAAAAACATACTTTCCGAAGTTAAAAGGGATTCAGCAATTTATATCTGATCCTCAATATTTAGGAGGGTTAACCATCAATGTCAATTTACCAAACACGGTAACTCTTGATGCACTTGATCCGCAGGAAAAATTACAGCTTTTAGAAAAAGCTTTAGGCCGAATTGCTGAAAATATGCGTCGTAACTATCGGAAATTCAAAGGTACACATCGCTTTGTTAGCAAGCCTATTAAAGATGTGATTACTGATTATAGTGTACATATTGATCCGAGTATGACAGTAAACCAACGCATCACTGCTGAACAAACCATTGGTAAAAAATGGTACGTTTACGATCAAGCGATTTTAAATCAATTAGAGCATCGAATGATTAAGCTGCTAGAGCAATTTATGCAGAAGCTACGTGGCAAGTATGACGATATTTATGTGATTCGTAATGATGAAAAAACCACTCGTTTTAAACTCACAGAGTTCAATGGTGTTCGAGGATTTATGCCTGATTTTATCATGCTCATGAAGGATAAGTCGAAAGATGATGTTCAATATCAAGTCTTTTTAGAGCCAAAAGGTGATGATCGTTTGACAGAAGATGCATGGAAAGAAAATATGTTGGCTGAAATCAATGATTCTAATTTAATCGTGATTAAAGGTGATGAGAATGTACGATTAATAGGAATAAAATTCTTTGCTGATAGTCAACGACAATCTTTCATTCAAGATTTCTCAGAGAAATTATACGATGGGAAACAACTTGAAGATCAATCTCTGTTAATTTAATTCAGAAGCTATATTTTTTAAAATAGGAGGGTTAAGCCTTCCTATTTTTTCGTATTCAATCAAAATAAACGATAAAAAAATTAAAATACTCTAATTTGCGATTTAAGACCCATTAAAATTTAAAGTGCTACCCAACATCGGATTTAAAGAAACTATTCAATCTACCCCTTATTTTTTGCGTTTAAACACTATATCTAGTTTGTATTTCAACAAATAAGTTTAATAAAAAATAAAAAATATGTTTTTAGATGCTAAAACTTTCATCAAAGTGAACATGCTCTAAACAACTAAATTGTATTTTTGCTTTTCCCTTTGATTACGCTTTTTTCGGTATTTCAAAGTTCAGATTAAATTTGAATTAGAAAATAAAGAAGTTATCCACAGCTTTAAAAATAAAAAATGCTTTTTTTAATAATTTTAATAATTTTAATAATTTTAGACCATTTTTTCCTTATTGTAATCAATGTCTTACAAGCCTATATCTATACGTTTATGCAGTCTTATCTATACGTTTATGCAGTCTTATCTATACGTTTATGCAGTCTTATCTATACGTTTATGCAGTATTGATTTACTTCAATAATAGAAGTAATATTAATTACATCTAAAAACATAGTAATTAAAAAAATGTCAAATGATCTTATAGTTAAAAATAATGCATTAATTGATGCAAGTTATACGCTAAGTCTTGTAGAGCAGCGTTTAATTGGCTTGGCTTTAGTTAAGGCCAATAATAAACGACAAGAAATTACAAGTGATATGGTCTTCAACATCCATGCTTCTGAATATGCAGATCAATTTGGCGTACATAACTCTGTTGCATATAGAGCATTAAAAGAGGCTTCCGAACGCTTATTCTTACGTTATTTTTCTTATACTTTGTATGGTTTGGATTTTGGACAAGACAGTAGTTTTAAGCCACCTAAAAAATTAAAGAGTTCAGACGTTGCGACTGTGATGAAGTCAAGGTGGGTGCAAAAGACGGGTTATACTGAAGCACTTGGATTACTTCATTTTCAGTTTACAGATGATGTAGTTAGCTTAATTGCCAATTCCAAAGAATACTTTACAAGTTACTACTTATCCCAGACGGTTGAATTCACGAGTACCTATGCGACACGACTTTTTGAATTATTAATGAAGTGGGAAAGTGTCGGGCATATTCCGTTTATTGAAATGGAGAAACTGAGAGGTCAACTCGGTGTCGATAAAAAGCAATATAAGGTTATTTCCAACTTTAAGTTGCGTGTATTAGATATTGCAGTAGAACAAGTCAATCAGTTTTCAGATTATAAAATTAAATATGAACAGCATAAGCAAGGACGGACGATCACAGGATTTTCATTTAGTTTTAAGCAAAAAAATCCAAAAAAAGTTCCATCAGGAAGCCTAAAAGATAAAAATACCATTGATTTATTTACTAATTTAACTGAAAAACAAATTAGCTTTTTTGCACATAAACTTGCTCATGATCACGATTTTGCAAGTAAAAATGCAGAGCCTGGAGAGGACTATTCAGACCTTGAAAAACGACTTATCCTAAAGCTATCTGACCATAATTTTGTACAAAAAAATATGAAAAACTTAGAAAAACTTGGCTTTAAAAAAAAGGGGTAAAGCCAATGTGTTGGGTGGAAACTTCGTATAGAAAAACACATCGGCTTTAATGTGTAAGTCGCTTTTTACGACTTATCTTTCTTCTTCTTTTTTGATTTCTTAGGCTTAGGTTCAGGCTTTACATTAATTTTTTCATCTAAAGCCTTGCCTGCTTTGAAATAGATACTCTCTTTCGCTTCAATTTTAATGATTTCACCCGTTTTAGGATTTCGTCCTATTCGTTCTGCACGTTGTTTTACGGTAAACGCTCCAAATCCAACTAAACGAATATCTTTAGTTTCAACTAAGCTTTCTTCAAACGTTTCGAGAACCGCATTGAGTATGACTCTTGCTTCATCTTGAGTCACATAAAGTTTTGGAGCAAGCTTGGCCAGTAATTCTGCTTTGTTCATAACTAATCCTTGAGCAATAAAGCTGAGTTAGTGTGTATTTAACTTCATAATGCTCAGTAAAATATTCTCAACAGTTTGTTGAGTTGATTTATCTTGTGTATCAAACCAATGATTAAATTGATTGACTGTTACTGACACATCTTTGCTTTTCCGTGCGGCTAAAAAATCTTGAAAAGGAATCGCAGCCTTAAAATCTTTTTGCGTTAATTCGGGAATATCCGAAAAGTCGATATCTTCATCTTTAATTGCTGAAATTTCTTTCATTCGCTCAGGATATGCCTGTTGAGCAAGAGCTTCTTCAAGTGTTTTAGTGATTATCGCCATTTTCTAACCTCACCTTTACTCAATTTTCGTGCTGAAATAATGCGAGTAATATCCTCACCATTTTCATCTCTGTAAGTATGTGCCACAAGCAAAATATTGTAACTATCCAACATACTACCAATCGCTAAATACACTTCTTCATGTGTATTGGTTGTTGTATCAGGAACAATTTTTAGCATCGGATCAGCAAATATAAGCATTGCATCTTCAAAGCTAATTTTGTGCTTTTTTAGGTTTTTCTGATTTTTAACCTCATCCCACTCATACTTCATGACTGAATCTTTTCATCTAAGCCAAAAAGTATTCTGTCACGATTTTCAGTTAAATATTCATCTAAATCAGCAAGTATTTTTTCTTTATTGGTTTCATTTTTCATTTTCTTTAATAGATAAGATCCGAGTAGGATTTTTCTACGAGTATCATCTTTACGGTCTTGCTCTTTTTGTTTAATTTTCTCTCTTGCTTCGATGGCTTGTTTTTGTGCCTTTAACTGCTTTAGTTTTTCAGTTTGCTGTTCAATTTTTTCATCTAATGTGAGTTTTTTAACAACTTTTTTTTCAGTAGTCATCGTGGTTATTAAGTAGAGGAATTATTCTCGATCATAATCCCGTTTGAACAGAAGTTCAAGACGGTATATGATACTCAAAGAATCCCAAGTGAAGCGAAGGGCGCACTTATCCATTGAAAAATATAACTGCGTTATATTTTTCAATGGTAAGCACGAAAGGGGTTTCACCCCTTTACCCCAAAAGCACTGCTAATAGGTTAACAATGTAAAAATTAAAGAGTAAAAAAATTGGCAATCTATCATTTTTCAGTTAAAGCAATTCGTCGAAGCGATGGTCGTAGTGCCGTCGCTTGTGCGGCTTATCGTGCTGGGAAAAAATTGATTGATAATAAATATGGAAAAGTACAGGATTATACGAAAAAAAGAGGGGTTGAATTTGAAAAAATTTATGCACCAGAAAATACAAATCCTGCCCTACTAGATCGTAATGATCTTTGGAATGCCGTTGAAAAAAGAGAAAATCGAAAAGATGCCACACTCGCTAGAGAGTTTGAGATTGCATTTCCTGCTGAGTTAAATCAAGAACAACGAAAAAAAATGCTCGATGATCTCTGTAATCAAATGATCGAAAAGCACAATGTCATTGTAGATGCTGCGATTCATGCACCGCACACGAGTAATGGTTCTGATGAACGTAACTATCACGCTCATATTATGTTTACGAGCAGATCTGTTGATTTAGAAACAGGGCTTTTTTCAGATAAGAAGTATCGTGACTTCAACAAGGAAAAAGGCAGTCAAACCATCAATGAATGGCGTGCAGACTTTGCAAAACTGACCAATGATCATCTACAAAAAGCTGGATTCGATGACATACAAGTAGATCATCGGAGTTATGCAGCACAAAATATTGAAAAACAAGCGACACAGCATGAAGGACCTGCGGTTACAGCAAAGCGTCGGCAATATGAACGAGAACATAAAAAACCAGTGAATGAACGAAAGTCTGAAATTATGTTGCCTGATGTAGCGAAAAAGAACGATGCCATTAAAGCTTTTAATTTAAATCTTGAAATCAGGGCTACAGAACAACTGCTGTCAAAAATGAAGAGTGAAGCAAATAAAAAAGCTTTTGAACGTATTATCAATAATGCTAAACAGCAAAAAGTAGATAATAAAACAGATATCTTTGACAAATTAAATGCAGGTATTGCTAAATTTAAAAAGGAATCTCTATTTTCACAGCTTAACTCTAATATTGAAGAACAAGCAAATGCTGCAAAAAAAGAACAAGAAATGATTGGATCTCAAAGCGTTAAGCATGAAAGTGTAGCAAACGAGGTTGAAGCACGGCCAAAGCCTGAACCGAAACAAGCAGAGCAACAACAGCAACATTCAAAAGATCACAGTCAAAGTTTTGATTGTTAAACTGGGGATTCACTATGAGTGAACAACACATTGCAAGCATGCTAACAACCATGTCAACTACATTACAGTCACTTTATCAATTACTTGAGAAAGAAAAAATACAGCATATTGATTTACTGAACGAACTGAATACTCAGATCACTGAGTCGCAAGAAAATGTCAAAACAGATATTCATAATTTTATAACAAACATTGAATTAACTGATCTTGTAAATGTTGTTCATCAGTCCAGCGACAATATCAAAAAACAGCAAACTAATCTTCAGCATTTAGATTATGAAATTACGCAAATATCTACACAGGTGAATAACAGCATTGACACACTTGAGCACAATACAAAATACATGTCTCAGACAATTGAAGAAAGTAGTCAGTTAATTGCCTCTAATCTGATTAAAAATATATCGCTTAATGTTAAAGATAGCATCACAACACAATTTACTAATCAATTTAAAGAACAGAATCAACAGCTTGTTTCTGAAATATCTAAAGCAAATGAAGTCGCTATAGCTGAATCATTAACAACTTATGAACATTTTACTGAGAAAGTAAAAAATATTAAAAAACAGCATCATTCTAGCCTAGACGACTTTAAAGAAAGTGTTGATTCTTTTAATAAAAAAATGACTGCTACCATTAAGCGTGTTGATAAAGCATTTTTAGACGTGCAAGAAAAGAATAAACAAAACATGGATAAGCTCTATGATTCATGTGCCACGTTCCAAGAGAAAGTCATTGAAAAACTAAATGCAGAAACAGCTAAAATCAATGAAATATTTGACCAAAAAATTATGGATATTTCTAAAAGAATGGATGATCAAATCAGTCAATCTTTTAAAAAAATGAGTAATGTTGAGCAAAAAATTAATGAAAAAAATGATCAAATTACTGCAAATTTAGAGAAAAACACCGAAAAAAGCTTAGGAATAACTCAAAAAATTATAGAAAAACAAGAAGTTTTATATCGAAATTTATGTGACAAACTGACAATTAAGTATTTTTCTCTAAACACCATTTCTATTCTTTTTGTGGTGTTAATTGTTTTGGTTGGCTTCAATATCGCAGCATCAAAGCGATATTCAGAAATATCCGATTTTAATAATGCACTGGTCAGTCAAAATCAGAAGCTCATGGCAGACAATACCAAGTTGCTTGAAATTAAAAATGATTCTCTTAGATTTACTAAACAGTCAATAACTGAGGTTAGAAAAAAGTTTCCACAATTTCAGATTACCCTCGACTGTAAATCACTTGATTAAAGCAAAGTTTAATCATATTCAAAAAATAGTGTCCGTATAATGCGGCCATTTCAAAATTAATTAGCATTCGAGATAAGACTATGGATACTGCGTTAATTCAAACGCTCAAAACGATTTTTAAGCAATTTCCAGAATTTTGGAATGGAGAAGATTTGCAACGCTCTTTAGTAATTGATGCCATTCAAAAAAAAGAAGCACAAGTCATTAAAGCTTTAGTTTCAAGTGAAAAAATTAAATCAATATATGCCACAGATATTGACGGTATGTTGATTTTTGATTTTGATAAGCTCACCAGCTTATTAAAATATAAAGAGTATTGGGCCAATAGTTTTACGAAATATCGTAATAAAGTAGGCTTGACCAGTGAGGGAAAATACTTAGATTATAGTTCTGATGTGGTTTTAGATTTTCCTTTTAAAGATTGTGTTTTAGAAGGTGGCATGACCAAAGAAGATCAAGGAAAAGATGAAGTTTATTACAATGAAGTGATAGCTCGTGATGAAATTGATCGCTTGTTTTCACCAAAAGTATTTACCAATTCTAAACGATATACGAAAGATGGCGTAGAAAAAGATATTACTGATTTTAATGACCAAGATAATTTAATCATTAAAGGAAATAATCTTATTGCCTTACATTCATTAAAAGAACGTTATGAAGGTAAAGTAAAACTTATCTATATTGATCCTCCATATAATACTGGTAATGATGGATTTAAATATAATGATAGTTTTAATCACTCTACGTGGTTAACTTTTATGAAAAATAGATTAGAAGTAGCAAGAGATTTATTGAGTAATGATGGATTTATCATCATTCAAACAGATGATTATGAGCAGGCATATCTGAAAGTATTAATGGATAGTGTTTTTGGGCGTGAAAATTTTAGAAATTCAATTTATTGGCATAGAACATATGCTGGAAAAACAGTTTCCAAAAACTTGCCATGGAATGTAGATGTTCTACACTTCTATTCAAAATCAATAGAAAAAAAA
>NZ_VTDM01000009.1 GCF_015627105.1 Acinetobacter baretiae | reverse complement strand
ACTCAACCCCCAACCAATCAATTTAAAGTCAAAACCCTAAATTAATCAACTAAGCTATTGTTTATCAAGAAGTTTCTCTCAACAGCACCGCCGATGGATACGCATTATATATAATCCCCTAGCCTTTGCAACCCCTTTTTATCTCTTATCTCAATTTATTTAATCAAATGTGTGATATCTGAACAAATATGGGAGTTTTAAAACCAGATTGATGATTATCTATACATTTATCAGTATAGTAGATTTAGAATTCATTCGATTTTGATGTTATGTCTGTTTTTTATTATTTAAAACAACTCTTGATTTGTGTCTGTTTAATCATTTTACCTCAACTTGCCACAGCAGGTTACAGTCATAATGTGTATACATTAACATTTGCTATTTTAAGTTATACAAAATGGAACTCTACGGTACCTACAATTTGCGTATTAGAAGATGCTGCTGTTTTTCAAAATTTCAAGCAACAGATGAAATATACAAACTATGCTTACAATATTGTCTTAATCAATGAAGGTGATTTAAAAACCCAACATTGTGATGCTATTTTTTTGAGTACCAATAAATCAATTACTCAGCAAAATAATATTCTGAGAAGTAATTTTCAACCATTTACTCTATCTCTCACCAATAATAATACTGAATGTGAAGGCCAAGTCATTTTCTGTTTATACCAAAGAAAAGATTTTTACACGTTTAATGTGAATTTAGATGCCCTGAGTCACTCTAAACTACATATTGATCCTCGTGTTCTTTTACTTGCAAAGAATATGGAGTGATTCTAATGAAACCCCAAAAATTGAAATCTTTGCGCAGCGTATTCAAAAAATCACAATTAATTGCATTTGTTATTATGCTGATGATTTGTTTGCTTATGTTTACGTCAATCTCCACTCTTGTAATGAAAACGTATGTGCAACAAAACATTAATTTACTAGGTAATACACTAAGTGATCGTATTCAACCTGCACTTGTATTTAGAGATGAAGCGATATTAAAACAAGTTCTTAATGAATATACGCAAACACATTCTATTAAAAAAATTTATGTTTTCGATAATAAAAATAATTTACTAGGAAGTAGCATAAAACCTGAGGTACAGTTTTCTTTTTTTGAAAATTTATTAAATGGATGGTTTTTAAAACAACCCTCTAATTTTATTGTTTATCATCAAGAAAAAATTGGCGTGATACAAATTTATGGTAGCTCTGAAGCAACTTTACGTTTCTTATTTACCATCTTTTTTGAAATTTTTATCTGTATGGCCGCCATGCTTATCACTCTTTGGTTTTTAACAAAAACAACCTATCGTTTCATTATGCAATCTATTTATCCACTTACTCATATTGCACAGTTGGTGAGTGATCAAAAAGCCTATAATTTACGATTCCCTGACAATAAAATTTATGAATTTCAAAATCTAAACCATGTGTTTAATGAATTACTTTCAGAAATTCAATCTTGGCATAACCAACTACAAGATGAAAACCATCAATTATCCTATCAAGCAAAACACGATTCACTCACAGGCCTAGCCAATAAAAGTTATTTTTATCAATTTTTAATGAGCATTTTTACGCAACCTGTTGAGAAGTCATCTACAGTGTTACTATTTATTGATAATAATGATTTCAAATTAATTAATGATAAATACGGCCACCTCGCTGGTGATAATGTATTAATTGAAATGGCGATTCGATTCAAGGCTGCCCTATTAGATCATTGCTTTATTGCCCGTTTAGGAGGTGATGAGTTTGCCGTTGTGCTAACAAATATTTTTACTCACCATCAACTATTTGAATATATTAATATATTAATGCAAACTCAAGATGAACCAATCATATTTAATGAACAAGAAATATTTTTTAGTTTTAGTATTGGTGTCGCTTATTTCAATTATGCATCCTCACCAGAGGAATTAATTAATCAAGCAGATCAAGCAATGTATCAAGCAAAAAATACTTCAAAACACTGGTTTATACACCATTAAATTTATAGGCCAAATGATCATGAATAAATTATTACAAGTTACTCTATTGAGTGTGCTTAGTTTGCAACTACTTACAGGATGTCAACTTGGTGGTGTTAACTACAAGCAATCTTTGATGTTACAACGTGAAGGGTTTCGCTTAGCAGATGAAGGATGGACACTCGGTTTATCTGAACGTATTTTATTTGATTTTGATAAATCAAAAGTTACACCACAGCAACAAGCGAGTTTGACTTTACTTGCACAAGAACTCTCTAAATACAAACTTTACAGACTTAAAATTATTGGGCATACCGATGATTTAGGAGGGAGCGAATATAATACTAAACTGTCAAAAGGTAGAGCTGAGAGTGTTGCTGATATTTTTTATCAAAACGGCTTTAGTCACGAAAATATCATTGTGATTGGCAGAGGTTCTTCAGAGCCTTTAAATATTAATGATAGTGAAGAACACCGAGCGAATAATCGTAGAGTGACTATCATTGTTACTCCTTAAATTATAGGCAAAAAAAATCCGCTTTTTAAAGCGGTATTTTTTGGTCGGAGCAGTAGGATTCGAACCTACGACCCCCTGGTCCCAAACCAGGTGCACTACCAGGCTGTGCTATGCTCCGTAAATTGGGGTGAATGATGGGGCTCGAACCCACGACAACCGGAATCACAATCCGGGGCTCTACCAACTGAGCTACATCCACCATAACGGTTGTTCTTTACCTACCAGACAACTATGGTGCGCCTGACAGGATTCGAACCTGTGACCATCCGCTTAGAAGGCGGATGCTCTATCCAACTGAGCTACAGGCGCATAACTGATGCTATATATAGCATCCATACTCTGCCGATTTTTGGTCGGAGCAGTAGGATTCGAACCTACGACCCCCTGGTCCCAAACCAGGTGCACTACCAGGCTGTGCTATGCTCCGATTATTCTCAGCTTCTTTCACACCACACATCGTGCGGTACGGTGTGCATTCTATGCTTCGATCTGAGTTAGGTCAAGCCATATATTTAAAAAAAAGCATTTTATTTTATCAATAGAACATTTATTCATCATAGTTACTATTTTTTGCTCTATTTTTATTCATTTCAACAACTTAAAATTGAATATTTAAGAAATCCCATATGTTATATGAGATTTCTTAACCACTAAAATTTACTTAAGATCTGTAATCTGCATTAATTTTTACATAATCATATGATAAATCGCAGGTGTAAACGGTGTCTTTTGCTTGCCCTCGACCAAGGTCAACGTGAATTGTTAATTCAGGTTTGGACATAATCCGCACGCCCTCTTCTTCACTATAAGTATGTGCTCGCCCACCATTTTCACAAATTTGAACTTCATCTAGCCACACTTGAACTTTTTCTACATCGAGTTGGGCAATATTGGCATAACCTATTGCACATAAAATGCGCCCCCAATTTGGATCTGATGCAAAAATAGCAGTTTTAACAAGGGGGGAATGAGCAATACTATATGCTACATCACAACACTCTTGTGTATTTTCACCACCTTTAACTTCAACCGTAATAAATTTTGTGGCACCCTCGCCATCTCTTACGATTAATTGTGCTAGGCGTTTCATGACTTCAAACAATTTCTCTTTTACCAAAGCATATCTTGCATCAGTTTCCGTCAGAATTTCTTGACCACCACCTTGACCTGTTGCTGCAAAAATACATGAGTCATTGGTTGAAGTATCGCCATCGACAGTAATTCGATTAAATGATTGGTCTGCTGCTTCTTTCAGTAGCTTCTCTACAAGTACTTTACTAATCGGTATATCTGTGACAACAAAACTCAACATGGTTGCCATATTGGGGCGGATCATACCAGCACCTTTACTGATGCCTGTCATATGATACACAATACCATCTAACTCAATGTCTACTGATGCGCCTTTAGGTATGGTGTCTGTCGTCATAATGCCATGTGCAGCATCTAACCATGCATTTTCATCTAAGGTGTTCAATGCAGGTGAAATGGCATCTATAATGCGTTTTATAGGAAGTTGTTCGCCGATAACACCTGTTGAAAATGGTAGTACTTGCTCTGTTTTATGGTTCGTATGTTTTGCAACAGCATCACACATAGCATATGCGTTTTGCAGCCCTTCTTTACCTGTACCTGCATTTGCATTGCCTGTATTAATAATCAGGTAACGAATATCTGCATGGTTCAGGTGTTTTTTACACACCTGAACAGGGGCAGCACAAAATGCATTTTGTGTAAAAATACCTGCAACATGTGTACCTTCTGAAAATTCAAAAATTACAAGATCTCGCCGATTGGGATAGCGAACATATGCTTCTGTAGAACCAATTTTCAAGCCTTTGACTGCTTGCATTTGTGGTATGTGTATATCACCAACCGCCATGATTTTTCCTAATATATGACAACGAAAGAAGGTACAATGGGAAAACACCCATTTTATTTATTTACTGATTTAACTGCGCAGACATATCCACAAGGACTTTTTCTGCATTTAGTTGGCTTGTTTCAGAAACTGCTGGGTTTTGTGCAATGATTTTTTTAGCTGTCACGTTATTTGCAGCTGCAATAGCATCCGTTTGTAAAATAACTGTACGCCCTTCTGTATTATCTAAAGTGTAACTAATGCCTGTACGCGGGCTAATAATTGTAAGCGTATTTCCTTTTGAGTTGGCTTCTGCCAATTGAGGCCCCATCGCTGCTTTTACATTACCAACCGTGGTTGTAAATGGAGTTGTTGGTGCAGCAATTGTAACTGTAGATGCCATAATTAAAGAAGCAACTAAACCGTGTTTTATTTTCATAATCATCTTATCTCTGTTGTGTTGACCCTTACTATAGCAAAATTTTTATTAAAATTTAGTAGTCAAAACGCGCTGATAAACATAAAAAAGCAGAACTCTTGTTCTGCTTTTGTAAAGGCCTTAGTTAAATTTTACCATGACATTGTTTATATTTTAATCCCGATCCACAAGGGCATGGTGCATTACGACTGATTGGTGCTGTAGTTTCATCTGCAGTCAGTTCTTTCGGAGTTTGGATAGATTCATCTTGAGTTACAGTACCTGTTAATCCATCGACATTGTCATGCTCAAACACCAAATCTGTGTTTTGTTGTTGTGCTTCTAACGCTGCCATTTCTTCTGGTGAAGGAACTCTAACAGTTGATAAGTCATTCACAATATCACTTTTAATCACACCTAACATATTTACAAACAAGTTAAAGGCTTCTTTTTTATATTCTTGTTCAGGATTTTTCTGAGCATAACCTCTAAGATGAATTCCTTGACGTAAGTAATCCATTGCAGATAGATGCTCTTTCCAATGGCGATCTAACGCATTTAACGTATAGTTTCGCTCTAACATTTCTGCCATTTCAGCACCCATATTTTGGCGGCGCTCGCGATAACGGGTTAATACTTGATCTGTAATACGTCTGACTAGACCTTCTTCATCTAGTCTACGGTCATCATCTAACCACTGCTGGATTGGTAGATCTATGTGCAAGTCTGTACGTAATGCCGTTTCCAACCCTTGAATGTCCCACTGATCATGAATAGACTCTGGTGGTATAAACGTGGCTATAAAACCTGTCATCACTTCTTGATGCATTTCTTCAAGATAGTTTTGTAATGACGCTTCAACTAAAATTTCGTCTCGTTGTGAGTAAATGATTTTACGTTGTTCGTTATTTACGTCATCATATTTCAATAGATTTTTACGAATATCAAAATTTCGTGCTTCTACTTTACGCTGTGCATTTTCAATCGAACGACTCACCATTTTATGTTCTATTGCTTCATCTTCTTTTAAACCCATCGCTCGCATCATGGCGATGACGCGATCGCCTGCAAAGATACGCATCAAATCATCTTCTAAAGACAAATAAAACCGTGATAATCCGGGGTCACCTTGTCGACCCGCACGACCACGTAATTGGTTATCAATACGGCGAGACTCATGGCGTTCTGAACCAATAATGTGTAAACCACCTGCATCGAGAACGGCTTCATGATCAAGTTGCCACTGTTGTTTCAAGCGTGCTTCATCTTCTGCTGTTGGGTTTTCAATTTTAGCCAGTTTCGCTTTCCAGTTACCGCCAAGCAAAATATCTGTACCACGACCTGCCATATTGGTGGCAATCGTGACTGCCCCTAAACTACCTGCTTGGGCAATAATATCGGCTTCTCTTTCATGTTGTTTGGCATTTAATACTTCGTGTTTAATGCCCGCTTGAGTCATTTTATGAGATAAAATTTCACTGGCTTCAATCGTTGCCGTTCCAACCAAAATTGGAGCTTTTGTGTCTTGAATACGTTTAATCTCTGCAACAATTGCATCGTATTTACCATTACGATTAAGATAAATTAGATCATTTAGATCTTTACGTACCATTGGTCGATGTGTAGGAATCAGAACCACATCTAAACCATAGATTTCTTTCATTTCTGATGCTTCAGTATCTGCGGTACCTGTCATCCCTGAAAGTTTTTTATAAAGACGGAAATAGTTTTGGAATGTTGTGGTGGCGAGTGTTTGATTTTCAGGCTGAATTTCTAATTTTTCTTTGGCTTCTACTGCTTGGTGTAAACCTTCTGACCAACGACGACCGGGCATGGTTCGGCCTGTATGTTCATCGACAATAACAATTTCACCGTCATGAATAATGTACTGTACATCTTTTTGAAAGAGAAAGTGAGCACGAATTGCAGCAGACACATGATGAACTAAATTTAAGTTTGTTGCTGAATAGAGCGTATCTCCTTCATCTAACAATCCCATAGCGATGAGCTCTTTTTCTACAGTCTCATAACCTATTTCTGTCATTTCTACTGAGCGTTGCTTTTCATCAATCCAAAAGTGGCCACCGTCTGCAACTTTTTCTTCTTTTTGCGGGTGAAGTTTTGGTGGAATTGCATTAATTGCTGCATAAAGTTGTGATGAATCTTCACTTTGCCCTGAAATAATGAGCGGTGTACGTGCTTCATCAATTAAAATTGAATCGACTTCGTCAATAATTGCATAGCTTAAACCACGTTGTTTTTTTTCTGCAAATGAAAATACCATGTTGTCGCGTAGGTAATCGAAACCAAATTCATTATTGGTTCCGTAAGTGATGTCTGCGGTGTATGCGTGTGCCTTTTCATCTGGCGCTTGCATTGAGTAAATCGTACCAACAGTAAGGCCTAAAAATTCAAACAATGGGCGGTTAAGTTCTGCATCACGCTGAGCAAGATAGTCATTGACTGTGATGATATGTACGCCTTCACCACTTAATGCATTTAAATAACATGCAAGGGTACCCATAAGGGTTTTCCCTTCTCCTGTACGCATTTCGGCAATTTTACCTTCATGCAAGGTAATACCACCGATTAATTGCACATCATAGTGGCGCATGCCCATAATGCGTTTTGCAGCTTCTCGACATACAGCGAAAGCTTCTGGTAATAAGCTATCTAAGCTTTTTCCAGACTGATAGCGCTGTTTAAAATCTTGTGTTTTTTCCGATAGCTCTGCATCACTGAGCGCAGATATCGTCGGTTCGAGCGCATTAATTTTATCTACAATTTTACGCATACGTTTGAGCTCTCGCTCATTTTTAGTACCGAAGATACCTCCGATCAGACTTCCCAACATGAATCACTCTCTAATTTTGGCTAGTTCAAAATAAATGCTTGTCATTACTGTTTATTATGGTGTTAGTTTTTGGAAGTACAAGTTTTTTGAACAAAAACTATGACTTTTATTGTCAAATGCATGCTTATACACCCTTGGTTTGACAGATTACAACCCACCGTGAGGCAGTGTAATGTATTTATTTATTACACTGCCAAAATATTTGCACTTAACGTTCTTCTAAAGGTACCCAGTCAATCACCCAAGCAGATGGCATATTTAGACTGTCATCTGTTTGGATTTTTTTACGTAGTGTATCGGCATGGTCTTTATTTTTACTTGGACCCACCATAATTCGTATCCCTTTTGAGGTCGGACTTGTTGTCGTTTTATAGCCTTTGGCTTTTAGTTTCGCAATAATGGCATCTGCATTGGCTTGGTTACCTGCTAACGCCACTTGTACCATCCATTTTTTATTACTGTTATCATCTTTCATAATTTCACGAGCTTTATCTGCATCTGCTTTTTTCTTATGATCAAGCTCATTTTGAGTTTGCATATGACTTTGCTCAATTTTATGTTTTGTATCTATTTCGACTGGATCTTTGTCTTTTTGTTTAACCTCTTGTTTTTGCGTTTGTGCCTTTAGCTTTTCTTCATGCTCTTTTTTCGCTTGTTCACGATCTGCTTTCTTTTTCAGCTCTTGCTCTGCCTTTTGTTCACTTTCTAGTGCTTGACGTTTACGCTCTTTTTCTTTTTTTTCATTCTCTAACGCTTGGTTTTTGCGCTCTTTTTCTTTGAGCTCAGCTTGCTTCTTTGCTTCAGCTTTTTTTTCTAAATCTGCTTTTTGTTTTGCCTCAAGCGCTTGCTTTTTTTGATCTACACGCGGTTGAGTAGATGAATCTGTTGTCGTTGCATCTGGTGGCATATTCACTGCTGCCTGCTCTTTGGCACGACGTGCATTAATTTGCGCATATTCTTGAGCTGCTTTTTTTGCGGCCGCAGCCTCTGCAAGCTGTTGTTGTGCAAGATATTTTTGAGTTTTTTCTTCTTGATCTGCGATAACTTTTTCTCGAGTACGTTTTTGTTCTTCAAGTAATCGTTTTTCTGTCTCTATATCTACTGTTACAGGTTGCAGTGACTGCATTTCTTCAATTTTAGCAGGTGCAGATGTTTTGGAGGTGCTCACCTGTGATGCTGGCTTCACTCCCTCTTGCACTTGATTTTCTTTGATTTCATGTGCACCTTTAAACAGCAGTGCAGCAAGCAAGGTGCTACCACCAAGCAGAACAACGCCGCCCATCCAACGTTGTTTATTATTCATGGACATGTGCTATAGACTCCCAAACCGTTTCTAAAGTGTGAAACGAACCACAGACAAGTATAATCTGATGTGGTTGTAAAGTCTTTAATGCTTTTTGAAAGGCTTGCTCGATATTTACAGAAGTATGCACTATAGCATCATGAAGATGAGCTGTAATTTGTTCAATAGATGCAGCCCGTTGCGTTTCTAATGCGGCAATATGCCATGCCTTAATATGTGATTTAAGTTGTGTCGTTACTGCTTCAATATCTTTATCAACCAACATTGAAAATACGCAAATTACCTCGGTATATTGAGCATTTTGGCAAAGAAATACCTGAAGTTGTTGTAACAAAAATTCTACACCATGTGCATTATGTCCTGCATCTAAAATGATTTGCTTACCATCAAGATTGACGATTTCAAAACGCCCTGCCAAATGAGCATTTTCAATCCCTTGAGCAAGAGCATCATCACTCACATTTAAGCCACTAACCATCAAGGCTGCGACTGCCGTTGCTGTGTTATGAGTGGCTAATTTTCCTTGAGGTAACTCAAGCGTTGTTGCTGGCGTTGAAAATGTCCATGTCGTGCTATTGTTTTGATAAAAAAAGTCTTGATTATAACAATACAAAGGTGCGTGGCAAATATTAGCTTGATTTTGAATGGCTTGCGGTAATGGCTGTTGTCCTGCAAAGATGGTTGGAATATATGGTCGAATAATACCCGCTTTCTCTTTTGCAATTTTTTCAATACTGTCACCCAACCAATCGACATGATCAAGCCCAATATTGGTAATGACCGCCACATCTGGGTCTATAATATTCACCACATCTAAACGACCACCTAAGCCAACTTCGAGTACCCAGACATCACACTTACGCCGAGTAAACACTAAAAATGCAGCCAAAGTCGTGGCTTCAAAAAACGATAGGCTCAAGCCGCAATCTCTACGTGCTTGATCTACAGCAACAAATGCATCGATTAACTCTACATCTGTTGCTTCAACGCCCGACACTTTAATACGTTCATTAAAACGATAAATATGGGGTGACTGATATAAACCTACATCATAGCCTGCTTCTTTGAGTATTTGAGCAATGATGGTGGTGGTTGACCCTTTTCCATTTGTACCTGCCACAGTAATGATTTTTGCTTGTGGCTGTGTAATGGCTAATGTTTGTGCTACAGGTAAGACCCGTTCTAAACCAAGATCGATACCAGACACATGAACACGGCCCCAATAATTGAGCCATGTCATTAAATCATCGGTATGCAAAGGTGCGACTATGTTCAATTTACGTTCATCAACTTGCTGATAATACGATATACAGTATCACGTAATGAATGACGATGAACAATTTGATCGACCACACCATGATCGAGTAGATATTCTGCTCGTTGGAACGGTTCTTCTAATTTTTCACGCACTGTTTGTTCAATCACTCGTTTGCCTGCAAACCCAATCATAGCTTTAGGCTCTGCAATATGTACATCTCCTAACATAGCCAGTGAAGCGGTCACTCCACCATACACAGGATGGGTTAACACAACGATATAAGGTAAACCTGCTGCTTTAACCTTTTCAATTGCAGCAGACGTTCTGGCCATTTGCATTAAAGATAACATTCCTTCTTGCATACGTGCACCACCTGATGCAGCAAAACAAATGAGGGGTTGTTTTTTTTGAATGGCACTTTCAGCTGCTTGTACAAAGCGATCACCCACCACTGTACCCATAGAGCCGCCCATAAAGTCAAACTCAAAAGCACATGCTGTCATTGCAATGTTTTTAATATGACCTTGTAAAACAACCAAAGCTTCTGATTCACCTGTTTTCTTTTGTGCATCAAGCATACGTTCGGTATACGGCTTACTGTCTACAAATTTAAGTGGATCTTTTGCGACATAGTTTTGGCCAAGTTCTGCATCGACTTGATCAAAAAACCAATTTAAGCGCTCACGAGCTTTCATGCGTAAGTGTTCATCACATTGTGGACACACATAGGCATTAAATGACATCGCTGTACGAGTGGTTAATGCATGACACTCAGGACATTCAACCGTTGGCTCTGTAAACGAAGACTTAAATGTTTCTTGTTCAGTCAGTACATAAACGCCCGGTACAGCTCGCTCTGTCCACGGTGTATTTGGGCTTAGTACTTTTGCAGGTTTTACATCTTGACTCATACTTACTGTTCATCGAGCGCAGCTCGAAGCTCCTTAACTTTATTAATCGTTTGCAACGTAGCTTGTTCGATAGAAAGTGTAGCAAAAGGTTTTACTAGCACACTTCCGACAATCACTGCATCTGCTACAGCACCCATCGCTTTGGCTGATGCTGCATCATGAATACCAAAACCAACGCCAACAGGAATATCTGTTTGTTGTTGAATGTAGGCAATCCGCTGTGCTGCTTCTTCTACATTTAATGTGGCTGCCCCTGTCACACCTTTTAGTGAAACATAATAAATAAATCCACTTGCTTGTTTCACGACATGTGCAATTCGTTCATTTTTTGAAGTTGGTGCAATTAAAAATATTTGATCTAACCCATACTGTTTTAACACTTGATTAAACTCATAGGCTTCTTCAGGCGGCAAATCAACCAACAAAATACCATCTACACCACTTTGCTTGGCTTGTTTTACAAAATTTTCATAACCAATGACTTCAATAGGATTTAAATATCCCATCAGTACGACAGGCGTGTCTGCGTCACGATCACGAAACTTTTCTACCATGTTTAAAACATCTAAGGTACTGGTTCCCCCTGCAAGTGCACGTTCTGCAGCCAAGGCAATTACAGGACCATCTGCCATTGGATCTGAAAAAGGCAATCCTAACTCAAGCACATCGACACCTGCATCGACCATTTGATGTAACAATGCAACAGTTACATCTGGCTGTGGGTCACCAGCCATAACATACGACACCAATGCTTTGCGTTTTTGGGATTTAAGCTGGTCAAAACGTTGAGCGAGACGACTCATAATAGTTCTTTTCCTTGCATAGTTTTAAATAGGAGGGATTACTTTAATGTTGTTTAAGATACAACCCATTGTAACGCTATTTTTTATGCCTTGCACAGTCACCCAAATCACGTTATGACGTGAAGCTATGCGTTATACACATTTAGGCCTACATTAATCAATATTTCGTTGTTTTTCTCAATGATCAAAGATATCTTTTTTTGAGAGGTTTATTTTTTCACATATGGCATATTTTTAGCAAAAATATGAATAAATAGTTTAAATAACAATTATTTAAAACACATCATACCTTTAAATAAGCCTTTGCATAATTCACCCAAAATAAAAAAGGTGCTCATGAGCACCTTTTTTATTTAAACATGATTTACATATCAACCATTTCAATACCGTCTATATTTGCCATCGTCAAAAGGTCTTTATCTCCTCGACCAGAAACGGTTGCAATAATGATTTGATCTTGACTCATGGTTGGGGCAAGTTGAGTTACATATGCCATGGCATGTGCGCTTTCTAAAGCAGGAATGATTCCCTCTATACGTGTCAGATCTCTAAAGCCTTGCAAAGCTTCATCGTCAATAATTGGTACATAGTTTACTCGTTTCATATCTTTCAAAAAGCTATGCTCCGGACCCACACCTGGATAGTCTAAACCTGCAGAAATACTATGTGTTTCAATGATCTGACCTTGTGCATCACTCATGAGATATGTACGATTGCCATGTAATACCCCCACATGGCCTGCATTGAGTGGTGCTGAGTGTTTACCTGTTTCTACACCCAAACCTGCAGCTTCAACACCATACATTTTGACAGATTCATCATTAAGAAATGGATAAAATAAACCAATGGCATTTGATCCACCGCCTACACATGCCACTAAAGCATCAGGTAAACGTCCAGCTTGTTCTTGAATTTGACGGCGTGCTTCACGACCAATAATTGACTGAAAATCACGTACCAATTGCGGATATGGATGAGGCCCTGCCACTGTTCCAATAATGTAATATGTATTATCTACATTACTCACCCAGTCTCTCATGGCTTCATTTAAAGCATCTTTTAATGTACGTGAACCACTGCTCACAGGTACAACTTTTGCACCGAGCAATCGCATTCGATAAACGTTCATGGCTTGACGTTTCACGTCATCTGCGCCCATGTAAACCACGCATTCTAACCCCAAACGTGCAGCAATCGTTGCTGTTGCAACCCCATGCTGACCTGCTCCTGTTTCTGCAATAATACGTGTTTTTCCTGAAAGTTTTGCCAACAAGGCTTGCCCAATCGTGTTATTTACTTTGTGCGAACCGGTATGATTCAAATCTTCACGTTTTAAATAAATTTGTGCACCACCGAGCTCTTTTGACCATCGCTCAGCATAATAAAGAGGACTTGGGCGACCCACGTAGTACGCCATATCACGGTCAAATTCGGCCAAAAACTGGGCATCGCCTTTCATACGCTCGTATAAATTTTCTAAATCTTCGAGGGCTGCCATCAAAGTTTCTGAGACAAATCGTCCGCCATGAATACCAAAATGCCCACGAGCATCTGGATATTGTGTGTAGTCAATCTTCGTTTGCTGATCCACAATGGACTCCTTGCATAAACGCTTTAATCAGTTGATGATCTTTTATTCCTTTTGCCGACTCTACACCACCACTCACATCTACGGCAAAAGGTGTTGTTATTGTGATGGCTTGTTTCACATTTTCTGGAGTAAGCCCACCCGCTAAAATTAAAGCAGTGGACGAGGTGGGAAATACAGACCAATCAAATGAATGTCCTGTGCCACCTTTTAGTACAGGGTGCCATGCATCTAGTAATACCGCACTTGCACCCGCTTGACAATAACGCTGGATTTCTTGATGTACATCCAATTGTGCATGCACCTGTATTGCTTTGTACCAACGCCGACCGACTTGTTTGGCCAAGTGAGCACATTGGCTTGGTGTTTCTTGCCCATGAAATTGTAACACGTCTAGCGCCACATGCTGTAATGTCTCTTGAATATCCACCAACGTTGCATCTACAAATAAACCCACTATTTGGACATAAGGAGGTATAACCTGTGCAATCTGCTGTGCTTGAACAGCAGTCACCGCTCTTGGGCTAGGTGGATAAAATACAAAACCTATCGCATCTGCGCCATGATCTACCGCAGCACGTGCATCTTCAACGCGAGTAATGCCACAAATTTTAGTACGTGTTCGCATGCGTTACTCTTTTCTCATTGATTTGATCTAATGCTATGACACAATTTTGGTCACAGCAATTTTTAAATTTTATTGTTCACAAACTCAAATCAAATTGCAAACTTTTTGATAACTTTTATTTCGATTGCTGATTTAAACATACAGGTGAATCTATGCAAATTATTGGTCATCGTGGTGCTCGCAACGAAGCACCAGAAAATACACTAGGTGGATTCAACTATTTAAAACAGTTGGGAATTGATGCTGTCGAATTTGATCTTAGACAACTGCATGACCATACATTAGTCGTCATTCATGACGACAATTTAGCACGAACAACAGGAACATCACAGCCTCTCACTGACTGCCAAGCAAGACACTTACCACAACACAACCACTGTAAACTTTGGCCACACTGGCCACACCAAGAGCCGACACCAACGCTGACACAAGTTTTGGAGATTATAGATCATTTCACCCATATTGAATTAGAAATTAAAGCTGTACAAAGCATGTCTGATGCTGAAAAAATAATTGAAACGTTACATCAAAATCTCTCTAGTCATTTTCATAAAACCCTCGTGATCACAAGTTTTGATGTTAAAATCCTCACGGCTTTACAGAAATTCACCTCCCCTTTCAAACGAGGTTTGTTGGTTGAAGATACATCTCATCGTGCCATAGATCACGCTTTAAAACTTGAGTGTTGCCAAATCGGTTGGCTAAACACCCTTGCAACACAGGACCAAATTAAAGCAACTCACGATGCAGGTTTAAATGTCAGTGTATGGACAGTTAACCAACCTGAACGAGCACGACAATTAAAAGACTGGGGAGTAAATGGTTTAATTACTGATGTCCCTCAGCTCATGCAAATGCATATTTAACCCCCCATAAAGAGCCATATATGTTATTTCAAAATCGCTATAATCAACTTGATTCAAAATTGTATACATCACAATCTCCCAAACCATTACACGGCGCTAAAGCAGGACATTTTAATGTCGCATTGGCCGATGAGCTACAATGGAGTACTGATGAAAAAGCATTATGGGTAGAGATCTGTAGTGGACAACACCCCCTCAGTGATTGCTCAGCTTTAGCGATGGTGTATGCAGGGCATCAGTTTGGACATTGGGCGGGTCAATTGGGGGATGGCCGTGGATTACTCCTTGCTCAAGTACTCAATAAAAAAAATCAGGTGATTGATTTACATCTTAAAGGCGCAGGTTTAACCCCTTACTCAAGAGGCGGAGATGGTCGAGCGGTATTACGCTCCGTCATTCGAGAGTATTTGGCAGGCCATGCATTAAACAGTTTGGGTGTTCCTTCAAGTAATGCCGTTGGATTTACCAGTTCACAACAAGGCGTACAGCGTGAAACGCTAGAACCTGGCGCAATGTTATTACGTACGTCCGACTGCCACATTCGCTTTGGGCATTTTGAATGGATTAATCAATATGCACCCGAATTACTCGGTGATTTTGCCATGCAATGTATTGCATGGCACTACCCCGAGTGTTTAGAAGACCCACAACCTATTTTAAGTTTTGCGCGTGCAGTGGTGAAACGTACTGCTAAAATGATTGCAGATTGGCAAGCGGTTGGTTTTGCCCATGGTGTGATGAATACAGACAACCTCAACATTACAGGCTCAACACTCGATTTTGGTCCTTTTGGGTTTTTAGAACGTTTTAAACCCGACTGGATCAACAACCACTCAGACCATCAAGGAAGATACTGTTATCAAAACCAACCGCGTATGGCACATTGGAATCTGTCGATTTTACTCAACAACCTCATGCCTTTAGCCCCACATACAGAAAAAGAATCATTCAAACAACACATGATTGCTTGTTTAGCTGATTTTGAAGTCACTTTCTTACAGCACTATCAAGAAAAGATGTGCTTTAAAATGGGTTTGCCACAATTTCATAAAGAGAGTTTTGAGTGCACTTTACATTTTTTACAAATACTACAGCGTGAAAAACTCGATTACACTCAAAGTTTTATTCGTTTACAAGAAGGTCATTTTAACGCGTTAAAAGATGATTGTATTGATCGTGATGGTTTTGATGCATTTATGCAACGTTATCAATCTATACGTATACATCAAGACCAAGCACAATTAAACGACAGCATGCAACAACACAACCCTCGCTATATTCTGCGTAATCACATGGCACAACAGGCCATTGAACGTGCAGAACACGATGATTTTTCTGAGGTCACCCGTTTATTTGCACTTTTAGCCACACCATTTACCCATCAACCCGCGCAAGAAAGGGCATCTGACTTACAACCTCCGCATATAGATGCCACTGAAATTGCAATTAGCTGTTCATCTTAATATTGATCAGGATATTCAAAACGATATCCCACACCATATACAGCCTGAATCCAATCAGACTGTATATCTTGAACTGTGGCATCAATAATTTTACGTCTTAAGTTTTTAATGTGGCTATCAATCACTCGATCTGCCACATCAAAATTTTCTGGATTTAAATAATCTAACAGTTGTGCTCGAGAATACACCTGACCCACATGCTCTAAAAAGAGCTCAAATAAACGAAATTCTGTCGGTGTTAAATTCAGTGCTTTTTGTTTATACCAAATCCGTTGTTGCGCTTTTTCGATCACAAACAAATCATCTTGCACCTGCTCTTCTTTACGTTCTAAACGTCTTAGTACAGCTTGCACACGTGCTACAAGCTCTTTGGGACTAAAAGGTTTACATACATAATCATCTGCTCCCATATTTAAACCGAGCACTCTATCGATTTCCTCTGTACGAGCAGTTACCATAATAATCGGCAAATCAGATTGTTGACGCACTTTTCGACAAATGGTTAAACCATCCATACGCGGCACCATTAAATCTAAAATCATTAAACTTGGTTTTCGCTGTAGAAATTGCTGATATGCGTCTTGACCGTCATGAAAAACAGAGACCTCAAAATTTGCTGCTTCTAAATAATCTTTAACTAAACCTGCTAATTCAACTTCATCTTCAACTAAAAAAATATGTTTCACAAACGATCCTCAATCTATTTCTTTAAAAAACAAATAACACAGCGTAAACCACCTAAAGGCGAATGATGGAAGGTTAACTCCCCTCCGAGTATTGCAATAATTTTATAAGACAGTGCCAAACCTAAACCTGTACCACCTGTTGTACGGGCTCTTGAATCATCTGCACGATAAAAACGCTCTCCTAAATGCGTTAACTGTACATCTGTTAAACCAAGCGGACTATCATCAACGATCAATTGCCAATGTTGATCGTTTTGTGTGCTATGAATATGAACTTGTCCACCTTTTTCAGTATAACGAATACTGTTACTGAATATATTAACCACCACTTGTCTGAAACGATCTTGATCTAATAACAAATCAGTACCTTCACCCTCGTAAGTGACATTTAATTCACAACGTTCAAACTGTGTTCTAAAGTTTTCAATTTCATCACACACCACCTGCCAAGGGTCAATCAGTGTAAAATAACAAGTGAGTTGTTGTGATTCTGCTTGTGCCAAATCTGCTAAATCTTGAGTCAGTTTTTTAAGACTTGCAACTTGTTTCATCATGGCCAAAAAATGTTCAGCATTTGGTTTCCGAATCCCATCTTGCATTGCTTCGATTTGCGCTTGTAATACCGCCAATGGGGTTTTTAATTCATGAGAAGTATCTGCCACCCATTGCCGTCTAGATTGCTCATGTTGATTTAAGATATTGGCTAAACCATTCATTTGGGTAGATAAGTCACCTAGTTCATCATTACGGCGTATTTTTACCTGATGTTGAAAGTGCCCTTTGGTGAGCTCTTTAGCTGCATACAGTAAACGCTGAATCGGTTGTTTAAAATAATTAGCCAACGATAATGCAATAAGTAAACTGGTAAAAAATGTCACAATATAAATTAAAAATAAGACTTTTTTTTGTGAACTAAAAAAGTTCACGCTCAACACATCATTTTGTGCCAATGATGGTTGCAAACCTAAATAACCAATCACTTCATTTTCTAATAAAATAGGCCGATACGTTGGATTAATTTGCTCAGGTTCACCAACCACAAAATGTTTATTGACATCGTATAATGCCAGTCGATTACTTAATCCCAAATGATCTGGCATCGGAAAAAACTTTTTAGAAATTTCAGGGTCTTTTTCCTTCATTGGTGGAAAATCCCGTTCTATCATATCTTCTGTATTTTCTTCAGATTGATTTTGATTTAAACGAGACGACTGAGGGTGATTTCTTTTTGAAAAGCCTTTTAAACTTTCAAAAAGTGGAAATCTAATTCCTTCAAAGGGTTGATATTCAGAAGGTAAATTTTCTTCCATTTGTTGAATTTGTTGTTCAGTAAAATGTCTTTTCGGCATAGGCCGCTCTTTACTGTCTAACCCATTAGGCACATTTAAAATGGCATTATCTTTAAAATAACGTTGTTGATAAGCAATATCATACTGACGACGCAACCACATTTTAGACAGTTGGTCAAAATCATGGGCTTGTGGCTTGCCTTCAACTTGTAGAATTTGTGCCTGTATTGCATCTCCCCAATCATTATAAATACTGTAAATGCCTGCAAGATTTTCAATCAGATGATCTAGTTTTTGTATTTCAACATCTGCAACATATTTCGTGAAATTTTGCTTCATCGTCCATTGAAACACACCCAAGCTGACGGTTGTCATCACGAGTGTCGTCATGAGTACAGTTAAAAACAACCGCAAAGCGATGGGGAAACGACGAACTTTCAAATGAACAATCTCGGTGCTGTCTTAAAAAGCTTATTTTACCCAACATAGCCACAAAAAACTCTACATTGTTTCTTCATCTTGGTTGTTTAAATTTATACCACTATATTTTTAACCATCGGAAAACAAATATGCAACGTAAACATCACGCACTTTTTACCTGCACTGCTTTGCTTAGCTTCTCTTTACTCAGTGCTTGTGCAATGACACCACCACCTCAAGCACCTCATTTTAAAAAATTTGACCGTAAAAACATGCAACGCCCACATGACCAAGTATTTAAACATGTCTGTGATGGAAAAGAGGTCGGAGCCACCGTACAGGTTAATGTCAATGACCGAGTGTTTAACGGACAATGTCAATTACGTTTTCAGCCAATGCCACCACAATCTTAAATCTATTCATCGTTACACTGAGTTTCTACGCGTTTTTTATGGATTAGACATAACAAAATCTATACTTTGACCCTATACTGAAAACAATGTCAGAGTATAGGTTTTATGATATGAGTTCAAAAAAAACAGGTCACGGTTTTGAAACCACATTAGACCGTATTGGTAATTATGCCGTCGAGGGGTTTCATTATTTAGCACTATTTATTATTGGCTGTATGATTGCATGGTCAGCAGTTCATACAACGATTGATATTTTTACACAAAAATCATATGCCACCATTGATGATATTTTATTACTCTTTATTTATTTAGAACTTGGTGCAATGGTTGGAATTTACTTTAAAACCAACCATATGCCCGTGCGTTTTTTAATTTATATTGCAATCACCGCATTAACACGATTACTCATTTCAGTGATTCAACACGACCATAAAGCAGACGTTGGTTTATTGGTGATTTCAGGGGCCATATTAATTTTAGCAGTCGCAATTTTTATTGTACGTTATGCATCTTGGCACTACCCATCTATTATCAAACAAAAAAATGCCTTAAGATCAGAACAGCGACTCAACCCAGAAGACGATGAGTTGGCTTAAAACAATTACACTCAGCCGCATGGCTGAGTGTATTCATTAAAAACTAGAAAATCCTGTCCACTCCATAAAGCGATACAGCCAATATTTCACACGAGAATAACTTGCAAACTCCTCATACGCTACGCTTTTATGTACATTTCCTTCATTTAACCAACTTTGATTAAAATGCTGTTGCGCTTGCATAAATACAGGATCATTGGCTAAACCCACGACTCGTATATCTGTTTCTAAGTTATAATTGCGCAAATTACGACTGGTCATATTGGCCGAACCTAAAATAAGTTCTGCACGTTGTTGTGCTGCATCACGCTTAACAAGCATTCGAGCATGACAGCGTTCACACCAACGTACATTCACCCCTGCATGAAATAATTCTTGTGCAACTGCTCGATTTGGCATGCCATTATTATAACGTGTGAGCTTATCTTGATTTGGATTGAGTAAAACCCGAACGTTCACACCTCGGTTGTGCGCTGCTTTTAACGCATGAATCACTTGGCGATCTGACAAACAAAATGCCACAACATCGACATGATCTGCTTTTTTAGCCTGATTAAGTAACTCAACCATTGCTCGACCAATCGCTTGCTCTGTTAACACTTGTGCTTGTAATGTATTTGCTGTAATTGGTTCATCTTTTATCAGAACATACGGCAACGCTGTATCTGACATTTTCGCCACAGGTTGTTCGCTATTTAATACATCCACTGCAGCAGCGCCATGTACAATAACTGCAGTATTACTTTGAAAATCGCCACTTGCATTGATATTTTTTGATCCAACCAATGCTTGCCAACCTTCGCTTGTATCTACAATTAAATTACGACGATGATTAGTTTTAAAATTGAGAAAATTTAAATAACTTCTGAGCGTGAGTCGATCTGAAGATAAAGGGGAAGGCAACCATCCACCCCCAACATCATTGCCCAAACCTTGACAACATAAATACCATAACCCAGACCACATCGGGTTTGAAGCACGCAATGATATTAAGTTGGTTTCAACAAGCTCTACACCCACACGGCGTAACTGTACATATTCCTCAGGCAAAATTGACCCATATAATGAGTTCATTTGATCAGTCATGACAATAATATTCATGTTTGGATCTAAACGTTTTTTCTCAACAAGTGCTTGTACCAACTCTTGAGCAAACAAGCGTTTGGTCGGTGGATTTGTTTGTCCAAAACGATCATTCAACAAAAACATGTCTAAAACAATCGTTGTTTTTGCACGATGCACCATATCTAACATGGCATTAAAGATATGTTGTTCGGTGTATACTTGCCCTTGTGCATTAACCAATGTTTGATCAGCAATAAATTCAACTTTGGCTGCTCGCAAAGGCCCTGTATAATCTAGGCCCTCAGGTAAAGGTTTTACAGTATGGTAAATGGCAGATGCCACATAAACCAAAAATAAAACGCTCAGTATAGAAATGAAATAACGTTGCTTAGACCACTGAAATTTATTTTGAAATCGTTGAAAAATACGCATACAAAAAAGCCTGACCAATTGTGGTCAGGCTAAGTTTAATTACACAAACTTTCAAGTAAATTTTACAGCTTTTTTAAAATTTAAAGTCTACACCAACTGTAAAATTACGTCCCACTTGTGGTACTTGAGACAAAAATGATTCATGTTGATAAATTTTACTGTCTAATAAATTATTTACCTTGGTATAAACACGATAATCTAATTTACTGGTCAAGTGACCATCATATGCCATTGCAAGATTTAACATATTGTAGCTTTGACCACGTGTTTCGTAATTTGCAATATCATCTTGATTAAACACATGATAATACTCAATATTAGCATTATAATGATCGTCAAACTGTGCAGATATTTTTGCCCCTAATCGGCCACTTGGCACACGAGGTGCATTGCCTTGATCTGTTAATTTACCTCGTACATAGTCCCCAAATACGCCTATATTATATACAGAAGATAATTGATAACTCATATCTGCATCTACACCATAAAAACGGGCTTTTGCTTGGCTATATTGAATCAAGCGAAAATCTTGGAATTGATCTAAAGTATTTGCATAAATGAAGTGATTAAACCAATTGTGGAACACACTCACATTATATTTCAACTGATCATTATCAAAATGAAAGCCTAGCTCTACATTATTCGACTTTTCCGTTGATAGCTGATCATTACCCAACTCATAGGTGTTGGTTGCCATATGTTTCCCATTTGAATAAAGCTCTTGTGCCATAGGCAAACGCTCTTGATGAGATGCAGTGAAAGACAACTTATAGTTTGGAACAAATTCCCAATCGGCAGATCCTGCCACGGAATATGCAGTCCCTGAAAAGTTTTTCGCTTCTGGATTGGTTTGACCTTGTTGAATATCAATTTTTTGATGATCTATACGAGAAGATATTTGTAAGTGAACTTGATCGATTTGTTTTTCTTGCAGTCCAAATATACTGTAACGCTGTGTATTGGTTGGATCCATTAATGATTCATCCCCTCCAATATTAAGCTTTTGTTTTGTATATTGTACACCAAATTGTCCTGTCCAACCTGCCCATGGCGTATTCGTCAATACTAAACGGCTGTCTGTTCCATGACTATTAAAGGTTGTATCTGGTACATCTCCATCCATTTCTTGATGTTCATATTTTGTATAATTGGCCTGCAATGCTAATTTAGAAAACCCTGCAAATGGATCATTTAATTCTGATTTAAAATCATAACGTTTTTGCTTCAAATTAATCCATGATATTGCATCATCTGCATCTATAGCAGCATGACCACAACTATTTGCTCGAAAACCTGTATGAGTATCATTTAACTCACATGCACCATATAATGCATTATCACCTGGAATGCCATAACGATCATGGCGTTCACTATAAGCAACCCCCATAAATCCTCGATCTGTAATCAAAGACAAACCCACATTTGCATCTTGTGAGCGCGCAAATGTTTCCGACTGTCTGCGCCCATCCTGTTGTAAATCTTTCGGTAAAATATAATCATTGGCTTGACGGTTTAAGCCCCCTGCACTCAGAGCAATGTGTTCACCTAAACCAACTACAGCTTGTCCTGAATACAACATGTCATCACTGCCTGTGTTATAGCGTGCACCCATACGGCCACTATAGCCATGATCAGGCATGCGACTAGGCACCTTATCATCGACAACATTGACTAAACCACCCACTGAACCTGCGCCATACAATAAACTTTCTGGCCCCTTTAATACCTGTATTTCTTGTGCAGAATTAGGGTCAACCGTCACAGCATGGTCAGGTGAAACCGATGAAACATCTAAAGCATCGCCCCCATTTTGAGTGATTTTTACACGTGCACCATCTAAACCACGAATCACAGGACGGCTCACTCCTCCTGTGTATTGCGCTGCATATATTCCTGCTCGTCCATCTAAAGCATTACCAATGGTCGTTGCGCCCTCGATTAAGTCTTTTTGTTTTACTGTAAAATCACCTGCGGCATGATCTGGCTGTACGGCTAGATTTTTTTCCCCTTTCAATTCAATGGCAGGTAAATTGTCTACTGCTGGGGTTTGTGCAAGTACATTTTGTACAGCGCATGCAAGTAAAGACAAAGCAAACCATTTTTTTTGAAACTGCATGACAATCATCTCGTTTTATTTTTAGTTATGTTATAACATTTTGTATTTTTTACAAGTGATATCATCAACATGAATGAAAGTTTCATCTCATGGTCATTTCATCACTGTTTATCATGTTTTTTGAACAAGTCCTTGAGGCTATACCACGAAACATGCATAATTGAATGCCCTAAAAAGTATAGCCTAGCGTACTTTAAACGAATTTTTAAATAATAGACGTTGGACATAACACGCCATGATGCGAACACATTACTGTGGCTCACTAACAGAAGCCCAAATTGATCAAACAGTTACACTTTGCGGTTGGGTACACCGTCGCCGTGATCATGGCGGTGTCATCTTTCTTGATATGCGTGACCGTGATGGTCTTGTACAGGTCGTGATTGACCCAGATACACCAGATGCCTTTGCCACTGCAGACAAAGCCCGTTCAGAGTTTGTATTAAAAATTACAGGTCGTGTACGCAAACGCTATGAAGGCACAGAAAATGCCAATATGGTCAGTGGACAAATTGAAGTGCTTGGTAAAGACATTGAAGTACTTGCAAGCTCTGAAACACCACCATTTCCACTTAATGATGAAAACACCACAGTTTCAGAAGACATTCGCTTAAAATATCGTTTCTTAGATATTCGCCGTCCTGAAATGTTGGATCGTTTACGCTTTCGCTCTAAAGTCACCAATCTGATTCGTAACTACTTAGACGATCATGGCTTCTTAGATGTAGAAACACCTATTTTAACTCGCGCAACTCCTGAAGGCGCACGCGATTATTTGGTACCAAGTCGTGTATCGAATGGTAGTTTTTATGCATTGCCTCAATCACCACAGTTATTTAAACAATTACTCATGGTGGGTGGTATTGATCGATACTATCAAATTGCAAAATGTTTCCGTGATGAAGACTTACGTGCTGATCGCCAACCTGAATTCACTCAAATCGATGTTGAAACTTCATTTTTAAATGATGACGAAATCATGGATTTAATGGAAGGTATGACCACTAAACTGTTTAAAGACTTATTAAACGTTGAGTTTGGTGGTAAATTTCAAAAAATGCCGTACAGCGAAGCCATGCGTGACTATGCATCAGACAAACCTGACTTGCGCATCCCATTAAAATTAGTTGATGTTGCAGACCTCATGCAATCGGTCGAATTTAAAGTCTTTGCAGGGCCTGCAAAAGACCCTAAAGGCCGTGTTGCAGCACTTCGTGTACCCAATGCAAGCACTCTTTCTCGTAGCCAAATTGATGAATACACCAAATTTGTTGGCATTTACGGGGCCAAAGGCCTTGCATACATTAAAGTCAATGAGCTTGAAAAAGGCATTGAAGGTTTACAATCACCGATTGTTAAATTTATTGAACCAATTGTACTCCAATTACTTGAACGTGTTGGCGCACAAAATGGTGACATCGTATTCTTTGGTGCAGATAAAGCCAAAGTTGTAAATGATGCACTTGGTGCTTTACGTGTAAAAATTGGCCATGACTTAAAGTTAAGTACCTGTGAATGGGCACCGTTATGGGTGGTTGACTTCCCAATGTTTGAAGAAACAGATGATGGCAAATGGACATCTGTACATCACCCATTCACGCTACCAAAAAGCAGTGTAGAAGATGTGAAAAATAATCCGGGTGAAGCACTTTCTGTAGCATACGACATGGTATTAAATGGCACAGAAATTGGTGGTGGTTCATTGCGTATTCACACATTAGAGATGCAAAAAGCCATCTTTGAAGCACTGGGTATTTCGGATGAAGAAGCAGAAGATAAATTTAGCTTCTTGCTCGATGCTTTAAAATATGGTGCACCTCCACATGGTGGTCTTGCATTCGGTTTAGACCGTCTTGTCATGCTCATGACAGGTGCACAATCTATTCGTGATGTGATTGCGTTCCCTAAAACAAAAACAGCTGAATGCCCGTTAACAGAAGCACCTGCGCCTGTTGAAGCCAACCAGCTTCGAGATTTAGGCATTCGCTTACGCGAGCAGAAAAAACAAGACAGTTAAACTCTTGTACATCTCTTTAAAACCTCTAAATGTGTCTTCATTTAGAGGTTTTTTATTGTCTTTTATTTTTCACTGAAATTAAAAACATGCAGTATTCAATATTTGTGCTTCATCAAATGTAGTGGCATAATATTTTGCACATTTCCAACAGGGGTTACATTATGGCTATGCGTCCTGAAGTACGCCGTCGTGCATTGGTCATTATTGTGTTCTCTCTTGTGCAGTGGTTCATCATGAACTACATTTTGCATAACGGGCTATTCAATATCACGACATACCAGCGTATTTTATATTTCTGTGTCAGCAGTCTTTCTGCCGCTTTACTGATTTTTTTGTCTTTAATTTATATGGTACTCAAAGGCAATTCAGACGTAAATCGCTAAATTAACACTGTATCCAATCGTAAAATAGCTCATACTCTATGAGCTATTTTTGTATGGCCATAAACACGCCATAGCCTATTTTTTCATTTATAATCCCGTTCTATCATAGATCATAAACTTACATCATATAAACCTATGCAACCACTTCATATTTTTCGTTATATTCCACTCACGGCTATACAGTCTGTGGCTAGAGCATGTGCATGGTGGCTAAATCGTCAGCCCAACAAAGGCATGCTCCGAAAAGTACTCATTAATTTAAAACTGGCTTACCCTCAGATGAATGATGATGAACGTTTAGCTTTGGCCAAACAAAGTGTGGTTAAACAGTGCTTATCTTATGCCGAGTTTATGAAATGCTGGGCAATGCCTCCTGCATGGAGCATTCAACAAATTCATACTGTACATGGTGCAGATCTCTTAAAACGTGCTTTTGCTGATACACACGGTACACTCATCATCACCCCACATTTAGGTACGTGGGAAATGATGAATGCATGGGTGTGTCAGCATACCGAGCTCACCATCATGTATAAACCGATTAAAGAAAAACTCATTAACTCTTTTGTTTTACAATCTAGACAAGCACTACGTTCAAAACTTGTGCCTACAGACATAAATGGTGTGAAACTCTTATTTAAAAATTTAAAATCAGGTGGCTCAAGTGTGATCTTACCCGATCACGTGCCACACCCATCTGGAGGTGTTGTTGTTCCTTTTTTTGGAATACATACACTAACTAGTACCCTCGCAAGTAAAATGGCACAAAAAACCAAATGTCATTTGGTGGGATTAAGCTGTTTTCGTCGAGAAGATGGTCAAGGCTTCGATATCTATTGTGACATGTTAGATCATCCTGACCTCTACCATGCAGATATTCAGATTGCTACGACTGCACTCAATCATGAAATAGAAAAAATGATTAATCGTTCTCCAAGCGATTATGTATGGGGCTATAAACGTTTCCGTCATGTACCAAACCAACCCGATATTTATCAATAAAACTCCACTTCATCGTACAATCTGATTTTAAAAATGCAGTGACTTGAATAAAAAAAGCACCTATGAGATGAATATCTACTGCCCAACAATAAAGCCTGCCCTAAATCAACTGATTTCCCCATCACGGACTCAAAATATGATGTTCAGTGGTGCCAAAATCATGTACCCTTTGCTTAAATATATTATGTGATTTATATAACTGCTTCCGCCATGAAAAAGTACTTAATTACAATTGAAGAAGAAAATAGTCTTCGATTACAAAATTTTTTTTCGCAATCTTCTTTTCACAAGATTCGAGATGAGTTTTCTTTTTTTGGAATCATTGGAAACCATTTAACAGTTAAAGAGTATTTTTTTCGTGCTGTAACTAACCGCCTCTGTCCATTAACACCTGGGGAATTGGGCTGTGCACTTTCTCATTTATCTGCCATAAAAGATTTTTTAGCATCAGATGACGAATATGCTGTGATCTTTGAAGATGACGTCACAGAAGTATTACCTGTAGATCTAAATCAATTAGAACATTACATTCATGAACTCAATTTAGAGCAAGGGTTTTTACTCAGTTTGGGTGGAATACAAATGGAAATGTGCTATAGAGTCAGAGGAAAACTTCTTGCACAGCAACTCTATGGAAAAAATATCTTAAAAATAGACAAAGATTTTTTACAACATTTATTTTATGCATACGCTTATGTCATTGATCGAAAAATGGCGCGATTGTTAATCGAATATCATGGTGAACAGCCTAAAACTTATGATCATTGGCACCCTATTTTAGAAAAGGATCCAAGCGTTCATTTTTATGGTACGTTCATCTTTGACCACCCTAAAATGGGTGATGATATTGTGACTAAAAGCTATCTTGAACAAGAACGTTTGCAAGTATATAAAGCAAAACGACCTCGTCAAAAATTCCTACACTACATGCGCAGAAAAATTAAACGCCATATGCTTGATAAATTTAGTTAATACATTTTAACTATTTAAACTCAACCTTTCGAGCAAACAATAAATTGTAAAGCTGTAGCGGTAACCGAGCAGCTTCTTTTTTTAGCTTCGCAAAACCTTTCACTTTATGGCTTTTCATACGACAATGACGTTCATCTAAAAGTGCACTTTTTAGTGTGTAACCGCTGTTTTTAATTTTATTTAATTCTAACTCTTGAATACATAAAGCAGGCACAACTTGACCAACGACGCGTTGTTTTTCTTTTAAATATAATTCAAAGACCATGTGGTCTAGTGGTAATAATATTTTTGCATTTTTAATAAATGCTATGAGCGATTTAGCCCCATCTTTAGATAGAATATAACCTGCAGCACCCAAATTTGCACCTTTTAGATAACATATATCTCTTTGGTATACAGAAGCTATTTTTGCTCCCAAAACAACTTTTGGAGCAAACGCTTCAAGTTTAACAACATCTAGTGTAGTAGGTATCCAATCATCAGACATTAAAAATTGTACAGCAGACTCTCCCAAAAAAATATCATCTTCAAAAATGGCAATATAAGGTAAATTTTCATCAAGTGCTTTTTGCCATAACAAAAAATGACTCATAAAACATGCCAATTCTCCTGAGGTTAAATAACGTTCATCCATCGTTAACCCAAAATCATGTGCATATTGAATTGCCTGATCAGGTGTAATTGCATCAAAAAAATCAAAGGATATTTTTTGCTGAGAAAATTCCGATGTGATATGAGCACGGCGAGTATTTTCTGTTTTCAAACTAATTACATATTTTTTCATGCATGTCATCGCTACATATTCCTTATGTCTTTTCAATCATTCACGACGTTCTTTACATCAAATGGAGAGTGTTCTAAATATTGTTTTTTTGCATAGTATTTTTGAAGAAAATGTCTTTCTTTACCAATGAATTTAATAAGATGTGGTGGCTGATTTTTGCCAGTAAACACGCCCAAACTCAGATCAATTAATAGTTTAGCTCGCAACCAATCATTTCTTACTTGTAAATTAAATACATTTTGATCACAATCAATCAAAACCATACTTGGCTCAACGGTGCGCATCACCTTTTGACACACAACAAACACAATAAAGTAATCTAACTTTTTTATACCGATATTTTGGGTAATTTCTTTAATATCTTGTTCTTTTTTTAACTGCTCTAAATATGGATGAATACCACTCGACACCACTCTTGATAACTCATCAAACCAAGCTTTAAAAAAAGGTTGCTTTGCTTTAGAGGCAAGTAACCATGTTTCTACAATAGGGTAATTTTTATTTAATGTATTTTGTATTCTATAATATGCAAAACTGTCGACCTGATGGTCTTTTAGCACACGTTGAATCCATGCAAAATTCTCATGAACCAAAATACTTGCATCTAACCAAACTCCACCATATTCATATAGTAAATATAGTCGTAATAAATCAGATTTGAGCTGAGGTGTTAAATGTTGATACTTAGACCAATCAAGATCACAATACGCTTTTAAATTTGCTTCATTTAAAAGAATCATCTCATAATCTTTATTTGCATGTTGCATTGAGTACAAACATGCTTTTAAAAACTCCGACTTTTCACCCTCCCAATACACCCAAATCTTTTTCGGCATCTCACCTGTAATCATGCTTTGATGACCCTTCACCAAGAGCCCAGCATAATTGTCCACGCCGAGTAAGGCATGTCTTTTTTTTAACCACAAATTCTTATAAAAGATTGAAAGGTAAAATATTTTTTTAAGGAGCTTCATATACAACTCTTCATAACTCACGCCTTACGTGTGTATTGATACAACAGATAAAAGAAGTGACATTTCAATGCTAAAAAACGATAAAATCGTATTTAGGATGGCATTTTAAACTTACTTTTATCGAAGTGAATATATCGCCTCTGAGAAAAAGGCATAACTGAAAGGTGCCTACCACCCAATATTAGTTGTTGAATGGCTCGATTCAATTTAAATTTTAGAAGCACAGACATCGACGATGGATATACAGCACTATTTTGAATATGACCAATCACTGAACCATGTGCAATGGGCACACTGATACCATACATGTCAGCCTTATCACTTTGTAAGGCAGCAGCAGGTTCTATTTGATAGGTATTTAAGATATAACAACTCGATATAAATTCATCGGCAAGCTTAGGATAACTTTGATCCAATCGTGTTAATAACTTACGTGCACCTGATGGAAATAAAACATATGCAGCTGCACCACTACGATCTTGATACATGCTAAAAAGTTGATAGTCTTTCGCCACACTAAATGTTGGTTGCTTTGCAATAATTTTTTTACGGCCATGTACTTCTAAGTTCACTAAATCCACATCATTGAGCACAGAAATATCATCTAGAATATTGCTTAAGTCTCGCACTAACACCGCATCGTCTTCTAAAATCAAGCACGGCTCATTGGCTGCAATAACAGCATGCCATGCCTTTTTATGACTCAAAAAACATGCTAGTTCAGATTGTTTCATGGGACGTTGACCATTAAAAGCCAATTTTTCATAGTCTTGTATAGATGTTTCTGCAATTGAAACAGCAGGCAATCTTTCAAACGTGAGCCCTAAGATTTGAAACTGCTGTTGTTGTTGCTGTAAACGATCCGTAGATTGCTCTAGGTTAATCATTAAAATCTTCAATCTCACCTACTCCACATCTTGATCCTGTTGTGCATGCCACAACATGAGATATTTATCTAACGTATAACCCATGGTTGCAATGGCAAAAATCAAGCCATAGCCTTGGGTACGATATGCGGAGCGAAATATATATTCTCGGCAAAATGAAACAAATGCTCGAAGAAAAGCACTGATTAACCCGACTGATTTCTTTTTGGCCACATTTTGTTGTGCCCATTGATGACTATAATGAATATTTTTAAATAAAAAATGAAATAGGCTATCATTGGTATGATGATACAAAACGCCGTTTAATATTGTTCGTGGGGCATGATTTCTTTCTAAAGACTCATGTACCTCTGCAGGGCTAAAATGAAATACATGTCGAGCATATAAACGGTCATAAGCATCAAAATAACCTTGACGCACCACACGACCACAAAAATAATCTCTTCGATTTAAAGCATAAACGACATCTGTTTTTACAGGTTGCTGTAGTATCGTTAAAATGGATTGTCTTAAGTCTGAATCTAAACGCTCATCTGCATCTAGCACCAAAATATAATCAGAACGTGCATATGACTGAGCAAGTTCACGCTGTTGACCAAAACCTTGCCAATCTGTATTTACATACCACTTTGCACCATAACTTTTTGCCAAATGCTCGGTATTGTCGGTGCTACCTGAGTCAAGTAAAATGATTTCATCGACCAAATCTTTAACTGTATCTAAACATGCACAAAGGTGTCGGGCTTCATTTTTCACAATCATCACTAAAGACACGGTTGATTGCTTGTTGTCCGTATTTAAAACACCTTGTTTTGTGGTTTCTGTAATGGCTTTTTGAAAGGTTTGTTCAGCTTTATTTTCAGTAAGATCATATAAAATGGCATACTTGTTAAACGTATACTGAGAAAATAATGCTGCGTAAAACAGCCCATATTTCCCCATGAGAAAACGCCCATCAATAAAATATTGTTTGAAAAACGCCCAAAAAGAGCGAATAAAAATAGAGGAAACTGAGACTTTTTTCCCTTTTGGGTAACGATCTTCTGCCCATGCCTTTGCATAAGATAATCTTTTATCTAGCCAAAACAAAGGTGTATCTGCTGTATGGTGCAACAAAAACCCCTTGAGTGTTTGACATTTTGCATGATTTAGCACTACAGACTCATGTACGAGGTTATCGTTATATTGAAAATGTTGCGGATACAAACGCCAATGCGCTTTTAATGGCCAATAAGGGTTATCAATTTTATGTCCAAAAATACAATCAATACGCTGAATACCATACACAGTATTTTCAGGTGGATTTTGAATAGCCTCTAAAATATGGTCTCGCAAATTAGGCGTAATTTCTTCATCGGCATCTAAAGCCAAGATCCAATCACCTGTGGCATATTGTTGTGCTTTTTGCCGTTGTTTACCAAATCCAGGCCAATGATAATGACAATACCATTGACCACCTGCCTGTTTAACCAATAACTCACTGTCATCTGTACTACCAGAATCAAGGACAATCAATTCGTCAATCCAACCGTAAAGCGCAGGCAAACTTTTTGCTAAGTTTTTGGCTTCATTTTTAACAATCATTACCACGCTTAAACGGTATGGTCTTGGTTTTTGGTTCAGTGCAGTTGTTGAATTCATAATTATTGCCATGCCTGTTTAATCCAATCTGATGGCAAAACATAACGATACCATTTTCCACCACCGCCATTAATGGCATCTGGCGGATTAATTTCTCCATGAAAAATGATAATTTTAACGTCTGTTGGTTTCACAGGCGGTTTAAAATATGCCAAAGGAATTTTTTGTAAGCAATGGTATTTATAACTTTTACACCAACTGTCTGGCCAATAGGTTAACGTACTGTATTGGTCAACAAACCATGACAAATATGCTTGCTCATTACGGAATTTTTCTTTGATTTCATCAAAGTTTTTTCTAAAATAAGGCAAAATTTCTGGAAATGCACCTATTTTAAATCGATAAACAGAGCTATTACCCGTCACACGCCAAGGGCGTTTCCAATCATGAATAATTAAAAAATCACCGTCTTGTTGAAAAAAACAGTCTATGTTATCAACAATAACCACATCTAAATCTAAAAATAATGCATTGCCTTTTAAGCCATATAAATCGGGTTCAAATGTAGATAATTTATTCCAACCACGTTCTGGGCTACCTGCAGGTAAATCTAAAGGAGGAATAGGATAACATTCAACATCAGGTGAAATACCTTCAGAAATGTCGGTCAGACAGACCATTTTAAAAGGTAACGTTAAATGACGTTTTACCATGTTGTATAAACGATTCACATATTCAGCGCCATATTTTGTGCCCCACTTCATACACAAAATAATATTTTCTTGCGCATTTTGCGCCTCTGACTTTTGAGAATCTAACATGTTACGCTACCTACTATTCATAGCCAGTGACCTGACAATGAAATAATTTTAACATAAAGCCCATACGGCAGATATAAAAAAAGGCGAACTTCACAGTTCGCCTTTTGAAAGGATTGATCTAGTTAATATACGTCAACCAATGTTCATACTTTGGATTTTTTCCTTGAATCGCATCAAAAAAGGTTTTTTGAATTTCAGTGGTAATTGGCCCTCGAGAACCTTCACCAATCTGACGATCATCATATTCACGAATTGGCGTCACTTCAGCGGCTGTACCTGTGAAAAATGCTTCATCTGCAATATAAAACTCATCACGCGTAATTCGACGCTCAACCACTTCATAGCCTAGATCTTTGGCAATTGTGATGACCGTTTGACGTGTAATTCCATCAAGCGCACCCCCTGCTAAATCTGGCGTATGCAGTACACCGTCTTGAATCAAGAATACATTCTCACCAGCACCCTGACATACAAACCCTTGTGGGTCCATCATCATGGCTTCATCATAACCTGCTTGCGCAACTTCTTGATGTGCCAAAATAGATACTGTGTAATTACCACATGCTTTTGCCTTACACATCGTTACATTTGGATGATGATGGGTAAATGATGAGGTTTTTACACGAATACCTTTGGCCATCGCCTCTTCACCCAAATAAGCACCCCAACCCCATGCTGCAACTGCTGCATGAATTGAATTACTTGTTGAAGAAATTCCTAATTTCTCAGACCCAATCCAAATAAATGGACGCAAATAACATGAATTGAGTTTATTTTCACGAACCACATCAATTTGTGCTTGCTCAAGTGTCGCTTGATCAAATGGGACTTTCATTTGGTAAATTTTTGCTGAATTTAACAAACGCTTCGTATGATCTTTCAAACGAAAAATTGCAGGGCCTTTCGGTGTTTCATACGCACGAACGCCTTCAAAAACGCCCATGCTGTAATGTAATGTATGTGTAAGGACGTGTATTTTTGCATCACGCCAATCAACTAATTTTCCGTCTTGCCAAATAAAACCATCACGATCAGCCAAATTCATGGCACATACTCCAAATTTTTACATTATTATTACTGCTCAGTGGCATCACATTGTGCAACTGAGTCAATCAATTTATGCCATAGCTTGCAAACGATCTCACGGGTAGTTTGCCAATCTTTAGCCTGAACTTGCATATTGTGGTTTGCAAGGGCTAAACGGTGGCTAGTCGCTCGTTCGCTGAGATAAGCGTGAATCAAACTCTGCGCTTCGGTTGTGGATAAATAACCAAATTGGGCAGCATCTTCTAAGATTCGAACATTGTCAGAATAACGGGCGAGATCTGGGTTCGCATGGCTTCCTAACAATACGATATACTGTGCCATAAATTCGATGTCAACGATACCACCTGAGTCCTGTTTTAAGTGAAAAATTCCTGATTTTTGCGCGCTCTGAGTCGAACCTAGATGGTCTCTCATTTTTTTGCGCATGTTACTCACTTCTTGTGCAAGTGATTGCTTTTCTCGACATTGCATCAAAATTTCAGCACGAATATATTCAAACTGCTCAGACAATTGGAGGTCACCTGCAATCGGTCGAGCACGTACTAAAGCCTGATGCTCCCATAGCCACGCACTTTGTCTTTGGTAACGTGCATAAGCAGATATGCTTGTGACCAACACACCTGCTTCACCCGAAGGACGCAAACGGGTGTCAATTTCGTATGCACGACCATCCAATGTTTGAGTGGTCATCAGCGACATAAATTTTTGTGCAACTTTAAAAGCAAACTCAAAACCACTAATGGCTTTACGTCCATCGGTGTCGGCTTGTTCATCAAAATCATGAATAAAAACCAAATCTAAATCTGAACCATATCCCAGTTCAATCCCACCAAGTTTGCCATACCCAATCACTGTAAAACGATACTGTGTTAAACCACAGCGCTGAGACTGTGTATCTACAGGAAAACCAAAGCGTTGTGCAACAGCTTGATAGGCCAAATGCAATGTGGCTTTAATACAGGTTTCCGCAATATCTGTCAGTGCATCAGAGACCTTCATGAGTGGGCTTTCTGCCAACACATCACTTGCAGCGACATTAAGCACATAACTCTTTTTAAATAAACGTAATATGCGCATTTGATCTTCAACTTGATCAATTTCCACACGCAACAATTGATGTCTTAAGGCATCCACTAAATCATTTTTTTTCGGCAATTCAAAATCCATCGACAAAAAATCATCTAACAACACAGGGTATTGGGTCAATTCTGCACAAATCCACGGACTCACCTCCGCCATTTTCACCAACCGCTGTAAAGCACCTTTACTTTCAATCAGCATGACAAAATACACACTACGGCGCATAATAGATTCAATCAATGGAATTAATCGCTGTATGGCTTTTTGTGGTTCAGTGAGCTGTAAAACTTGCGTTATGCATAACGGCCAAAAGGTTTTCAAACGAGCAATGGCTTTGGCAGGCATTTTTTGTAAAGCATGACTTTGCCAAAATTGAGTGACCAATTCATAACTGTCTTGATCTAGTGCTTTTTCTAATTGTTCATCTAAGTGTTGTGTAGATATGGTTTTGTCTTGAGCCACAGGACTTTGTATCAATTTTTTAAATTGCTCACTCACTGCAGATCGTTTTTGATTCAAAACAAAAATAAAATCTTCCCATGATGAAAAATTCAAAGTAATCAATAAACATTGTTGTAGCTCAGTGGTTGCAGGAAGTAACTGTGTTTGTTGATCATCAATCGCTTGAATACCATGTTCTACGCGCCTTAAAAAAAGATAAGCATCTATCAGCGTATCTACTTCTGTTTGAGGCAATAAATCTGCTGTAGCTAAATGCGCTAAATTGGTCAGGCAAGATCGATCTTGTAACTCTAGCTTAGCACCACCATAAATGAGCTGAAAAACTTGTACAATAAATTCAATTTCACGAATACCACCTGCACCAAGTTTAATATCATCTTGGCTTTGACGACGTTGTACCTCTCGTTCAATCAAAGCTTTCATTTCTCGCATGGCTTCAAATGCTGAATAGTCTACATAACGGCGAAATACAAAAGGACGGGTCATTTGGAGTAATGCTTGTCCTTCACTGCCACCACTGACGATTCTGGCTTTAATCCATGCATATCTTTCCCATTCCCGACCATGTTGTAATAAATATTTTTCTAAAGCCGCATAACTGGTTGCTAATGCAGAACCATCCCCCCAAGGTCGCAACCGCATGTCTACTCGAAAAACAAAACCATCTGCGGTCACATGATCAAGTAAATAAATGAGCTTTTGTCCCCATAACACACAAAACTGCTGTACATCTATGGATTTTTTACCGTTGGTTTGGCCTTGCTCATCAAAGGCAAAAATCAGATCAATATCACTCGATAAATTTAATTCTTGTGCACCTAACTTTCCCATGGCAATCACAATCAGATCTTGTATTTTTTCATTAAAGCCTATGGGTTCACCATATTTTTCAATCAATGCCACACGTGCAAAATGTTTAGACGCTAAAATGGAAGCATCTGCAAAATAAGACAGCTCTTTTGTTAGTGTCACCACATCTGTAAGCCGATTTACATCTTGATAAATCCAACGAAACATTAAACGTGCACGCAACACACGCAGCACACGCATAAAGTCCACTTCAGATGAAATTTGATCGACAGCTTGAGCCACCACGTATTCGATATCTTGTTGACTCAAAGGATGCTGATATGGATATTGTTGTTGGTCTTGTTGTAATTGATCGAAGTGCAACTGCCACACGTGCTGAGCATAATGGCTTGCACGTTGTACAGTCTCTAACGGTGAAATACTCATTTTTACACGGCCTATTTTTTAGTATAGGCATAGCATAACTTGAGTTGTTCTTACTGTCTGTACTGCTTTACTTATGCTTGTACAAACACTTCTGTGGGCGCTTTAGACACAGACAGTTCATCTATAGGTAGTTGCACGGTAAAGGTTGTCCCTTGCCCTTCTTTTGACTGCACTGTAATTTGCCCTTGATTCAGATCAGCAAAGCGTTTGCACAAAACCAATCCTAATCCTGTCCCTTTTTCTCCATTCGTTCCTTTTAGCGTTGTTTTTATATTTCGTTCAAAAATACGGCTCTGTTGAATTTCATTCATACCTAGCCCTGTATCAGAAATCGACAATGCCATAAAACGTTCAATTTGTTTGACTGAAATTAACACTTTTCCAGAACCATCTTGAGGGGTAAATTTCAATGCATTAGAAACCAAGTTTTGTAAAATAGACGTCACCATATTCAAATCTGCATACACATAAGTGCCTTGCGGAATAGTGTCGACTAACTCAATATTTTTACTGTATGCCAAGCTACTTAATACATTACTTACAATTTGACTGGTTTGTTTTAAATCAAAACGTACAGGATGACAGGCAAAACGCCCCCCTTCGGCCATCGCCCAATTGAGTAAGTTTTCTAATAAATGGTATGTTGCTTTTGCCGTATCATTCAAATAACTTGAAATATTTTGTATACTAGACGTATCTAAACTCTCTAACTCTTCAGCCAATACTTCTGAAAAGCCTAAAATACCATGAAATGGTGCTCTCAAATCATGGGCAATAATCTGTAAAAATTTAGTTTGACTAAAATTCAATGCAACGATCTGTTCATGATTATATGTCAATTCATCATGTTTTTGCTGAAGACCAATATGCTCTGAATAATCACTACACAGCTCTAAAACCAACGCTGTTAAATCAGAATCAAACGGATGATGATTTTGATCAAACACACAAATATGTGCCATGCAATCCAAAACATCATCACACAAAGCAAAAGCAACTAAACGATTTACCGCCCCAAAGTATTGTTCAATATATACACGATACTGTAAATACTCTGCTTTTTTTTCATCCAACACAGACTGGTTGTGGTGATGTAATTGATTTAAATGTTGAAATAGCTGTACATCACATGCTATATCTTGAATCGTTGTTTGAGTGGCATTTAATACTTTCGCTTCAGACTCATGCGGAAGAATTAAAACAACATGATGTGCTCCTAGTATCGTTTTGATTTTTAAGAGTAACTTATTAAGCTTTGCATCTTCTTTCAATTTTTTGGGCAATACCAATACACTTGCCGAAATATCGTCAATATCTTGTACGCAGACCGACTGTGTTGACATAATTGTATTTCTCTTGAGGGAGTTCTTATTTTAAATCAGAGAACCTAGTCGTATAGTGTTAACACTTTTTACAATAAAATCAAATAATGAATCACTTTTTTACACTTTATCACGAATAATACATGTATTTTAATGCGTTAAAATGAGTTGGTAAAATGCTAAATCTAGCCAAGACCCAAACTTAAACCCAACTTCTGATACTGTACCTGCATGACTAAAGCCAAGCTTTTTATGCAATGCAATACTTGCTACATTATTGGCATCTATAGCACCAATCATCGTATGCATTCCATTTTGCTTCGCTTTTTGTATCAATGCACTCAATAATTGCCGTGCAATACCTTTGCCTCGGTAGTCTTGGTGTACATATACTGAATGCTCAACTGTATACAAATTGGCAGGGAAATGGCGAAACGCGCCATAGCTTGCAAAGCCCATCAACACACCTTGTTCATTTTCCACACCCAAAACTGGAAAGTGATGTTGTGCTTTATGTTCAAACCAACCTTTAATATCTTGTAATGTTCGTTCTTCATATTCATACAAAGCTGTTGAATGTAAAATAGCGTCATTAAAAATATCTAAAATCTGCGACGCATGTTGTTTAGCATCACACTCAACAATTTTATAATGATCAATCATCACAGCACCTCGACTCTATTTAATCATATCGTATTTGAAATATTATAAAACCTTTATGCGGTTGATGTCATACACTCACTCATGCTTCTTCATTTTCTTAACAACATTTGCATACGTTTTTGTTTCCATACAGCAACCGTATGATGAAATACAAAAATTCTAAGCCATGCCAACAGCATGGTCGCCCCCCAACATAATGTTGGCCATAATGACCAATAACTATGTGGTGTGAAAAAACAATTTACCAGTATCAAACCCGTACACACCACAATATAACTTGTAAATACAGAGTAAAATCTCAGCTCTTGAGCAACCCGATTTTCAAGTGCGTGAAGCTTATCATCCATCGCCAATTCTAAAGCTGGTGCGTGTTCGTGTAGATCATCAGTTAAGTCACGAATACTGATTTGAAATACAGCAGCTAAAGCACTTAATGTTTCAAGACTAGCTTTACCGCCATACTCAACACGCTGAATGGTTCGCACACTCAGGGCAGTCATTTCAGCAAGCTGCTCTTGAGACCATGCACGTTGTAAACGTTGTTCTTTAATTTTATTCATTGTCTAACTCAAAGTGATTGGGCACATACACTATGGTCTTTTATTATACAGATCAACACGACACTTACATGACAGTCGCCCGACATTAAGCCGACAGAAGGTAGACAAGCTATTTTCCTAAATATTTAAGAATATAGACAAGATGAATTGGTTTTAAAAAATAGGCATAAAAAAACCCAAAACATTATTTGTCTTGGGTGATTTGCTTACCTAACTATGGTCCCGAGGGTCGGACTCGAACCGACACGTCATCTCTGACAGTGGATTTTGAGTCCACCGCGTCTACCAATTTCACCACCTCGGGGCAGTATGGTTTATTCGATGTATACTACTTGATTTTTTCGTCATGTCAATGCGTTAATCTTTCTTTTGATTACTTTTAAGACACTCAATAAAAAAGTGCTTTTCGCATACAATCATAAAAACGTTTATAATAGAACAAACTCTATTTACGTTATTTTTTATGCAATTGTCCGATTTTAATTTCGATCTGCCCGATGAACTCATTGCACGCTACCCTCTTTCCGAACGCAGTGCGTCACGTCTTTTGCATATCGATGCAACAGGACAGCACCACGACCACCCGTTTACAAAGATTATCGACTTACTGAACAAAGGTGACTTGTTGATCCTCAATGACACTAAAGTCATGAAAGCACGATTAAAAGGTAAACGTGCCACAGGCGGTATCATTGAAATTTTAGTTGAACGTATGCAAGACCGGTACATTGCACACTGTCACATTAAATCGAGCAACTCACCCAAAGCAGGTGCACAGTTGTTCATTGGTGACGGTCAAATTCAAGTCACTGTACAGGGTCGTCATGAAAACCTCTACATTGTTGAATTTTCTCAACCGATTTTAGATGTGCTTGATCGTTATGGTCAACTTCCTATTCCACCTTATTTCAATCGTGAAGCAGAAGACATCGACACAGAACGCTATCAAACCGTATTTAATGATCCCACTAAATTGGCCAGTGTTGCCGCTCCTACAGCAAGCTTACATTTTGATGAACAACTGTTAGAGAGGTTACACACAAAAGGCGTTGGCACAGCTTTTGTTACTTTACATGTTGGTGCAGGTACGTTTTTACCTGTACGAACAGATCACATTGAAGATCACATCATGCACAGTGAATGGTGCGATGTGCCACAATCTACTGTAGATTTAATTTTGGCCGCAAAAGCACGAGGCAACAAAATTATTTCTGTCGGTACCACAGCAACACGCGCCATTGAAAGTGCAGCTCAAGCACACCAAGGTCAATTGGCTGCATGGACTGGAGATACCCAAATTTTCATTTACCCAAGCTATAAGTTTTGTGTGATTGATCGTCTGATTACAAATTTTCATTTGCCTGAGTCAACACTTCTTATGCTGGTTTCAGCGTTATCGACAAAAGAATACATTTTAAATGCATACCAACATGCTGTTGCTCAAAAATATCGATTTTTCAGTTATGGTGATGCGATGTTAATCGACCAAGCTCAAACACAATAAACACTCTATCCTTACTACCTTGCTTCACACAAAAACCTGTAATAAAAGGTAGCATCATGATAGAGAATCTAGGAAAATAGTGACTTTAATCAACATGGCAAACGCCTCAGATCAGCGAACTGTTTTTTCGCCTTGATTCGGATAAAATATGAAATTTGAAAAACTAGGTCAGTCGGGACGTGCCCGCCGTGGTCGCTTAACGCTAGAACACGGTGTGGTTGAAACCCCCATTTTTATGCCTGTGGGTACTTATGGTACTGTAAAAGGTATGTTGCCTCGTGACATCGAAGAAATCGAAGCACAAATTATTTTAGGTAATACTTTTCACTTGTATTTACGCCCAGGCTTAGATGTTATTAAAGAGCATGGCGGATTACACGAGTTTATGAAGTGGAATAAACCAATCTTAACTGACTCAGGTGGTTTTCAAGTCTTTAGCTTAGGGGCAATGCGTAAAATCAAAGAAGAAGGGGTTACTTTTCGGTCACCTATTGATGGCTCAAAAGTCTTTTTATCGCCTGAAATTTCAATGGAGATTCAACAAACACTGAACTCTGACATTGTCATGATTTTTGATGAATGCACGCCTTACCCTGCCACACACGAACAAGCACAACAATCGTTACAGCTAAGTTTACGCTGGGCCAAGCGTTGTAAAACTGCTCACACTGACAATAAAAATCCGAATGCACTGTTTGGTATTATCCAAGGTGGTATGTACGAAGACCTTCGTGAAGAATCTTTAAAAGGATTACTCGACATCGACTTTGATGGCTATGCTATTGGTGGTTTATCGGTCGGTGAACCCAAAGAAGAAATGATCAAAGTTTTAGATTACCTACCAGAGCAAATGCCAGAAGATAAACCGCGCTACCTTATGGGTGTAGGTAAACCTGAAGATATTGTTGAAGCTGTACGTCGTGGTGTAGACATGTTTGACTGTGTTATGCCAACACGAAATGCTCGAAATGGTCATTACTTTGTTACCGATGGCTTAGTTCGCATTCGAAACAGTAAATACCGTCATGATCAGAGCCCTTTAGATCCACACTGTGACTGTTATACTTGTAAAAATTTCACTCGTGCTTATTTATTCCATTTGGAAAAATGTGGTGAAATGCTTGGCTCGATGCTAGGCACAATACACAATTTACGCTATTACTTGCGTCTAACCGAAGCAATACGCAATGCACTCGATGACGATACGTTTGATGCCTTTGTGACAGATTTTTATACTCGCCGAGGACTAGACGTTCCACCTTGTCCAACCGCTTAATGCTTGTCTAGATTTGCGCTTAGAGACAAGACAAGGTACATTGCATATTGAAAAATATTTTGTTTTTAGTTTGATTATTTAGGAAACTCAAATGAGTCTGTTTATTTCTACAGCCCACGCCGCTGAAGGCGCTGCCCAACAACCGAGTATGATTGCCAATATTGGTATGATTGTTGTTTTTGTTGCTATTTTCTACTTTTTAATTTGGCGCCCTCAATCTAAACGTGCAAAAGAACATCGCTCTCTCATTGAAAGTTTAGGCGTCGACAGTGAAGTTGTCTTTGCAGGTGGACTCATGGGTCGCATTAAGAAAATTGAAGGCGACTATGCTGTTGTTGAAATGAGCCGTGGTGTAGAAGTAAAAATTCAACGTTCAAGCGTTGTTTCTGTATTACCTGAAGGTACTTTAGAGAGCCTTTAATTGTTTCTATCTAAGTCGTGTGATTACACGACTTTCCCATATTAAGAAGATCAGAAATGCGTTACCCAGCATGGAAATATTTACTCATCCTTGTTGTTTTGGTGATTAGTACGTTGTATGCACTGCCAAGTTTGTATCCAGATGAACCTGCCGTGCAGATCTCAGGCGCTAAAGCTGGCACGAGCATCGATCAATCTGTTTTACAAAAAGCAGAGCAAATACTTAAAAGCCAAAACATTCAAAGTCACGACAATAGCTTTACCAACAATGCCGCCTTGCTTCGTGTTACCAATACAAATATACAATTACAAGCACAAGAAGCATTACGACGTGGTTTAGGTGAAAACTATGTTGTTGCATTAAACCTTGCACCAACCACCCCAACCTGGCTACAAAAAATTGGCGCAAAGCCAATGAAACTTGGCCTAGATTTACGTGGTGGCGTACACTTCTTACTTGAAGTGGACATGGACAAAGCCATTGCACAGCGCATGGATACTTCAGCAACTGATATCCGTCGCCAATTTCGTGATAACAACCTTAAGTTTAATAGTTTAACACTCAATAACAATGCCATTAATATTGCATTTGCCGACAATACAGAACGTGAAAATGCCATGGGCTTTTTGCGACGTAACGGCAATGAATACACACAACAGGCACTTGCAACAGACAGTGGTCCGATCTTACGTTTAGTATATACAGATGCACGCAGACAAGAAATACAGTCTTATGCAGTCAACCAAAACTTAACCACTTTACGTAACCGTATTAATGAGTTAGGTGTAGCAGAAGCGGTTGTACAAACGGAAGGAAGCAACCGAATTGTTGTTGAATTACCGGGCATACAAGATACTGCAGAAGCAAAACGTGTATTGGGGCGTACCGCAAACTTAGAATTTAGACTTGTTGCTAACCAAAATGATCAATACATTAGCCCATATACAGGCAAATACAATGATCAACCCCTTCCTGCAGGGACTGAAGTTTTTGCTTATCAATCATTAGACAGTGGTCGTCAGCTTTTATTACAACGTAACCGTATTTTAACAGGCGAACGCGTACAAAATGCATCATCTGGCTTAAGCCAAGATTCTGGTGGTGCAGAAGTGAACATCACACTCGATAGTGCAGGTGGTAAGCTGATGTCTGATGCCACTCGTAGTGCGGTTGGTAAACGCATGGCTGTTTTATTTATTGAAAATAAACAAAAAATTAGTTATGTCGCCGACCCAACGACAGGGGCACAAACAGAAGTTCGTACACCATATACAGAATCTGTTGTGATCAATGCCGCAACCATTCAACAAACTTTAGGTTCTCAATTTAGAATCACAGGTTTAAGCTCGCCACAAGAGGCGGCTGAACTTTCATTGATGCTACGTTCAGGAGCACTTGCTGCACCCATGTATTTTGTTGAAGAACGTGTTGTTGGACCAAGTTTAGGGCAAGAAAATATTGATAAAGGAATTTTATCAACCCAAGTTGGCTTTATTTTAGTTGCACTTTGGATGGTTGTTTTCTTCCGTGTGTTTGGTTTAATTGCAAACTTCGCCTTGGTCTTTAACCTTGCCATGATTTTAACCGTCATGTCATGGTTAGGTGCATCACTCACACTTCCAGGGATTGCAGGGATTGTCATTACTATTGGTATGGCCGTTGATGCAAACGTACTGATTTGCGAACGTATACGAGAAGAAATGCAGTGGGGTGCTTCGCCTAAACAAGCCATCGTTGCAGGTTATGATCGTGCTTATAACACGATTTTTGACTCCAACCTGACTACATTTATTGTTGCATTTATCTTATTTGCGATTGGCACAGGCCCCATCAAAGGCTTCGCTGTTACTTTGATGATTGGTATTATTTGTTCAATGTTTACTGCAATTACTGTAACACGTGCCATTGTGCAGCTTATTTATGGTAAACGCCGTAACTTACAAAAGTTGAGTATCTAAGGAGACGATGATGACCAAAGCAACTCAACAAGAAACACAGTACGGTAGACCTGAAAATGAGCGGATTATTCCGTTTATGAAAATTGCGAAACCTGCCGCCATTATTTCAGTACTAATTACTTTAGCCAGTTTATTTTTAATTGGCTATAAGGGACTGAATCTTGGCTTAGACTTCACAGGTGGTATTGCAGCGGAAGTTACCTATCAAAAAGGCGTAGAACCCGAACAACTGAGCAAGACCTTAGAAAATGCAGGATTTAAACATACTGTTGTACAAACCTTAGGGAGTAGTACTGATTTACTTGTGCGTATGCCCGTGCAAGATCTGAAAATTGAAGATCTTAACCATACGTTATCCCAAGCAGTGCAACTACCTAACAATACAGCCACATTACATAAAGTTGATTCTGTGGGTGGACAGGTCGGTAATGAGCTGTATCTTCGCTCAGCAGGTGCTGTTGCCCTTGCCTTATTGCTCATGCTAATTTACGTGACCATTCGCTTTGAATTTAAAATTGCGATGGGAGCAATTTTGTCTTTATTTCATGACATTATTGCTATTTTAGGTATATTTGCCTTAATGCAATGGCCATTTGATTTAACTGTATTGGCCGCAGTATTGGCGGTTATTGGTTTTTCTCTTAATGATAATATTGTTGTTTCCGACCGTATTCGTGAGAATTTTAGAAAAATTCGTGGTGCAACACCCACTGAAGTTATTGACATCGCACTCACAGAAACACTAAGACGTACCATTCATACCTCCATGACACTTACCCTTGTTGTAGTGGCAATGATGGTATTAGGTGGTGATGGCTTACGTTGGTTCTCTGTAGCTATGTTTGTTGGTATTTTTGTAGGTACTTATTCATCTATTTACATTGGTACAGCTTTTTCATTATGGCGTGGTATTAATCGTCAAGATTTTCTTGTACAAGTTAAGCCCGAATTTGAAGAAGAGCATCACAATATTCCGTAACATTTCAAAGTTGTAGTGTCATAAATATCCTCTATTTTACCAATAGGGGATATTTTTTATTTTAGATTCGATCAAACCCACTGAATTGGAGTTTTATGATTCATAGCGACCGTGAGCATTGAATGACTTAAACAAAAGCTTTGATAATAAAAACACCCAATTTTTTCATGCTCAACCGTACCATAGAGCTTTTCAGGATGAGCTTGAGTATTCAGTTCTTTTAGATTTAAACGAATACCCAAGCTATGTGCTTTAAGTACAGCCTCTTTAATGGTCCATACTTGAAACCAAAATGTACGATCTTCGTCCAACTTTTTCCACATCAAAATTTCTTCTGGATGAAAACAGTGCTCAGCTAATGCATTCATACGTACATGTCGAGAAAAGTCTTCAATATCTACACCCACATTCAGCACACTTTGACTATATACCAAGGCATAGTATTTTTGGCTGTGCGAGTGATTGAACCCTAAATGTGGGCTCACAGGTTTACCAAACTCATTAATAGTAAGTTGTAATGGCTCTTGAATTTGTTGCTGTAAATATGTATTTCGATAAGCTTGAAGTTGCATACGCTGTGCTAAATTTAGACGAATATTTCCAGCCTCTTCTATAGCAAGCAAATCTGTTAAGCTTTTATACATTAAATAAATCATGGTATGTTATACGTTACAAATGAACCTATTGCGCCTGCCTACGTATTTTTCAATAGATTTAATGAAAGTAAATTTATTTTTCCAAAAAACCATATATAAAACACAATAAACACTCAACATATGACCGAGTTTAAAATCTCTTAAGATTCTAGATTAACAAAGCAAAGTGCTTCTGTCGCATGTACCACATACAACTAATAAGCATATAAAAAACCAAGCGATATCGCTTGGTTTTTTTACTTAAAAAGATTCTAACGCTTAGATTTCTTTTCAGCTTTTTTAAAGGTTTGTACATAGCGACGACGACGTGCTGCTACACGCTCATCTAACTGAGTTTTACGCCCTTCAAATGGATTTGACGAGGTTTTAAACTCAATTCGAACAGGTGTTCCTTCAAGCTTATAAACTTTTCGAAATACATTTTCTAAATATCTACGGTAGTCTGCAGATACTTTGTCTACCTTGTTACCATGAATGACAATCGTGGGTGGATTTTGTCCGCCCATATGCGCATAACGCATTTTAATACGACGACCATTCACCATTGGTGGTTGGTGTTGCTCTGTTGCATCATTAAGAATTTGCGTCAATTTTGACGGAGATACTTTTAAATTGGCTGATTCATAAGCACGATGAATTGAAGGATATAAATCTCCCACACCTGTGCCATGTAATGCAGAAATTAAGTGTACACGAGCCCAAGGAATAAAACCAAAACGGCGCTCTATATCAAGCTTAACCTGTTTACGATCATACTCAGACATATTGTCCCATTTGTTGATCGCAATTACCATTGCTCGGCCTGCTTCTAACGCATAACCAATCAAGTGTAAATCTTGTTCAACAACACCTTCACGTGCATCAACCACAGCAACCACAACATGGGCATCTTTAATGGCTTGTAGTGTTTTTACAATAGAGAATTTTTCAATGGTTTCATCTACTTTGCCTTTACGACGTACACCTGCTGTGTCAATCAGCGTATATTTACGCTCATTGCGTTCAAAAGGAATATATACCGAATCACGTGTGGTACCCGGCATATCAAATACAACAACACGATCTTCACCAAGTAGACGGTTCACCAATGTTGATTTACCGACATTCGGACGACCAATCACGGCTAAACGTAACCCGGTGTGCTTATCGAGCTCTTCTTGATTTTCATCTTCTGGAACATCTTGAAGAATATCTTCAATCATTTGTGCCACGCCACGTCCATGACTTGCAGCAACGTGTATTGGCTCACCAAATCCAAGTTGATAGAATTCGACCACAGCCGCTTCAGCGTGTACACCATCGACCTTATTGGCAACTAAGTATACTTTTTTACCCAGTGTTCTCAGTTCACGAGCAATTTGTTCATCAGATGCCAATAAACCCGCACGTGCATCTACAACAAAAACGATAATGTCAGCTTCGTTGATTGCAGTTTGAGATTGCTCAGCCATGTACGCATCGATACCAAGCTCACTTTCACCAATCCCTCCGGTGTCTACAACAATAAATGATTTATTGTTATAGCTTGCATCGCCATATTTTCGATCACGTGTAAGACCAGCAAAGTCTGCAACAAGTGCATCTCGACTTTTGGTAATCTGATTAAATAATGTTGACTTACCAACATTAGGACGCCCAATCAGCGCAATTACGGGTTTCATAAATTAACGGTTCTGCCAAACGCTTAAAGCGCCTTTTTGTGTTGAAACATAAAGTTGGTTGTCTACAACACGCAGTGAAGTTACTTCACCTTTGGTTGTTGAACGACCTGTGATTTTTCCTGTTGCTGGATCAATCATGCTTAAAGCACCATCAAAATCTCCAACAACTAAATCTGAGCCCAACAATACAGGGTTACTCAAATTACGATGCAGAAGTTGATCATTTTCCCACAGTTTTTGTCCTGTAAGCAATCCATATGCAATGATTTTTCCATCTACAGTGGTCGTGTAAATGGTATCACGAGTTACTTCTGGACGCTGATTACTACTTGAATTATCTGTCCAAACTACTTGTTGTTGCTGTAAATCTGTGACGGTAATTTGGCCCTGATAGCTCGTTGTGATCAGGAACTGCCCCATCATTACAGGATCGCCATCAATATCATTAACACGCTGTATATCTGTACGACCTTCAGCAACTGAAACACGGCGTTGTAATCGTGGTACACCACTCACAACATCTATGCCATATACATAAGCATTTGCAGTCGCAATTAAGACATTGTTAGGATCAAGTGCTACAGGAGACGCTTGACCACGTAAACTTAATGCAACATTAGGGAGCTTATATGTCCATAGTTGCTGGCCTGTAGTTGCATCGTGCGCATATACATTGCCATCATTAGTCACCGTAATCACACGTCCAAGCTGAATGTGAGATGGAGTGATAATCGGACCTGACAATTGAGCTTGCCAAAGCACTTTCCCCGTACTTTGTTCTAAAGCAAACAGTTCACCTTTTTGATTTCCTGCGACAACAATACCCTGCCCGACTTCAAGCCCAGCACTTAACATGCCTTTTTTATAGACTTGACTTGACCAAAGCTGTTTGTTGCCCTGAAATGCATCGACTGTCCCTTTTTTCGGGTCAGCCACATAAATAACCCCTTGATCTACTGCCATTTGCAGACGTAAAGGGTCTTTTTTATTGCTTGCAGACACATGTTGAGAAAATACTTGTTGTAAGCTTTTCGCTTGAACCAATTTAGGCAACGGGTTTGGTTTTATTTTTTCAACCTTAGGTTTATTACTTGAACAGCCAACGAGTGCAACTGCTAAAATAGTTAACGCAAACGGTATTTTAAATTTTTTATGCATTTAAGATTCGTCCACTTGTGTTTTCAAAATTGGGGTTTCAATACGAGGATCATCCACTAAAACCCCCACACTTTCGAGTTTAATTTGTAAAATTTGTGGCTGTTGTTTGCGTGCTACAGCAGCACTCCAAGCCCTTTCATAAGCTGACTTAGCATTTTGTGTATCATTTTTATACACAAAAATATCGCCACGTGCTTCATCTGTTGTGGCTTTAAATGATTCAAGTTTAACTAAATCCAATGTTTTTAGCGCATCATCATATTTTTTATTGGCAATTTGTGCATAAGCCAAATGTAAATTCACCAAAGCCACTAAGCCTTCATCTTTGATTTTCACAGATTGTGCTTTTTGTAACTCTTTTTCAGCCGCAGTTGTATCATTACGATCAAAAAATATTTTGGCTAAAATCAGTTGTGCTTGAATGGCCTGAACAGAATCAGGGTCTTTCTTTACAATTTCATCTGATAAGCGCATTAAGTTGGTTAATGCTGTTTTATCAGTCAAAGATATAGCTTGTGCTTGATCCATGAGCTGTTGCACTCGAGCTGTTTCATTTTGTGAATCAACTCGCTTGTTTTTTTGCCAATAATTCCATGCAAAAAAAGCAATAAGTACAATTAATACCGCTGTAATTGCAGAAGAACCATACTTCTTACCTAGCGATTTAAACTTATCTAACTGTTCTTCTTCTGTGGTTGCGCTCATGTCATGATCCTTACTACTAAACGCGAGATGATGGAAATTGCTCAAGCAAAAATGAAACAACATCAGCAAGTACAACATCTTTTTGTTCTGCTGTTGCTAAATGCTTAAAGGCAATGTGCTCAGCAGCTTGCTCTCGCTCGCCAAAGATCATGGCATAAACCGCACCTGACTGATCTGCTTTTTTCATTTGACTTTTCATGCTGCCTTGCGAACCTACTTTAACACGAATTGGTGCATTGACTCGCTCTAATTCATCTCTAAGTTGTTCTGCAAACAATAAAGCATGTGCCTGACATTGTGGATCTGTGACTAAAAACACTTCACAATCTCTTATAGGCTCTGCGGGTGCAAATTGCTCTAACAACAATAATAGTCGCTCTAAGCCCATACCAAAACCTGCCGCAGGTACCGATTGACTCGCCTTTCCTTTTAGCTGTCCAACCAGTCCATCATAACGACCACCACCACATACTGTTGCTTGTGAGCCCAAATGACAAGTTGTCCACTCAAAGACTGTTTTATTGTAGTAATCCAAACCACGTACAAGTTTTTGATTCACCACATAGGCAATACCTGCTTGATCTAGATAGCTTTTTAAAGTGTCAAAATGGGTCATGGTTTCAAGTTGCATAAAGTCATGCAGTTGAGGTGCGCTTGCCAAAATGCGCTGAGTTTGCTCATCTTTTGAATCTAAAATACGTAAAGGATTGGTGGTTAAACGACGTTGTGAGTCTTCATCTAAATCTGTTTTATGTAGATTTAAATACTCAACTAATGCATTTTTATATGCCGTTCGTTCATCTGCTTCACCGAGTGTGTTTAACTCAAGTTGTACCTTGTCTGCAATGCCAAGATGCTTCCATAAACGCGCAGTCAATAAAATAAGTTCTGCTTCAATATCTGGTGTTGCCACACCAAATGTTTCTACACCAAACTGGTGGAATTGGCGATAACGCCCTTTTTGAGGCTTTTCATAACGAAACATCGGCCCCATATACCATACACGAGGCGTTGCTCCACGCAGTAAATTGTGCTCTAACAATGCACGTACGCAACCTGCTGTCCCTTCTGGTCTTAAGGTTAACGATTCTGGGGGATTGCCTTTATCAAAAAAGGTGTACATTTCTTTTTCAACAATATCTGTGGCATCGCCAATCGCACGTTTAAATAAACCCGTGTTTTCAACAATCGGCAATCGAATTTGTTGATAACCATAGGCATCCATTAAAGATGCTAAATATGTTTCTAGTTTTCTCCAAGCCACTGTTTGTGTTGGGAGAATGTCATTAAAACCTTTTATTGCAACAATTGAACTCATGATGATGAACTACGAATAATTTCTTTTGATTTAGCTTTTTCAAGCTCTTCTACACGCTGACGAACCATTGATTCAATTTCATCAACCAATTGATGTGTATCAATGAGATGGCTTTTCTCACCATTTCGATATACAAGAGATCTTGGGCTCGCCCCCACAATACCGATATCTGCCTCTTTGGCTTCACCTGGACCATTGACTTTACATCCAATCACAGACAGATCAATCGGTGTACGAATATCTTCTAAACGCTCTTCAAGAGATTGCATCACTTGAATTACATTAAATTCTTGTCTTGAACAGCTTGGACAAGCAATAAAATTAATCCCATTTGATCGTAGCATTAATGACTTTAAAATATCAAAGCCAATTTTAATTTCTTCTTCAGGTTGTGCAGCCAGTGAAATACGCATGGTATCGCCTATTCCATCGAGTAATAAACCACCCAATGCAATCGCTGATTTTACCGTACCTGTTCTATACACACCCGCCTCTGTCACCCCTAAATGTAATGGATTATCAATTTGTTGGGATAATAAACGATAAGCATCTAGGGTTAAAAATACATTAGAGGCTTTCACACTCACTTTAAACTCATGAAAGTTTAGGCGATCTAATATATCAATATGGCGTAATGCCGATTCAAGTAATGCTTCACCTGTCGGTTCACCATATTTTTTTTGTAAATCTTTTTCAAGTGAGCCTGCATTTACACCAATGCGCATGGAAATGTCATGATGTCTTGCTGCTGCCACAACTTCACGAATTTTTTGTTCCGAGCCAATGTTACCAGGGTTAATACGCAAACAATCTGCGCCATAATCTGCAACAGCTAAGGCAATTTTATAATCAAAATGTATGTCTGCAACTAGCGGAATATCTACACGTTTTTTAATTGCACCAAATGCCTCTGCAGCCTCCATAGAAGGTACAGATACTCGCATAATGTCTGCGCCTGCATCGGCACAGCGTTGAATCTGTGCCACAGTTGCATCGACATCGCATGTTTCTGTATTGGTCATGCTTTGTACACTAATGGGTGCATCACCACCTACATAAACCGATCCAACACGAATTTTACGGGTTGGTCGGCGTTTAATCGGGTTTACTATCATGATGACGTTGCTCGACTAGATCTTTTAACGAGATAAACGAAAATCTGCTTTGCCGTTTACGGTATAAGGAGACAATGAAATAGCTTCACCGTTTAAGTTTAATGACACAGCTTTTGCATCATTGAGCTGAATTTGAAAAGGTGACTGGCCATTTAAAGAAAGATCTTGTGTTTGACGACCATTGGCAAGCACTTTGCCTGTTGAGTCAATAATATTCAGTGACGTTGGTTGTGAAATTTTAAGTTCAAGTCGATCACCAACAGCAGCATCTTGATTCACTGATAACACCTGTACGTTTGAAGGGTTGACCGACATTTGCTCTTGTTTCTTTTTATTGGACCAATTTTGCACAGCAACAATTGCAATCCAAGCCAATACAATAATCGCCAATAAAATAACGATACGTTTTAGCCATTTACGGTTACGACTGCTGTTTGAACCTGGCAGCTTACCCATAATTTTAATCGGTGAATCATTTAAAGCATTTTGTGCATGAAAGCCTGTATCATTTTGATAAATTTCATCAAAACGTTGGATGATCATAGAAGCATCGACACTTAAATAACGTGCATAGGTACGATAATACCCTTTAATAAACGTAGCTTCGGGTAACGCAGTATATTCATCTTTCTCTAAAGCCTCTAATGTACGCACTGGCATATTTAATGCCTGAGATACATCAGCCAACTCATATTTTTTTTGAAGACGGACATGGCGTAAATACTCACCAGGACGTTGAATATTACCTAAATTGCTTGAGCTTGATTGTGTACCCGCCGATTGCTGTGAATTTGGATTTACTTCCATACCGCCTCAGTATTGTACTGTTGTTGCAAATAATTTTGATACTCTTGGCTATCTGGATATTTTGCTCGAAGTTGATTGGCCAAGACCTGCTGGGTAATGTTATCACCATTTGCATGCGCAATGCGAATTCCTAACCAAAGTGCCACATTCGTTTGGTTATTCATGCCCATCACTCGCACATAGTTCTGATATTGTGCAAGTGCATTTCGATATTGTGCCTTTTGGTACGCAATATCTGCTAATGATTGATATGCAAAACTAGAGTCTGGATTGACTTTAATCGCACTAGAGTAACTTTGTTCAGCATTTTCTGCATCACCTAGTTTTTGATAGGTTCTGCCTAAAGTTTCAAAAGCTAATGCGCGCTGATTATAACCTAAAGTAGATGCTGCAATCAGTAACTCTTTACGTGCGTCATCAAAACGGCCAATTTGATATAAGTAAAAGCCATAATTATTTCTAATTTGTGGATCTGTTCGATCTAAAGAAAGTGCTTTTTTAAAATAGCTTTCTGCTTTAGCCACATTGTTAGGGCTACCTTCTTGTTGTAACAACACAGCCATCATCATATAGGTGGTTGGATCAGTGGTGTCTTTTTTTAATGCTTCATCTAATTCACGTTTTGCCGAGTCAACATCTCCTGTACGAAGATATTCAGCAGCCATTTGTGTTCGTACTTGTGCAGATTTTTTAGGATCTGCTTTTAATTGATTACTTGTGGTTTGACATGCTGTGAGTAAAGTACACCCCACAGCAACACATGAAACCATTAACGTTTTGACTGCACTCATGTTTTTTCACCATGATTTATCGTAATCGCTCAACCCTGAGACCGTACAATCTCATGCTGTTGCGCAACTTTCTTTTTCCACTGTTCAGCACGGCGTGTTCTATCTGCAACTTGTCCAACCAATTGGCCACATGCTGCATCAATATCATCACCACGTGTTTGACGAATCGTACAAACAAAGCCTGCATCTGACAACACTTTTTGGAATGCCATAATACGGTTACGACTAGAACGACCATACGGTGCATGTGGAAAAGGGTTAAAAGGAATAAGGTTAATTTTACTTGGCAAATCTTGAAGTAACTTGACCATTTGATGTGCATGTTCTAAATGATCGTTTACCCCATCGAGCATAACATATTCAATGGTGACATGTTTACGTGCACTTTCATTACCATCTTTTCGAAGATAACGCTGTGCAGAGGCAATCAGTTGTGCCAATGGATATTTTTTGTTAATAGGTACAAGTTCATTACGTAATTCATCATTTGGTGCATGTAAAGAAATTGCCAAAGCAACATCAAGTTGTTCTGCCAATTTGTCAATCATAGGTACAATGCCAGATGTAGACAGTGTGACACGGCGTTTAGACATACCGTATGCAAAATCATCTAACATCAACGACATTGCTTTGACTACAGGTTTAAAGTTAAGTAATGGCTCTCCCATACCCATCATCACCACATTGGTCACCGAGCGTGTACGCTCCGCAACAGCAACATCTTCCATATACGATTGGTTTGCTACCCACAACTGACCAATAATTTCGTCTGGGGTTAAATCACGTTGAAAGCCTTGTTTACCTGTAGAGCAAAATGAACAATCTAATGCACAGCCTACTTGCGATGAAACACATAATGTTTTACGTGCCCCTGTTTTATCATCAGCAGGAATTAAGACAGTTTCGACCAAAGATCCTGAACCTTCACCAACACGAAAAACCCATTTACGAGTACCATCTTTAGAATAATTACGATGTACTACCTCAGGTGCTTTTACTTCACAAACTTTTTCAAGTTTTTCGCGTAGCTTGCCTGAAATATTACTCATTTGTGCAAAGTCTGTAATAAAGTACTGATGTACCCATTTCATGACTTGGCCTGCTCTAAACTTTTTCTCACCTAAGCTTTCAAAAAATTGTTCGAGCTCTGCACGTGACATCCCTAGTAGGTTGATTTTTGGCGTTGCATCATTTTTAGGCGGATGCAATGTGGCATTATCTTGTTCATCAACCACTAAAGATGAACGAATTGCGTCATGAGCCATGTGTATTACCTAAACAATATTGAAGATGAAAAAGAGGAGTTACTAAAAATAAATGTGCTGTAAAAACAAAAAACCAGATAAGCAGTATACCACTTATCTGGTCACACTGTCTCAAATTAACGAGTGCGTGGGCACACTTCAGTTTGAGCAAAGAAGTAAGAGATTTCACGTGTAGCAGATGCAACAGAGTCTGAACCATGTGCAGCATTTTCATCAATGCTTACAGCAAAGTCTGCACGAATTGTACCAGGTGCTGCTTCTTTAGGATTTGTCGCACCTAAAATTTCACGGTGAGCAAGTACAGCATTTTCACCTTCAAGTACAGATACAACCACTGGACCAGATGTCATAAATGCAACTAGATCAGCAAAGAAACCACGTTCTTTGTGCTCTGCATAAAAGCCTTCAGCTTCAGCTTGAGACAAATGCTTCATTTTAGTTGCAACAATTTTTAAACCCGATTTTTCAAAACGAGCAAAAATATCACCAACGTGGTTTTTAGCAACAGCATCTGGTTTAACGATAGATAACGTACGTTCAACTGCCATGATAGGCTCCTTAAACAAAATAAACAGCGAAAATTTTGCGCATTATAACGAGGTCAGTCGAAATAATCAGCTTACAAAGTGTAAAAGTTTCATTTTTTAATGTATTTTTAGTCCGCTTCATCAATCCAAGCCATTTGTATGGCCTCCAAAATTCCTTCAGTTGATTTATTTGGATCGTCTGAAAATTCTGGTAAAGCACATACCCATGCATGTAAATCTGTAAATCTCACCCATTGTGGATCAACATCTGTATGTACTTCAGACAACTCAATGGCAATATCTAATGTATCTGTCCAACGTAATCCCATTTCTTTCTCACAACGTTTAAGCTTGACTCATTATAATATATTCATAGAATAATATGAAAATAATACGCCATCATTAACACCACAATGGCAAATGCAACCCCAAGCAATGCCCCAACAAAGACATCTGTTGGATAATGTAGTCCTAAAATAACTCGAGACAAGGCCACCAAAACAGTAAAAGGCAGCATTAGATATAAAAGTATTGGGGAAACATAACCAAAAATAATGGTTGCTAGCACAGCATGTAACGTGTGCCCCGAGGGAAAGCTGTAGTGATCTAGCGGTCGATCACCCAAAACAATGACTTGATGTACTTGATAAGGTCGTGGACGTAATGTTTTCGTTTTTAGAAATTTATATGTGGCTGTTGCTAAAAAACTGGCACATGCCAAGTAAATGACTTGTTTATAGGTATACTTTTCCTCTAATACCCACACAAACACCAACATAACAAACCAAAATAGACCATCGCCTAAGCGACTAATCAATTTAAAGAAATATGCAACATATGCATGTTTAGACAGTTGATTTAAATAGATACACCACTGTAAATCAAATGCTAAAACTTTCACTTTGAGTGTATTCAACACAGACCCACCTTTGTTGATTTATTTATTTTAATACCTATTTTTTCTATAAATTACAGCATTTAAATACAACAAGATCATCATAAACTAAAATACATGATACTGACATGACAAATTCAGTTGCCACAAAAAAACCTGCACGTATGCAGGTTTTTTTAACACAAAGATCAAATTAGTTTTTGTCTTTATCAATAATTTTGTTGGCTTTAATCCATGGCATCATTGCACGTAACTTGTTCCCTGTAACTTCAATCCCATGCTCTGCATTTTGGCGACGACGTGCTGTCATTGATGGATAATTTAAAGCACCTTCTTGAATGAACATTTTCGCATATTCACCAGATTGAATACGTTTCAGTGCATTACGCATTGCTTCACGAGATTGCTCATTAATCACTTCAGCACCTGTCACATATTCGCCGTATTCAGCATTGTTCGATACTGAATAGTTCATGTCTGCAATACCACCTTCGAACATTAAGTCAACAATCAGCTTTAACTCATGTAAACATTCAAAGTATGCCATTTCTGGTGCATAACCTGCTTCAACCAATGTTTCGAAGCCCATTTTCACTAATTCTACCGCACCACCACAAAGAACAGCTTGCTCACCAAATAGGTCTGTTTCAGTTTCTTCACGGAATGATGTTTCAATAATACCTGTACGTCCACCACCTACACCTGACGCATAAGACAATGCAACATTACGTGCATTACCCGATGCATCTTGATGAATTGCGATTAAATCAGGTACACCTGATCCACGTTGAAATTCTGAACGAACAGTATGACCTGGTGCTTTTGGCGCAACCATAATAACGTCTAGGTCTTTACGTGGCACAACTTGGTTGTACAAAATCGCAAAGCCATGTGCAAATGCAAGAGTTGCACCTTCTTTAATATTTGGCTCAATCACATCACGGTAAAGTTGTGATTGGAATTCATCAGGAGTCAAGATCATTACAAGATCTGCACCTTTCACCGCATTAGGAACTTCTGCAACTTTCAAGCCAGAAGTTTCTGCTTTTTTCCATGATGCTGATCCTGCACGTAGACCAACAGTCACATCTACACCTGACTCTTTTAAGTTAAGTGCGTGTGCATGGCCTTGTGAACCATATCCAATAATCGCGACTTTTTTGCTTTGGATAATTGACAGATCACAGTCTTTATCATAGAAAATTTGCATGTGTTATCTCCAGTAAAAATCTTTTTTAATTAAATGCTTAAAACTTTTTCGCCACGTGCAATACCCGACACGCCAGAACGCACAACTTCTAAAATGGTATTTTCTGCTAAAGCATCAATAAAACCATCTAATTTTTCAGTTGTACCCACAATTTGCACAGTATATGTAGTCGGTGTAACGTCTACAATCGTTGCTCGGAAAATATCTGCTGTACGCTTAATTTCATCACGAGCAATCCCCAAAGCTTTCACTTTAATCAGTAACAGCTCTCTTTCAATATGTGCGCCATCACTCAATGCAATCACTTTCACTACTTCAATCAATTTATTGAGCTGTTTAGTAATTTGCTCAATTTTATGATCGTCACCATAGGTGGTTAATGTCAAACGAGACAACGTTTCGTCTTCTGTAGGTGCAACATTTAGAGTTTCAATGTTGTAACCACGCTGACTAAATAATCCAACCAAACGCGACAATGCACCCGATTCATTTTCAATAAGTACTGAAATAATGTGTCTCATGCTCATGCTGTACGTTCCCCTTTGGCTAGCCACATATCTTTCATCGATTGTGCTGGCACTTGCATTGGATACACATGTTCATCATCTTCAACCAACACATTGATAAACACACACTTATCGTTAATTGCCATCGCTTCTTGCAATTTAGACTCTAGCTCATCTGCATGCGTAATTGTAATTGCAACATGGCCATACGCTTCCATGAGTTTAGCAAAATCAGGTAAAGACTTAACATAAGATTGTGAGTGGCGACCCTCATAGTTCATGTCTTGCCACTGACGAACCATGCCCAATGACCCATTATTTAGGCACAAAATTTTGACATTAATATCGTACTGCTTACAGGTAGACAATTCTTGAATACACATTTGAATCGAACCATCGCCTGTCATACACACAACGTCTTGTTCTGGAAATGCAAGCTTTGCACCCATCGCATAAGGTAAACCCACACCCATAGTGCCTAAGCCACCTGAGTTAATCCACTGTCTAGGACGGTCATATTTGTAATATAACGCACTAAACATTTGGTGTTGACCTACATCTGAAGTAATGATCGCTTCACCATGGGTGATTTTATACAATGCTTCAACCACTTGTTGTGGTTTCATATGACCATTTTGAGCAGGTGCATAGCGTAAACCGTGATGACCACGCCATTCATTAATTTGATCCCACCACTCACTGAGTACTTCAGGATTTGGTTTAGAAATATTTAATTGTTTAAGCTGTGCGAGCATTTCTTGCAACACAGGCTGCACAGCACCTACGATTGGAATGTGTGCAGAAATTGTTTTGGAAATGGTTGCAGGGTCAATATCAATATGAATCACTTTTGCATTTGGGCAGAATTTGCTTGGATTGTTGGTTACACGATCATCAAAACGTGCGCCTACTGCAAAAATTACATCTGCATGATGCATCGCCATATTGGCTTCATAATAACCATGCATCCCTAACATGCCTAAAAACTGTGGATCGGTACCTGCAAAACCACCAAGCCCCATTAATGTACTGGTCACAGGGTAGTTTAAAAGATGTGCAATTTCAGTTAAAATATCTGATGCATTGCCTTGAACAAGACCGCCACCTGTATAAATTACAGGGCGTTTTGCCGTAAGTAATTCATCGACCGCTTTACGAATCTGCCCTGCATGCCCACGATATGGGGGTTGGTAAGAGCGCATTTTTACTTTTTCAGGATATGAATAGGCAAATTTATCGACAGGATTAGTAACATCTTTAGGGATGTCAATCACCACAGGACCCGGACGGCCACTTGCCGCAATGTAAAATGCTTTTTTGATAATCTCTGGAATTTCACTGGCATGGCGCACTTGAAAGCTATGTTTTACAATCGGTCTAGACACACCAATCATATCTGTTTCTTGGAATGCATCTTCACCAATCAAATGCGATGCAACCTGACCCGACAGTACCACCATTGGAATAGAATCCATATAGGCTGTGGCAATTGGGGTAACTGTATTGGTCGCACCAGGTCCAGATGTGACAAGTACAACACCTGTTTTGCCTGTGACACGTGAGTAAGCATCTGCCATGTGGCCTGCCGCTTGTTCATGGCGCACGAGGTAGTGATTGACTTTGTTTTGTTGATACAATGCATCATAAATATGTAGAACAGCACCGCCCGGGTAACCGAAAACGTGCTCAACACCCTCGTCCGCAAGTGCACGAACAAGCATTTCACCACCAGAAAGAAGTTCCAACGTGATTCACCCTTTTTTTTGCCGTATTGCCATTACAACACACAATACGATTAATTCTAAATACCCACTGTGCTTTTTTGTGTCCACACAGCTAATGACTTATCTTGCAACAGGAATAAGCATGACGCAACAGCAGATTACGCTGAAATCACACATCAGGCGATATAAAATATGCTGGGATAAACACACTTTAAAACATAACAGCTCGGCTAGAGTGTCTGCCTGTTACAACTACATTTCTTTGAAGGGTGATCAAATGATGTAAGATAGGCTAATATTTTTGTTGTTTCCCTATGTAATGTCAAGGCTTCAACCTCTTTTTCGTAATTATTATGCAAGAAAAGCCAATACAAGAAAATTTTCATATCATTTATAGTTTTTTCGCCCCAATTTTGGTAATTTTTACCTAAGGCATGTGCCTCCTTTTGATTAGCGTGGTTTATTGCATGACACATTCAAAAATAATTTATAGTGCTTTATTGGCAATATTTGCGATAAACAGTGCATATGCACAAGACATTTACAAATGGGTCGATGCCAAAGGCCTAACACACTACAGCCAAACCCCACCATTAAATGGCAAAAATACCACCATTTTAAAAACCTACGGGTCTACGAGCCCTTCATCTTCTTCTACGCTTCCGCCTGAGCAAAGCATACAACCGCAAAATAATATGCACCGTCCACCCACAGCTGAAGCGAGATCTGATCAACCGACAAATCAACCAAACTCATCTGATGAATCTTCTACAAATACACCACCACCTTTAAGTTAAATGAGATTATTGCACCATCAAAGCATAAAGACCTTAACGCGCCCGAACAAAGCATTCTTTTTTAAGCAAAACAAGATTCACTTTTTGGTGCGTTTTGCGCTATGCTGTGCGTAATCTTATAACTTCATCTTGTTGTTGATTAAATTTTTATGACTACATCACATATTGATTCAGAATATCAAGCAGGCGCGATTGAACCTCAAGTTCAACAAGACTGGGAAAATCGTAAATCCTTTAAAGTTGCAGACATCGTAGAAGGCAAACGCCGTTATATTCTGTCGATGTTCCCTTACCCAAGTGGCAAACTGCACATGGGGCATATACGCAACTATACCATTGGCGATGTGATGAGTCGTTTTTATCAACTCAAAGGTGAAACTGTCCTGCAACCAATGGGATGGGATGCCTTTGGTCTTCCTGCTGAAAACGCAGCCATCGACCATAAAGTTGCCCCTGCACAGTGGACTTTCGATAATATCGCTTATATGCGCAATGGACTCAAAAGCTTAGGTTTAGCTGTCGATTGGGATCGTGAAATTGCAACATGTACACCTGAATATTACCGTTGGGAACAATGGCTATTTGTTCAATTGTATAAAAAAGGGTTAATTTATCGAAAATTATCGACCGTCAATTGGGACCCTGTAGACCAAACCGTATTAGCCAACGAACAAGTTATCGATGGTCGAGGTTGGCGTTCAGGTGCGCTCGTTGAAAAACGTGACATTCCGATGTATTACTTCCGCATTACAGACTATGCACAAGAACTTCTCGACGACTTAGAACAATTAAAAGATGGCTGGCCACAGCGTGTATTAACCATGCAACGCAATTGGATTGGTCGTTCAGAAGGTATGGATATTACCTTTCCATCAGCAGATGACAGTGTTTATGCAGATGGTTTAACCGTCTATACCACACGTCCAGATACGTTAATGGGTGTGACCTATGTTGCCATTGCAGCTGAACACCCAATGGCAAAAAAAGCAGCTGAATTACGTCCCGATCTCAATGCATTTATTGAAGAATGCCGTCATGGGTCTGTTTCTGAAGCAGATATGGCAACCGCAGAGAAAAAAGGGGTTGCAACAGGCTTGTATGTTAAACATCCAGTGACTGGTGAACCTATCCCTGTATGGATTGCCAATTACGTGCTGATGTCTTATGGTTCAGGTGCTGTAATGGCTGTACCTGCACATGATGAACGTGACTTTGAATTTGCCAACAACTTTGGCTTAAATATTAAGCAAGTTATTCATATAACAGACGATCACATCTACAACCCAAATCAATGGCAAGAATGGTACGGTAGCAAAGAAGGCACATTAATTCATTCTGGTGAATTTGATGGACTTAATTTTCAACAGGCGTTTGATGCATTTATTGCAACACTCCAACCAAAAGATTTAGCCAACAAAAAAGTACAATTTCGCTTACGTGACTGGGGTGTTTCACGCCAACGTTACTGGGGATGTCCAATCCCTATGATCAACTGCGACAGCTGTGGTCAAGTCCCTGTACCCGAAGATCAATTACCTGTTGTTCTACCTACAGATGTTATTCCTGATGGTTCTGGCAATCCGTTGGCAAAAATGCCTGAATTTTATGAAACCACTTGCCCAAATTGTGGTGGTGCGGCCAAACGTGAAACCGATACTTTAGATACTTTTGTAGAGTCATCTTGGTACTATGCTCGTTATGCATCACCCAATTTTTCTGAGGGCATGATTAACCCAGATGCAGCACAAACTTGGTTACCTGTCACCCAATATATAGGTGGTGTTGAACATGCCATCTTACATCTTTTGTATGCGCGTTTCTTTCATAAACTGATGCGTGATGAAGGGGTGGTTCAAGGCAATGAACCTTTTAGTAATTTGCTAACACAAGGCATGGTCTTGGCAGACACTTTTTATCGCGAAGCATCTGACGGCAAAAAAACATGGTTTAATCCTGCCGATGTCACATTAGAGCGTGATGAAAAAGGTCGTGTATTTTCTGCAATATACAAAGCAGATGGTCAACCTGTAGTCATTGGTGGCCAAGAAAAAATGTCTAAATCTAAAAATAATGGTGTAGATCCTCAATCCATTATTGATCAGTATGGTGCAGACACGGCTCGTGTATTTACCATGTTCGCGGCACCACCTGATCAGTCACTTGAATGGTCAGATGCAGGAGTTGAAGGATCAAATCGCTTCTTAAAACGTGTGTGGCGTCTTACAGCCGCTATTTTAGAAAAAAATGCTGAAAACATTGCGATTGATTCGGCCAACTTATCTAAAGATGCACAAGATTTACGTCGCAAAACCCATGAAACGATTGCAAAAGTTACTGATGATATTGAGCGACGTCATGCATTTAATACGGCAATTGCCGCACAGATGGAGTTTTTAAATAGTCTTGCGAAGTTTAATGCAACATCTGCTCAAGATCTTGCTGTTGAACGTGAAGGGATTATTAGCTTACTCACGCTCTTGTCTCCATTTGCACCGCACTTGAGTCAAACACTTTTAGCAAAATTTGATATTGATTTAACTCAACATCAATTACCAGAAGTTGACCCAAGCGCATTAACTCGTGATGTACAGACCATTGTGGTACAAGTTAATGGTAAATTACGAGGCAAACTAGAAGTTGCTATTGGCTTATCAAAAGAAGAGTTACTCGCACAAGCCAAAGCATTGCCTGAAGTCCAACAATTTTTGACTGGCCCAACAAAAAAAGAAATTGTTGTTCCAAATAAACTTGTTAACTTAGTTGTTTAAAAAGGAAAGAGTATGCACTTAAGTCGTCGTTTTGCAGTTATCGTATTTACTTTAGGCTTAAGTGCAAGCTTAATCGGTTGCAGTTTTCACCTTGTAGGTAAAGGCCCATATGCAACACCTGTTGCCTACAACAACATGGCATTAAACTTACCCGACCAAGCAGATGCTCTTGATGAAAAATTAAAAGTGTATCTGACGGGTAACGGCATTCATGTTACCAATCACGACAGTCAATACACACTACGTGTATTAGATTACAATTATCGTCGCCAAAAGCTCAGTGGTCGTGTCGCTGAAGTGATCTTGCAGTTGAATGCAACGTTTCAAATTGAAGATAAAAATGGCAAAGTCATTACACAACCTAGAACAATTAATAGTGTAAAAACTTATCAATATAATGTGGCCACAGTAAATGTTGATGATAACGAAGAAAGCTATTTAATTGGGATTTTAGTTGATGACATTGCACAGCAAATGGCGCGCCAAATTGCAACGAATCGCTTACCAACAGTGACTTCCCCGTAAGATATTTGCGATATCACGATGAAAATTGATTACTTTCAAGCACTGAAACACACCCAAAATGCCGTAGGTGCTTGGATTTTGCATGGTCAAGAGGCTCTCCTACAACATAATTTACTCGATCAATTTCATAAGCTTTGGCAAAATCAAGACATTGAAAGACAGCGCTACGATATTGCCAATGTCAATGATTGGAAACAGGTTTTTCAAGCACTCAACAGCCTATCATTATTTTCTCAAGCACTTGCTATAGAAGTCCATACACGCATCAAACCTGATGCATCAGCACTCAAACAATTAAAACAATTTATTCAAGACCCTCAACAAAACACCCTTGTCATTGTCATGCCCAAACAAGACAGTGCAGGACTAAAAAGTAGTTTTTTCAAAACCGTAGAAGCCAATGGCATTGTCGTTTCACTGAGTCTCCCTTATGAAAAAGACCAACAAAAAATATTAGAGATTGAAGCCCAAAAAATAGGCATTCAACTGGAAAAAACAGCTTGGCAGTGGCTATTAGAACACCATGAACATCATATATTGGCTGCAAAAAACAGTCTTATTCGAGTCAGTGATACCTTTCCTGAACATAGCATCATTTCAATTGATGAGCTTAGAGCCTGTTTACAAGACCAATCTCGCTATTCCATCTATGATTTAAGCGACACTTTACTCCAAGGTGATTTCAACCAATCGATTAAAATCTATCAATATCTTGTTGCAACAGATGAGCCTATGAGTTTAATCTTATGGGTGCTACATAAAGAAATGCGCTTATTGATGCAAATTTTTGAAAACCCTCAATCTGTGCATCAATTGGGTATTTGGCAAAATAAAGTCAGACTGTATCAGCAAGCAGTTCAACGCTTTGAACCTCGCAGTTTTTTACAATGGCCTGCTCTACTGCTTCAAGTTGATCTTGCAATTAAAGGCCACAGCAAACACCCCGCTCACCTGACTGTGCTACAAATCATTGCAATTTTATGCGGTAAACCCTTATTTAAATAAGAAATCATTATTCTCAATCACATTTAAATAATTTTATAATAAAGCAACATGTTCACAGTAGATTCACTATTTTCACTTAATCTACCTTTCTATATTTCATTTTTTACTGGCGTTGCTTCATACTATGTTAAAAAAAATCAAGCCGATACGACTCCTTATTATTATAGCTATTTTGGCTGGCATCAGTTTCTTTATATGGCAGTCATTTAAACCAAAAACTGAACAGCCCCAGTATATTACTGAAGATGTCATTCGAGGAAATCTTGAAAGTACTGTATTAGCAACAGGTACACTCGGTGCAAGTAAAAGTTTAAGTGTCGGTGCACAGGTTTCAGGCCAAGTAAAACATATGTATGTTCAACTCGGAGACCAAGTGAAAAGAGGACAAATCATTGCTAAAATTGATTCTGTTACTCAAGCAAATGCACTCGAAAATAGTGCTGCAAACATTAAAAGTCTACAAGCTCAACGATTACAACAAGAGGCTCAGCTTAAAGAAACCAATTTAGAGTATAAGCGCCAAAAAGCCATGTTTGCGCAAGATGCAACCTCTCGTGCAAATTATGAATCTGCAGATGCCAAATATCAAACTGCTTTAGCTCAACTCAAGGTTATTGATGCACAAATTGAGCAAGCTCATCTAGCGGAGTCTACAGCACGTATTAATTTGGGCTACACCAAAATTATTGCACCCATGGATGGCACCATTGTGGCTATTGTGACCAATGAAGGGCAAACCGTAAACTCAAATCAGACTACACCCACGATTGTAAAACTCGCCCAGCTCGATCAAATGACCATTAAGGCACAAGTCAGTGAAGCGGATATTATGAAAATTGAAAAAGGCCAACAAGTTTATTTCACCACGCTTGGGGACGATAAGCGACGTTATGCCACATTGAGTCAAATTGAACCTGCACCCGATTCGATTAGCAGTGATTCAAGCTCATCTAACAATTCAGCCATTTATTATAATGCATTATTTGATGTCCCTAATACCGATCAAAAACTGCGTATTAATATGACAGCACAAGTGTATATTATACTCAAATCAATTGAAGATGCTGTTTTAGTTCCATCGGCTGCTCTCAATAATGTCAGAAACTCAATGAATGTATCAAATAAACTTCCACCCAATAATCCCAATATCAATAATAATAACGTAGACAACCCACTACAAAAACTTGAATTAACAACAGCTCAAAAAGAATTAATCAAAGCAGGTAAAGCCAGTTTAAGTGTGGTTAGAATCTTAAATAATCATCAACCTCAATCACAACAAGTTTTGATTGGTATGAATAATCGTATTCATGCGGAGGTATTGGCTGGCTTAAAAGAAGGAGATCAGGTGATTATTGCCGATAGTAGTGATTCTTCTGCAGCCACAGCCAAAGCAAGTAATAACCGTAAACGTAACACACCACCACCGATGGGAATGTAACCATGACGCAACAAGCATTGCTTGAAGTTCGTGACCTTACTCGAGAATTCCCTGCGGGTGAAGGTACAATTCAAGTCTTAAAAAATATTAATTTAAATATTTATGCAGGTGAATTGGTTGCAATTGTCGGGCAATCAGGATCTGGTAAATCAACTTTAATGAATATACTTGGGTGTTTAGACCGCCCAACACAAGGTTATTATCAAGTAAATGGTCATGAAACAGGGCAATTACAACCCGATGAGCTAGCACAATTACGCAGAGAATACTTTGGTTTCATCTTTCAACGATACCATTTACTCAATGATCTATCAGCTGAAGGTAATGTTGAAGTTCCTGCTGTTTATGCAAGTAGTGCACCATCTGAGCGTAAAGTCAGAGCACAGCAACTACTTACTGCATTGGGGCTTGAGCAAAAAACCAATAATCATCCAAATCAACTTTCTGGAGGACAACAGCAGCGGGTATCGATTGCACGTGCGCTCATGAATGGTGGCGATGTGATTTTAGCAGATGAACCCACGGGTGCACTCGACTCTCATAGTGGTATTGAAGTCATGCGTATTTTACGGGCTCTAAATACGGCAGGTCACACTATTATTTTAGTTACACATGATATGGAGGTTGCAAAGAACGCAACTCGTATTATTGAACTTAAAGATGGTGAAGTCATTGCAGATCAAGCCAATACACAAAAATCGCTCGATCAAAGCCCACAACACGCTTCACATCAGGCCATCTTAGCCTCTAATACCAAAAAAACTAAAACCGTCTCTCAGTTTCGTTCATTTTTAGATCGGCTTTCTGAAGCCTTTCGTATGGCACTTTTGGCTATGAATGCACACCGCATGCGTACTTTTTTAACCATGCTCGGAATTATTATTGGTATTGCCTCTGTCGTGACGGTAGTTGCTCTTGGGCGAGGCTCTCAACAAGAAATTTTAAATCAGATTAGTGGGTTAGGAACAAATACAATTACTGTCATGCAAGGTAAAGGCTTTGGTGATAACTCTCGAACAGCAAATTTTAAAACCCTTGTACCTAGTGATGCTGATGCCTTAGCTCAACAGCCTTATGTCAGTGCAGTTAGCCCTTTAGTCAGTACATCTAAAGTTCTGCGTTTTCAAGAAAGTGAAGCTACCGCCAGTATTAATGGTGTTGGGCGTGATTTTTTTATTGTTAAAGGTCTGAGTTTTCAAGAAGGACAAGGCTTTGATAACACCAGTATTCGTATACGTGCACAAGATGTTGTAATTGATACCAACACACAAAAGCAGTTCTTTTCACATCTTCCAAGCCCGATTGGCCAAGTTATTTTGTTAGGAAGTGTACCTGCCCGCATTATTGGCGTGATTGCACCACCTACAAATGCAGCCACCCTCAGCGACTCACTCAATGTATACATGCCCTATACCACGGTCATGAGTCGTATTCTAGGGCAAGCTAACTTACGGAACATTTTGGTTCTTGTCAACGATAAATATTCAACAGATGCTGCTGATAATGCCATTGTTAATCTACTCACACAACGTCATGGTGCTCAAGACATCTACACCATGAACAGTGACAGTATTCGACAAACCATCGAAAAAACAACCAATACCATGACATTGCTGGTCTCTGCCATTGCCGTTATTTCTTTGGTTGTTGGTGGAATTGGAGTCATGAATATTATGTTGGTTTCTGTGACCGAACGTACTCAAGAAATTGGGGTTCGAATGGCTGTTGGTGCAAGACAGGGCGATATTTTACAACAGTTTCTCATTGAGGCCATTTTAGTCTGTTTACTTGGCGGTATTTTAGGTGTCCTATTGTCTCTAGGCTTAGGTCAACTATTGACTCAACTTGGCGGTGGGCTATTTACCCTGTCCTATTCAGCGACATCTATTGTCGCTGCATTTATTTGTTCCACCCTCATTGGTGTTGTCTTCGGATTTTTACCTGCAAAAAATGCAGCAAAATTGGATCCCGTTGCAGCCTTAGCAAGAGAATAAGGAAAACCATGAAGCATCAATTTTCAACATTTGCATCTGTCATTTTGCTATCAAATGTACTCTTGGGCTGTAGTGCACTCGTTAAAACACCTTATCAAGCCCCTGAAGTATCTACGAGTCAAACATTTGCATATGCTCAAAACAGTCTACAAAATAATTACCCAGATCAGTGGTGGACGTTATTTGGCGATCAAACACTAAATCATCTGATTGAACATGTAATACAAGAAAACCACAACCTTGCAATTGCTGGATTAACACTCCAACAAGCACGACTCAAAGCAGGACTGGCCGAAAATCAACAAGGTTTTAGAGTCAATGCATCTTCATCTACAAGACATAAATTTATGTTTGAAGATGGATCAAACCAAGCTCAAGGTGTATCGGCCAATGTTGGGGTTAGTTATGAACTCGACCTCTTTGGTAAGTTGTCACATCAAACCCAAAGCGCTCAATGGGAAGCACAAGCCAGTGCAGAAGATTTACAAGCCACCGCACAAACCTTAATTGCAACGACAGCAAAACTTTATTGGCAATTGGCCTATTTAAATGAAAGTAAAACGACTGCCCAGCAAAGTCTAGCCCATTCGCAACAACTCGATCGCCTAGTCAATACACAGTATAAATTAGGTGCTGTATCGGGTTTAGAAACTGCGCAAGCCGCTCAAGCAGTACAAAGTCAAATGGCCAATCTCAATCGTATTGAGCAAAGCCTCGTTGAAACACGTACTGGACTGGCCACATTGTTACATATTCCGATACAACAGTTAAATATTTCTGAACCAGCACAATTACCCCAAACGACCTTGCCTGCCATTGCAGCAGGACTACCTGCAACACTTTTAGCGCGTAGACCCGATTTACAAGCAGCAGAGTTTCGTTTGCGTAAAACACTTGAAAATACCAATGCTACACGTGCAAGTTATTATCCTTCTATCAGCTTAACCAGTAATCTAGGGAGCAGTAGTACAGCTTTAACAGAGCTGATTAAAAACCCGATACTCACACTTGGCGCAAACTTAAGTTTACCTTTTTTGCAATACAACGATATGAAACGCAATATCGCAGTCAGTCAGCTCGATTATGACAAAGCAGTTTTGCAATATAAACAAACACTATATCAAGCGTTTGCAGATGTCGAAAATGCCTTATCTAATCAAACTCAATTAGCAAATCAAGTACGTGCGCAAGCAGATACTTTGGCATTATCTGAACGTTCCGAAAAATTAATTTTAGTACAATATAAATATGGGGCTGTTGCTTTAAAAAATGTGTTGGATCAACAAGAAAGTACGCGAAATACCCATTTAAACTTGGTTAATTTGAAGCAAAGTCAATACAATGCTTATGTCACATTACTACAAGCCCTTGGCGGTAGACCTTTACCCCAACCTTAACATTAAAAAAGCGACCTTTGGTCGCTTTTTTAAAACATTTAAATTATTCATCATCCATCATTGCAGGACTCATGCCTACAGTATTAAAGCCTGCATCCACATACATAATTTCACCTGTAATGCCCGATGCCCACGGAGAGCATAAAAATAAAGCAGCATTACCAACTTCTTCAATCGTTACATTACGTTTCAGCGGTGAGATTTTTTCGTTGGCATCTAGCATTTTACGGAAAGACTTAATACCAGACGCTGCAAGCGTACGAATTGGACCTGCTGAAATTGCATTCACACGAATGCCCTCTGCACCTAGACTAGATGCAAGATAACGTACACCCGCTTCAAGTGATGCTTTTGCCATACCCATAACATTGTAATTCGGCATTACACGTTCTGAACCTTGATACGTTAGTGTCAATAAGCACCCTTGACGTACTTTTAATAAAGGTTTTGCAGCACGTGCCATTTCAATAAAGCTATATGCACTAATATCATGTGCAACTTTAAATCCATCACGATCGGTCACATCCGTAAAGTCACCATCTAAAGTATGCGCTGGTGCAAAACCAATAGAATGAATAACACCATCTAGGCCATCCCAATGCTGAGCAATAGATGCAAAAGCTGCATCAACTTCACCATCTACAGACACATCACATGGAAAAACTAAAGTTGAATTAAAACTTGCCGCAAAATCATCAACACGTTTTTTTAGCTTTTCATTTGGATAAGTGAATGCTAATTCTGCACCTTCACGATGCAAAGCTTGTGCAATACCATATGCAATTGATAATTTACTTGCAACGCCTGCAATTAAAAAGCGTTTACCTGTCAGTAGTCCTTGTGCCATGTGCTGGTCTCTCATTTACGTTTTTAATCAATATGGTCTATTTTGTCGAGTTTGAGGCAATTTATAAATTGCATAAAGCATCTTTTTTAATTTTTTTCGTCATCATCATAAAAAAGCCACCTTTATCGTGACAATAAAGATGGCTTTCTTTCAACAATTCGCGAATTAATCGTTTGATGTTAAACCGATTAAACGTAAGAATGACACATACATCCATACCAATGTTGCCAATAAAGCCACTGCACATGTCCATTCAAAAGCTTTTGGTGCACGTTCTTCTGCAGAGCTTTCAATTAAATCAAAGTCTAAAATCAGATTTAATGATGCAATCACAGCAACAAAAGCGGCAAAACCAATACCCAACCAATTGCTTTCAAACACATATGGAATAGATGAACTAAAAAGTAAGCTCATAACCATTTGTACAACAAAAACTAGAGCAATAGCGATAGTTGCAGATAAAACAACTGCTTTAAATTTTTCAGTTGCACGAATAATTTTTGCACGATACAGCCCAAACATCACCAATGTCGTCACAAATGTCGCTAACAATGCTTGCAATGGAGCACCAGGATATTTGGCTTGAAAAACGAATGAAATACCGCCCAAAAATGCGCCTTCAAACAGGGCATAAGGAATTGCTAATGTCGGTGCCGTGTTAGGCTTAAATGTAATGACTAACGCTAAAACAAAGCCACCAAGACCACCCACCATGCTTGCTGCATAAGCGATACCAACATTCATGCTCAAGGCACAGTAAAAAAATAATGCAATACCAGCAATGGCTGATATTGCCGTTAACAAGACTGACTTACCCACAGCACCTTGTACGGTCATGGGCTGTGCATAATCTGCGTGCGTTTCTGCACGCGTTAAAATAGGGTTATTACTTTGCATTATTCAACTCTTTTAGGTTGTAGTTGATACTGAACTATTTTAAGTACAAAAACATATGATCACAAAGCGTTTTTGTAACGATATTAAGATGTGTTTAATATCGTCAAACAGGTATTACTCTACAAATATCATGACACAACAGATGATTTTATTAATTAGTAATAAAGAAATATTCTCGATAATATTTCAGCTCACGAATGGAATCCCTAATATCATCTAATGCCAAATGAGACGCTTCTTTTTTAAGACCATCCATAATTTCTGGTCTCCAACGCTTGGCAAGCTCTTTCACCGAAGAAACATCTAAATGACGATAATGAAAGAATTGCTCTAATTCAGGCATTAAACGGTGCATAAAACGACGGTCTTGGCAAATAGAATTACCACACATTGGAGATGATTTTGGTGATACCCATTTTTTTAAAAACTCAAGCGTTTGCAACTCTGCATCTCGTATCGTGAGCGTACTACGGCGCACACGCTGAATTAAACCAGATTGACCATGCTGACGCGTATTCCATTCATCCATCGCATTCAAAATCGTATCTGGCTGATGTACTGCTAACACAGGGCCTTCGGCAAGAATATTTAAATGATCATCGGTAATAATCGTTGCAATTTCGATAATCTTATCGTTGTCTGTGTCTAGCCCTGTCATTTCAAGGTCAATCCAAATTAACCGCGTTTGTAATGTGCTGCTCATGAAATCAATGCTTATTCATTAATAAATATTAATATTAGCAAATTTATCCTGTCTTGGCTGTAATTGTCTCCGCCTTCATGCTATTTTTGCGGTTTATCTATTTTGTTTCAGGGTTTGAATGGCTCTCATTCGTAAACGACGTTTAACCGACCAGCAAAAGCGACGCATTCATAAACAACATCAATCTCGACAAGATGATCTAGATACATCTAATGACCTTGAAGGTCTTGTCGTTCAACATTATGGACGTCAACTTGAAATTAAGGCATTGTCTGTGCCTGAAATACATCCTGAAAAACCCACGGTTGGGCCAAATGACCCAGAACCTTTTTGGAAGCCCATCACATTAGGCAGTGTTTGGCGTTGTCATACACGAACTAACCTTGAACTACTCGTGACAGGTGATCGTGTGACATGGCAAGCAGACCCCAATACAGGTCTAGGTATTATTACTGCAATTCACGCCAGACAATCCTTACTCACACGTCCAGATCGTTACCATAAAGTTAAACCCGTTGCAGCCAATATCAGTTTAATTGTCATTGTTTTTGCACCCCTACCAGAACCTGCACCCACACTCATTGATCGCTACTTAGTCGCATGCCAACATGCCAACATTCCCACACTGTTGGTTCTCAACAAAGCAGACTTAATCGATCAAAATCATCATATTCAAACACTGTTACAAGAGTATCAAGCATTAGGTTATGAAGTAATGACCACACATGCACATGGGCACGTTGATGCTTTAACACAAAGGCTTGACGGTGAAACAGTTGCATTTGTTGGACAATCAGGTGTTGGCAAAAGCTCATTAATTAATGCAATTTTGCCAGATGCCTCACAAAAAATTAATGTTATTTCTGAAAATTCAGCACTTGGCCAACATACCACGACATCGACCCGACTGATTGATTTTGGCCAAAGTGGTGCCCTTATTGACTCCCCTGGCATTCGTGAATTTGGTTTATGGCATTTAACAGAAGATGCCATTTATTCAGGATTTCCTGAAATTTCAGCGTTAATTGGTCAATGCCAATTTAGAAATTGTACCCATAAACAGGCCAAGAATTGTGCTTTAGAAAAAGCAGCATTACAGGGTGATATTTTACCAAGACGTTTAGAGAGTTTTTTACGTCTATGCGATGAAATTCAAGAAGCACAGCAAAAAAGCTAAATTTCTTTGAGATTACCCTTGAAGCGAGGTTTTTGATCACCATCAATATAAGCTATACTCAAACTCATTTTTAACGGTTATCAGGTGAATTGTGGAACGTTGGTTCGAATTTATGGGGAATCACCCCTTTTTGTTTGCTCTGCTTGCGATTCTTATCGTATCATTTTTTGTTGTTGAGGGTAAACGCAACGGTCGCAAAATATCGGCACAATCCCTTGGTATTTTAGTTAAAGCTAAAAATGCAATGCTCATTGATTTAAGAGATGCCAAAGATTACCGCGAAGGACACATTAGTGGTAGTCGTAATATTCCGTACAGTAAACTTGCAAGTCATATTGAAGAATTAAAAACATCGGAACGTCCTTTGGTATTCATTTGTAACCTAGGTCAAGTTGCAGGATCAGCATTATCACAAGTGAATCACAGCGACAGCTATCGTTTAGATGGTGGTGTAGCCAATTGGAAAGCTCAAGGGTTACCATTGGTTAAACCTAAATAAGATTTTGGAGAAAAGTATGTCAAAAGTTGTTGTCTACTCAACTACAGTATGCCCATATTGCGTTCGTGCAAAACAACTTTTACAGCGTAAAGGCATTGAATATAAAGAAGTAAATTTATCAAATGAGGCGCCTGAAGTTCGTACAGAATTGATGCAAAAAACGAATTATCGTACGGTTCCTCAAATTTTTATCAATGACCAATTTATTGGTGGTTTTGATCAACTTTATGCGCTTGATCGTGAAGGTAAACTTGATGATCTGGTGGCTTAAATTTTAACACAAAGGACTTTATAATGAGCGAAGAACAACAACCGCAATTGGCACTTGAACGTCTATATACCAAAGATGTTTCTTTTGAAGTTCCTGGGGCACATGTTTTTACAAAAGAATGGCAACCTGAACTGAACATCAACCTATCGTCAACTGCCGATAAAGTCGATGATACGCATTTTGAAGTTGCATTAAAAGTGGTTGTAGAAGCAAAAAATGCGTCTGAAACAGCTTTTATTGTAGATGTCACACAAGCAGGAATTTTCTTGGTTGATGGCGTTGAAGAAGATCGCCTACCTTACATTTTGGGGGCATATTGCCCAAATATTTTGTTCCCATTTTTACGTGAAGCAGTGAATGACTTAGTCACTAAAGGTAGCTTCCCGCAATTATTGCTAACACCTATTAACTTCGATGCAGAATTTGAAGCTAACTTACAGCGTGCGCAAATGGCTGCGGCTGAAGCTGAAGGCAAAGCATAAAGCGATCGCAGTGTGGAAAATCTTTTCCACACTGTTTACCGAACAACAAAAATTGAACACGAATAGATATACTGTATACAACAACACCGTTATTATTTTGCATAAATCTTAGTTATAAAAAAAGGCTATTGGCTATGGCATCATCAAGCAAACGCTTTTTAAAACTCGCCACCATGACAGCAAGTATTGCGAGCAAAACTGTATCTAATACCATTCGCAATATCACTTCTAATGAAACTGAAAAAACATCTGCAAAGCAACAATTATTTCATGACATTGGGGTGCAAATTGCCAACACGTTAGGTGAGATGAAAGGTGCTGTGATGAAAGTGGGGCAAATTGCATCTCAATACAAAGATATTTTCCCACCTGAAGTCAGTAAAGCCATTGAAAAATTACAACGTCAAGCGCCTGCAATGCCGTTTGATCAAATTAAACCATATATTGAAAAAGAGCTAGCACAACCATTACATACGATCTTTGCATCTTTTGATGAAACACCTTTTGCAGCAGCTTCTATTGGCCAAGTACACAGAGCAAAACTTCATAGTGGTGAAGATGTCGTTGTTAAAGTACAGTACCCGGGTGTAGATGAAGCTTGCGAAAGCGATTTAAAACAAGTTCGTTTAGCATTACGACTTATGGGCGTACTTAAAATAGATAAAAAGCTACAAGATCAATTGTTTAATGAAATACAAGAAAGTTTAAGTAACGAGCTTAATTACGAAATAGAAGCACAAAATTTAGAAGTTGCTCGCTCGTTTCACGCCAACTTAGATACTAAAATTATTATTCCATCTATTTACAAACATTTATCTACACGCCATATTCTCACATTAAGTTACGAACCAGGCGAAAGCATACAAACCGCAAGTTCATGGCCTCAACCATTGAGAAATGAATTAGGTAAACGCTTATTTCGTGCAATGGGACAAGAAATTTTCTATTTAAGACGTTTTCATTGCGACCCTCACCCTGGCAACTTTTCCTTTAGAGAAAATGGTGAAGTAGTGGTGTATGATTATGGTGGTGTTAAAATTGTCTCTCCTGAAATTATTCAACATTTTAAACAACTGATTTCAGCCGCTAGAAACAACGATTTAAATGCTCTCGAAGACCACATGGTGGCACTACGTGCGCTCACTGAAAAAAATGCGTTTCCTCCAGCATTATATGAACAATGGTTAGATGTTTTACTGCGCCCATTGACCAAAGATTATGACTTTGCTGAAAATAGTGCGCATCATGATGGCGTAAAATTAGCGAAACAATCGCTCAAATATTGGGATTTATTTAGACCATCCCCAGATACGCTCATGATTAATCGTACAGTCTCTGGACACTATTGGAATTTAATTCATTTAAAAGTGCACGATAATTTAAATGATCTTTTTGAGGAGTTAATTCCCCCTACTGATCGATAAAAGAGCGATCAATATACTCTCGCTTTTTGAACAAAGTCTTGCTAACGTGTAGCCAATGTCCTAACCCTATATGAGTCAACACATGGCAGAATTTATTTTACAGCAGCTTCAACAGCACAGCCAATTTAAAGATATTATTGCGTATATTGATGAACTATACACACATACCCCTACTGCCTTTAAAAATGGTGCGCAACAGAATACAGCCCATGAAAATCAAGGCAGTGCTAAAGTACTGTATTTTGCGCAGTTACAACAATTAGACCAAGCACAAACTTTAAATTTATTTGCCGAGCATTATCAAAGTGTAATTGATACACCAGATGGCCACGATCATCAAAATATTCGCCAGTTTATGCAACATGGCTGGAATGGTGTGGTTTTTTCAGGGGCTGTATTGGCAGAAAAAGGATAAATTTCAGACGTAGTATCATGTCATCACCTAAGAGGTGGTGACATAATGATAACTTGCCATTCCTGCCAACGTACACAGCAATGCACCAACAACATGTATCGCAATAGTAAGCAAAGCTGTTGTCACTCGCCCCTGTTGTAACATTGCCACGACCTCTACTGAGAAAGTGGAAAATGTGGTTAATCCACCACAGAAACCTGTAATCAAAAATAATTTATACTGTTCACTCAACGTACTTTGTGCAAAAAAAGCCACTAAAAAACCAATAATAAAACCACCGACTAAATTTACACAGACCGTACCTAAAGGAATTGAAGCGTATAGCGTATTGAGCTTGAGGCCAATAAACCAACGCAACCATCCTCCGAGAACAGAACCACATGCGATTGCAAATAATGAATACCCCACTGTGCTTCTCCTGATTATTTTTTAAAATTTTCTTTGATGATAAAGCTTAACAAGATGAGCTTAAATAAAACGCTCTTGAATCATTATTTTAATTAGAAAATATAAAGATAATCCAAATTATGGCTAAGACTTATCATTAAACTACTGTTTTATCTAATTTTATTTAAATAAGCAGTTTTTTATGACCATCGTGTATGGCAAACACGGCAATTTCACCTAAAAAATAAATACAAATAATGAAAATAAGTGTTATATCACTCAAATCGCGGATCAGAAATACAATTAACAATTAAAGAATACATATAGCGAAGCCTTTAATATTATTTGCATGAATCATTAGACGGTTTCACGGTTTCACGGTTTCACGGTTTCACGGTTTCACGGTTTCACGGTTTCACGGTTTCACGGTTTCACGGTTTCACGGTTTCACGGTTTCACGGTTTCACGGTTTCACGGTTTCACGGTTTCACGGTTTCACTATAGAAATATTTGTCTCGATAAAACAAATAAATATTTAAGGTTTTTATATTTACTGAGCGAAAGTACAGAAAAAAGTATGAACCATGCAATTGCTCAAATACATATTTCCTAAAAAATTATAGGCTAGATTTTATCGACCTGATCATACTCTAAACGTATACTAAAAATACTCGCAATGATTTTGTTAAAACTCTACCTTTTAAAAAAGTATGCGTGTAATCACCATAAAATATCTTCGGTTGTTCATCTTAATATCTGTGTAATTAGCCAACAATACCCATCTACGTTTACATGTATTTTCATATAAACGCATATTTGATCGAAAAAAATCATTTCAAAGTTATTATATTTTGCTGGCTCGATGGGCTGTGTTTATTATATCAGACCAAGGCTACTGATGAGATCAACACAGCTCAATGTATCATTACGATTCACTTTTTTGCGATAAAAAACGATCAACACCATGCCCTGCAACACGACCACTCGCCAAACATGCAGTCAGCAAATATCCGCCCGTAGGCGCATCCCAATCTAGCATTTCACCACAGCAAAACACATGAGGTTGGCTCTTGAGTTGCAATTCTGTACTTAAAGCCGTTTGTTTAATGCCACCTGCACAGCTAATCGCTTCATCTATGGGTCTAAACCCATTTAAATCGATGGATAATTTTTTAATATGTAATGCCATTATTTCGGCATTTGACCATTGGCCACGATCAACGATTTCTTTAAGTAATGCTGATTTTACTGCATCTAAGCCTGTTTTACGTAACCGATTATTTAAAGATTGCTTTCTATACTGTATTAGTCGAAGTACAAGTTGTTCATAAGAAATTTGAGGCAATAAATCTACATTTAACACGTATTTTTTCGATGTTATGCCTTGTACTCGTAAGGCACGATTTAAACGATAAATCACACCACTTTCAAAACCATATTGGGTAAGAATAATATCGCCTGTCACTGCATTTTCTTCCGTTTCCACCCACGCACGAATTCCTTTCAAGGGTTGGCCAAAGATCGGTTGCATATATTCAGACCATGTACGCACTACTCCTGCATTACTTGGCTGAAATGGATTGACCTCATCTGAAGCCATCCATGCCAACCAACGTCCGTCACTACCAAGTTTCTGCCAAGATACCGCCCCACATGCTAAAATAACAGCATCAAAAGATTGTTTTTTCACTTCTGCATCGCGTGTATTTTGCAACGTTAGAGATTGTCCAATTAAATCAATACAACGATGCCGATAATAAAATTGCACACCTTGTTGCTGTAAACGCGTTAACCATGCACGTAATAACGGAGCAGCTTTCATTTCCACAGGAAAAATTCTCCCTGAAGATCCAACATACGACGCTATTCCAAGTGTTTGCATCCATGCTCGAATCCAAGAAGCATCGTATTTTTCTACCCATGGGCCTACCCACGTTGTCGCATCATAACGTTGAATAAATGCTTCAATCTGTTCGATATGCGAAATATTAAGCCCTGTTTTTCCTGCCATTAAAAACTTACGTGCAGCTGATGGCATTTGTTCAAATACCTGTACTGCATAACCTTGTTGGCTTAAGACGTCTGCTGCCATTAGTCCCGCAGGGCCAGCACCCACAATCGCTACAGATGGTTGACTCATGCATTTATACCATTTAATGGAGAAAAATCATCAAAACGTGTTTGATAATATTCAGGTTTTGTGATGACTAACTGTTGACATTGTTCACCACGAGCTAAATATTTTACTTCAAAATGGGTTCTTGCTGAATGTGTATCAATGATCTGTTTTTGATACGGTAAATGCCACACGTGTAGAAGTTGTTGTTCAGCTTCTGAAATATATTCAGCCAGATTACTGGCTAAAATAATTTGCCCACCCTCGACCAAACGCGACAATAAAAATTCAAAAAATGGCATATTTAACCAACGTTGAGCGGGATTATGTGGTTCAGGATTGGGATATAAAATATAAAATGTGGTGACTTGTTTTGGGTATAATGCATGAGTTATCCACGGCAATGCGTCTGCATGAATCGGATAAAAGTGATCATTTGACATACTTTTAGCCTGTTTAAGCATCGCATCAAATTTTTCACGAGTACGTTCGATGGCATACAAGGTTGTTTCTGGAAATTGCTGTACAAACTGTAATGCGTGTTTACCTTTACCCGCACCAATTTCAACCACGACAGGTTCATTTTTAATGGGCTGGAATTGGCGTGGTGCAATCATACGCTGTGCTTGAAATTGACGAATCGGCATAATCAGATCAAACCTATAAATATTGGCGTCAGTCTAACAAGCCGAATCGTACTTGCCTACATTTAACCCGCCTGTTTAGGATCATTTTTATGCAGACTATATTTCCATGTCCACGTTGTGGTGAAGACTCTACGTGGCAAAACAATACGTTTCGTCCATTTTGTTCTGAGCGTTGTAAGCTCATTGATCTTGGTGCATGGGCAAGTGATGCTTATCGCCTGCCAAGTGAGGAGGCACCCTCAGCACATGAAAAAAATTTAGATGATTAATTTTTTGATTGAATAAAAGGATTATGTGCTCGTTCGTGGCCTATGGTGCTCGTTGGGCCATGACCTGCAATAAATTGCGTATTATCAGGTAAAGACAAACATTCTCGCCAAATAGAGGAGATTAAATCTGCATGGCTACTTTGTGGAAAATCGGTACGCCCAATCGACTCTTTAAATAATACATCACCTGCCCATAGCAAGTGATGTTGAGCATGATAAAACATAATGTGACCTGGGGTGTGTCCTGGGGCAAAACGAACTTCAAACTCATGCTCACCTAAATATAAACGATCACCACCAGTTAACCACTGTGTTACGTTGACAGGTTCAGGTGTAGGAAAACCATATTTTGCAGAGACCTCTTGGAGTGAATCTATCCAAAATTTATCTGCTTTGTGCGGACCCACCACTGGGATTTGCCATAAATTTGCCAATTCACCAACTGCACCAATATGATCTACATGGCCATGTGTAATCCACAATGCTTTAACATTTAAACCATTTTCAGTCACATACTGGCAAATTCTAGCAGCATCACCACCTGCATCAATCACCACAGCTTCTTTACTTTCAGACTCCCAAACCACAGAGCAGTTTTGAGCAAATGGCGTGACTGGAATAATCTGAACCTGCAACATAACCTAAGTCTCTCAATTAACTTTTATATTGCGCCAATGTAACATCTATCGCTGTTAAATGTGCATCAAGTAATGTTTCAAATAACTGTAAATGCATTTCATCTGTATTTAATGCAGGAATATATGCATAGGACTCTCCCCCTGCATGTTTAAAGTTCTCTGCATTTTCTACAGCAAGCTCTTCTAGGGTTTCCAAACAATCTGCTGAAAATGCAGGGCTCATAATTTGAACCGATTTAACACCACTTTTACCCCATTCTGCTAAAAGCTCATCGGTATACGGTCTCACCCACTCTTGTAAACCAAAACGAGATTGGAAACTCGTGGCCCACTCATGCTCTTTTAGTCCTAATTCTTGTGCAACAAGTTTTGCTGTTGTACGACAACGTTCTGGGTACGGATCACCTTTATCTGCAAAAGGTTGTGGAATACCATGAAAAGACATCAATAATTTATCTGCTGTACCATGTTCAGCACGATAACGGCGGACGCTTTCTGCCAAAGCTTTAATATATTGTGGATGCTGATAATAATCACGAATCATACTCACACCCGGAATATTACGTTGTTTTAGCGACCATTTAGACAACATATCAAACTGAGGTGCTGTAGACGTTGCAGAGTATTGTGGATACAACGGAAACAATAAAATATGGTCTGTGTCTGAACCATTTAAATCCTTAAGCAATGCCTGCATACCCGGATTACCATAGGTCATCGCAGGTACAATATTAAGGTCTAAATTTGGATACTTTTGTGGCGTCACCTGTTGAATATGTTTGACTTGATCCATCATAATTTCACGCATTGGCGAATCATTCCACCATACCGATGCATATGCCTCTGCAACACGTTTTGGTCGGGAAGGTAAAATAAACATACGTAAAATAATTTGCCAAAGAAATTTAGGAATTTCAATAACACGTGTATCGGATAAAAATTCTTTTAAAAACTCACGTACAGCAGGTGCAGTCGCTGCGTCTGGCGTGCCCAAATTGGCGAGAATAACAGTGACCTTGGGTTTATTTTCTATAATCATCATTTCAGTCGCTCTTGATACTTAAGTGTAATGTAAAGCTTTTTAGTTTTAATTAAAACTAAACCATGACTTGTATTTTTATTTAAACTAATCGCTATTAACAATTATCAAGTTAAATTATTTATTTGAAACGTATTTTTCAAGTATTGTAACAGATTTAGGCGTAATTTCCCAAAGTACATGACGATGATGATCTCGACCAACTGGTACAATCCATGCATTTTTTTGTAGCTGTACTTTGATCCTGTGTAATGACTGCGTGGTAATATTTACTTCCGAAACTTCAGTCAAATTAGGATGAGACATACACGCATCGGATAAAGCCACTTTTTCCAAATACCGATTTAAACAATATACAAAATGTGCTTCAGGTTTTGGTTTCGAAAAATATTGTGCCAATATTTGTAAAATATTCAACCATGTTAATGTTTTAACTTGTTTGAGACGGTATTGACCTGTAGGGTCATAAGCCCGCAAATGATACTGTATTTCAAACAAATCTTCGCATTCTACAGGTGCTAAATTCAACATACTTGGGGCACAGCGATGTTTTGGTTTTGCATCTTCTAATACGTCTACACGTTGTCTTAAACGCCGAATCTCATCTTGTAATAAACGAGTACCATACGACCGAATCCAGCCTTGTGCTGGATAATGTAAAAGTGCTTCTGGCATATGTAAACGCGCTTTGAATTCTAAATCTGCCATATCTTCAAATTCAAACACGTACTGCACATCATGTAAAATTTGCTGTCTAAATAGCTCAAATTTTTTCTGTGTGTCTTTAGACATTTGAGTATAGCAACTGACATCACGTGGATTCGCTGACATAAATGCAATGACCGGTTTTTGTCGAGCCAAAGCATAAATATATTCAAGCTGTACATAACTCATGCCAGAAGAAGATAAAATGCCATAATCTGCACCTAATAGTAAAACCACATAATCACTTTCATCAATTTGCCGCCGTGCAAGTGTGGCTGTTTTTGCAGAACGTTGTTCAACTCCCCATGGAAAACACCCCATCACAACAAGAGTTTGACATAAAGTTCTGTAGGCATCTGATTGATCTAAGCCCGATGTAGAAATAAAAACTTGATACCGCTTATCGACCATGAAATAGACTCATTAATGCTATTTATCATTTTTGAAATATATTGATAATAAATAAAAGAGTAGAGGTACTTAATATGTCGTAAATTTTGCAACATTCCAAGACACTTGTGGAGGTAATAATTGTTTTAATAAAGTATCTAGATGGGCAGTATCCCCACCTGTAAAATAGCAAATCACTTGTGGTCGATTCGCTCGATGAGATGCTGTATTTAATTGATGATGTGCTAAAACACGACCAACATGGCGTGCTACCGCCTGCCCTGAGTCGACTATAGTCATTTGATTTAGCAAAAATGCATCAATACTCGGTCTTAAAAAAGGATAATGCGTACAACCAAGTACTAAATAATCAGCACCTTTGGCCATCACAGGACTTAAAATACGTTGGAGCAACTCTTGCGTTTCAACCGCATATTGTTGCCCTGCTTCTACAATAGGGACTAACTCCAAACAAGTCACCGTCATCACCTCAACCCCTTGAGGTTTGGCAAAATACTCGACCACATCTTGAATTAATTTGCCACGAAAAGTGGCAGGTGTTGCAAGTACTGCCACTTTTTTTGTTTTTGTATTTAAGACTGCGGGTTTTAATGCGGGTACAAGCCCAATAATTGGAAAACGCTCACCATATTTTTGTCTTAAAAAATCGAGACTAAATGCAGATGCCGTATTACATGCAACCACTACAATTTTACAGCCCTGTTGATATAACCACTCTACCGCAATAGATGTGAGCGCACGAATTTCCTCATCTGTTTTTATTCCGTACGGTACATGCGCCGTATCTGCCAAATAAATAATCTGCTCATGAGGTAAATATTCACAAATTTCTTTGACCACCGACAAGCCACCTACACCCGAGTCAAAGACTCCAATGGGTGATTGTTTTGAAACAGATACTACAACAGAAGAAATACTGTTCATCATCAAAATAAAATGGCTTAAGCAAGATATGCTGAATATTAAACCTCATGCCGTTAAATGCAAACAAAAATCACCACTTTGTAGCATCAATATTGTTTTACCTGTTTCATCTTGGCTAAGTTGCCCATCATCAATTAAATGTAAAAAAATAGCTCGTGGAATTAATGCATGAAGTCCGTAACGTATCCAAATATAAGGTCTATCTTCACCCTGATAAGATTGCATAAATACACGATGTTGTTCATCGAGCATGACGCCATCACCATCTGTGGTGTAAAAATATAAAATATCTTTATCATCAACACACATACGCTCTATACGTTCAATGTGTAATGGTGCATCTTGAACTTGAATTTTTATTTTTTCGACTGGTGTTTTTAAAAAATAAAACGACCCTTCTTTACATAAAATACGAGAGAATTGACGAACCAGTGCTTCACGATGAATCTGCTCACCTTCATGCCACCATGTGCCATCTGAGTGAATACATAAATCCATTTCTCCACATTGGGTCGGGTGCCATGTGTGTAAAGGCGGAATGTCATGATGTGCTAGAATAGTGCTTAAATCTGGGCTATGACCTGCTGTATGCACCAATGTATTGGCTTTATGTGCATTTTTTTTACACAAATCAGGGCAAATATTGTCATTTACCATCGCTTTTATGCCTCATTTGACAGAAAATATAGAGCTATGTTTATCGCTATAGTAACTGAAAATGACCCAAAGCATACATCGTGGTCATTATGCTATACAAAACACTCATGGCAGCACCATAACCTGATGATTTGGTTGCCACCTTTAAAAATATGAGGAGTCCTACATGGAACACATCGAACGTGAATCGATGGAGTTTGACGTTGTTATTGTTGGTGCAGGCCCAGCTGGGCTTTCTGCAGCAATTAAGATTCGTCAGTTAGCAATTGAAAACGATTTGTCTGATTTAAGCGTATGTGTCGTAGAAAAAGGCTCAGAAGTAGGAGCACACATTTTATCAGGAGCTGTGCTCGAACCCCGTGCATTAGATGAGCTTTTCCCACATTGGAAACAAGAGGGTGCTCCACTGAATGTGTCGGTAAAAGAAGATAAAACCTATTTTTTAATGTCTGACACAAAACATCAAGAAGCACCGCACTGGATGGTTCCAAAAACCATGCATAACCAAGGTAACTACATTGTATCTTTAGGCAATGTTGTGCGTTGGCTCGGAGAAAAAGCTGAAGAACTTGAAGTTGCAGTGTTTCCAGGTTTTGCCGCATCAGACATTTTGTATCATGAAGACGGAACTGTCAAAGGCATTCAAACCGGCGACATGGGCGTAGGTAAAGATGGCGAACCAACTTCAAACTTTACGCCAGGTTATGAGCTTCATGCCAAATATACAATATTTGCAGAAGGTTGCCGTGGTAGCTTAGGCAAACAACTCATTGAAAAATTTAACTTAGATAAAAATTCCGACCCACAACATTACGGCATTGGTATTAAAGAGTTATGGGATATCGACCCAGCCAAACATCAAGAAGGATTAGTGATGCACGGCGCAGGTTGGCCGCTCACTGAAACGGCATCTTCTGGTGGATGGTGGTTATATCATGCAGAAAACAACCAAGTGACTTTAGGCATGATTATTGATCTCTCCTATCAAAATCCTCATATGTATCCATTTATGGAAATGCAACGTTGGAAAACACATCCACTGATTCAACAATTTTTAGAAGGTGGTAAACGTGTATCTTACGGTGCACGCGCAGTCGTAAAAGGAGGGCTAAATGCGCTACCCAAACTGACCTTTGCTGGTGGCTGTTTGATTGGTGATGATGCAGGTTTTCTGAATTTTGCAAAAATTAAAGGCTCTCATACGGCCATGAAATCAGGCATGCTGTGTGCTGAAGCCGTCTTTGAAGCAATTGCAGAAGGTGTAGCAAAAGGTGGCGATCTTGCCATTGCCCGTGTAAGTGAAGGTGAAGACCATTTCATTAAGGAAACCACGGCTTATACAGAAAAATTTAATCAAAGCTGGCTTAAAGAGGAGCTATATAATAGCCGTAACTTTGGCCCTGCCATGCATAAATTTGGAACATTTTTAGGCGGTGCATTTAACTTTGTCGACCAAAATCTATTTAAAGTACCATTTACTTTACATGACCTCACACCAGATTTTGCGGCATTAAAAACGAAAGATGCGGTCCACTTTAAACCAAACTATCCAAAAGCAGATGGTGTAATCACCTTTGATCGCTTATCATCTGTATTTATTTCAAATACCGTACATGAAGAAAATCAACCTGCACATTTAAAGCTGACCAATGCCGATATTCCTGTAAATGTCAATTTACCCAAATGGGATGAGCCAGCACAGCGCTACTGCCCTGCTGGCGTTTATGAAATTGTGGAAGAGGACAATCAAAAACCACGTTTTCAAATTAATGCGGCCAACTGTGTGCATTGTAAAAGTTGCGATATCAAAGACCCATCGCAAAATATTACATGGGTCACACCTGAAGGTGGCGGTGGGCCAAACTATCCAAACATGTAATCACTACACATCGCATCGGCTATAGTAAAGCTATAGCCGATGTACTACGCACCTTTTTTAATCAAATAACGATAACACTTTTTTTGTTGTTCACTGAGTGTTTGCTCTTGCAATAATAATTCATGATTCATGTGTACACAAAATCGAGGAATATCCCAAGAGGTTGACGGATCTGTTGCCACCACCTCAACAACTTCTCCGACTTGTAATTGACGAATGGCTTTTCTAAGCATCATGATGGGATCTGGGCAATACAACCCTTGAGTATCTAATTGAACATGTACCATGATTGCCGAATCAGACATGACGCTCCCTTTTATAGGTAAATAAAGTTATTTTATCACAAACTATAAAACAGCTAGGCCTCTTAAAATAAGACATAAAATTTATTAATCGATTAAAAACACATAGAGTGCTCAACGACATAAAATAATTCACATGTTTAGCAAAGACTGTTTAAAACAACAATGACTGGCATCGCCACGACAATACTTTGTGTTTACCTGTGTTGTACCATTGAAATAACACACAAATGAAAATCCTAACGACCTCCTAATTATAACCATACGCTTTTATGCTGTTTTTAAATCATACATCACAGGCATCAAACAACTTGATTGTTTCATCATTAGGGTTAAGCGTAAACATGTTGGCAAGACTGTTTTGTCTTCATGAAAAGATCGATTACATTGGGTGTATTTTCATCAATAGTTAGCCTCTTATGGCTCAAAAGATGATTATTTTTTAAAAAGCCCATCATTACGAAGAAATCACGACCAATAATCTAGATCGTGATTTGTTTTTTTTACATATTTAACATGGTTTTGTTAATGCATCTGCCATTTTTCTTCGGTATGATGACCATTCAATCAGATAAAAACACACCTCTAATTAGGAAGGATCATGCACGAGGAATCAAGCCCATCGTGGGGCATGCGTGGCTTAAGAAAATGGTTAGGTACAGCACCTGAAACCAGAGATGAATTACTTAAATTAGTACAAGACTCTAAGCGCTTTTTAGAACCCGATACTGTGGCGATGCTTGAAGGTGTACTTGACCTTCCTGCAACCAAAATTCGTGAGGTCATGACCCCACGTACTGCAATGGTCAGCCTACAAGAAAATGACCAACTTCTTGATATTTTACCTATTTTAACAGAGTCTGCACACTCTCGCTTTCCTGTATTTTGTGAAAACCATCCAGATACAGTGGTGGGCGTATTGTTGGCCAAAGACTTGTTGCCATTTTTATCTGAAGCCACTGCCAAAGTGGACATTTCAGCACTCATCAGACAACCACTTTTCATTCCAGAAAGTGCACGTTCTGACCAAGTATTGCGTATGCTTAAAAATACACAAACACATATTGCCATTGTTATTGATGAGCATGGTGCAACATCAGGGCTGGTCACATTAGAAGATATTTTAGAAGAAATTGTGGGCGAAATTGAAGACGAACACGATGATGCCAATGAAGAAAGTCAACTGATCTTACCAGATTCAAAGCATCAAGATAAACCTGCATGGATTGTACAAGCACTTACACCAATTGAACATTTCAATAGCGTATTAAATGCCAATTTTTCAGACGATGAAGTCGAAACAGTGGCAGGACTACTGTTACAAGAAATTGGTTTAGTCAATGATTTACAAGGCCAAGTGATTGAATTAGAAGACTGGACCTTTACCATTGTGACCGCAGATTCTCGGACGATTCAACTGATTCGAGCTGTGCGCAAATGAGTCTAAATGGCTTTCATCTAAAAAAATGCCCACTTGCCTTATTATCTTTCATTACACTCATGGCAGGAGGGCTATTTAGCTTTGCACTTGCGCCTTATGGTTATTGGTGGCTAGCCCTTCTCTCGCCTGCATGTTTATATGCGTGTTTAAATGAACGTAGCGCACCTCAAGCTTTTATTTTAGGCTGGTGTTATGGCATAGGTTTGTGGTTTGTTGGTGCGTTTTGGTTATATACCTCTATCCATGAATACGGCGATACAAGCTCCCCTGTTTCCGTTTTACTTATTGGCCTACTTGCTCTCGTAATGGGTCTATTTAGCGCAGTATCTAGTTGGGTTTATAAACGATTTTTCCCCGAAACACCGCTGACATTTACTCCCATTTGGATTTTGTTTGAATGGCTAAAAACATGGCTCTTTACAGGGTTTCCATGGCTATTTGTCGGCTATGCATTTACTCAAGCCTATCTTGATGCGTATGCGCCTCTTTTAGGGGTGTTTGGTGTGTCATTTGTTGCTGTTTTTATTGCAACAGCATGCGTAGAACTCTTTAAAAAGCGTTTTTTTTGGCTCATCCCAATATTAATCGTACTGCTCGGCGCATGGGGAGCAAGTTTAATCAGTTTTGTTACACCTAAAGCAGATCAACCCCTCTCTGTATCTTTAATACAAGGAAACATTCCTCAAGATCTAAAATGGCAAGAAGCCTATCAATACAAAACACTCGATATTTATAGCGCATTAAGTGCATCTGAATGGGGGCGAGATTTAGTACTTTGGCCTGAATCTTCTATTCCCATGTTACAAACCTCAGTACAACCCTTTATTGATCAAGTCACTGAACATGCGCGACAAACAGGTTCTGCATGGGGTGTTGGCATGTTGTATTACGATGTAAAAGCATCGGAACAGGCGCAACAACTATTACTTTATAATGCACTCATGCTTTCGGGTCAAAATGCTTCAGGCTTATATAAAAAGCAACGTTTAGTCCCATTTGGTGAATATATTCCAATGGCAGGACTTCTTAAATGGGTACTTCCTGCACTTCAAAATGATCCAAGTGGTGGTGGAATGTCTGCAGGACAAGCCCCTCAACCACATTTAACAATAAAGCACCACGCTCTTGGTGTAGCCATTTGTTATGAGGTTGCTTACCCTAACCTCACCCGATTAAATGCCATCGGTAGTGACTATATGACCACCATTTCTAACGATGCATGGTTTACAGGGACAGCAGGCCCATGGCAACATTTACAAATGGTACAAATGCGTGCCAAAGAAAATGGACGCTGGTTTATGCGAGCAACCAATACGGGAGTAACCGCATTTATCAATGAACACGGCCAAATTGTTGCGCAAGCACCGCAAGATAAAGCATTGGTTTTACGCCACGACGTACCCGCTTTTACAGGGCAAACCATGTATAGTCGCCTTGGTGACTCCCCGATTTTGCTATTTTCAGTCATTTTATTAGTATTAGGTTGGTATTATCGCCCACGTAGTATAGATGTTTCTTTTAAATCAAGACGTTAATATCCTCCTTCATGGCGTAAATCGTATATGACATATTTACGCCATGAGGGACTAAAATGTACATAAAATATACTTCTAGTTGAATGAAACATGAATCATCTTCTTCCCTATCGTATTCGTGTTGCCGTACCTGTACCCATTCACGATTGCTTTGATTACGAAGTCTCTGCGCAACAATATGCAGATCTTAAAATAGGTATGCGAGTTTCTGTTCCTTTTGGACGTCAAATATGTGTGGCTATTGTGATTGAAAAAATTGCCCTAGACACCGAGCTTTCCACACAATTTAAACTCAAAAAAATTACAGATATTCTCGATCAAAAACCATTACTTGACCAACACATTTTAAAATTACTCATTTGGTCAGCACAATATTATATGTACCCTTTAGGTGAGGTGATACAAAGCGCTTTCCCTGCCAAATTAAGACAAGGTCATCGTTATGATGTTGTAACGCCCGAATGGCAACTCAACCCTACACCACATGACCTTGATCAACAGCTCAAACGCTCAAGCAAACAAAAAGTAGCATATGAATATTTACAAACGCACCAAGGCCATGTACTCGAAAACCAATTAAACCAACAAGGGATCAGTACAGCCACCCTCAAAACATTAGAAAAAAAACAACTCATTACAAAACAAGACGTACCTATTGATTTTAGTCGCCACCCCGTGAATTTAGCAGAAAACGAGCTCATCGCGAATACAGAACAGCAACATGTACTCAATCAAATTTTGCCCTTACTCACGCAATATCACGGTTATTTACTCGATGGAATTACAGGTAGTGGGAAAACAGAAATTTATTTGCAAATCATGTGGCAAATATTAAAACAAAATAAACAAGTACTGGTTTTAGTTCCTGAAATAGGACTTACCCCACAAACGATTGCTAGATTCAGTGCTCGATTTGATTGCCCAATTGCACTATTACATTCAGGGCTCAATGAAACAAAACGTCTACAGGCATGGCAACAAGCACAAACAGGCCAAGCGGGTATCATTTTAGGAACACGTTCTGCAATTTATGTACCTATACCTGATTTAGGGTTAATTATTTTAGATGAAGAACATGATCTTTCTTTTAAACAACAAGAGGGATTTCGCTACCATGCAAGGGACGTTGCTTTATATCGAGGATATTTAGCACAATGCCCCGTGATTTTAGGATCTGCCACCCCCAGTATTGATAGCTTTGCTTTAGCCAAACACGGTAAGTTAACACACCTGATACTCAATCAAAGAGCGGGTCATGCAAGTTTGCCTAAAATGCATATTCTTGACTTAAAAATTGCCCCTAAACAGCATGGTTTAAGTGTAATGTTGATTGAAAAAATTAAAGCAACCTTACAAAAAAATCAGCAAGTATTGGTTTTTTTAAATCGACGTGGCTATGCACCCGTACTCATGTGTGAGTCATGTGCATGGCAGGCCAATTGTCCACAATGCGATGCTCATTTTACCTTACACACACAGCCTTACACCCATTTGCACTGTCATCATTGTGGCTTGATACAGACGTTGCCTAAACATTGCCCTGCCTGTCAACATACAACACTTAAACCCATTGGTTTAGGTACGGTAAAAATTGAAGAAGGGTTAAAAGAACTCTTTCCAACCTATGATGTACTTAGAGTTGATAAAGACAGTACCCGTCATGTAGGCAGTTTAGAAAAAATATATGCTCAAATTCATACAGAAAAACCACTCATTTTATTAGGAACACAAATGCTCGCTAAGGGGCATCATTTCCCTCATGTGAGTTTAGTCGCAATTTTAGATGTCGATGCAGGTTTACTGAGTGTCGATTTTCGTGCACCTGAACGTACAGCACAACTCATTACCCAAGTCTCTGGACGAGCAGGGCGTGGAAACGTGCACGGCGAGGTTATTTTACAAACACTTCGGCCAGATCATCCAATCCTACATACGTTACTTGAACATGATTACCGCACTTTTGCACAGCAAACTTTAAAAGAAAGAGAAAGTGCTTGTCTTCCGCCTTATCGTTATAGTGTGTTAATTCGTAGTGATGCAAAAAATGAAAAAGATCATTTAGCATTTTTAACCCAATGTGCCGAAACCCTAACAACATCTGCACAACAAAGTATTGATATTTGGGGGCCAATACCCGCCCCAATGCAACGAAAAGCAGGTAAATACCATGCACACATGCTATTGCTGTCTGAAAACAGAGCCCAATTACATTACTATGTCAGTCATTGGTGGCAACAAGTTCGTGCTATCACCCCTTCTCATATTCGCTTATCAATAGATATCGACCCTCAAGAATTGGGGTAATTCAGTATCTACTCTAACGTGTATTGTCTTTATCAATGTGGCAATACATCTGCGATATATGAAAAAATAGAGCTTAACGTCATTGTTAAGCTCTATTGATGTTTAAGCGTCCCAAACACTCGCTTGCATATCTTTAAATGGCTGATTAATTTCTAATGGAAACATATTTCTAAATTTTGATGTTGGATCTACAATCACATCCACCATTTTTTCAATATCTTGTTCTTGTGGATACTGATCTTGACCAAATGTTGGATTGTCATGATTTACGACTGCGTTATTGGCGTCATACCATGCATTGGACGCTTCAGTCATTCTATCATTAAATCCTGTTAAGTACGGCCCTGGGTTGATGGTCGCAAAACTTACGCCTAAAGGTGAAACTTCTTGATTTAAAGCTTGTGCTGCTGCTTCTAAAGCGTGTTTAGATGCACAGTAAGCGCCATATTTTTCTAAAGATACAACACCACCAATAGAAGAGATAAATACGACTCTACCTTGTCCTTTTTTCACCAAATTTTTTAATATTTTCTGTGTTAATGTAATGGTTGAAAAAAAATTGACTTCGAATTGTTTTCTTAACACTTCACTTGGCATATCGGCAAGTGAACCACCTTCACCAATACCTGCATTGTTGACTAAGATATCAATATCTAAATGACTTGCGTAAGTTTGATCAATCTCACTACAAATATCCAATTTAAACACATGTGCAGTTAAATTTTGTGCCTTTAAAATATTTCTAAGCTGTGTAATTTGACTGGTAATTTCAACGCCTGCGTACACCTCATAGCCTCGCTTTGCAAGCTCAATACTATAAAGTTGACCAAAACCACTTCCTGCACCTGTCACTAATACTTTTTTCATTTTTTATCTCCTAGATATAAATAATTTACAAGTTCATCTGCTATTTTTGCATCTTGACTTGGGTCAGTTGAAGAAACTCCTAAAAATGCATCATGTCCAAATAGATTTGGAATATATTTTCCTCCTGGTATAAAACAATATTGTTCTGAAATAAGTGGTGTATCGCCTAAACTTTTGAGTAATTGATATATTTCATCATTATCGTGAGTAAATTGATAAGACGTGAATGCTTTCATTTCACTCATTTTTATACTGCATGGTTTAATTTGACCCAAGCTAATAAAAAACACTTTTTGTCCTGCTTGGTTCAGTAAACAAATACACAAACCAATGCTTTCGGTACTTACAATATTTTTAGCCGTTTGAACTAAACCCGATATATTGATGTTATTCATTTGAAAATGCTCTTTTTAGTGACCAAACGATTTCTTCTGTTGTTTTTTCTTTAACGTAGTATCTACTCATTTGAGCGTCTTTTTCTTTGTACAGTATTCCCTCCATACACATTTTTGTAAGATGTTGCGATGTGGCAGAAATACTCAATCCGCATTCAGTACTGATTTCACCATTGGTTAAACCAGGCTTTTTCATCACTGCACAGATCATTAATAGACGTTGTGGATTACTAATCATTTTTAAGAAATTGGTTGCTTTAACCGCATCTTGAAACATTTCGTCTAGATTCGCCATATCATCATTTCATTTTATTAGATAAATCTAATATTAGTAAATTCTAATAATACTGTCAAATTTAATCCTACAATTACTCTATGAGTAAAACAGCATCGTTTACATAGACATTTTGTAAACACGATTTTAAACCACAAACAACTTCGACTATCTTGTGGCTTGATTTGCTCTTAAAATAATGTGACTCCACCTTTGCATGTCCTATACAGGCAATCTCATGTCATTACTTCTCCAAATTACACTCTTTCTTGCAGCCAGTTTATTAATTGTGCCCTGTGCAAAACATTTTGGAATTTCTACAGTACTAGGCTATCTCATTACAGGTATTGTTTTAGGGCCAAGTATACTCAATATTGCACACGATGCTTCTGCTGTGATGCAGCTTGGAGATTTTGGCGTTATTTTTTTGATGTTTTTAATTGGTTTAGAACTAAGACCACAACGTTTATGGAAGCTAAGACAAGCCATTTTTGTGATGGGTAGTTTACAAGTCATTATCACAGGTACTGTGCTTATGCTTTTGATTTGGCTTGTCTTTCAACAAAGCATAGCCGCCAGTTTTTGTATTGGTTTTGCTTTGGCATTATCGTCTACCGCATTTGTATTACAACTGCTCAATGAAAAACAACAATTAAACACCAGTTATGGGCAAAATGCGTTTTCGGTTTTACTGTTCCAAGATATTGCTGCTATTCCATTACTTGCAATCATTCCATTATTGGTAGGAACATCAAATACACATCATGGTATTGCTTATTTTGCCGCCATTATTGCTGTATTTAGTGGGCTATTTTTATTTAGTCGCTTTGTCATGCGACCCTTTTTTCGTTTCGTTGCGCGCAGTGGCGCAAGTGAACTATTAACAGCCGTTGCATTATTCATTGTATTGTCTACCGTATTACTGATGGATCTTTTAGGCATTAGCACCACTTTGGGTGCATTTTTGACAGGCGTATTATTGGCTGATTCAGAATTTCGCCATGAATTAGAATCAAATATTGCACCCTTTAAAGGGTTATTGCTCGGGTTATTTTTTATGACCGTAGGCATGACCACCGAACTGTCTGTTCTTTTTAGCCAGCCCTTACTCATTATTGGGGGTGCAATGGCTTTACTCATCATTAAAGCGATCATCATGTTACTGATTGCACGTTATTATCAGCACAATTGGAAAAACAGTCTTTTACTCGGCACATGTCTTGCTCAAGGTGGAGAGTTTGCATTTGTTGTTTTAAGTGTAGCTCATAGTCAAGACATTATTTCAAATGCAATTGCACAACCAGTTACACTCATTGTCACTCTGTCTATGGTACTCACACCCATTTTATTTTGGCTAGTTTCACGCCATATTGTTCCACGTTTAGACAAATCCTCCACCACAGCATTTGATGATATTCCATCACAACACGCACCCATGATTATTGCAGGTTTTGGCCGTGTTGGACAAATTGTGGCACGTATTGCTCGCTTACAGCACATTCCATTTACTGCCATTGATTCAAGCTTGCAACAAATTCATTTTGTACGCCAATATGGGGGCACTTTATATTATGGCGATGCCACTCAGCCCCACTTATTACGCGCTGCAGGGATTGAGCATGTCAAAGTTTTTGTGCTTGCAATCGATCATGTGGAAGACTCACTTCGTACAGCACGCCACATTTGTTTGCATTACCCCCACATTAAACTCTTAGTGCGTGCTAGAGATCGCCACCATGTTCACTTACTCAAAGAAATTGGCGTAGTACATATTTGGCGTGAAACATATTTATCTGCATTAGGAATGGCATATAAAACCTTACGTGAACTCGGTGTAGATGAAACAGAAGCTTATCAGCATATTGAGCTATTTAAAGAGTATGATGAATCCTTACTCAACGAACAGCAAAGCATTTATCAAGATGAACAAAAAATATTTGAAACTCACCGCAACGCTTTAGCAGAATTAGAACATTTATTTGAACGAGATGCCGAAGTTCAACAAAAAGAACCCACCACAAAATGTGAACACACAGATCCTTCTAACCTGTCAAGAAAGGATCAATAGCCTCTTGTCTTTTAAGACAATGCCACCATTTATTGCTTAGATTGGAGAAAAACATGTCAAACTTACGTCAACGCTTTTATATTGAAAATTGCCCTGTTCGTGGTGAAGTAGTGCAACTCACAAACACATTACACACGATTTTAAAGCAACGTGATTACCCACAAGCCATTGAGGTACTCTTAGGTGAAATGCTAAGTGCAACTGCATTATTGGCAAGTACATTAAAAATAAAAGGCAATATTAGCTTGCAAATACAAGCCCAAGGATCATTCAAATGGGCAATGGCTGAATGCAATCACTTAGGACAACTCAGAGCACTTGCAGAGTTTGAAGCAGATTCACGCTTTGAACACGCCACCGACAGTAGCACTGTATTTTCCACGCTACAGCAGCCTATTTTATTCATTAATATTGACCCTGAGTTTGGAGAGCGCTATCAAGGTATTATTGCACTTGACCAACCTACATTGGCAGGCTGTCTCATGCAGTATTATGCTTTATCGGCACAAATTCCAACCCATCTAGTGCTAGCAAGTGATGCTCAAGCATCTGGCGGCTTACTCATTCAACTGCTTCCACGCACCGAAGAAGAAAAACAACATATTGATGATGATTTGTGGCCACGCCTCATCATGTTGACCAACACACTCAAGGCAGATGAACTCAAACAACTCGATGCACAAGAGATTCTATATCGTTTATATAATGAAGAAGAGGTGCGCTTACCTGATGTAGAACAACTTGAATTTTCATGTACCTGTTCACAACAAAAGTGTGAAAATGCGCTATTACACATTGGAGAAGATGCTGTAAAAGAGACTTTAAGCATACAAAATCCCATTGAAATGGATTGTCAATTTTGTAATGCAAAGTATACCTTTAATGCCGAAGAAGCATTGGCTTTGTTTGGTCGCCACCTCAGCTAAATAAATCAAAAAATATACCATGACTATACCTATCGTATTGATCATGGTATAAAATTACAGCTAACTTACTCAAAAAACGATTAAATATTTATTTTTTTTAAGATTGTCCTAATAATGACATATTAAATTTATATATAACTAGAAGTATGTGCTAAAAACATGGTCAACACACCTATATGCTAGATTACGTAAAATGTTTCAAATACACCATGAGTACTGCTGTTGCCATGGCTTTGACCACGACCCCATATGCTTATGCAAACACACCAACTACTTTACAAGTAGGGGTTGCAGGGGCTATTGACATACAAGCCTATAAAAACAATAACTTTCCTACAACTGTTTTTCCAAGTGTATTTTTTGATTCAAATTATGTCTATGTCGATGGCAATGAAATTGGACTATATGCTTTGCATACACCAAAACACCAACTTAAACTCAATCTTTACTACAACAGCACCGAATTTAAGCCTTCAGACACACTCAGCCGACTCGACAAAAGACACGCTTCTGTTATGGCAGGGGGCAGTTATACCTATATTACCCCTTATGGTGGTTTTCAGATTTTAGCTGAAAAAGATATTCAATCACGCAGTCATGGTACTTTTGCGACGCTTGCCTACCTTGCAGAAACACATTATAAACAATGGACCTTTTCCCCAGAATTGGGACTGCAATGGAATGATAAAAACTACAACAATTATTACTATGGGGTCAGTGAAATCGAAGCTCAACGTAGTCAGATAGACCGTTACACCCCCAAACAAAGCATACAACCATATTTTAGCTTAGATATAGGTTATCAAATTAACCCACACTGGACGCTTTACAACAGCAGTCAAGTTACTCGCCTATCAAGGCAACAGCAGCAAAGCCCAATGGTCAATAAAATCGCTGACTTTAGCAACAGTATAGGCATTTTATACCAATTTTAAACACCACTTCCCTTTAATCATTTTATCGCGTTTAAACACAATAAAATATTAAAGACCTTTAAAGCACGATAAGGATTTACTTATGGCGATTAATGAAAAACAGCTCCTTTTGGACGAAGCAAAATATTGCTCACATGGTGATACCGTACATTATGTAGAACCGCCAAAAATCTTTACCAACTGTGAAGGAAGCTACCTGTATGATGATCAAGACATCCCTTATCTTGATTTACAGATGTGGTATTCAGCAGTCAACTTTGGTTATAAAAACCCACGTTTAAGTAACCGTTTAATTGAACAAATTAACACCTTGCCACAAGTTGCAAGTCAGTATCTACATCCAACAAAAATCGAGCTTAGCAAAGTAATTGCCGAAGATATCTTCAAAAAAACAGGTGAAGCTGGCCGTATTCATTACAACGTGGGTGGTTCACAAGCCATTGAAGACTCCCTCAAAGTTATTCGTAACTTTTGTGGTGGTAAAAGCCGTATGTTTGCTTTCGAAGGCGGCTACCATGGCCGTACCTTAGGTGCATCATCAATTACATCAAGCTATCGTTATCGCCGCCGTTATGGCCACTTTGGTGAACGTGCACACTTCATTCCATTTCCATACCCATTTCGTCGTCCAAAAGGCATGACAGCTGAAGAATATGGCGACAAATGTGTGGCAGAATTTGCGCGTTTATTCGAAACTGAATATCATGGCGTATGGGATCCAAAAGTTCGTGAAAGTGAATTTGCAGCGTTTTACATGGAAACCATTCAAGGAACAGGTGGTTATGTTATTCCACCTAAAAACTTCTTTAAAGGCTTGAAAAAAGTACTCGATGACCATGGTATTTTATTGGTTGTTGATGAAATTCAAATGGGCTTTTACCGTACTGGTAAATTATGGTCATGGGAACACTTTGGCATTACACCAGACGTTACTGTATTTGGTAAAGCATTAACCAATGGTCTAAATCCTTTGGCAGGGATTTGGGCAAAAGAGGCCCTCATCAACCCAACCACGTTCCCGGTCGGTTCAACACACTCTACATTTGCATCTAACCCACTTGGTACAGCCGTTGGTTTAGAGTTAATGACGATGTTGGCTGAAAAAGACTATGAAAAACAAGTCATGGAAAGTGGTGCTTATTTCTTAGATGGTCTAAAAACACTCCAAAAACAACATGTAGAAATTGGTGATGTAGATGGTCTAGGCCTAGCCTTACGTGCAGAAATTTGTCAAACTGATGGTTTCACACCAAATAAAGAACTCCTCGACAAAATGGTAGACATTGGCTTATCTGGTACTTTAGAGTATGAAGGTCAAAAATGTGGTTTGGTACTCGATGTAGGTGGTTACTATAAAAATGTGATTACATTTGCACCATCACTTGAAATCAGCCGTGCCGAAATTGACCAAGCACTCGTATTGCTTGATCAACTCTTGGTTCGTGCAAAAAAGGAAATGTAAAACCGACTTATGGATACTGGTTTTAATCATGTAGAACCTCAATGTTTGGTGGATGCTTTTTTAAAGCATCCACCAAACGCATTTGAAGCTCAAACGCTTGATGTATCTTTTTATGCATTTAGCACACAATTTAATCTACTCACCACACTCGATGCTCCCCTTCGCAAGAAAATCCAGTCGGTGCTTGGCTATCAGTATTGGCAACGCTTCGTTCATTTTCCAACGCAATTTATTGGAACCACTGTTACAGAATATACGCCTTTACCACATACACATACGGCACAACAACTACTCGAGCAAATACAACCGTTTTGTCAAAAACAAAGTTTAACGATTATTAAAGACTTGCCTATTCAGTCTCCACTTTTACCCGAAAAAGATAATCTCTTTAGTCAGGCGCTGATTCAATCTGCACAACAACGTGGTTTCTTGGCGGTAGAAGGTCAAGCATTGGCCTATGTAAAAATAGACTTTGCCGACCAAAACGATTTTTTAAATCGATTTTCTAAAAGCAGACGTAAAAATTTAAAAAGAAAACTCAAACATCTAGATGAATTGCATGTTGAAATTAAACATACAGGCGATGCTTACTTTCAAAATACAGATACACTGCAACAATTATATGCCTTATATTTAGAAGTGTATCAACAAAGCGACATACACTTTGACCTGCTCAGCCTTGAATTCTTTCGTACTATTTTACAAGAATCTGGTCAGCAAGGCCGTGTTTTTATGTATTGGAAAGACGACACCCTCATCGGCTATAATATCTGCTACGTACACAACAATACGTTGGTTGATAAATATATTGGCCTCAACTATTCCCTTGCGCTAGATTACAACTTATATTTCATCAGTTGGTTTGTAAATTTAGATTATGCCAAAACCCACCACTTAGATTTCTACGTGGCAGGATGGACAGATCCTGAGGTTAAAGCCCAACTCGGGGCACAATTTACATTTACACAACATCTTGTATGGGTTAAATCTCCCATGCTTCGGTTTATACTCAAGAAATTCAGACATTTATTTGAATCAGATGCGCATTGGCATCAGCAGCAAGACACATAAGGTACATGACCGTGACACGACCACCTGTTATTTTAAATTTTGATGATTCCTCGGCTCAGCCCAATGCTTGGCGGCGTGTTGCATTACAATCATGGCAAGAGAAAATTCGTTTTGGTTGTAAATGGCATGACTTTAAGCAATTAGAAACCCACTTAGCAAACCAACTTCCTGCGCCTTCACAACAAGGTTGCGCTTTACTTGGTAGTGGTGACTATCATCACCTCAGCTATTTATTGCTTTCTCGTTTAGCAAAAGATGAACCCATTCATTTGGTGGTTTGCGATAACCACCCAGACAACATGCGCTATCCTTTTGGTATTCATTGTGGATCATGGGTCTATTGGGCCAGCCAACTCCCACAAGTTGCTCGCATAGACGTGCTTGGAATTAGCTCAAATGATATTGGGTTAAGTCATGCATGGGAAAATCATTGGTCACCCCTCAAAAAAGGCAAACTGCATTACTGGAGTGTACAGCAAGATGCAAGCTGGCTAAAACACATTGGTGCAAAACACGCAGCACGTAATTTTGCTTTTCCCGATGCGCTCATGGCTGAGTTTTTAACCACACTCAACACTGTAAATCTGCCTATTTACCTCTCCATTGATAAAGATATTTTATCTAAAGACGTGGTTAAAACCAATTGGGACCAAGGTCAGTTCTTAGAGCAACATCTGCATACACTCATTGATGCATGTGGAGGAAAATTAATGGGGGCAGATATCACTGGAGATATTTCTTTATATCAATATAAACAGTGGTTTAAAGCTTTTTTGAGTAAGTTAGATGCACAAGAAGATATGCCTGAGGAACAGTTGACAGCTTGGCAGAACCAGCAACAAGCGCTCAATACTCGACTGATTGAACGCATTGATACAGCATGGCGCTCATAAATTATTGTTGCTGTTGTTTATAAATTTTAGCTTCGCCCTTTGCTAAAAATAACACACCGATCACAATTAAGGTCATACCACATACTTTAAACGCGGTCAGTGGTTCACTAAACAGCCAAACCGACAATAAAGTGACACTAATCAGCTCTATATGTGAAGCAGCCACAGCAGGGCCAATGGGTGCTTTTTCAAGTAAAGTCATCCACGTAAAAAATGAACCGATATAACCAATCAATGCACCATAAATCCAAATATTACCAAATACACGTGCAAGCCATGGTAAATCAAAGGTCAATGGCATCGCATGATTTGAGGCCAGCTTAAAACTGATTTGCGCTAAGGTATCAAATAGCATCAGTACAGAAAAACCAACCAAATAAAATAATCTCATAGACCTATTCCAATCACAGCCACGCCTGCACTAATAAATAACACACCAATCAAACGCTCTTTGGTTAACTGCTCTTTAAAAAACAAACGGCCTGCGATCATAATCACCACAATGTTAATACAGCCAAGCATCACACCATCAGATAAAGGCACCAATGATAAAAAAGCCAGCCAAACCACAAATTCCACCACATAGCAGGCCAAACCGAGCCATAGCATTGGCATTTTAGCAAAAGCCAACCAACGGGCTTTACCTTCATAGGCTAGACCTTTCAAAGCCAAGGCTTTAAATGCCAATTGCCCAACGGTATCTACTGCTATTGTAAACATCCACACCATAACGACCAATGCATTCATCTGCTGACCCTAAACTTCACTGTGGTATTGCTTCATAAAGGCCAAAGAATCTGTAATCACCTGTTCTCTATCATTGTCTATGGTAATCATATGATAGCTTTTTTTCAGCCAAACTAACTGCTTAGGTCCTTGAACTTGATCATATACCAACTGACTATTTCTACGATGTGCAATATCATCATCGTATGCATGAATCAACAGACATGGTGCACTAATACGAGACAAATTTCTTCTTAGTACTTTAGATAAACATTGTAGTTGGTATAACGAATGCCAAGGGTTTCCTGGCAGTCCTGCCTCACTACTGTCTCCGTGGTGCATCGAATGCACAATACGCTGTCTGAGTTTTTCGTTTTGAATACCAAAGGGCTCTGCCTCATCAAACGTCAGATCACGAAAAATATTGAGTTTATAAACAACAGGCAAAGCAACAGGCGCAATCATTTTTGACCATAAAGGAATGCTCCAACCATCATATTTAAATGTCGGGCTGTAACTCATCACACCACTAACTTTATGCTCAGTGGCATAATTTAAAGCCAGTAATGCCCCCATAGATAACCCTGCCACAAACATATCATCTACATTTTGTTTTAATTTTTCGGCAGCAACACACACGCTTTTATACCAATCTTGCCATGTGGTATTGACTAAATCTTCAACTGTTCCGCAATGTCCTGCAAGCTGTAATGCCATTACAGTATAGCCTTGTTGATGAAAACGCCGTGCCAATCCACGCATTTCATTTGGCGTTCCTGTAAGCCCATGAATGAGTAAAATGCCTGTACGCCCTCCAGACAGCAAAAAGGAATGATCCTCTATCATAAACTAATCACCTTTGTCATCTTTTGTGACTGTACAAACTGTTCAAGAGATGCACTAATTTCATCAAAACGATGAAAGGCGACATGGCTAATTTTATTTTTTTGACAATGTTTTAAAAGTGATGTTTTCGCATACACGTAATCTGCGCGTTCAGATAAACAAAAATCCGAACGCCCATCACCAATCAAAATGGTTTTATATTGTTGATGTTGTTTAGATACCTTACATTTGCAGGTTCCCGACTGAGAGTTACACGTTTTACTCGCATTTGGAAATGCCAATTGCCAACGAGTGTCACTCACCTGTTGCAACTGATTTGCAATCACAGGAACATGCATTAAATTATATTTTGCAAGTACACAACGAATCACTTGATCTAGACCATCACTCACAATGGTCAGGGGTATACCATAGTATTTGGTGAGTTTGACAAACTCAATAAAGCTTTCATCAATCTTAATATTTTGCACAAAAGCTTCTAAGTCTTGTTTACTTACATTGAGTAATGCAATTTGACGTTGCATACACTCCTTAGAGCCAATTTGGCCTTGCTCCCACAACTCTTCAATGTCTTGCCAACCATCGTCAGCAAAATGTTCGAGCAATTCATCTGTGGTGTCTTGCAAACTAATCGTGCCATCGAAATCACAAAGTATTTTCCAATTGTTTTTTCGATACTGTTCAACATTCATCAAAAGCATATTATCGGCTCTACAAATTACCTAGAAGCGACCTAATTCATTTAGGCTTCTACAGTATATCGATGCTTTATTAAGGTATGCTTATATTTTATCAAATATATGTCAAAACACATAAAGATAATTCTGCTTAGCCTCAACTCCCACAGGCAACACATTTTTAAAAATAATATTCAAAATCATGTCATTGGCATAAAATTTGCCTTATAAATAACAGACAATTAATATTTATATTATATTTAAATTTAGAGTATGTTTATGAAAAAATATCTCACATTGTGTTTTTTTGCCTTCACCGCAACACACCTACATGCAGAATCTCAACTACAACGTATTATAAATAAGGGGACATTAGATGTATGTACAACAGGTGATTATAAGCCCTATAGTTTTCTTAATTCCGATGCCAAATATGAAGGAATAGATATTTCTATGGCAGAGTCTTTAGCCAAAAGTTTAGGTGTAAAGGCCAATTATATTCAATCAACATGGAAAACGCTGACACCCGATGTAGTTGCAAGCAAATGTGATATTGCGATGGGTGGTATTTCAGTCACTTTAGCAAGACAACGCCAAGTCTTTTTTACACAGCGCATCGATGTTGATGGCAAAGTCCCATTTGTGCGCTGTACTGACGCAAAGAAATATCAGACCATTGAACAAATCAACAAATCTTCTGTACGCGTGATTGAACCAACAGGGGGTACAAACGAAGCATTTGCACGTCAGCATTTGCCGAATAGTCATCTCACACTCAGCTCAGACAACTTAGCAATTTTTCAGCAATTGGTAGACAAAAAAGCAGATGTCATGATCACAGAAGCATCTGAAGCCATGTATCAGAAAAAACACTATCCCACACTATGCGCTGTAAACACAGACAAACCGCTCCAATATGGGGAAAAAGCATATATGCTCCCAACAAACGATATCACATGGAAACTTTATGTAGATCAGTGGTTACATCTGAGCAAAGAGACTGGAGAATACCAAAAAATTATCAATGGTTGGTTTTAAAAAATCTCAAGTACATGGCAGTCATTCACACACTGCCATGTACTTAGAAAGATTAATTTAAACATGCCAACTTTTCAGCCAGTTGTGTATCTGATTCACTGTGTAAAACAGCATCTAACACGTCAAGCACAGCTTCACGTTCGTTGTGCCCTACCACATAATCTGCAACTTGCTTTAACTCAGGTATAGCATTGTCCATGGCCAAACCAAATTTAGCCATTTTCACCATTTCGATGTCGTTATTATTATCGCCAATCACCAGCGTTTCATCGGCACTCACCTGCCAACGCTGTTGTAAAAAACTTAATCCAAAAGCTTTATGTTGAGAAGGTACAATTAAGTCGATAAATCCAAAGCCACTTGAAACCATTTTGACTTGATTATTTTTAATATACGATTTTTGATTTAATGCATTTGTGAGTACATCAAAGTCATAATTGCTCGTATTGATAGTAATTTTACACACTAAATCATCGACTTGAAGTAAGTCTTCTACACAAAATAATCGTTTAAAATATTTATGAAGTTTTGGCATATTTTCAGCAGGTGTTTGCTCATCTACATAAGCCCCTTCCTTGCCACATAAAATAATTCCTTCTGCATAATCTGCCATGAGGTCAGCAAGCATCACTTTTGCAACTTGAGAATCAAAGTGTGAAAAATTGACTTCTGTTAAACCATCTACAACAAAAGCACCATTCTCAGCAACATATCCAATGTGGTCTTGAATATCGGAAAAGTAGTTTTTCAGCGTGTATAGCTGATTGCCACTCGCTGCTACAAAGTGTATTCCTTTTTGTTGAAGGGCTGAGAATTGCTTCAAAAAGCGTTGTGTATTGTACTGCTTTTCTCCGTTTAAGAAGGTACCGTCCATATCTACAGCGATGAGTCTAACTGGCATTTTTTACCTCGCATGGGATCAATATTACATCACCATTATTATCATACTTCGTTTATTTCCTTAAAATTATCTTAGCAAAATATGACGCTGTCATGAATCAAAAGCCACGATATATTACAAAAAATTAAGTAAATTTAAACACTTTATATTTTTATGTTATAAATTTTTATTTTTAATAAATAAAGATCATATAAAAACGTTTCATTGAATGAGTATAGTGAAGCAATTGATAATTGTTTGCATTTGTATAAAAATGCCACCACTTTATTCACACTTTTTTTAATTATGTCAATTAGTCGTCAGAAATTTTTATTCACGCCATTATGCGCAAGTATATTCAGTATTTCTATGCATAGTTTTGCTACAGACAATACAGATCTTTCTCATGTGACAAATCTTGAAACGATTCAAGCTGAGTCAAATCAATCATCAAGCATGAAAACAGCAACAGGGCTTGAATTAACACGAAAAGAAACACCCCAATCTGTCTCAGTCATTACACGAGCACAAATTCAAGACCAAGGCTTAACCACCGTTACAGATGCCATGAAACAAACCACAGGGATCAACGTGATTCGAGATGGTGGGCGTTTTCGTTACCAATCTCGTGGGTTTTATATCGATCAAATTGAAGAAGACGGTTTGAGTACAAATATGCCAGGTGCTGGTTCAAACCCCTACAGAACTTCATCTAATTTTACCGATTTAGATATCTATGACCATATTGAAGTTGTTCGTGGTGCAACAGGCCTCACCCAAGCATACAGCGAACCAGGTGGTACACTTAATGCTGTACGTAAGCATCCAACCAAAGATTTCCAAATGCATGGTTATTTACAAGCTGGTCGTTGGAATAACTTCAGATCGATGTTTGATGTTTCTGGTCCACTCAATCAAGATCGCACCATACGTGGCCGTTTTGTTGCTATTAGTGAGGACAAAGACTCTTTTAAAAATACGATATCTAAAGATAATCAAACATTTTATGGCGTATTAGATATTGATCTCACACCTGCAACACTTGTCCGTCTAGGTGTATTATATCAAAAATCATCTGAAGGCATTGATAACTTCGGTATTCCAATGGCATTTGGTGGAGTAGATTCAGGATTACCCGCCAGTAAATATTTAGGTGCAGATTGGTCTCAACGTGATTTAGAAAAATATAATGTATTTGCAGATGTAAAACATCAATTTAATGATCATTGGAGTCTAAGCACCCAAATTAATGCCACTTGGAGTCATTCTTTAGAGCATATTGGAGCACTTGCACAACTCGGGACCAGTTATATTGGCTTAACTAGCAGTAATCAAAACTTAGCCATGAATAATTATCAGTACTATGACAATAGTAGTGATGAGTTAAGTGCAAAAGTTTCATTAAATGGGCAATACAATTTATTTAATGCCACACATGATCTCTTTGCAAATTTAACTTACGTCAGCACATATGAAAAATCTGAATGGCGTCGAATTCTAAATTCAAAATCATATAATGTCACCACGTTTGATCCGACAACCATAGCCGCACCCAATTGGAATGGTGCTTTAAACTTAAATTGGCTCTACACCAATTATATTACTCAAGCCTCCGCAACATTAGGAACTCGAGTTAACTTACTTCAAAATATTCATTTAATACTTGCAGGTCGTTATACTCAAACTGTCAATAACGGAAGTACATATTATGCCATTACTGGTGGTCAATTTGACGGTGAATACGCAAGAAATCGAGAAATAAAAAAGAATAAATTTATTCCGTATATTGGCTTAACCTATGATTTAACAGACAATACAAGTGTGTATGCTAGCCATACTGAAATTTTCAAACCTCAATCTTCTAGAAGTTTATCAGGAAAGCCCCTCGACCCTGTCATCGGTAAAAATGATGAGATTGGAATTAAATCTGAACTTTTTGATGGGCGTTTAAATGCTTCATTGGCGCTATTTCAAATAGAGCAACAAAACCGCCCCATCGCTGCGACATACAATAATATCAGCTTTGCTGTGCCTGAAGGAAAAGTACGTAGTCGTGGCATTGATGTCGAGCTTTCTGGCAAAATAACCGATGATTTAGCACTATTTGCAGGATATACCTACAACAAAAGTAAGTATTTACAGACTGAAAGTTTAACTTATCTGTCAGGCACAAACTTTAGTAAACACACGCCTGAACATATGTTTAAAATACATTCTCAATATCAACTCCCCGGCTCTTTGGAAAAATGGTCTGCAGGCATTGGAGCAATTGCTCAAACAAGTACTAGTAGCCTTTACAGCATTTATCAAGGTGGGTACACCGTTTGGAATGCAAATATTCGCTATAGCTACTCACCAAACTTATCATTTAACTTAATTGGCGATAACATTACCAACAAACGTTATTACGAAAACAACAGAGTACGTATTAACGGTGGTAATAATTTCCTAGCTAGTCCAACCAATGTACTCTTTAGAGTAGATTGGAAGTATTAATCCGATCTCAACACATAGACATAGCATATCTCATGCTATGTCTTCGTTACGCCTTTTGCCATTTTTTCAACCTCTTTCATGGTTTTCTTAATAGGCTCTACATTTAAAATTGTAAATAAATTGACATTCTTTTGATTCGATTGCGACAACATATCTACAACACTCTTCTCTCCTCTACCTACCAAATGACGACGATAAAAATAAAACGTCAGCAATAATGTAGTCATCAACATAGCCATCAACATCACCCAAAAGCCCTCAGGCGATTTCAGCCCTGGAATTGACTCAAAATTCATTCCATAAATTCCTGTTAGCAACGTCAATGGCGCAAAAATTGCCGTAATGATGGCCAATATACGCATATTTTCATTGGTTTGGTTGGAAATTGCAGAAAAATGTAAATCAATTGCAGATTGAATGGACTGACGTAAGCGTGAAGTATGTTTTTGAATACGTTCAATATGACTCACTAAATCATTAATTCTGACCAAAATAAGGTCTAAACTATCTATTGATGGTGTTTCATGTAAGTGATGGTGATTTTCTACGGCTTCATCTCTAAGTTCTTGCAACGTTTCAATTTGTTCTTCACATAAATTTTCCACTTGCTGAAAAGCCATGTTTTCTTGTAATAACTGTTGCCACTGTTTAAAATAATGCTTTCCTTGCAACAGTTCGGTTTGCCAAAATTCTACTCGACGCGTTAATGGTGTACGTAGCCCTAAATAATCATCAATCATGCTATTAAGTATACGTAGTGCTAAATTTAGTGGCGTATTTGGTAAACGTCTTAACCTATGTTGTTCTGTCACATTTTTTTCTAATAATCCAGACAGTCGATCAACGTAGTTTTGCATGGATTTATTACCGCGCTCTCGCACCGTAATTAAATATTTGCCCGTAATAATAAAATTCACAGGTGTCGTAAATAAACCAAACTCACTTTGATGCTGTTCATTCGATTGATTTTCAAGAATATGTTGATCATCAGGTGTCATAATTTTACGAAAAGTTAAAAAATCATACTCTTCCATTGTATCGAAACCACATGGATGCTCTATATTCAAAATATCTGCAATATGAAACTCATTCACTACCAGCTGTGCTTGATTTTTAATGTGCTCTTGCCACAAATCTACAGCATTTACGACGTCTTCTCTAAAACAATCTATCCACACAAAATCTGGATGATTTTGCTGAGAAACATGCTGCGATACAGATAAAATTCCCGTATCTTGATGGCGATAAAAATAGTAACTTTGCATAAATGAATTCATGTTTATGGTGGAATATACGGATTGTGGAACGAAAAAAAGCCCGCATCAAGCGGACTTTTTCAAATTAAAACAAGATTTAAGCTTGTTCAATGTCTTTCATTGAAAGTTTAATACGACCACGATTATCGACGTCTTGCACTTGTACTTTGATTTCTTGACCTTCTGTCAATACATCCGTCACATTTGCAATACGCTCGTTAGAAATTTGTGAAATATGTAATAAACCATCTGTGCCTGGCATAATATTTACAAATGCACCAAACTCAACAATACGAATGACTTTACCTTGGTAAATCGTACCTGGTTCAATTTCAGCAGTTAATGCTTGGATTTTCGCAATCGCTGCACGTGCAGCCGCTTTCGTTTCACCAAATACGCGGACTGTACCATTGTCTTCAATATCAATTGCAGCTTTGGTTTCTTCAGTAATTTGACGGATTGTTGCACCGCCTTTACCGATCACATCACGAATTTTATCAGGATTAATGCTAATCACTTCAAAAGTTGGTGCATGTGCAGAAATTTCAGGACGAGCACGAGAAATCACTTTGTTCATTTCATTCAAGATATGCATACGGCCTGCATACGCTTGATTTAATGCCACTTCCATAATTTCTTCAGTAATACCTTCGATTTTTATGTCCATTTGAAGTGCAGTGATTCCGTTTTCAGAACCTGCAACTTTAAAGTCCATGTCACCTAAGTGATCTTCATCACCTAAAATATCAGACAGTACTGTAAAGCGCTCACCTTCTTTCACAAGCCCCATTGCAATACCTGCAACCGGTGCTTTTAAAGGTACACCTGCATCCATGAGTGATAATGATGCACCACACACAGAAGCCATAGATGATGAACCATTTGATTCTGTAATGTCAGAAACAATACGAATTACATATGGAAAGCGATCTACAGGTGGCAATACAGCATATACACCACGGCGTGCTAGACGACCATGACCAATCTCACGACGTTTTGGACCTGTTTCACGACCTGTTTCACCAACAGAGTATGCAGGGAAGTTGTAATGCAACATAAAGTTGTCAGTTTTTGTTCCTGACAATGTATCTACCATTAACGCATCACGGGTATTACCAAGTGTTGTTGTCACTAATGCTTGAGTTTCACCACGTGTAAACAATGCAGAACCATGCGCACGATCTAATACACCCACTTGTACATCTAGACCACGAACTGTTTTATGGTCACGACCATCAATACGCGGTTTACCCGATACAATATTGTCACGTACAGTGCGGTATTTCAGATCATCAAATAGGTCATTTAATTCGTCTGCAATTTTACCATCTTCATCTGTTTCTGGTACAAATTGTGCAATTGCTTCAGTGCGTAAAGCATCAAGTGCAGTATAACGATCTTGTTTCACAGCAATGGTATATGCTTGTGAAATTTTCGCCTCAAATGCTTCTTTTAATTGCGCTCCAAGCGCTTCATTTTTTACAGGTGCATTCCATGGTGTTTTCGTCACGCCAACTGCAGCAACAAACTCATTAATAGCTTGTATCACAATTTGCATTTCATCATGACCAAACAATACTGCACCTAGCATTTGGTCTTCTGACAGCTCTTTTGCTTCAGATTCAACCATCAATACAGCCGACTCTGTTCCAGCAACAACAAGGTCAAGATCAGACTGAGTCAATTGTTCATGTGATGGGTTTAAAATATATTCGCCATTCACTAAACCTACACGTGCTGCGGCAATTGGGCCATGAAATGGTGTGTCTGCAATGGCAAGTGCAGCAGAGGTACCAATCATCGCTGCAATATCTGCATCCATCGTTTTGTCTGAAGAAACAACTGTTGCTGTCACTTGTACTTCATTGTAGAAGCCTTCAGGGAATAATGGGCGAATTGGGCGGTCAATTAAACGTGAAATCAATGTTTCAGCTTCAGATGCACGACCTTCTCGCTTGCCATATCCACCAGGAATACGACCTGCTGCATATTGTTTTTCTTGGTAGTTCACAGTAAGCGGGAAAAAGTCCGTTCCTGCTTTTGCTGTTGGTTGTGCAACCACAGCAACCAATACAGTTACTCCACCCATCGTCACTAAAACGGTGTTGGCTTGACGTGCAACACGACCTGTTTCGAGTACGACTTGGTACTGGCCATATTGAAATTCTTTACGAGTCACATTAAACATTGACATATATTGTTATTTCCTCATTCATTTATTCTAGTGGAGACCCCTAAGGTTTGTTATTTTCGTATATTACAGTCCGATTATTTTTAAATAACAAACATTAGAAGCCGACTTCACTAGATTTTAAACACAAAGAAGGAGCGAACATTCGCCCCTTCCTAGATTGCTTAGCAAACTAAGCCATGCTTTGTTTTCAGTGCCAATGCTATAAATAACATAGGTTGTACCGAAAAGTTGCTCAATCGAATTAACGACGTAAGCCTAAAGCACCAATTAACGCTACATAACGACCATGATCTTTACCGTTTAGGTAATCAAGAAGCTTACGGCGTTGGTTAACCATACGGATTAAACCACGACGACCATGGTGATCTTTTTTGTGTGCTTTAAAGTGACCTTGTAAATCATTGATTTGAGCAGTCAACAAAGCAACTTGTACTTCAGGTGAACCTGTATCGTTTTCTGCACGTGCAAATTTAGCAATAATTTCAGCACGATCTGTAGTTGTTAAAGACATTCGATTTCTCCGAGATGCTTAAAATAAAAAAATGATATAAGACAATTTTTGAAAAACTGCCTGCCGTGCATCACTACAGCAAGTGCATATTTTAAGTGAAAAGCATGCAAATTGCAAAATGCTTTTACAGATTCAACCGATTTTAAATAAGCATTAAAAAAAGCCCAAGTTTCCTTGGGCTTTTTTTAATGCGCTATGTCGTTATTATAGTTATGACTGTTTTTGTCATTTTAGTGTTTATAATTTATTCTGTTCCTGTATTGTTATGGTTTGTTTCATCTTGTTCCCACATCTTCATATTGCCACAACAAAATATGCTTTATAGTGGTTTTTGACTGTATATCACGTAAGAAATATCTTACAAATTGCGCTATACACCCAAAACACATGTAAATAGCGTTTACATTCTATTTATTTTAACGCTAAGCGATAAAAATCACATTTTTCACACGCATCAAATTGATAAAAACGACATCTAGAAACAAACCTGCTACTATAGCGCCATGCTTGACGGAGTGCGAGTAACGACTCGCTGAGATCACCAAAGGATAACTTAATGGTGAATACCGTTGAACCTGATCAGGTTAAAACCTGCGTAGGAATCAAGCCACCACAAACTGATCCCTGATTGTCTGTCTTTTCCAAGACCTGACGCTGTGTATTCATTTTTGGCCGTGCTTGATTCGTTGATTTTTCACAAGGATCATGACCATGAACCAATTAACGAATCTTTCTCAAAAACAAGCTCAAATTGAGCAAGATGCGCAAGACCTTACCCGCATCCTCCCTGCTTCTCAAAAAGTGTATATAGAAGGCTCACAACCTTCTATTCGTGTACCGATGCGCAAAATTGAGCTGGCACACACACCTGAAGGTTTAGGTGGTGAAGCAAATGGCCCAATTTTAGTTTATGACACTTCAGGGGCCTATACAGACCCATCTATTGAGATTGACCTCAATCGAGGGCTTCCCAAAGTACGTCAATCATGGATTGAACAACGACAAGATACCATACGGCTAAAGAGATTAAGCTCATTATTTGGTCATCAACGCGCCAAAGATATTCGTACTGAACACATTCGTTTCCAACATATTCAACGACCGAGACAGGCCTTGACGGGGAAAAATGTCACGCAAATGCATTATGCACGACAAGGCATTATTACTCCTGAAATGGAATTTATCGCGATTCGTGAAAACCAACAGCAAGAAGCAGCTGTTAACACCCAACAACATACAGGGCAAAATTTTGGTGCGCAGCAAATAAAGCGAATTACTGCCGAATTTGTACGCCAAGAAGTTGCCGCAGGACGTGCGATTATTCCAGCCAATATCAATCATCCTGAAAGTGAACCCATGATTATTGGGCGTAATTTTTTGGTTAAGATTAATGCCAATATTGGCAACTCAGCACTAGGATCTTCTATTGACGATGAAGTTGCCAAAATGACTTGGGCCACCCGTTGGGGTGCTGATACGATCATGGATTTATCGACAGGTAAAAATATTCATGAAACCCGTGAATGGATTATTCGAAATTCACCTGTACCTGTTGGCACAGTACCGATTTATCAAGCGTTAGAAAAAGTAAATGGTATTGCTGAACATTTAACTTGGGATATCTTTAAAGACACACTCATTGAACAAGCAGAACAAGGCGTCGATTATTTTACGATTCATGCTGGAGTACTCAAAGAATATATTCCATTAACTAGTCATCGGCTCACAGGGATCGTGTCTCGGGGTGGGTCGATTATGGCGCAGTGGTGTATGACTCATCAAAAAGAAAATTTCCTATACACACACTTTGATGATATTTGTGAAATTATGAAGTCTTACGATGTTTGTTTTAGTTTAGGAGATGGATTGCGTCCGGGCTGTATTCAAGATGCCAACGATGATGCCCAATTTAGTGAACTTAAAACACTCGGGGAACTAACACAACGCGCATGGGCACATGATGTACAGGTGATGGTTGAAGGCCCAGGGCACGTACCAATGCAGATGATCAAAGAAAATATGGATCTACAACTTGATGTCTGTAAAGAAGCACCATTTTATACCTTAGGCCCGCTGACCACCGATATCGCACCTGGCTATGACCATATTACTTCTGCCATTGGAGCCGCTATGATCGGGTGGTATGGCACAGCCATGCTGTGTTATGTGACTCCGAAAGAACACCTTGGTCTACCCAATAAAAAAGATGTGAAAGATGGGATTATTACCTATAAAATTGCAGCACATGCTGCAGATTTGGCCAAAGGTCACCCCGGTTCACAAGTCAGAGACAATGCCCTTTCAAAAGCACGTTTTGAGTTTCGATGGGAAGATCAATTCAATTTGAGCTTAGATCCAGATACAGCACGTCAAATGCACGACGAAACACTCCCTAAAGATGCACATAAATCAGCGCATTTTTGCTCTATGTGTGGTCCTCAATTTTGCTCAATGAAAATTAGTCAAAATGTGAAAAATATAGCTCAATCTGTGCTTTAATATTTTTAGTCAAGAGGTCAATCAAATGATGTGTTTGTTTGACCTTTTAAACAAAAAATAGGTCACCACATAAAAGAGAAGCCTTTTAGTCTCTCCCAAAACTAAAAGGCTTAGTAGCTTTACGCTTATTTCTTTAACCCACGATTCATTGTAAGTTTGCAGTCTTTCGAATATCTATTATTTTTATCTGCATGGTTACTTAACCTTTCCCGATCAAGCTTATTGTGTAAAACAATCATCGCAAAAAATAACGATTTACACTATTAGCCAAAGACCCTATTTACTGTACGTTATTTCGTACAATCTCAGCATTATTTTAAAAAATGAATTAAACCGCTTTGACGCACAGTACGATGAGTTAAAGCAGAAGCAAAAGCTGTTTGAGCCACCAATAACGTTACTACTTTCTTTGCGCGAGTAATCGCGGTATAGAGCAACTCTTGACTCAATAATTTTTCGGCATCATTTGCAAAAACCACTGCCGTGTGAGTGAACTCTGAACCTTGTGACTTATGAATAGTCATGGCAAATGCTGTTTGTATGTGCTTAGGTAATCGTGTTGCTAACACCCATTTTGCCAAACTCGGAAAATACACTTCAAATTGCGTAGGGTCTTGTCGATGTTTAAAGCAAATACCCACATCACCATTAGACAATCCAATTTGATCGTTGTTTTCAGTCATCATCACAGGACGACCCACATACCAATCCCCCCTTGGTATAGCATCTGCCGCCAAATATTCTAACAATTGCGTTTGCATATAATGGTTGAGTTGAGTGACACCAAAATCGCCATAGCGCATGGCTGTTAAAATACGATAATCATCAAAAGCCGCCAAAACAGCCTGTTGTTCATGACTTAACTCTTGCTGAACATGGTCTTCCGTTTGGCAATAACGTTTTAACATTTCGGCATAATGTTCAAAACCATACCATAATGTCTGTAAATACTGCGATGTTTGTATGGTGTCATTAATATATTGAAGTTGAATATAATCTTTTTTAATTTCAGATAAATCAATAGGCATTAACACAGTCGCTTGAGCCACCTCTTGCTCAAACTGCTGCACCACATCTTGAGTCTTATTCTTTTTCTGATGTTGAATAAATCGTGCCATTTTTCCAATTTGTGCATCATCGCTAAAACGGCGACTGTATTGCAATTCAACCAGCTGTGTGTGTAAAAGTGTGCTGTGTTGCAAATCGTTCAACACTGTACCCACATCAACAGAAGCCAATTGATTGGCATCTCCGAGTAAGATTAAACGTGTACCCGTAGCCACTGCTTCAAAGAGTTGCGTTGCAAGCTGAAGATCCAACATAGAGGCTTCATCGACCACCACAACATCGTATGGTAAAGGCTGTTGTTGGTTAAATTGACTACGCCCTTGTTTGCTTATTTTTAACAGTCGATGCAAAGTCACAGGCTGTAGTAGTTCAAGCGCTGGGGTCATTAGGGCTTTTAAGTCATCATCTTTAAAAGCATGCTTTAAAGCCTCTTGCATACGCTGTGCAGCTTTACCTGTAGGCGCAGCCATGGCAATACGTAAATCTTGAACACGATGACTCAATACCGCAATAATTCGTGCCAAAGTATAGGTTTTACCCGTTCCAGGTCCACCTATAATCATACTCAATCCGTGAGTTGCAACCACCTCAAGCGCCTTTTTTTGATAAGGGTCTGTTAATAGTTGGCTGTATAAATCTGTACGATGATCTACAGTAAATAAAGCTGGCCCATTTAATCGTTTGACTTGCTGTGCTAAACGTTGTTCAAGTGCATAATATCTGTACAAATAAAGGCGATCATGGCAAAAAACAAAGGGAGTGATATGGCTTTTATCTGAAAAAGACACTAGACTACGCAACCGCTTTGCATCAGATGCGGTTGTCGCTAAGCAACTATGTCCCTCTGATACAGAAAAAAGTACAGCCTGTATGAGTGATTGTGCAGCAATTCGCTCGGCATCGTCGGTAAAACTAACAGACTGTGTCAAGTACTCTGACCACAATATCGCCCATGGCTCTGCCTGTATGTCTTGATTCTTTATAATATTCATAGACATATCCTCAATTTTATACACATATATATCAACAGAGTTATACTCAGGTTTTTCCACAACACAAGATATTGATTTAGAATAAAAAGATTAGTGTTTATTCGAATGTGCATCATCATATCCCAAAATCGCATCAAGGCGTAAAATGAACTCTATTTCGGGTTTCCAATGTAAAACCCCCTGATCAGAAATACCACTCATCCCCCTTAAATATAAATAACTTGCACCACCTAAATGCTGTTCAATTTGATAGCCTTTTAATTTTTGTTTTAAATAACGATGTAACGCCACCAAATATAAACTTGCCTGCAACCAATAACTACTTTTCGACATATTTTTACCGATTTGTTCGGTACTATATGCTGTCGTCTGTTCACCTAAGAAGTTACTCTTATAATCAGCAATGTAATATTTTCCTTCAAAAATATAGACCAAATCGATAGAACCATTCATGAATCGTGCTGACTCTGCTGTATGTAGTACAGGAATCGTAATATTATATTCTTTCAACAAATTTTGAATACGTTGTGTGGCAAATACACGATCTGACAAAGCCAAATGAAACGGAAATTCAGACAAATAATCTTGTCGACTGAGCTGTTTTAAACAAAAGTTTGAGTGTATAGGAGTATTCACAATGGCATTTAACCAATGAAGTAGATCCTGAATCATCTGCTGTTCGGGTTGTTCAGATTGGGTTTGATAATACTCAAACAAAGGTTGGCGTAAGCTGGCATAGTCATTTTTTAAACGGCGTTGAATTTCAAGTGCCCAGTCTTGCTGATATTGAAAATCGATTTGCTCAAAAATTTCATGTAAAAAGTTACCCGCTTGTGCACCCATAGGAAATTTCATTGCAATGGAAGATATGGGGACAGGTACAGTCACGATGTCTGGGTTGGTCGACAGATGAACTTCATCATCTGCAGGTTGCTGTATATGATCTTGCTCAACCAATACGTCAAATGCGTGTTGATGTGTTAAATGTTGAGCCAATGCTGAAAAGCTGGTACGTGAACGAGGATATAATTGTAACTTGGGCACAGGCTGTGCGTAAATGGGGCTCATTTGCACCGTGTTTTCACGATATGGTGCAGGAGCATTCAAAATTTCTTCTTCCTCCTGACTCTCTTGGTGCTCAAAAGGCAAACCTTGAGTCCAAAAATATATTCCTGCTGCACTTTTTGGTTGATTCAAAACAATATACATTCGATGACTTGCACGAGTCAGCGCAACGTACCATAAACGATTTTGTTCTGCCTCTGCACGGGCTTGATGTTGTGAGACCGCCTGTTCGTGTAAATGTGCTTGATCGTTAATTTCAACAACACGCTGAATGTGGTGCTCTGCATCTGCAGATTCAGTCGTTGAAAAGTTTAATGTTTTTTGTAATTCTTTAAATGGGGCATCGGCATTCATCAAAAAAACAATTTTAAACTCAAGTCCTTTCGATTGGTGTATGGTCATTAGCTGAACCCCAGCCATACTCGACAAACCTCGCTCAAGCTCCCACTCTCGCTCACTTGGTGAGGCCAACTGTTTGATATACCACTGATATAAATTGTATGGGCCTTGATAATGTCGACTCTCTTGGCTTAATAAGTCACTTAAATGTCTTAAATCCACAACTGAACGTTCATTATCACGTGATGCATATTGTACAACGTTGTGCCAAACGTGAAACTGATTTAAAGCAAACTGCCAAGCGGTTAAAAACTGTCGGGTAAACCACATCTCACGAATTTGATCGAACATGGCAATATATTTACCCAATCCATCGACTTGGGTGTCAAGCTGTATTAAGTCAGACACTTTAAAGCCCATAAGACGTGTAGCCAGTGCCCGTTTAATCAGACGCTCATCAAACGGATGTAAAATCGCAGCTAAAAATGCAGCAACATCTTGTGCCATTGCACCTGCAAATACACTGCGTTTAGCAGGTCGATTTACACGTATTCCAAGGCGTTCTAATTCATATTGCACTAAATCTAAATTGTGATGATTTTTTGATAATACTGCAATATCATCAGCCTCTATGGGCTGTTGTAAAGGGTCTTTTTTAATGTACAACCGACCTTGTTGGGCTTGTTGTAAAAGGGTTGAAATCTGCCATGCCACTTGTATATCTGCACTCACTGCTTTTTTATCACGAATACAAAGCCAACGCAGTGGAGCATGATTTTCGCCTGAGGCATCGACTAAACTTGGGTGTGAGCGTGTGCCTGCTTCTACTGCTTGGTAGATGACGTGCTCACCAAAATCTGGACGTTGACGCATCAAAGCATCTACTGCCTGTACCAATGGTTGAACGGTTCTATGATTGTATTTTAGACGATAATATTTCCCCTGCTTCGCACTCACATCTTGCTGTGCATGTATAAAGGTCAACATATCTCCACCACGAAAACCATAAATGGCTTGTTTACGATCACCGACCATAACCATACAACCATGCATATAACGCGCTGAATCACGCCATATTTGCGCGAGCATATTATCTTGATCTTGATTGGTATCTTGAAACTCATCTACAAAAATCAGCGGATAACTTCGTTGTACAAACTTGGCAAAATCTTGCCCTTGGCGATCTTGCAGAGCATCTGACAAGGTTTTAATTTGCTGTGAAAAGGTGGTTTCACCTTTATATTGCAACAATGCAGGTAAACGTTGTTTTACTTGCTGACACAAATAAAACTTAAAATATGTTTCACTGTGTTGAAGTTGTTGCTGTATGTCACCAAGCTCTGTCAGCACTTGAAAAAATGTGTGCAATGCCACATCGTTATAAAAGGCATTCGCCATCTCTGTTGGGCATTTTTTAGTAAAAAGTTTTTGAGCATAAAACTGCTGTTGTAATTTATATAACCCCGCATACTCTTGGTTAAAAAATGCCTTACCATCATCTTTAAGTAATGAACGAACGGCGTGAGGAATATCCACATCAAACAAAGTGGTAAATTTACTTTTATCTTTATAAAGCGTACCACTCACAGTGTGTAAATATTCACCTTCAAAGGCATAATATGGGGCAAGATGGTGTACTGAAAAATCAGTGAGTAACTGTTGTAGCTGGGTAATTTTGGTCAGTGTCAATTGCGGTGGTCTAGGCGAATTAAACTGTGCATTACTAAAATTTAGCGTATCTTCAACCAATTTAATATAGTGTTCGGCAGGTTGTAAATAGCCTGCAAAATACATAAAATCAATCTGTTGTTGCGGTTGTTGCTGTAACCACTCTCTGAGTATGTCATGAATAAGCTGTTTGATGTACTGCTTAGACTGGTCAGTAATTTCTGCACGCTCTACTTTTCCACTTTCAAAAGCAAATTCTCGGAGTAGCTTTTGACTAAAGCTATCTAGTGTACCTACAAATAGCTCATCTAACTGTGAAATAACGAGATTTAAGCGTGCACATACGTAGTCAATTTTATTGGCATATTGTTTAAGCAAAACCACATACAACGGATCTGTATGTGGTGTTTCAAGCCATTTTAAATTCTGTTGTTCTGTATTTCCTTGCAAGGTTTTAAAAAATGTCAATGCTTCAAGCAATCGTTTGCGTGTACGTAATTTTAATTCTGCTGCGGCTGCACGCGTAAATGTGGTGGCTACAATTTGCTTGGGTACATATTTTTCAATAAGCGCACGTACAAGCAAACTAGACAAAGTAAACGTTTTTCCTGACCCTGCAGATGCTTCAATCCAATGCAACCCTGTAAATTGAAGCTCTTGAATAGGATCAAATGATACTGTGGTATTGTTATTCATGATGATGAAGCTCCAAGTATGATTCATACATTGGGGCATACAGCAAAGCTGACCATTTCAAACATGCATCTTTTAATAATGCTGTGCGATCTTGTTGTTGTAAAATAAAGGCCCAATCTTGATGATACTGTGAAGCTTTATCTTCACTGAGTGAAAAGGCACCATATTCATATTGGTTCTCCCACACTTTCAAAAGCATCTGCCAACTTTTCTCATCGAGTATGTTCCCTTCTTCGCTTGGCTGCCAGACTAATGTTTTGTCCTGTTCGGTCGGTTTTAACAATAATGCCGCAGGCAATACCAAAGGAGTTTGTTGTGCGTGATACCATGCTTGCCACCAGTGTGACAAATAGGCTTTGGCTTGGTTTGAGCTCAATCCTTGACAAATAAGCGTTCGATGACTAAAAATCATCACACGTTTAAGCTCAGCCCCCTCCTCTGCAAGATCTAAATAGCTCAGCCATAATAAATATTCAAGCCACACTTTAGTACATCGTTCTGCTCGTGCACTTGAGGCCTGTAAACTTACCCACTGTTTTGTACCTTGCTCAGCAATATTTATACGCATATACAAACCATCATCGATATATAAAGTATCTTGCGTTGTTTTTGTCGGTTGAGGGGCATAGCGTTGTAACTCAACCATTAAATCTTCATGTTCCTGTTGGGCTTGTTGCCATGCACTATATTTCACTTTTCCAACAGGTAAACAATCCATGAGTAAATTGATATTTGGCGCGTGTTGTTGCTGTTGTAAAAAATCACGAATGTGATACCGAGCTAAACCATTTAACAAAAGAGGTTCGCTGTTTTGAACCTCTTCGGTCAAATGCGTATTCACCATGCCCAAAGCGTTTAAATATAATCGTGCAGGAAAGGTAACATCAGATAACCACTGTTGTTGTTCAATTACTTGCACAGTTTTGGCAGGCACAGTTACGCCTACATCCACCCATGCAGGACGTTTTTCAGTATTCTGTTGCAACTGAGATGCCACCTCAAACCATTGATCATGGTAATTTGGTCGGTCAGGTTGGTTAAAGTATTCAATGTGAAACGGCTGTAAGTGATGTAAGTGATACAACGGATATAAATGTGGTGCAATCTCTAAACCATAATCATTAAATTGCTTTGGTTGTTCAGGCACAGCAATAATAAAGGCCAAATGATCAATAAGCTCTTGTAACACCACAGATGGTGGACGTACTTCACCATCATTAGCATCAAAACCATTATAAAATAACCACAGTGCATCTTTTGCAAGCAATAACGCATCTAAAAAAGCCCCTTGATCATCTTCAAGACGAGAGCGATCCCCTAAAATTGGGCGAAGCACTTGCATGAGATCAAATGGTGTATGCCGTTGCTGACTTGGAAACACGCCATTGTCTAAATTTAATATCACCACTAAACGGTATGGTAATGGTCGAATGTGGCCGATTTCACTAAATGTAATTGATCCACTCGGTATCGCTTGCTCGACATGACTTTCTATGGCCTGACTAATTTCTTGGATTACACTTGCAAGCGGTAAAACCAAGTCCGTTAAGGCAGCAAGGTCTTCGGTTTTGGCATGTCGTTGTTCATAATTGGCTGTTAATGTCAGCATACGTATTTGTTTTTGTATGACTTCTTTCACACTACGTAAAACTGTTTCACCCTGTTTTTCAAATGCATTCACTTCCTCAAGTAAAATGCTCAACCACGCCTCAACTGTAGTTTTTGAAAATGCATCGCTATACAACCAATCACGGCGTGTATCAAAATCTTGATACATTTGGATGAGTACACCAATCAAAGCAAAATCTTCTGGCATGATGTGATCTATACTCAATCCATCGAGCACCATACAATGTTCAGGCACCGCCACGCCCTTCACCAAGCGATCTAAAGCAAATTTAAAGGTATAACGGTAATCTGTATCATCTGCCAATAATGTTCGCTTTAAATGTATATCGTCTAATCCCCGTTTAAACCCTGCACGATCTAATAATTGCAAAATACGTTCAACTGCTTGATGGTCGATGTTGTAAAATCGCTGTGTTGCCAACAAACTTAACCAATCCGAAAAATCAGGGAATTGAAAACGCCCTTCAGGCAATGTAATTCGTCCCAAAACTGCCTGCCATGCATTATTTAAATCAAACTGCATTACACCTGCCATTTTGATGGGTAAATAATCATCTTGCAGTTTACCGTGCAAATTTGGCATAGGTGCAAAGACACTGCGTACCAACGGTTCAATATCAGCTAACGATGGTGTCAGAATTAAAATATCATCTAAACGACGTGGCTGTGTCGGATCTTTTTCAGCCAACCATTTCACCAATTGTGTTTTCAACACCTCTAACTGACGAAGTGTGGTATGACACACGTGTATTTGAATCGACTGATCATTTTCTTTTAATGCATAGCCACCTGCTTCAGGCTCCATAAGATACAAAATATCGGCTTGTAATTGATGCAAAATATGATCTGCATCGATATCTACAAAAACATCGACCCACTCCCCCTCCTCTCCAGACGACAAGCCTGCAAGTAAAGAAAAATGATCTCGTGCCTGTTTACCAAAGCGTGTCAGTAATGGGTGTCTAGATTCTCTTGATTCTGCATCAAAATGTTGATTAAAGCGCTGAAGAAAATGATCGATGTCTTGATCAGACACCACTTTTCCTTGTTGCTGATTTTTTTCAATAAAACGCTGTTTGACTTTCGCGTCATAACTTTTTTTCCATCTCGGATCGACGCTATCTGCCCAATATTCTTGTGATGGGTTGTAGTGATAAATAATAACGTCAGTATATTGTGCTAAACGGCGTAAAAAATGGAGTTGCACTGGCGGTAGATCTAGAAGTGTAAATACAATCACCTGTGGCGGTAATGCTTCACTGCGTTCTTGTTCGCTCATGTGTGATAAACGCTGCCAAAATGCATCATCAATGGCATGTATATTTAAAAAGTCTTCATGAAAAATATGTTGCCATAACCAACTTTGCCACAGCTCTAATGCACCAGCTTGCTCTAAATTATATAAAGACACCTGTTGTTCAGGAGAGATCAGTGCCTCTATATCTAAGTGTTGTCCTGCACCCCACTGTGCCAACCAATTATGACGACAATCACAAGGTAAATCACCATGGTCTTGATGACAATGCCCTCGATATGCCATGTAATGGCTAAATAGTTTAGAGACATTTTCTGCGACCCAATACCACATACTTTGCTTTTTTTGTTGTTTTTGCACATGGTCAGTAAGATGTGATGCACTCTCTTCAATACGCTGAATAAATGCATACATTGGGTGCTGTTGAGATAGCAATACACCTTGCTCACTTAACTGCGACAATGCCGTATAAATTCGCCACTTGATGACTAAGCGCGGTAAGTTGGCCTGACGAACTTGGTCTTTGTTGGTTAATACATGTTGGTAAATAAACCACTGAAAGGCTTGAATACGATAATGAAAAACATGGTTTGCACTAATGCCTTGTTGTTGAGCAATATATTGGGTCAACCAATATTCAACAGCCTGATTAGGCACAATAAAATGCTGGCTTTGCAACGCTTCTAAAACATTTGAAGAGGGCTGATTCACTTGTGCCAATAACATTTGTGCAAGAACTTCTAGCTTCTGACTTTGGCAAACATGAATGCCCATAACAGCTCCTTTATGATGATTATGATCGCAACATATTTAACCACCACTGCCAATGATGCTGAAATAATACAGACCTGATCTCGCTATATTTTACGCAACTCCAAATCAATCAACCACCGTTATTTCATTAAATTCATCAGATCTCTTTGGATCATTTATTCTTTTTATCCCAACACATATCGGACATACACAGCGTTGATTATATTTAAAAAATATGAATAAATACTTTCTTAGTCATGATCTTGCATTTATATCACCAATTAAATCTCAACAGAGATATTCAAAGATCAAGGCTTCTTTCAATACCGTCTTATTGAAATGAAAAATCAAAAGTGATTTTTCAGCCAATCAACAGCTTTCTTGATCTTGCAATCGATATGATGGGCTCTCAATTGTCATTTAAAAAATCATGATTAAATGAATCTCAATGCGCATTTACACCAATTGAATATAATTCATGATTTAAAAGATCAGGATAAGTGTCATTAAAATGCGCACCTCGGCTTTCTAAACGTTCTAATGCTGCATTTACCATCAACAATGCAACAGTAATTAAGTGTTCCTGAGGGTGTTGTTCTTTCCACATATTTAATTGTACATATAATTTAAATAGTCCTGTTTGATCACGCACAATACCAAAATATTGGCTCATCCATCGTTGTAAAATTTGGGGTGAAAAGGCGACTTGTTCAGGATTAATGTTGATGTCAGTAGATGCATAAGTGGTTATTTTATACGATGCAACTGTGGGATATGACCATGAATGACCCTCGAATATATCTTGTGCAATATAACGTCCCACGACAACACACTCTAGTAAAGAATTACTGGCTAAGCGATTTGCTCCGTGTAACCCCGTACATGCAACCTCACCTACAGCATACAGATGCTCAAGATCGGTATGCCCATACGCATCGGTTAACACACCCCCACAACTGTAATGAACCGTGGGTGCAACAGGAATCATTTCACGAGAAATATCTAAACCTAACGAATTACATTTTGCATAAATTGCAGGGAAATGTGTTTGAATAAAATTTGCATCTAAATGGGTCATATCTAAAAATACAGGTTGATGATTTTGCCGACTCATTTCTTTAAATATTGAACGAGCCACTATATCTCTTGGTGCAAGCTCAGCACGTTCATCATAGTCTGGCATAAACCGATGACCATCTATGTTGCGTAAGATTCCACCTTCGCCACGTAAAGCTTCTGAAATAAGAAATCCACCTGCATTTTCTATGGCAAGCCCCGTTGGATGAAATTGAATAAACTCCAAATTTGCAACACGACACCCTGCATGATAAGCCAATGCAACGCCATCACCTGTTGCCGTGATTGGATTTGTGGTTCTTTCAAAAAGTTGTCCTAATCCTCCTGTTGCAAGTACGCTATATTGTGCAATAAAGTTACGTTGCTCACCTTCACGTTTACCTCGTATACCGTAACAATGCGTTCCACGCATTAACAAAGACTCAATTTCATATCCAAACAAACATTCAATATGCTGTGCAGTATTTAGCTTTTTAACCAATGCTTGAATGATCGACTGCCCTGTATGATCTGCCACATGCACAATACGGCGATGATCGTGCCCACCTTCTTTCGTTAAATGCAATTGAGTAGGGTCATTAAATACTTCTGTATCAAAGATCACACCTTGCTGTTGCAACCAAGCAATGGCTTTAGGGGCTTGAGCTAAAATCTTTTGTGTATTTCCTACATGGCACAATCCTGCACCTGCTGTTATCGTATTTTGTACATGATTTTCTATACTGTCCGTTTCAGCCAAAACAGCAGCAATCCCACCTTGTGCCATGTAACTTGAGCAAATATGAAGCTCGTCTTTTAAAAATAACCCTATACGCATATGTTGTGGTAAAGACAATGCCACCGTTAAACCTGCTAACCCTGCACCCACAATAACAACATCATACTCAAAACTTTGCACCATGCTGTTGCTCCATTAGCCATACATGAAAATCCTGTGTATTTAGATTGACAGCATGCTTATTTTCTTGATTAAATTTTTGATATTTCTCAGAAAAATCCAACATTTTTAAAATAGGTTTTTCGGCCTCTACCACTAAATCTGAATCTAACTCAATACAATTTTGCTGATATTTCAACGCATTTAAACAACCCTCTAAACCATTCATCGCCATCCATGGACAAAATGCACATGACTTACACGTTGCCCCCTTGCCTGCAGTAGGTGCTGCAATAAACTGCTTATGAGGCGCTTGTTTTTGCATTTCGTGCAAAATGCCCAAATCTGTCGCGACAATAAATGTTTGATTGTCATATTGCGTTACCGCTTTGAGTAACTTACTGGTCGAACCAATCACATCTGCATGGGCCACCACTTCAGCAGGAGATTCAGGATGCACCAACACCAATGCATCAGGATGCTTTTGCTTTAAATGCTCAAGTTCAATGCTTTTAAACTCGTTGTGAACAATACAAGACCCTTGCCATAACAGCATATCTGCACCTGTTTGTGCTTGAATATAGCTTCCCAAATGACGATCAGGCCCCCAAATAATTTTTTGCCCTTGTGCATGTAAGTACTGCACAATTTCAATAGCAATTGAAGAAGTAACAATCCAATCTGCACGTGCTTTGACTTCTGCACTTGTATTGGCATACACCACAACTGTACGATCAGGATGGTCATCACAGAATTTTGAAAATTCATCGATAGGACAGCCTAAATCAAGTGAACAGGTTGCATCTAAATCAGGCATCAGAACGGTTTTATGAGGGCTTAAAATTTTAGCGGTTTCTCCCATAAATCGAACTCCCGCAACAAGTAGCGTGTCCGCAGGGTGAGATTTACAAAACTTTGCCATTTCTAGCGAATCTCCGACCATCCCTCCTGTTTCTAAAGCAAGATCTTGCAATTCAGGTTCAACATAATAGTGTGCAACCATCACTGCATTACGCTCTTTTAAATGTTGCTTAATTTCTTCAATATAATGTTTTTGTTGTTCTTGTTCGATGGGTTGGGCAACTTTAGCCCACGCTTGTTGCAACGTACAACTATTTTGTAAGTGCTGTTCTTTTATATCGGCTAAATAGGTTTGCATGAAATCCAACGATGGCTTTTCATAGGGATAATGCTCAATGGCGTTTTTCATTACATTCATCCAAATTACTTCTTTACTAATTATGCTCATAATGAGTATATAAATTCAAACTATTTTTAATCAAATTGAGTATAAATAATATAAGACAATGATATATATTGATTTTTATTAAAAATCACAAGATTGTTCTAATTTTTTCAGAAGTATTCAACAAGTCATCTGTTTCAAATACAATAAACGGTATGACATTTAATCACGCAATATAAGAGAACATAAAATATATATGGTTCAAGAAACAACCACAGAACTTGTTGCTGTACTCATTGCAGTGACAAATTTTTCAGCACGTGTGTTAACAATTCATGAGGGTAATTTGTTACCTTCAGGCCCTCTCACCGCCATTCATCACTCATTACAAGCAGGTGCTCGTACATGGGTACAACAACAAACTCGACAACCTTTAGGTTATATGGAACAGCTTTATACATTTGTAGATGTAAAGCGTTCACAAACCATTGGTTATCCTGTTGTTTATGTCAGCTATTTAGGGTTGGTTAAAGAAGCAGATGAAGAAAAACTTGCATTAAATGCCAAATGGCATGATTGGTATGCCTATTTTCCTTGGGAAGATCGTAGACAACCCGATCACTATACAAACATTCATTTAATTATCAATCAAATACAAAATTGGGTAGACTCATCATCTCGTACTGAAATACATAACCAACGTACGCAACGTCTGAATTTGTGTTGGGGGCTGCATGATCATGAATGGCAAGAAGAACATGTACTTTTACGTTATGAACTGATGTACGAAGCAGGATTAATTGTTGAATCGCCTTATTTTAACCAGCAATTGCCTGAAAAAATTACAGGTCAACCCATGCACAATCATCATCGTCGAGTACTTGCAACAGCCATGACACGACTCCGTGCAAAATTAAAATATCGACCTGTTATTTTTGATCTTATGCCAACTGAGTTTACGTTATTGCAATTACAAAAAAGCTTAGAGGCTCTAACAGGTATTGAACTACACAAACAAAACTTCAGACGTTTCATTCATCATCAAAATGTCATTGAAGCAACAGGCAAAGAAGCTTTAGTTGAACGAGGTCGCCCTGCACAGCTTTATCGATTTAAAAAGAACGTCCTTCAAGAAAGCCTTCTGTCTGGCTATAAACTTCCTGCAGCCAATCATTAAAAGATTGCGTCCGTATAAATTTCCAACATATACTCTATATGAGTATATATAGGAGATTTACTATGCATTACGCATTGCCTGACGTGATTTTACACCCCCTTGTACAAACTGCTTTAAGAGAAGATCTCGGGCGACGTGGTGATGTTACTTCTGCAGCCGTCATTCCTGCTCAAAAAGAAGCACAGTTACATATTGTGGCACGTGAGTCAGGTATTTTATGCGGTATAGATTTAGCACGACTCGCCTTTAAAGCCATGGACCCAAAACTTGAATTCCATGCACATCTCAAAGATGGTGCCGAAATAGCGCCCCAAACCATCATTGCATCTATTCAAGGCAATGCACATGCCATACTCAGTGCAGAACGTACAGCATTAAATTTCCTGACGCATCTGAGTGGGATTGCAACCACCACTCATGAGATTCAAAGCAGTATTGCACATACATCAACTCGTCTAACTTGTACACGTAAAACCATTCCTGGGTTACGAGATATTCAAAAATATGCCGTCCGCACAGGAGGAGGTAGAAATCATCGCATGGGCTTAGATGATGCTATTTTAATTAAAGACAATCACATTGCACTGTCGGGCGGAGACATCATTTCAACCATTCAAAAAGCAAAAATATATGCAGGACATCTGATTCCCATAGAAGTTGAAGTAGATACCCTAGAACAACTTGAATTCGTATTAAAAGAAGGGGTTTCATTGGTCTTATTAGACAATATGTCACCTGAAACCCTTAAACGTGCCGTAGCGCTTTGCCAAGGACACACAGCAACCGAAGCATCTGGAGGCATTACACCACACACGGCTCAGGCGGTTGCAGAAACAGGGGTAGATTTTATGGCTTTAGGTTATCTAACACACAGTGCTCGATATTTAGATATTGGTTTAGATTATTTATAATTGCTCATTCAGTATGCTTACAAAGGAATAAACATTAATTTTATTCCTTGTTTTTCTCTTTGTATTTTATCTAGATTAAAAAAACAACTTTAGATCTTCAAAGCCTTTATAAAGGACTTTAAAAGTAAAATAAGAATAATTATAATTATCGTTTACTTGGGGGTTTATTTATCATGCAGATCAAACGATCTTTTTTGGCATTGTGTATTCTTGCCACCACATTTCCAAACACCTATGCTGCGCTCCAAAGCAACACCATGCTTCCATCGATTCAAGCACAAGCCGAACAAGATCAAAACAACTATGCAGCCAAAACTGCATCTGTGGTTAAAACAGGTACATCTTTATTTGAAACAGCGCAATCAATTAGCGTTGTGACACAACAACAGATTGAAGAAAAACAAATGCAAAGTGTAACTGATGCTTTGCAAGGTGTAGCTGGAGTAAACACTGCACCTTATGGTCGCCGTGGTTGGGATGATTTTATTATTCGGGGGCAGATTTCAAGCTCACAAACCTACATTGACGGCTTACGCACCCAAACATCCACCAATGTTTTAAGGTCTGAAGATATTGCAGGTGTGCAGTCAGTAGAAGTGGTTAAAGGCCCAACCTCTGTGGGGTATGGCCTCGCTCTTCCTGGTGGTTTGGTGAACCTAACAACCAAACGCCCAGAAGATCAGACCTTTATTCAAGGCGGGTTAACCTATGGCAGTTATGCACTCAAAGAGGCCACCCTTGATGCAAACTATGCACCCCATGAAAATAGTCGCAAAGGTGCTGTACGAGTTGTGGCTAAAGCATCAGACCAAAACGACCCAACAGACTATGTTTATTTCAAAAACCAATATGTTGCAACATCATATAACTTCGATCTAGGCGATAAAGACGAATTGTCTGTGATTGCCAGCTATCAACATCGAGAGTACATTCGTAATCAAGGTATTCCACAAAACTATCAAGGCTATAGTAAAAGCATTTTCATTGGTGAACCAGACCGTGGCTATGACGTAGATGTATATCGTTTTGGCAGCAACTACACGCATTACTTTAATGATCATTGGAAATTCAATCAAAACTTTGCAGCAACACGAAATACAAGCTGGAGTAATTCGGTATTTTCAGCATCTGGTGCAAAATTCCCAAATCTTACTCGACAAATTAACTATCAAGACAAACAAGACAGTAATTTTGCATTAGACCAAAATATACAAGGCAACTTTAACGTTGGTGCTGTTCAGTATAACGGCATGCTTGGCGTAGATTTAATGCGAGAACGTAGCGATTATTATCAACGTGTAGATACAATTAATTCACTCAATGCCAATAAATTAGCATATGGTGTCACTAGCGTTAAAACAGGCACACCGTCTTGGAACTTAACCTATAATCAATATACAGGCTTATATTTAAAGAATAATTTTAAATTTAACGACCAATGGTTACTCAACTTATCTGCCCGTCATGACTGGACACAAGTCAAAGTTTACAACTTTGTAAAAAATAATACGATTAAAAATTCAGACAATGCATTTACAGGCAGTGCATCGTTAATGTACAACCTGAATGATCATTTTGCGCCTTATACCACATATTCAACGTCATTCATGCCTGTTACAGACACTGGTTCACAAGGTGAATTATTAAAGCCTGAAAAAGGCAAACAAATTGAAGTAGGGATAAAACTGCAAGGTTTTGATGGTCGCTTACAAGGGTACATGGCGTACTATGACCTCGTGCGTAAAAATGTCACTGAAAGTAGTACTACAGGCACCTATTCTATTCAAACAGGTGAGCAAACCACCAAAGGTTTTGAAGCGGAACTGTCTGCTGCAATCACACCTCAGCTAAATATTTCTACAGCTTATAGCTATATTCCAACAGCAAAAACGACTGAGAGTATCACCAAAACGGACATTGGTAAGCGTATTAACCATGTTCCAAAAAATGCAGCATCACTTTCTACACAGTACTACTTCGACAGCCATAAAACAGGCTGGAATATCGGAGGTAGCGTGCGCTATCAAGGCCATGCATCTGCACAACGCTCAACCTACTATGTATATATTCCAAGCTACATGCTCTTTGATGTTAATGCAGGCTACGAAGCGAAACATTGGGGTGCAAACTTCAGTGTAAAAAACCTGTTTGATAAAGACTATATTCAAGGTACGACCCCCAACGCGCAATTGGTTAATTTCGGTAATCCGCGTACCTTTATGTTTAATCTGAAATTTAAATACTAAATACAGACAGCACTATCACGCTTTACAGATTATTTAATCAATAAGTATTCATCGTACAGCGTGATTTTTTGCATACTCAAGCCATTTCAATCAGAGCAACAACGGATTAAAATGGCTTGTATAACATGCGCGATTTTTATCAAAACCATCTATTTTTTATTTAAAACTCAAAATATTCTAGGTTCCGTCAACAGATCTCCATTTAAAACATTAGCATGTATTGATGTATCACAATCACAGCTTACTCATATCTCTCTTAATGACGTTATACAAAAGTTGAACACTTTAAACGTGTAGAAACAATCTACATCACCAACAACAATCTATGTAAAACTTCATCATAAAACCACCCTTTCATCTAAATTTTCAAACACATTCAAGACTCATAGCATTAGAAAAAATCTACTGCCCTAAAATAGAGATTGATTTGGGCTATAAATGACGGCTAACGACAGTCACATAACAATAAAAAAGCATTGAAGTAATCTCATGTGACGAATGCATTGCCATCAAAAACCAAACTCAAATGAAAAATTTAAATCGAGCAGTTCAGTGTAACGTATATCACCACAACACCTACGACTCATCTCCCATGGCCAAGATTGCAATATGTTCAACATTCGCAACACCCACTAAAGATTGCGCAGCACTTAATGCTCGAACCCCTTGTCTACAAACCAAAACCAATCGTTTGATTGGTGTTGGCCATGCGTATGTATTGCACTGTGCTACAGTGAGTCGAATTGTTGCAGGGATACTCGGTGCAGTTTTCAATTCATGATCCTCTCGTAGCTCAACCACATAATCTTCTGGTGTCACAGAAGATACATCAATAAACTCAATGGATTGATGTTCAGGTTCTTCTGCCGATTGAAATTTCATGGTTTTGTATTGCCATGTGCTCAAATCAAATTGAAAAAACTGCCCCAAAACCACAGGTTTAAAATCAAGTAATATACTTAAAGCCACCTGTGCTTGCATTGCTCCAATCACAGCCACAGCAGAGCCCATCACCCCTTGTGTATTACATGAACCTAATTGCTGTGGAATACGTGGAAAAACAGCACGATAACTTGGTGCTCCTGCACAAAATGCACCCACATACCCTTCACGCATCATGACAGATGCACTTACAAAAGGAATATATTGTGCAAAACAAACATCAGATAAAAGGTACGTCGTGACAAAATTATCTGCCGCATCAATGACAAGATCAATGTCTTGTATTGCTTGTTTAATATTATGAACGTATAAACGTGTGCTATGCCCTTCCATGTCCACGTCAGGATTAAGTGTTTGCAATGTATTGATTGCAATATCCACCTTTTTTTTGCCAAGATCAGACATGCGATATAACGTTTGACGATGCAAATTACTTTCATCGACCACATCTGCATCAAAAATGCGAATAAAGCCGACACCTGCTCCCACCAATAACGGCAATACCTGACACCCTAACCCCCCTGCACCAACCACAAGCACACGTGCATTGAGTAATTTGGCTTGTCCTTGCTGGCCAATTTCTGCCATTTGTATTTGACGACAATAACGCATGACCATTCCTATATAAATGAAGCCAATCCATAAGCAGGGGTTGAGGCATGTGCCATGTCTCGTTTTGGCATTAAACCTGCCTGATATGCCTGATGACCTGCATCAATCGCTAACTTAAATGCGCCTGCCATTTGCACAGGTTGAGCAGATTTTGCAATCGCTGTATTCAGTAATACTGCATCAAACCCCATTTCCATCACTTGTGCTGCTTGACTTGGTGCACCAATACCTGCATCTACAATTAACGGCGTATCTGGAAAATAAGCACGCATCGCACGTAATCCTTCAACATTACGCACCCCTTGTCCCGAACCAATCGGTGATGCCCAAGGCATTAATACTTTGCACCCCACCTGTAAAAGTTTCTCAGCCAACACCAAGTCTTCTGTCATGTAGGGAAACACTTGAAAACCTTCTTCACATAAAATTCGGGCAGCTTCAACCAATGCAAACGGATGAGGCTGTAATGTATCTGCATGACCAATCACTTCCAATTTAATCCAATTGGTTTCAAAAACCTCACGTGCCATATGTGCTGTTGTTACTGCTTCTTTCACCCCAAAGCAATGTGCGGTATTCGGTAAAATTTTCTTGTGTGTTCTTTTAAGGAGTTCTCGAAACCCTGCCCCGCAAGAAGCGCCTTCTCTACGCAAACTTACGGTAATAATTTGCGTTTCAGATGCATCAATGGCTTGCTCTAGTATCTCTGGTGATGGATACCCTGCTGTACCAAGCAATAAACGTGATTGTAAAGGAAAGTCATATAACATGGTTTTAACCGCCTTGCATTGGAGATAAGACTTCAATTCGAGCCCCTTCCATAAGTTCAGTCGTTGCATATAAAGATCGAGGCACAAAATCACCATTGAGCGCAGTTGCAACTGCATAAAGATCAATGTGATGTTCGAGCAAAACATCTTTCAAATACACGCACGTCGTTTGGGTCGATTGACCATTAAATAGAATATTCATTCATTCACCTAAGATTTGCTAATAGACTGAACAAATTGTTCGGCCAAAATAGGGGCAAGAAGAAAACCATGCCGATACATACCATTAATAAAGTGCTTACCTTGCTGATACTGTATTTGAGGTAAATTATTTGGAAATGATGGGCGTAACCCTGTTCCTGTTTCTAAAATTTTCGCTTCGGCAAATGCTGGATTCAACACATAAAGCGACGTTAATAACTCTAACAATGCTCTCACCGTAATTTGACCTGTATCTTGGCTTTCTACCATGGTCGCACCGAGCATAAATTGCCCATCACCACGAGGAACCAAATAACACGGAAATCGTGGATGTAAAAAGCGAATTGGGCGGGAAAACTCAAGATCATTGCTGTGTAAAATTAACATTTCGCCACGAACAGCACGCAAGTTAGATAACGTATCTGTTGCAGATATTCCACGACAGTCAACAATTTTTCCACTTGGAGCTTGATGGTGAAACATCACCCCTCGTTGCTTTAACTGTTCTTTGAGTTGTTGTAATGCATGACGTGGATTTAAATGCGCTTCCTGTGAAAAAAATAATCCCTTCTCAAAAGAATCTGCTAGATCTGGTTCTAGCGTATGTGGTTTAACCCATTGGTGGCCTTGAGTTAAATGTGCAAAATGGTGCAACTCTTGGGTATCTCGCACGGGTGCAACCACTAAAGTTCCCTGTCGGTGAACTGTTTGAATATGATTTTGCCACCATGTAATGGCTTTTAGCCCCTGCTCTGTAACGTAAGCACTGGCACTTTCAGCTTCACAATACGGTGCAAGCATACCGCCTGCCCAATGAGACGCTGCCGTATGATTTGAGGTAATCACTTCACAACATTCACCTGCTTGAGTTAATGCTGTTGCTACACATAAACCTGTCACGCCATCGCCTAAAATAGACCATTTCATGACATCACACTCATTTTAAAAAAAATATACATCGTAGTCTCTCAAGTTGAGACCCGTGATTATGCAGAAGATCATCATGTACATGTCTTTCTACACCCGCATCGACTGGGTCAGGTTCAAAGGGTCGCTTAAATAGCCTCTCAGTCTTTAACAAGACTCCCCCGACAATCTAAATCTTATCAGATATCTATTTTAATCACTATGTCATCCTTTCAAAGGCACATTCAAATATTCATCATCGTTATATGACAGAATCATCACAGCGCTTTTACAGTGTTCAAATAATGTATTAGAAACATGTTTAAGTTTTATACACAGCATTTGACCCACCAACTTGCCCATATATCTTTGTATGTTTATGTATTTATCTATTGTCTATCTGTTAGAGTCATTTAAAATCAGTATCATAAGTATGTTGTATATCGCTAACAAAAATATTTAAGGGATCGTCAAATGAAAATTGAAAATGTACCCGAGTTTATTGACCCACAGCTAGACTTAGAAAAAGCCAAAGCCAATGCGCTTGAGCTGATTAAAAAACGGGCTTATATTTCAGCAGGGGCAGCGATTGTACCCATCCCTTTTTTTGATGTCATGATTGACGTAGGGATTCTCACCACGCTGATTCCACAAATTAACCAAAGTTTTGGGCTCTCTAAAAATTACACCACCGTATTTAACCCACAAACCAAAGAAGTTCATTGGGATGAACTCAAAAAACGTGGGATTGAGTTTTCAGGTTTAATGGTGGCACGCACAGGGGTTAAAAAATCAATCAATGGTTTTGTCAGTCGTATGCTCACCAAACAGGTCACTAAATTCATTCCGCTTGGTGGGCAAATTATTGCTGCAAGTTTGGGCTATATTGTGTTCAAAAAAATTGCTGAATCACACATAGAAGACAGTTACAAACTTGCAAAAAGTATTCAAGACAAAAGCCAAGAACCGATTGTACAAACGTCTTAAAATAATATTTAAATGACCACGACACAACCTACGCTGTGGTGGTCATTTGTTCAATTAACGCACGCAACACATCAAGTCTAGCACGACGTTTGTCATTGGTGGCAATCACGTACCATGGTGCATGCACATGATCTGTACATGCCAACATATCTGAAGCAGCTTGCAAATAGTCAGTCCATTTCTCACGATTGCGCCAATCTTCTGCTGTAATTTTAAATTGCTTACTCGGTGTAGACGCTCTGGATTTAAAACGCTTGCCTTGCTCTTTCACATCAATTGCTAACCAAAATTTAACCACCAATGTGTTATGTTTCACCAAATCTTGTTCAAATTGATTAATTTCTTGATAGCCTTTTTGCCAAAGTACACTTGGTGTAATTTGCTCCACACGTTCAACCAAAACCCTGCCATACCAAGATCGATCAAAAATAGTCAGCTTTTTTTGATTTAAATGACGCCAAAAACGCCATAAATAAGGTCGTTGTAACTCATGTGTTTTAGGGGCGGCTATCGCATGAATACCATATTCTAAAGGGTCTAACCCTTCAATCACTCGTGCAATTGCTCCCCCTTTTCCTGCTGCATCCATACCTTCAAAAACAACAACAATTTGACGTTTTTCTTGTCGCAGTAACACAACAAACTGCTGGATTAATTGTGCCAAAGTGTCTTCATACTGTTCACGTGCCAATGCCTCTTGCTTGGTCACATTTAAACGTGGTGACAATGTGACCGAGTCAAATGTAAAATGATCATGCTGTGGTAAGGTGCTGTGTTGGCAAATATACAAAATATGCTGTGCAAAGCTCAAAGTTGGTGTTGGATCATCAGCTGCAATATGAATCCAATCTTGCGTAAATGTATGGCGTAATTGTTGTGCTTTTTGATAGCATTTTTTATTGAACCAATCCACACCGTAGAGTTGCTGTACTTGTGTGGCTAAAAGCTCTTTTTCTAACGATTTTTGTTTAAGTGCAGACCACGACAAATCAAACCAAAAATGCATCACCTCTACACGTTGATTTTTCAAATACGCCTCAAAAGCTAAAACCTGTTGTAATATTTGTGGAATATCGACCGTATTTTGATCTTTGTGCAGTGCTGTGGCCAACAGTTGGTCATACCAATTGCCCAATAAAACAACAATTTCACCCTCTTGAGGAATATGTTCCACATACGGTTGCCAAAATGGTACATGAGCATTTATCGTTTTAACTTCATTTGCAACAATACGTAGCCCATGTGGGTCTAACAATGAACTCAAATGCTTTACTGCAGTTGTTTTTTCTGAAAAAGCGACGCCTGAAACAACAATCAAGATACTTCGCCCCTGTGATGTACCCTGATAATTTTGTAAAGCGCGCTGTGCTTTAATCAATTCAAAAGCAATGTGTTTTTTATGAATTTTTCCCAATATAATCACTCCCAGTGTGCACAATTATTTTATTTTTAATGCCGATCACGGTTACCATCTGCTTATATCATTTTCATCACTGTTCTTTTATGATAAATACCTCTTATTCATACCTAGAACTAGCTTTCGATGTCTAAATTGAGCATATTAGATGAACTGATTCAACGTTATCATCAGTTAAAATACCACCAAAAGAGCGCATTAAAACAAAGATTAACCGATGTACAACAATGGCAAAAACAACGATTGCAATCCACACATCATGCGCTGTTCCATCAACCTAAAAATCAACGTATGGCTAGCTATTTTGTGACACGTCTCTACGGTAGCCCTGATTTTGATACTCTTGCAAGCCAAATTGAGCGTATGATTCAACATGCCCATCGCGTAGAAGCACTCATTCCTGCAACAGCCATACAAACAGGTACTCATGCCATTAGTTTAGCGATTTTAGCTGTCGAGCTCGATGAACAAATTGCACAAGCTCTATTACATCACTACCCTGCAAAGCTCACGATCTCAAATGAAATGATTGAAGCATGCTACAAAGAGCTCGACCAACATGCAAAAAGACAACAACAGCTCGACATGACAGATCAGCTTGGGCAATATTTAGATCAGTATTTACGTTCTCGCTTACTTCACACTGCATTTAAGATTGCAAAACCTTTAGCCTATAAACATCGTTTCAATACAGCCTACGATTTTATTGCTGAAGGTTTTAATGCACTCAAACCCATGACCTCGGCACAAGATTTTGTGCAAAATTTTACAGCTCAAGAGCGTCAAGTATTAATGCAAATACAACGTGGGAAGAAAAATCCTTTTCAGATTCAAACGGATTAAATCTATCTAAAATACAACAATATTTTCTTTTTACAGATATTATGCTTCAACGTGCGCATAATGCACTGCAAAAAATGTAAAATACTGTCATGATGTGACCCTTTAAAATGATTCTTTCTTTGGTGGTTAGGAGAAATTCCATGTCAAATGAAAACCAAATGCCTAAAACAGCACAACAGACGGCATCTCAAGACAAAACAAGCCCGTTTTTAACCGAACCATTACCTAAAGGAACGCCTCAAGGGCAAAGTCAGCCCCTCGATGAACAAACGCCGTTTCAACCTACACCTTCTTCTACACATGCAAACCGTACAGAACACGTAGGAGAGACCACGCACTTTGGTTTCCAAACCGTAAATACCACTGAAAAAGAGCAAAAAGTTGCACAGGTGTTTCATTCGGTTGCACAAAAATACGACCTTATGAATGACTTGATGTCTTTTGGTATTCACCGTTTATGGAAACGCTTTGCAATTCGTATGTCTGGTGTACGCCAAGGCCAACACGTACTCGACATTGCAGGTGGCACAGGTGATCTTGCTAAAGTCTTTAGTAAAGAAGTGGGTGCTCAAGGACGTGTCGTTTTATCTGACATAAATGAATCTATGCTTAAAGTCGGGCAAAATCGCTTACAAGACAAATGTAAAAACATGGAGTTTATACTCGCCAATGCCGAGTCACTCGAACCATTTGCAGACAATAGCTTTGACTTAGTCACCATCAGTTTTGGTTTACGCAATGTCACCGACAAAGATGCAGCACTTGAAGCGATGTATCGTGTACTCAAACCAGGTGGTCGTTTGCTCATCTTAGAGTTTTCTAAGCCTGTGTTTGAACCGTTTTCTAAACTGTATGATCTTTACTCATTTACAGCACTCCCTTTAATGGGGAAAATCGTTGCAAATGACTCAGAGAGCTATAAATATTTAGCAGAATCAATTCGCATGCATCCAGACCAACGTACGCTCAAACAGATGATGGAACATGCACAGTTCAAAGATTGTGATTATCACAACCTGACAGGTGGTATTGTTGCAGTACATCGTGGTTTTAAAGTTTAAACCACACGTTCACATCTAAAGAACAGACATGCTCAAGTTATCTTTGGCATGTCTTCTAACAAATCTTCTGTAAATACAGGCTATCGGCATTATGATCCCGCATATCTCACGGTTACTCGAACTTTGGCGCATTGCTGCTCACTATCGTCTAGATACTCTGATTGCCAAAGATGATTTGCCACTTAAAGCCAAACCCATTGTTAAACTCATTGCCCTACACCCTGCTGCATGGTCAAGCAAACACCAAAAAAACCCAGAAAAATTAAAACAAGCGCTCGAAGATATGGGGCCTTTGGCCATTAAATTAGGCCAACTGTTGTCCACACGGCGTGACCTCATTCCCCCACATATTCTCAATCAACTGACTATTTTACAAGATCGTGTTAAACCATTTGATGTACATACCGTCAAAGATCGTGTTCAACAATCACTTAAAGCCGACCTGAATACACTTTTTCAACGTTTTGATGAACAACCGCTTGCTGCTGCATCCATTGCACAAGTCCACACTGCCGCGTTACATGATGGTAAAGAAGTGGTGGTTAAAGTCACACGCCCAGATATAAAAAAACAAATACTACAAGATTTTGAAATTCTGACTTGGCTTGGTCGACATTGTGAACAGCGCCTAGAAGCTGCACGAGCACTCCATTTAAACCAAATTATTCAAGATTACCGTCAAACCATTTTAAATGAGCTAGATTTAACCTTAGAAGCCAATAACACTCGTCGCATGCGTGCATACTTTACAGGGTCAGACATGATGTATGTGCCTGAAGTCTATATGGAAAGCACAGACGTTATGGTGGCAGAACGTATTACAGGTGTACCTATTTCTGACACCGAAACATTTGATCGTTTAGGAATAGACCGAAAACGTTTGGCTGAAAATGGATTAAAGATTTTTTTCACTCAGGTCTTACGTGATAACTTTTTTCATGCAGACATGCACCCCGGTAATATCTTTGTTGAAACCGTTTACCAAAAAAAACCCCGCTATCTTGCACTTGATTGTGCAATTATGGGAGAACTCTCTAAGCAAGATCAAATGAATGTCGCGCGTATGCTATTGGCCGTCATGAATAATGAGTTTGACCAATTGGTACACATCATTTATCAAGCGGCATGGGTTCCTCCAAGTATCGATAAAGATGCTTTAGCACGAGATATGCGTCGTACCGTCGGTCCTATGATTTCAAAACCAATGAATGAACTTGATTTTGCAGGAATTTTACTACAAATCATGGATATCGCACGGCGCTTTCATTTGGAAATTCCACCCCAGCTTATGTTACTCATTAAAACCTTAATTCATGTAGAAGGTTTAGGGACTGCGCTTTATCCACAGCTTGATATTTGGAAGCTGGCTCAACCTATTTTAACCGATTGGGTCAAAGCCAACAGTAGTCCAACCAAAAACCTTAAATACTTGCGTCAGCATTTGCCTGACCTCATGCTCAACGTACAAGAGTTTCCTAACCTAATTTTAGAAAGTCTGCATAGCTTAAAAATGCAGTCGCAATGGCAAGATCGACAGTTGCGTGAACTTCAAAACATACGCATTCAAATTGAATCACAACAAAAACGCAGTTGGATTTTCGGCAGTATGATTGCAATTTTAATCAGCCTTGCTTTAGTCACACCATGGTTTATTGCTATTCCACTCATTGTATGCAGTGCAATCATTGCCATTTGGCGCTTAGTCAAATAATACCTCCACCATAAAAGCATTTAGAAAAAGTCAAATATGCCGTACACTATGCAACACCAAAATTATACTTTTTATATGCAACAGGTGGCATCTGATGAACAATACACAATGGCTAGATGACGTGAAATTTAATGCGCAAGGCCTCATTCCTGCCATTGCACAGCATCACCAAACAGGCCGTGTATTGATGGTCGCATGGATGAATCGTGAATCATTACAACTCACTGCAGAAAAAAATCAAGCCGTGTATTATTCTCGTTCACGTCAAAAACTATGGCATAAAGGTGAAGAGTCTGGACACTTTCAAACCGTACATGAAATACGCCTTGATTGTGATGCAGATGTAATTGTATTACAGATTGAACAACACGGTGGGATCGCCTGCCATACAGGACGCGAATCTTGCTTTTACCGTACATTAACACCGCAAGGTTGGCAAATTGTTGATGCACCAAAGAAAGACCCAAAAGACATCTACCAAACCAGCACGACCACTCACCATACACACACGCAAATCATGTCTAGCTCAACATCACATGCCGAATCTGTAGAAATTCTCGACTATTTAGGCAAGATGATGATTGAACGCAAAACTTCAGACCCCGATCAATCATATGTTGCAAAACTATATCAAAAAGGTTTGAACAAAATTTTAGAAAAAGTCGGTGAAGAATCGATTGAAACCATCATTGCGGCTAAAGATTTAGCGCAAATGCCACATATAGATCAAAAAAATGACCTGATCTATGAAACAGCAGATCTTTGGTTTCATAGCCTTGTCGTTTTAGGTTATTTCGACCTCAACCCACAAGACGTTCTCAATGAATTAGCACGTCGTCAGGGGCTATCAGGACTTGTAGAAAAAGCCAATCGAACCACTTAATGAACCAAACCATACAGCCAACAGCAGAACAAACACATGCCCTTGACATGGCTAAACATGGCCAATCATTTAAAATTGTGGCGTACGCAGGTACAGGTAAAACCACTACCTTACAAATGATCAGTCAGGCATTACCCCATAAAAAGGGCATGTATTTAGCATTTAATAAAACCATTGCAGCCGAAGCGAAACAAAAATTTCAAGGCCGTGTAGATAGTCGTACCTTTCACTCTTTAGCATTTAGAAATGTACCTCGCGCCATTACAGACAAACTTCGCCTGCCACGTTTAAGTCCAAGCTTTTTAGCCAAATCTTACCGCTTAGAACCACTAACGTTACGTCGACTCATGGGTGGACGCTACGAGCGATACACCATCCTGCCAAGCCGTCTTGCCAGTCTAGTCAGTAACGCAGTAGGATATTTTTGTTCAACCAATTCGCAATACCCTGCACCAAGGCATATTCAAGCACCCTCTTGGTTACACACAGATGATATTGAGGCTTTACAACAATACTTATACCCATTTTTAGAACGGCGTTGGCTTGAGTCCATTCATCCACAGCACGAAGCAGGTATTGGGCACGATATTTACTTAAAATTATGGGCACTCTCTGAGCCCATTATTCCTACAGATTACGTTTTATTTGATGAAGCGCAAGATGCAGACCCACTTATGCTTGGCATTTTACTCAAACAACAACACAGCCAAGTCATTTATGTCGGTGATGCACACCAACAAATCTATGCATGGCGCGGTGCAGTCAATGCAATGCAAAAAATGCCTCTACCTGAATCTCGACTCACGACATCCTTTCGTTTTGGGCAAGACATTGCAGAGGTTGCAAATTTATTACTGCGTGATCTAAAAGAAACAGTGCCTTTACAAGGTAATCCACATGCCCTGTCGAACGTTGTTCATTCACCACACCATAAAAAACACGATGCCATTTTATGTCGAACCAATGCTAGAGCAATGGAGCTACTGTTATCGGGGTTAATTCGTGGTGATCGAGTCAGCTTGCAGGCAGATCATGCCCGACTAGGACGCTTTATTGATGCAGCCACCATGCTTAAACAAGGCAAACGTGTTGTAGATGTTCCTGAATTGGCTTGGTTTAATTCATGGAATGATGTACATGAGTACTGTGAAACACACGAAGGTAGTGACATTAAGCCACTTGTCCGTCTGGTTGATGAGCATGGTACATCTCCACTTAAAAAAGCATTACACCAAATCACACCCATTGAACAAGCAGATTATGTCATTTCTACAGCGCACAAAGCCAAAGGTCTAGAGTGGGACAGAGTTCATCTTGAAGATGATTATCAATTTAAAGTTAATCCGCATGACTATAAAATTAGTGATGAAGAACTACGTTTACTGTATGTGGCTTGCACACGCGCCAAAAAAAGTCTCAATATTCATCATATTTACGATCTCATCGAAAAATTAAATAAAAAATAGATAAATTTATTTATTTAAATAAATCAAAATCTTATAAAAAATTAAAAATAATGTACTAAAAATTAAAAATAATAAAATACTAATCTAAACATAAACTTATAAAAAATAATACATTCTTTAACAATACAATTCATTTTTTTGCCTTGACTAGGCTATTTTATAAAATAAACATTTATGATAATGTAAATTGTTATTATTAAAAATAGCTTAAAAAATCATGTATAAGTTCAAAAAAAAATCACTACATTTATCGATATGTTCCATTTTATGTGTGTCGGCCGCGCATCTACATGCCGCATCAAACACCCATACAACAGAAACCCTACCTACTCTTGCCGTTACAGCTGAAACCAATGGCAATACCAATTATGCTGCAAAAACTGCTGCATCAGGTTTAAAATCAGAGACGCCATTATTTAAAACAGCACAATCCGTCAGTGTTGTCACTTCAGAACAATTAAATCAAAAACAGGCTTTCACTTTAGTCGATGCAGTCAGTGATATTGCGGGGGTATCTGCAGGTTATCGTGGTCGCCGTGGACTCGACGATATTATTATTCGAGGACAAAATGCATCTAATCAAATTTATATTGATGGTTTAAGACAAACCAATTTAACAGCATCAGGTGGTTCAGATGTTGCGGTAGATTTATCAGGAATCGATCAAGTACAAGTAATTAAGGGCCCTGCGTCTGTTAACTTTGGACAATCATTACCGGGAGGTATTGTCAACTTAGTCACGAAACGCCCGACCGCAAATTCTTTTGCCAATCTTGACCTCACTTATGGTAGTTATAACTTTAAACAAGCCCAATTTGATCTAAACTATAGCCCCAATCAAACCAAAGAAGGGGCTTTTCGTTTAGCAGGTCGTGTCTCTGATCGAAAAGATGAAATTGATAAACTTTACTTTAAAGATTTCTTTATTTCACCATCATATAATTTTGATTTAGGCGATCGAGCAGCATTGTCTGTGATTGCAAGTTACCAACATCGCGAGTATTTACGAATACAAGGGCTACCCGCTGCAGGTACAATAAGAAATAATCCTAATGGTGAAATTCAAAGAAACTTATTTATTGGCGAACCTCAAGCAGGGCCTTATAAAGCAGATGTCTATCGTGTAGGTTATACATTTAGTTATAAATTTGACAATGACTGGCAGTTTGAACAAAATTTTGCAGTTAGAAATGCAAGCAATGATGGTAACTTCATTACCATCGACCGTTGGAGCAATAACAAGCTCACCTCTATACTGCGCACCTCTAACCTACAAGATGCAAACAACCGAATTTACACACTAGATAACCAATTAAAACGAAATTTTGATTTTCAAAACATGAGTCATCATCTCTTGATCGGTATTGATGGTTTACATGATCAACGAAAAATGAACAGCTACGACTGTGCCATTAGTAATTTAAATGTTTTCAATCCTGTATATGGCACAAATGTTGACTGTAGCAACAGAAATTATAAACCTAGCTATAAAAAAGCAACCGATGCGAGCAACAATACCGATAAAATTGATACCACTCAATTTGCAGGCATTTATTTACGAGATCAAATCTTTATTCAAGACAATTTGATTGTCAATTTGGCAGGTCGCTATGACTGGTCAAAAACCAGTACAGAGAACCGATTAACAGGCAAAAAAACTACACCAAAAAGTACAGATGCTTTCTCGGGTAGTGCCTCCGTTCTTTACAATATCAATAACTGGGTTTCACCATATGCAAGTTATTCAACGTCTTTCTTGCCAAACTCAGGTACAGACAAAATGGGTTCCCCATTTGACCCACAAAAAGGCAAACAATTTGAAACTGGCTTTAAATTCCAAAATGACAGCCAAAGCTTACAAGGTAGTATTGCTTGGTATAATTTAACACTAGACAACGTACTCGTACGTGATCCGACAGCAACCAGTTTTAACATTGCCGAGGGTCAGCAAAGAACCAAAGGGATTGAAACTGAACTTGCGGCCAATATCTCTGACCAATTACGTGTCAATGCCTCTTTTGGTCACATGTATGAAGCAAAAACCAGTAAAGATACTCGACCTGAGCGTGTCGGTCGACGTATTGAAAATACACCTGAAAACACCTATAGCTTATCTACTCGATACTATACACAAAGTGATAGTCTAGGTTGGTATATTGGTGGTGGTGTACGAGGTGAAAGCTCAAAACCTATTATTGGTGATACCTCTGTAAAACTACCACGTTATGCTTTATTTGATACAGAAGCAGGCTATAACGCTTTACATTGGGGTGCACAACTGTCTATACGCAACTTATTTAATAAAGAATATTATGCAGGAACATTTGCCAATACAAACAATGATGACCGCGTTGTTACGCTAGGTAACCCACGCCAAATCAACTTCTCACTCAAATTTAAATACTAACCAACTAGCCAAAGTAGATCCTAGTGATCTACTTTGTGCTTTCATTCATTTAAAATCATAAAATAGCTTATATATTTAACTTAACCCTATGAATTTAATCAAATTTAATATAAATTACCCCACTTATTTTAAGGGGTAAACCATGCAACACACTATACTAAAACTTGTCACTGCCATCATCATGACTTTTACTGTACTCATGAGCGCTGGTTGTTCTGTATTTATGGCGGCAAAACAACCCGATAAGAAAAATGTATCACTTCTTGTATCAGGCATGCCACGTGCTGTAATTGTTGCCGAGTTTGGTGTTCCTGTCAGTACAGAAAAACGAAATGACAATACCCGTGTTGATGTGTATTCATTTAAACAAGGTTATGGCAAAGGCGCTAAAATTGGGCGTGCATTCTTTCATGGTGTAGCAGATGTTGCCACACTCGGACTGTGGGAAATTGTCGGCACACCAACAGAAACAGCCTTTGATGGTAAAGATATTGCTTATCAAGTGACTTATGACGAAAATGAAAAAGTCAAAGAAATTGTACAATTAAAAAAATAATATCGAACCAATATAAATAAAAAAAACCGAGCATCATTGCTCGGTTTTTTTATCTCATGAATTAAATTTTAGTTGCGGTCAACGCTATTTAACTCTTCAAATGCCTGCTCTAAACGTGTCACCATTGATGTTTGTGCTGCACGTAGCCAAACACGTGGATCATAGAATTTTTTATTCGGTTTATCTGCACCTTCAGGGTTACCCAACTGGCTTTGCAAATAAGCTTCATTCTTTTTATAGAATTCAAGCACACCTTGCCAATTTGCCCACTGGGTATCTGTATCAATGTTCATTTTAATCACACCATAGCCAATAGATTCTTCAATTTCTTGTGCAGAAGAACCTGAACCACCATGGAATACAAAATCTAAACTATTGTGTGGTAGATCATGTTTTTTGCTCACGTAATCTTGTGAATCACGTAAAATTGTTGGCGTTAATTTTACATTTCCTGGTTTGTAAACACCATGTACATTACCAAATGATGCTGCAATGGTAAAACGTGGGCTAATTGCACTGAGTTTTTGATATGCATAATCCACATCTTCTGGTTGTGTATACAGTGCAGAAGCATCCATATGACTATTGTCTACGCCATCTTCTTCACCACCTGTACAACCCAACTCAATTTCTAAAGTCATATCAATTTTTGACATACGTTCTAGATATTGAGCACAAATTTCGATGTTTTCTTCTAAAGACTCTTCTGATAGGTCAATCATATGTGAAGAAAATAAAGGTTTACCTGTAGCTGCAAAATGCTTTTCACCTGCATCGAGCAAACCATCAATCCATGGCAATAGTTTTTTGGCACAGTGATCTGTATGTAAAATTACAGGTACGCCATAATGTTCAGCAACTAAATGTACATGCTGAGCACCAGAAATTGCACCTAAAATTGCTGCGCCATGAGGTTGTTCTGTTTTCAACCCTTTTCCTGCAATAAATGTTGCACCGCCATTTGAAAATTGAATGATGACTGGTGCTTTCACTTTTGCAGCAGCTTCAAGCGTTGCATTGATTGAATCTGTACCTACACAGTTCACCGCAGGTAGAGCAAAAGCATTTTCTTTAGCAACAGCAAATACTTTTTGAACGTCATCACCAGTAATTACACCAGGTTTTACAAAATCAAAAATCTTAGACATATTCGGTTTTCCTATTTCATCCATTTTAGACGGGCTCATTCACTGACTACAAAGTATAATGCGTGTATAAAACATTATGTTTCTACGTAGCTCGCTTTTTCATCATTTGCTGGCATGTTGACCATATTTCATGGTATCAATGTTTCATATGTACCACTCACATTGCAGTACATGTTTTTACACTCAATATACTCAACAACTTATGGGCATCAGGTGTAAGTTCTTTCCTTGATTCTTGCAATATGCACAACCAAATCATGACAACACATGGTTTTTGTATCGAGATAAACCACTGCAAGAATCGATCATCATACTGTCAATCTGACCATGTAAACTAACACTGATTGATCTTTTGCTCTACAAAAAATATGCATCATACATTAAGACTTTGGCCTAACATCGCAGATGTCACACCCGTGTTACCACGCCTATAAGATAGCAGATTTGCACTTTTTTGGGTTAAAGTTTTTTAAAATGCTCACTATTGATTCAATCTATCACGCATAAAAATGAATCATGTTAAAATAAAGCTGTTTTTACCAATCCTGCTGTTTTTTAATGTTAAAAAACTCGAATTTGACAGGGTTTATTGATTACAATATCACCTGATACCGTCTGATGACCCTCGGCCTGTTATTTTATGTCAATCAAGTAAAATACAGTCAGTGGCTTTTAAAATTTGAATATTGGATTTCTCTTTGCAAACCTCTAAATTTTAAAAGAAAAGATTCACCAGGCACATGCCTACATCAAAATAAGGATACAAGCGTGCTGGCCATTATCATCATTTTACCTTTATTGTTAGGTACTGGACTCAGTGCGTTATTCAATAAAGCTCACCGCCTCGCCAAAATGCTGGTGGCTGTCGCTATTAGTTTAAGTTGTTTTATTCTATTGCTCAGTCAAGCAGACCCAATCTTACAGGGACACACTATTTTACAGCATTGGGACTGGTTACCCCAATTAGGTATTAATTTAAGTTTTCGATTAGATGCCATAGCATGGCTTTTTGCACTACTCATTAGTGGTATTGGCACTCTTATTTTTATTTATGCTTATTATTATTTAAGTAAAAATAGCTCGTTAAGTAAGTTATATATCTTATTAAACCTCTTTATGGCAGCCATGCTCGGTATTTCACTTTCAGATAATCTGATTGTTTTACTGGTTTTTTGGGAGCTTACCAGCATTTCATCGTTTTTATTGGTGTCTTATTGGCATCAATACGATGCAGCACAACGTGGTGCACGGATGGCATTGACCATTACGGGTATGGGAGGGCTTGCTTTACTCGGTGGATTTGTATTACTTGGACAAATGGCAGGTACGTACCAAATTCATAGTATTTTAGCCATGGGCTCAAGCTTACAACAACATGCCTTGTTCACCCCTGCTATGCTCCTGATCTTACTAGGTGCATTTACAAAAAGTGCGCAGTTTCCATTTCATTTTTGGCTACCAAATGCCATGGCAGCCCCAACACCTGTATCGGCCTATTTACATTCAGCAACGATGGTTAAAGCAGGTATTTTTCTCATTGCTCGCTTACTTCCTATTTTTGTTGGATTTGGCTTATTCCATACTATTGTTACTAGTGTTGGCCTGATTACTTTCTTTATTGGAGCATTTTTTGCCATCTTTAAAGAAGATCTCAAAGGCTTATTGGCATATTCAACCATTAGTCATTTAGGGTTGATTGTCTGTTTATTGGGAATGGGCTCACCGCTTGCAGTGGCTGCTGCAGTTTTTCATATTATTAATCATGCCACATTTAAAGCGGCACTGTTTATGATTGCAGGGGTCATTGACCATGAAATGGGAACCCGTAGTTTACGTAAGCTCAAAGGCATTTGGCAACTTCTTCCATTTACAGGTACGCTCACATTTATTACAGCATCTGCCATGGCAGGTGTTCCTTTAACCAATGGTTTTTTATCCAAAGAAATGTTTTTTACCGAAATTGTGTCTCAATTTTCGGGAACAAGTTTAACCATTGCCATTATTATTACAACACTTGCAGGTATTTTTGCGGTCGCCTACTCAACCCGCATGATTCATGGCATATTTTTTGATGGCGCTTTAGGTGAAAATATTCCAAACAAACACGCCCATGAACCACCTTTTGGTATGCGTGCACCTATTTTATTACTGGCCATTTTGTGTATTTTGGTGGGTGTTCTACCTGCATTTTTTGCTGAACATATTGTTAATAGCGTTACACAATCTATTCTACTCGATAGCAATTCACATATTGTGCATTTGGCCATTTGGCACGGCGTTAACCTTCCTTTAGGCATGAGTGTTGTTGCTTTGGTGGGTGGAATAAGCATGTACTTCTTCTTAGCTCGACACGGAAAAATTCGCCGTATTGAGCTTGAAAAATATTTGGGCCCAATTCAAGGCAAGCTCATTTTTGAAAAACTGCTATCTCAATTAGAGACCCTTTCTAGACGCATCAAATTGGCCACGGAAACCAGTCGATTACAAAGCTATTTATTTTTAGTCATTGCTTTTAGCATTTGCATGATTTGTATTCCTTTACTGCCATATCAAATTAGCACAGGTACACGTGTACTTACGCATGCACCAATACTGGCGATTGTTCTTTGGTTGTTACTGTTTAGTGCATGTTGGATGATGCTATGGTTTCATCATGAACGAATTAAAGCTGTGCTTATTAGTGGTGCTGTTGGACTTGTGGTTTCTATTACTTTTACCACACTCAGCGCACCCGACCTTGCACTCACACAAATCACAGTAGATGTGGTGACCACCGTCATACTGTTAATGAGCTTATCGCTACTACCACAGCTTACTCCATATGAATCATCACAAGCGAGACGTTGGAGAGATGCCATCATTGCAATCTCAGCAGGTGGTGGGATTGGTTGGGTCACTTGGCTGATTTTAACACGTGACTATAGTTCAATCTCGTGGTTCTTCATTCAACAATCTTTACCCCTTGGTGGTGGTGCAAATATCGTTAATGTTATTTTGGTCGATTTTCGTGGATTCGATACATTTGGTGAAATCACAGTTTTGGGAATTGCAGGTATAGGTACACTGTGCTTAATGGATGGTATGCGAGCTCATGGTACTCAAACCACCAAGGGCTTAACCTATCGTTTTAACCCATCACCACTTTTATTGCGAACCACAGCATCATGGATTTTACCTGTTGCCTTGGTGGTCAGTTTTTATATTTTTATGCGTGGGCACAATTATCCAGGGGGTGGCTTTATTGCAGGCCTCATCACTGCAATTGCATTAATTCTACAATACATTGCATTAGGCCAAGATCGTGCAGAACGTTTGATTCGTGCCAGATCTGGTCGTTTATATGAAATTTGGATTGGTTCAGGATTAATTATTGCAGGTCTATCGGGAATTGCCTCTTGGTTTTGGATGCGTCCATTTTTAACCAGCGCACACATTTATGTTTCTCCTCCTTTATTTGGAGAAACACATTTAGCCTCTGCTGTATTTTTTGATTTAGGTGTATATCTTGCTGTGGTCGGTTCAACCATGCTCATGATTTCAGTATTAGGGGACTCTCGACATTCTTCAATGTCTGGCCCTATGCCAAAGGAGTAGCTAAAATGATTAGTATTGAATTCTTAATGGCATCGGGGATTGGATTACTCTTTGCCACAGGCATTTATTTAATTTTACGTGCCAGAACTTTTCCTGTTGTTCTTGGATTAGCCATGCTTGGTTATGGGGTCAATTTATTTTTATTTGCTACAGGGCGTGTACATGTAAATTCACCTGCCATCTTAACTGAAACCACCTCTGTAACTGACCCACTTCCACAAGCTTTAGTCCTTACAGCAATTGTGATTGGATTTGCAACCACAGCTTTTATTGTGCAATTGGCATTACGCAGTCGCTATGAATCGGGTACAGACCATGTCGACTCAAAAGAAATTACAGAACTTGCCAATGATCCAAACGAGGACAAAGCATCATGAATGACTTTTTTCACTTTTGGCACACTCAAACTCCAATTATTAGCATACTGATCCCCGCACTTGCTGGTTTTATTTTACTTTTATTAGGCAACCCTCGTGCCGAAAACTTACTCACAGATAAATATCAACCATGGCGAAGATTTATCAGTTATAGCGCAACAATTGCAGGTTTTATTACTGCAATCAGTTATGTGGTACAAAGCACACATGGACAACTTTACGTCTATAGTCTCAGTGAGTGGTCTGCGCCTTTCGGAATTGTGCTGGTATTAGATCGCCTGTCTGGTTTTATGTTGTTGCTGACCTACCTACTAGCACTGCCTATTGTGTGGTTTGCAAGCTCAGATTGGGACTTACGTGGCCGCTATTTTCACGCACTACTACAGTTCTTACTCATGGGCTTGTGCGGAGCATTTCTGACGGGTGATTTATTTAATTTATTTGTATTTTTTGAAGTTTTATTGATGTCTTCCTATGTCCTTTTGATTTATGGACAAGGTAAAGCACGTTTTCAGCTTGGCATACACTATGTGGTTATTAATCTTGTAGCTAGTGCAATTTTCTTGGTTTCTTTAGGCCTTATTTATGCCAGTGTAGGTAGCCTAAATATGGCCGATGTAGCACGAATTATGCCTACATTACATCCAGACCAAAAGCAACTTGCAACTGCAGGCGCATATTTACTGTTTACAGTGTTTGCCATTAAAGCCGCTGTATTACCACTTGGTTTTTGGTTACCCAAAACCTATGCTGTGGCAAGTACCCCTGTTGCAGCTTTATTTACACTCATGACCAAAGTTGGTATCTATGCAATTTTAAGGGTCAATGCGGTATTATTTTTAGAACAAGAGTACACCGCTCTGTTTAATATTTTATTAACACTTGGCTTGATCGGCTCATTGTATGGCGTAATTGGTGCTTTAGGTGCAATTCGACTGAGACGTTTTGTTGGCTTCATGATTTTATCATCACTTGGAACCATTTGTGTGGCCTTAGGTATCGACCGCCCCGCATCTTGGACGGCAGGCCTGTATTACCTCTTTCATAGCACAATTGTTGGTGCTGCATTTTACTTACTGTGTGGTTGGATTACTGCACAACGTGGTGAATTTAAAGATCATTTTAAAGCTGCTCCACGCATGAAACAAAATACCTTGTTATCTATTTGCTTTTTTCTCGTGGCATTAATGATGGCAGGACTGCCACCATTTAGTGGTTTTCTAGGCAAAGTATTTATTTTACAAGCAACCGCAGGCTATCCATATCAAGTTTTAATTATCATTACCGTTTTAGTGGTCAGTTTACTGAGCATATTGGCCTTTGTTAAAGCAGGATTTATTTTATTTTGGCAAACCAGTGAACCTGAAAAAAACCCAGATAGCGAAGCTTATAAAAACTATCAAGCCTTACCTAAACGTGCACCAAAGCGTTATGACATTACAGTATACTTCTTTTTAAGCATGCTTATTTTATATGTTATTTTTGCAAACCCAATTCAGCAATATTTAGCCGCGGCCAGTACCGACTTATCACAACAATCGTTTTATCAAAATGCAATACTTAAGCAAGATCAACGTGGAAATTTGATTAGCATACAACCATTTGATTCAAAAAATATTGCTGAAACAAAATATGCAGGTGAAAATTTAGATCCAAATGCACATTTAATTCCGTATATTATTTCACCAGAGACCTATGCAGGCGAACATATTTCGTCTTATAAGAAAGAGCAAATTTTCAAACAGCAACAAGAGTTATCACGGCCAACCACTTTACCAATCAATAATGATGGGGCAAAACTACAGCGAATGGAGCCTTAAATGAAAAGAAAATCGTTGTTTAGACGTTGGTTACCTCACCCTTTTGTTTCCGTGGTTTGTGGCTTACTTTGGCTGATGCTCAATCATAGTATTGCTCTAAGTGATATTATAGTTGCTCTATTGATTGCTGTTATTATTCCTAAATTATCTGCGCCATTTATTGCACGAACCCCCAATATGCAATGGTGGCCAACCATTCACTTATTTTTTACCGTGTTATGGGACATCGTTGTTTCTAATTTTGTTGTTGCCAAACTGGTATTAGGGCCAAAAAAGAACTTAGAACCAAAATGGTTTCGCATCCCCTTAGAAACCAAACACGAACAAGTGAATTCTTTATTGGCCATGATTATTACCACAACACCCGGTACGGTCAGTGCAGGAATAGACCAAGAGCGAGGTGATATTTTAGTGCATGCTCTTAATGCTAAAAATCCTGATGCTGAAATTGAACTCATTAAACAGCGTTATGAACAGCCATTGATTCAGATTTTTAGCGCAAAAACAGGAGTAAATCAATGACAATATTGCCTTACGTACTTGGAATTTGCCTGACCATGATTACCATTTCCATGCTCCTTTGCTTGGTTAGAATGGTCATTGGGCCTTCTATTGTTGATCGACTTTTGGCACTAGATGCCTTATTTTTAAATACTTCAGGACTAATCATTGTTCTTGGTGTTTATTGGGCTACTCACTTATTATTTGAAAGTGCACTTTTGATCTCTTTGTTTAGTTTTATTTCAACCGTTGCACTGGCCCGATATTTTACCAGTGGCCATGTGATTGACTGAGGATGAAATTATGCAACTAATCATGGAAATATGTGTTTCTTTTTTTCTATTACTTGGTAGCTTCTTTATGCTTACAGGGAGTATTGGTATGGTTCGCATGCCAGATTTATTTACTCGCCTACATGCACCAACCAAGTCGAGCACCTTAGGTTTAGGTAGTTTTTTAATTGCAGCCATTATCTATGCTGCGTTTCATCATCAATTTGGTTTTGCTCAGCTCATTATTACTTTATTGGCATTTATTAGCGCACCTGTATCAGCCAACTTAATGGCTCAAGCCGCACTGCATTTAAAATTGCGCTCTTTAAGTGGTGATGTACCAGAAACCATTCAACGGCCATTACCTTGGTCTAAAACTAAATTTTCAGCACGTAGTACCAATACTAAAGATTCATCTTCCAATCCATCTTAAATATAAAAAAAGCCACTCTAAAGTGGCTTTTTTTAATTAATCTTGCTCTTTTTTACGTTCAGGTAAGTCCTTTACGGCTTCTTCAATCAAATCAAACATATAGTTGCCATATGCATTGGTTTTATCATAATGAAAACGTAAGCGTGGTGTAACTCGTGTTTTAATACGTCGACTTAACTCTTGGCGCAAAAAACCAGACGCTTTATTTAGTACATTCAGCGTCTCTTTATTTGCTTCCTCGGTTTGCTCATCGCCGAGTTCACGCCCCATCACTGTGACATAAATCTCGGCATAGCCCAAGTCAGGACTCACTTTTACAGCAGAAATGGTAACATAACCACCTAAACGAGGGTCTTTCAACTCTTGACGAATCAATTCAGCGACTTCTCGCTGAACTGAATCTGCCATACGTTTTAAACGCTGACTACCTGCCATAAATTAAAGGCTCCGTTTAATAATTTGTACATCATAAACTTCGATTTTGTCTAAGGCTTTAATATCTTTATAACCTTTAACTGCTAAACCACATTCCATGCCTGCACGTACATCTTCAACCACTTCTTTATAGCGACGTAAAGATTCAAGTTCACCTTGGAAAATAACGACATCATCACGTAAAACACGAATTGGTTTATTACGATGAATCACACCTTCCATGACCATACAGCCTGCAGCTGCACCAAACTTGCTTGAATGGAAGACTTCACGCACTTGTGCAACACCAAGAATCGTTTCACGATGTTCAGGTGCAAGCTTACCGCTCATTGCATTTTTCACATCATCAATCAATTGATAAATCACACTATAGTAACGAATATCAATTTCGTCTTGATCTGATTTTTGACGAGCTGTTGCATCTGCACGGACGTTAAAACCAAGTAAAACTGCATCTGATGATTCAGCAAGCGTCACATCAGATTCTGTAATTGCACCCACGCCAGAACCAATCACACGTACTTTCACTTCATCTGTTGCAAGTTCATATAAAGCTGTTTGTAATGCTTCTAAAGAACCACGAACATCAGTTTTTAACACGATATTCACCGTAGGAACATCTTTTTTGCCCATAGATGACATGAGGTTTTCTAAACGCATTGCGCTTGCACGCTCTAAACGTTTCTCACGCTCACGAGTCATACGAGCATCAGCAACTTCACGCGCTTTTTTCTCATCATTCACAACAAGTACTTCATCGCCCGCCATCGGTACTTCTGGTAATCCTAAAATTTCAACAGGAATAGAAGGGCCTGCAGATTTAATACGAACACCATTTTCATCTGACATCGCACGTACGCGACCATATGATGAACCTGCCAATACAAGATCACCTACGTTCAATGTACCATTTTGCACTAAAATAGAAGTTACAGCACCACGGCCTTTATCTACACGCGCTTCAATAACAACACCTTGTGCAGCACCTTTTGCAGATGCTTGAAGTTCCATCACTTCAGCTTGAAGTAAAATTTGATCGAGTAAATCGTCAATGCCTTCGCCTGTATGTGCTGACACTTTAGCTACGGCAACATCACCACCCCATTGCTCTGGAACGATTTCTTTTGCAGTCAACTCATTCAATACACGGTCTGGATCTGCAGATTCCTTATCCATTTTGTTCATGGCAACAATAATTGGCGTACCTGCTGCACGTGCATGGTCAATTGCTTCGGTAGTTTGTGGCATTACACCATCATCTGCTGCAACAACTAACACCACAATATCTGTTGCCTTAGCACCACGTGAACGCATAGAAGTAAATGCAGCATGCCCTGGGGTATCTAAGAACGTAATGATTCCTTTCTCAGTTTCAACATGGTATGCACCAATATGTTGTGTAATACCACCAGCTTCACCAGAAGCCACTTTTGCACGGCGAATACGATCAAGAAGTGACGTTTTACCATGGTCAACGTGACCCATGATGGTCACTACAGGTGGACGTGTTGTGAGTTCACCACGTGCTTGTTCAGCTTGCTCGAGTAGGTTGTCTTCAGTTTGAGTATCTGAAACCAATACAGGGTTATGCCCCATTTCTTCAACCACTAAAGATGCTGTTTCTTGCTCAATCGCTTGGTTCTCGTTCACTAATTCGCCCATTTTCATAAGCATTTTAATGACTTCACGCACTTTTACAGCCATTTTTTGTGCAAGATCAGCAACAATAATCGTTTCACCGATTTCAACATCGTACACTTGCTTTTTCACAGGTTTTTCAAAACCATGTTTATTTGCAGCGCTGGTTTTTAAACCACGTTTGTGATGATTTTTGTTGAAGCTTTGCTCTTCTTGACCATTACGACCTTTCTTTTGACCACGGGTGTCTTTTGCACCACCACGTTTAATTTCACGGTCTTCTTTTTTGAAAGATTCTTCATAAGCTTGTCCAACCAGACCTGCTGCAATTGGTGCATCATCTACAACACGAATCGTTTTACTGTCGTCATTGGTATATTTAGACGCCATTTTACGCATTTGCTCAAGTGTACGCTGTTGTGCTTCTTCAGCAGCTTTACGACGTACAACTTCTTCAGTCGCACGTAATTGCGCTTCTTGTGCTTGACGTGCCTTTTTCTCGGCAGCGTTAACCGTTGGCTTAGTGCTTGGACGAACCACTGCACCATTGCGTTTTTTCACAACAACAGCAGCAGCTTTTGTAGACGTTGTTACTTGCTCTTTTTTCTGCGCTTGTGCTGCACGCATTGCTTCAAGCGTTGCATTTGCTTTATCTTCTACTGCAGGTTTGGTCTCTGTTTTAACCGCTTTAGCTGTAGTTTTAGGCTGACTTACATCTGCTTCTGCTTTCGCTTTTGCAGCTGCTTCTGCAGCAAGTTGCTTAGGATCAGGTTTTGTAAACGTATGCTTTTTACGTACTTCTACGTTGATCGTTTTAGGTTTACCTGAGGTACTTGCTACTTTTGCTGTACTGGTCGTTTTACGTTTCAAGGTAATTTTTCCTGCATTTCCTTCGTTTTGACCATGCACATTTTTAAGATGGTTTACGAGAGTATTTTGCTGTTCTGTTGTAAGCGTATCATTCGCATTTTTTTGTGGTAATCCAGCATCACGAACCTGCTCTAGGAGCTTCTCAACAGGACGTCCCACATTTTCCGCCAATTCTTTAATCGACTTGTCCGTCATTTATTACCTCCTAGTTAAACCATGATTCTCTGGCTTTCATAATTAATTGACCTGCATTTTTTGCATCTAGACCTTCAATATCTGAAATGTCATCTGTTGCCTGATCTGCAAGATCATCTACAGTTACAATGCCACGGCTTGCAAGTGCATACGCAATTTGTTTCGTTATGCCTTCCATATTCAACAGCTCTTCACTTGGCTCTTGAATATTTTCTTGCTCTTTTAGCGCATCTGCCAAAGCAATTTCTTTCGCACGACTTTGTAAAAGCTCAACAGTATCGCTGTCTAAATCAATTTCATTGAATGTTTCTGCAGGAACATATGCCACTTCATCAAGCGACGTAAAGCCCATTTCAACAAGTGCCACAGCTAAACTTTCATCAATGTCTAGACGGGTAACAAACATGTCCAAATATTGTTGTGCTTCATTCTGCTGACGAGCATGGTAATCTTCCTCTAGCATCATATCAAGCTTATAGCCTGTCAACTCTGAAGCAAGACGTACATTTTGCCCTTGTGAACCAATGGCACGTGCTAATTGTTCACTGGTTGCAAAAATGATATCTGCTGTTCGCATATCTTCATCAATAACAATACCAGAAACATCTGCAGGCTCTAATGCACTTGCAATATATTGAGCAGGATCATCTGACCATACCACAACATCAATGCGTTCACCATTTAACTCTTGCTGTACAGCTTGAATACGTGTACCACGCATACCAATACATGCACCCACTGGGTCAATGCGATGATCATTGGTTTTTACTGCAATTTTTGCACGGACACCCGCTTGGCGTGTCGCTGCTTTAATTTCAATAATTTCTTCCGATATCTCAGGAACTTCTTTTTTAAGAAGCGCCTTTAACATCTCAGGTTTAGCACGAGACAATAATAGTTGTGCACCACGACCTTCACGATTGACTTCATACAAAATTGCACTGAGTCTTTGTTTAGGACGTAAGTTTTCTTTTGGAATCGTTTCTTCACGTGCTAGATAGCCTTCAGCATTGTCGCCTAAATCTATAATATAGCCATCTTTGGTTTGTTTTTTCACTTCACCATAAATCAGCTCACCGACTTTAGACATATATGCATCAGCAATCAATGCACGTTCCGCTTCACGAATTTTTTGTACAATCACTTGTTTTGCAATTTGTGCAGCAATACGACCAAATTCAATCGATTCTACTTCAAGCTCACGAATGTCGCCTATTGAACATTTTTCAGGATTAAGATCTGAAATTGCATCTTGACATGCTGGCATTTCGTGGTCTTCATCCGCAACGACTTCCCATTGGCGGAATGTTCGGTATTCACCTGTTTTACGGTCAATTTGTACTCGAAGCTGTGCTTCTTCTGAGGTTGTACCCTCATAAAATTTCTTTTTCGTTGCAGCAACAAGCGCTTGTTCTAGTGCTTCAAAGATGGCTTCACGGCTAACACCTTTTTCATTACTAACCGTTTCTGCAACGGTAAGAATCTCACGACCCATAAGTCACCTATACATTTAGATTTTCTTAATAATTTAGTCTTGATATACCAAGTTCGCTTTGTCGATATTTTGGCTATCAATTTCAATAACGTGCTGTTTTTCCACTTCTACTTGAATCGTTTCATTATCAAGATCAACTGCAACCAATTTCGCTTGAAATTTACGGCGATTTTCAACAGCTGCAATTAAACGCAAAGCAACCTGTTGGCCAATGTAAGCTGGCATTTGGGTAAGCTCGAAAAATGGGCGATCCCACCCTGGTGACGAAACTTCAAGCGAGTATTCACCTGAAATGGGGTCATGTACATCTAAAATTGCACCAACCTGTTTTGTGACATTGACACAATCTTGAACACCAATGCCATTGCCTTGCTCATCTGCAAGACCTTCGAGCACCTGTGTAGATTCTGTTTGATTCGCTCTATCTATATAAACACGTAGCATAGAACGCTTACCTTGAGGTAAAAACTCAATACCCCACAACTCAACATCACATGCGGCTACCGCAGGTGCAATGAGGTCTTGTAGCGCTTGATTTTTGTTTGATAGTTTCATGTACTCTCATCATTTTATGCAATACAACAGTTGGCTTTTGCACCAACCCACCTGTATGTAGTGAAGCATGTCTTGTTGACAAATTGATGTCGACACAACATAACAACCATTAAAAAAAGGGCGTCTATCCGCCCTTTTTGCACAGAAAAAGCAAAGCCCACTGTGCAAAAAGGCCCACCTATTTGTGAGCCTTTTAGCAAGAATCTTGGTAGCGGGAGCTGGATTTGAACCAACGACCTTCGGGTTATGAGCCCGACGAGCTACCAGACTGCTCCATCCCGCAATAGTGTGCAATACTTTAACTTATTTTGAGTATTTTTACAACGCTAAATAAGCCCAATGATGTTGCAAATCTCATTGAATTGGTAGCGGGAGCTGGATTTGAACCAACGACCTTCGGGTTATGAGCCCGACGAGCTACCAGACTGCTCCATCCCGCACCGACATACAATGTTCTGGTAAACATGTATTTTACAACAAGTCTTAAATGACTTGATGGAGCGCATTGTATAGAGTGAAATGCTTTACTGCAAGGGGTTTTTTATGTTTCAACCTATTTATGGATCGAATGGTTCTTTTTTAGGCGAAATATTACAGTAACCAATGTGCGCTAAAATTTAGGCTTTTCTTCTAATAATTGCTTATAGCTCACATTTTTATGATAAGTATAATTTAAAATACCCAATTGTCTTTTGGCTTCAGCTTCTTCACCATTAAGTGCAAGAATTTGTGCATACTTTATTAAATCGTACGGCATAATATACAATTCAGCCATTTTTTTTGCATTCAACCAATCTTTGTCAGTCATGGGTTGATGTATATTTAAGCCAATCCATTGCGCTCTAGCATCATACTGATCGAACAAAGCTAATTTATAAGGTAAATCCACTACCCCTTTATGGTTGTTCATTTCAGCAGTTTTTCCAGTCAAGATATTATCCCATATAAGATTATATTGTTGATATACATGATACCCCCCCACAAAAGAAAGTATAAAAATAATGATTACATAGCCTTGAGATATTGAGGTTTCAAAGCGAGGTTGATATGCAAGGGATATTCCAATGAGTAACCCCAAAGGTAATAAAAAGTATAGGTAATAGAGTGGAAATTCGAGCATAGAGTGAATTCCTAATGCCGAGATCATCAGAAAAATAATGAGTGTTTCAGTGTTAACAATACAGTGTAATAAAGTCTTATACATCCATAAAATATAAAAAGTAATAAACAACCCTAAAGGTAGTCCACACCAGACCATAAGATCCAGAAATAAATTATGTGCACTTGTCGCCCACTCATAGCCTTTATATACATCAATCACTTGTGCTTGAGCTACAGTTGTTTGGTTCCAGCCATAACCCCAAAAAGGTTGTTTTAATATCGCGTGAACCATTTGATTCCAAATATCTAATCTCAAATAACCCGATGAAATTCTTTCTGATGCGGAGCTAATCGATGCAACATTAAAATAAGGAGCCAATGCTTGATTTAAAAATGGAAGTACAGAGATAGATAAAATATAGAATAGCGTTAAAATCACTACATCTTTGTAGTTAAATTTTAAAGATACTTCCTTATTTGCAAAAACTAAAAAAGTGAAACAAAAAATAATAATTAACCATCCAGTACGTGATTGTGTTAGCGCCATTGCAAATAAAAATAAAAAACTCAAACTCATAAAAATATATTTTTTATAGATATTTTTTTCAAAGAAATATAACCCAGATAACAAACCTAAAGACAACAATGTAGATAACTGATTAAATTGCCCAATATTTGCGTATGGACGATTACCAGAAAAATTCATCAACCATTCTTGTCCTTTAAACAACCCTAACCATTGAAATATAGCAAAAAATGAAGAAACGAATGAAGCAAGCATGAACACTGCAAATAAAGCACTTAAAATTTGATTTGAGCAATTTTCTTGAAGTATTAAGTTATAACCAATAACAATGGCTAACATAAAGGCGAATAGGTAAAGGGAAGCCGTCCACGCAATTGTAAAAAAGAAAATTTGGCCACAAAAATACTGTAATAAGGGCAAGCAAGACAACAATAAAAATGGAATTGCCCAATAAGGGATAGTAATTTTTTTTCTTTTAAAAGTAAGTAATGGAAGTAAAAAAATAATGCTAAATAATGCTAAAAACTCTAATAAAAAGCTAGACCAAGGTAAGTAGTGGGCAGGTAATAGGTATGAAAATATGAGTAATATGAAAAATATTTTCATTGAGTTAAAAATTAATCATTTTAATTGTACCAAAAGTATGGCATCTAATTTTTTGGATGCCATACTAAAAACGATGTGAAGTTATAGTTACGCTGTACAACCAGATGGATAATAACTCGTATCCGTCACACCTTCAATTTTACATACATAGTTACCCGTAGTGGTACGGTCATATCTTACTTTAACAGAGCCTTCAGTACCTAGTCTTCCAACATTTTTAACAGTACATGAAATAGCAGATGAAACACTGCCATCTGCTGCAGGAGCTGCAACTGTCACACTATCACAATTTCCAGTTTTATCTTGTAGACCCACTTGGCTCGCTGCAGTACCATTAAAACCTGATGTACCTTTTTCGTTATACAATAATTCATACTGTGTTTTACCAGCAGAAACATCTGCTAACGCAGCAGAGATTTTTGCCTTAGCAGTATAGTTTTGATACGCAGGAATCGCAATCGCAGCCAAAATACCAATAATCGCTACAACGATCATTAATTCAATAAGTGTAAAACCTTTTTGAGCGTTCATTTATTTACCTCTGTGTAAATTTAACGTTTAAAAACCTATTCAAGTAACGTGTTGTCACTCTTTTATACATAGAGTATAGCAACATTTGTGCCAATCAAACTATTTATTTAAATTCATGCAATTGAGCCATTGTATGAATTTAATATGTACTTAAAATGACACAAACTGACATTTTATGTCAATAAAACTCACAATTCGTCATCATTAAATCATGATTGGCCGATTACTCAATTCATTGCCATACTGATCATGATCGTGCATTTGTGCATAGTATTCATTTAAAACTTGCCCAATTTCGGCAACACCTTGCGTTACAGCCTCGGTATAATGTTTATTTTTCATACGCTGTACAATGTTTTCACAAATTACAGTCCAAATGTCAGGCGTTGTTTTTTGTCTGATTCCTCGATCAAAAACAATCTCCACCCGACATTCACATAAATTTAAATACAACAAAATGCCACTGTTCAATTCAGTATCCCAAACTCTCAATTGGGCAAACAGTTGCTGTGCTCTTAAAGCGGTATTGGTATAATATGCCAAAGTACATGGAATATGCCCTTCGACAACCACTTGTATTTCACCTGCATGTCCATCTTCGGCATGTTGTACAGCTTGCGTAATTTGCCTGTAATCAGATTTTGTGAAGTATTTTGATGCATTGGGTATATATGTAAAATGTTTAAACCAGCGTTTAAAACTCGGTACAACCGCATCGCGAGTGTCGATCTGCGTTGTAATATGTGCCGTATCTCTTTTATTTACCATGACCCTGATGCTCCCCCACCGCCAAAACCACCGCCACCGCCACTAAAACCACCACCACTGCCACCTGAGCCTCCTCCTCGACCACCCCCCGAGGTGAAAATTTGTAACATAAGTTGTGCTAAAGACGTAATTAAGAGTAAAAAAACCCCCGCCCCAAGCAGTAAACTGACCAATACTCCTGCACCACTAATCATTCCCGATGCCACTGCTGTCACACCTGCAACAGATGCAGTTAAGCGATTCCCAAAAAATGAGGATGCAAATATACCGATAATTAAAATAACGGCTGTATATAACAACATTTGATCTTTTGATTCTTGAGCCTGAATGGCACGATCTTGCTGCTGTTTTAACTGTTCTGCTGCTTGTTTCGCCACGTCAGGATCTAAATTCAGTATTCTTTGAATTTCTTGAAGACCTGCTGTTAAACCTTGTGCAATATTTCCATCTTTAAATGCAGGGGTAATTTGGTTTCGTATGATGCGATGAACAATAGCATCAGGTAATACACCTTCTAAACCATAACCTGTCAAAATTTGAATACGGCGATCATTCACCGCAACTGCAATCACAATACCGTTATCTTGCTTTGCTGTACCTAATTTCCATTGATTTGCGATACGCATAGCAAAGTCAAAAATAGATTCTTGCCCAACTGTTGGTACAATCACAATGCCTATTTGCGCTTTTGCAGATTGATGTAGCTGAATGATTTGATCTGACAATCTTTTTAACTGTGCTTGACTTAAAACCTGTGCTTGATCGATGACAGGTTGAGTCAATGTTGGTAGTTGACGTATGCTTTGACCATCAGATAAATCATTTTCGACAACACGTGGCGATGGTGCTTTATTCTGTGCAGATGAGGCAGTAAGTGTAGAAGGTTGCTGAATGGCTTGCCCAATCACTGCTTGATCTGGTGATGCTTCATTCAGTACGCCTGTTGACAAAATTTGTTTATTTTGATCATTACTCCAAGCAAGTACTGTACTACTCAGTAAAACAAGAGCCAAAATAAAACGTAAGCAGCCATGTTTATCCCTATCGTAAATACGCATCAAACCACCTATTTAAATGTATTAAAATGAGACGGTAGGTGCTTTTTCTGCCCCTGTCTGTGCGCTAAAATTCGGACGGGTTTTCATGCCAATCACTTTTGCGGTCAATGCTTGAGGAAATTGACGAACGTAAGTGTTATAGTCTTGTACAGTCGTAATATAGCGATTTCTTGCTACAGCAACACGGTTTTCAGTGCCTTCAAGTTGTGCTTGTAAATCTAAAAATTGCTGATTTGCTTTTAAATCAGGATAATTTTCAGAAACAGCAAGTAGTCTTGACAATGAACCGCTCAATTGTTGCTGGGCTTTTTGATATTTTTCAAAAAGCTCTGGGTTTTCTAACACCTCTTTATCTACTTTTAAACCCGCTACATTTGCACGAGCTTGTGTCACTTCAGTCAATGTTGAATTTTCATGTTTTGCATAACCTTTTACCACATTAACAAGGTTTGGTACTAAGTCAGCACGGCGTTGATATTGATTTTCAACATCAGACCATGTGGCATTCACTGCTTCATCTTTGACCTGTAGCGTATTGTAACCACAACCAGAAAAAGCAAGGCTACTCAAAATTAATGTTGTTGTTGCGACTTTTTTGACAAAATTCATTTTTTAACCTTTTCTTTGATGAAAAATTGATTGAATCTTCTTAGCTGACCTGTAAGTCATTATATAATTTAGGCTTAAGCAATTCACAGGCAATACTTTTTTATTGATTTTGCCATACCATATTCCGTTTTGATCATTTTTATACAAAACACATCATTTTTTTCTAATTTATAAAAAAAACTCTAAGACTTGCTTAGAGTTTTTACTGAAAAGTGAATGGCAAAGAATCGATTATATGTCTAAATAATCTAAAATCCCTTCGGCAGCCTGACGACCTTCCCAAATGGCAGTGACCACCAAATCAGATCCACGCACCATATCACCTCCTGCAAATATTTTAGGATTAGATGTTTGAAATTTGTATTGCTGTTGCTCTTGTGCAAGTACTCGTCCAGAACCATCAAGCATAATTTTGGCACCATCAAACCAATCTGCTGGGCTTGGTCTAAAGCCAAATGCCAATAAAACTGCATCTGCTGGTAAAATTTCCTCTGAACCAGGAATTGGCTCTGGGCTACGACGTCCTCTCACATCAGGCTCGCCCAGCTGTGTTGTCACCACTTTTACACCTGTGACTTTACCTTGCTCACCTACAATTTCAACAGGTTGGCGGTTAAATAAAAACTTTACCCCTTCCTCTTTGGCATTTTGTACTTCTTTACGAGAACCTGGCATGTTGGCTTCATCACGGCGGTAAGCACATGTGACCTCTGCTGCACCTTGGCGAATAGAGGTACGATTACAATCCATTGCAGTATCGCCACCACCAAGTACAATGACTTTTTTCCCTTCCATACAAATATATTCTGAAGGGTCTTTTTCCCAATTTTGACAACGATTAACATTGGCAATCAGAAAATCTAGAGCATCGTGAACACCATCAAGATCTTCACCTGCAAAACCACCTTTCATGTAGGTGTATGTTCCCATTCCCATAAATACAGCATCATAATCTGCTAACAGTTGTTCTATGCTAATGTCCGTACCTACATCAACATTTAGCTTAAACTCAACGCCCATGCCTGTAAAAATTTCACGGCGACGCTTCATAACATCTTTTTCCATTTTAAATTCTGGAATTCCAAATGTTAGTAAGCCACCAATTTCGGGACGTTTATCAAAAATAGTGGGTTTTACACCACTTCGAACCAAAATATCCGCACACCCTAGACCTGCAGGGCCTGCACCAATAATGGCAACTTTTTTGTCTGTCCACTGTACCGCAGACATATCTGGTCGCCACCCTAATGCAAAAGCGGTATCATTAATGTACTTTTCAGCATTACCAATGGTTACTGCACCAAAGCCATCGTTTAAAGTACACGCACCTTCACATAAACGGTCTTGTGGACATACTCGGCCACACACTTCAGGCAATGTATTGGTTTGATGGCATAACTCTGCCGCTTGAAAAATACGCCCTTCTGCAATCAGTTTAAGCCAGTTGGGAATATAGTTATGCACAGGGCATTTCCATTCACAATACGGATTACCACAGCCCAAACAGCGATGTGTTTGATTTTGGGCAGTATCTGTACTAAACGGCTTATAGATTTCTACAAATTCAGTTTTACGTACATCAATTTGTTTTTTTTCAGGGTCTTGGCGTGCGACATCGAGAAACTGGAAGTCGTTACTTAGGCGTTCTGCCATATTGTTCTCCGTGGGGTCGATACCAATGGTTGGCTCACCATTGGTATTTGCCTGTTCATATCAAGATTCAAGTTACTGTGGGTCGGCCTGTGTTGTTTTTAACAACGTAAGTAAGTTTGCAGCTTTTGGTTTGACTAACCAAAATTTTCGGCTATAAAAGTCAAATTCATGACGAATCTTATATGCCCACGCGCTTCCAGTTTCTTTGATGTGCTCATCTAAGATACGCAGGAGATTCGCTTGATGCTCTTCCATTGACTCAGTAGAAATACGTGTTAAATCAATTAATTCATGATTATAACGGTCAACAAAGTCATTTTCTAAATCAAGCACATAAGCGAAACCACCCGTCATTCCCGCACCAAAGTTGTAACCAACTTTACCTAAGATAGTGACCACACCGCCAGTCATGTATTCACAGCAGTGATCACCTGCACCTTCAATAACAGCAAAAGCGCCTGAGTTACGTACCGCAAAGCGTTCGCCTGCTGTACCTGCCGCATAAACCTTACCGCCAGTTGCACCGTATAAGCACGTATTACCAATAATTGCTGTGTTTTGTGTTTGAAATGGTGAACCTTTTGGTGGGAAGATCGACAATTTACCCCCTGCCATGCCTTTACCCACATAGTCGTTAGCATCACCTTCTAAACGAATATGTAAACCACCTGCATTCCATACACCAAGTGATTGGCCTGCTGTACCTGTTAAATTAACAACAACAGGGTTGCTTTCCATGGCTAAATTTCCATGACGGCTGGCAATTTCACCTGATAATCTTGCGCCAATTGAACGGTCACAGTTTCCGACTTTAAAGAAAAACTCACCACCTGTCGCAGATTCAATGGCAGAGCGCATTTCATCAACCATTCTTTCAGCCAATAGGCCTTTATCAAATGGTGGATTACCTTGTTGCACACAGTACTGTGCTTTTCCTTCTGCAGCAGGGTGTGAATATAGCAATGAACTTAAATCTATATGGCGATGTTTATCTGTTTCACCCGGTAGCATTTCAAGTAAATCTACACGACCAATCAAGTCTTTTAATTGGCTTACCCCAAGGGCAGCGAGCCATTCACGCGTTTCTTCTGCAATAAATTTAAAGAAATTTATGAGCATTTCTGGCTCACCAATATAATGGTCTTTTCTTAAATGATCTTGCTGTGTAGCCACACCTGTTGCACAGTTATTTAAATGACAGATTCGTAAGTACTTACATCCCAAAGCAATCATTGGTGTAGAACCAAAACCAAAGCTTTCTGCACCTAAAATAGCGGCCTTCACCACGTCTAGCCCTGTTTTCAAACCACCATCGGTTTGTACACGTACCTTGCCACGTAAATCATTAATTCTTAATGCTTGATGTGCCTCGGCCAATCCAAGCTCCCATGGAGACCCTGCATGATGAATAGATGATAATGGTGATGCTGCTGTACCACCGTCGTAACCAGAGACGGTAATAAAATCAGCATATGCTTTCGCCACACCCGCTGCAATAGTACCTACACCAGGTTCAGAAACCAATTTCACCGAAACCATCGCTTTTGGATTAACTTGCTTTAAGTCAAAAATTAGCTGTGATAAGTCTTCAATTGAATAAATATCATGATGTGGTGGTGGTGAAATCAGTGTTACACCCGGCACAGCATAGCGCAATCTTGCAATCAATGGATTGACTTTACCACCTGGTAATTGGCCACCTTCACCAGGCTTAGCGCCTTGTGCGACTTTAATTTGCAGGACTTCTGCCGACATTAAATACTCAGGAGTAACACCAAAGCGGCCAGAGGCAATTTGCTTAATTTTTGAGTTGCGAATCGTACCATAACGAGCAGGGTCTTCACCGCCCTCTCCTGAATTTGAGCGTCCACCCATGGTATTCATTGCAGTTGCAATAGCTTCGTGTGCTTCTGGTGATAAAGCACCAATTGACATGCCTGCCGAATCAAAGCGAGGTAGAATTTGGCCAATATCTTCTACGTCATCAATTGAAATTGAATCGGTGATTTTTAGCTTTAATAAATCACGAATGGTTGCGATTGGACGACTATTCACAAGCTCTGCATATGCTTTAAAGTCTTGGTAGTCACCCGAACGGACAGCCGTATGTAATGCATTAATCACATCTGGATTAAACGCGTGATATTCTTTGCCAAAAACAAATTTCAGCATACCACCTTGATCAATCGGTTTACGTGTTTTCCATGCAAGATCAGCTAAAACTTTTTGGTCATTTTCTAAATCTGTAAATGTTGCACCTTGTATACGGCTTGGTACACCAAGGAAACACGTATCAACCACTTCACTCGATAAACCGACCGCTTCAAATAATTGTCCACCGCGATAAGAAGCAACTGTTGAAATGCCCATTTTTGATAGAACTTTCAATAGGCCTTTATCGATTCCTTTGCGGAAATTATTTTGTGCTTGTAGTGGGTCACCAAGTAACTCACCTTTTGCAACCAAATCATTAATTACATCATATGCAAGATATGGATAAATAGCAGTTGCCCCAAAACCTAAAATGACTGCAAACTGATGAGGGTCTCTTGCAACTGCTGTTTCTACAATAATATTGGCATCTGTGCGTAAACCCACTTGAATTAAGTGATGATGTATCGCACCTGTGACCATAGCAGCATGAGCAGGTAAATATCCTGTTCTAATTTTTTTATCTGAGATAATTAATAGTGTTTTACCATCTCGAATAGCTTGCGCAGATGTTTCGCAAATACGTTTAATTGCTGCTTGCAAACCTTCTGAGACTTCATAATTTAAGTCAATTTCTGCTGCTTCATACCCTTTACGACCAATTGTTCTTAATTGATGCATTTTTGAGTTAGACAAAACAGGGCTAGCAATAATTAATCGATCGGCATGTTCAGGGCTTTGTTCAAAGACATTTTGCTCACGCCCAAGACATGTTTCAAGAGACATCACAATCGACTCACGCAATGGGTCAATTGGTGGGTTCGTTACTTGAGCAAATTGTTGTCTAAAGTAGTCAGAAACATGACGCACTTGTTTTGATAGCACAGCCATAGGCGTGTCATCGCCCATCGAACCGACAGCTTCTTGGCCATTTTCTGCAATTGGTCGTAAAACTTGATCTCGTTCTTCAAAGGTGACCATAAACATTTTTTGAGCTGTTTTTAGTTGCTCACCGGTCAGACCTTTATCAATCAGGTGTTCTTCAAGCTGTGGGCTGGCTTGCAAACGTACTGCATTTTCACGCAACCATTGACGGTATGGGCGCATACGCTTTAAATGTTGACTGACTTCTTCTGTTTCAAGGAGTTTTCCTGTAAAGGTATCTACCACTAAGATTTGTCCAGGACCAACACGGCCTTTAGACACAACATCTTCTGGTTTATAGCCCCACACACCAATTTCTGACGCCAGTGTAATATAATCATTTTTAGTGATAACCCAACGCGCAGGTCTTAAGCCATTACGGTCTAGCATACAAATGGCATGGCGACCATCTTGAATCACAAGTCCTGCAGGGCCATCCCAAGCTTCCATATGCTTTGAGTTAAACTCATAAAAAGCACGTAGATCTGCATCTAGGTTTTCAACATTTTGCCATGCAGGGGGTACAAGCATACGCAACGCACGGAATAAATCCATGCCACCACCAATGAGAATTTCCAACATATTATCTAAACTTGACGAATCCGAACCTGTACGGTTAACAATCGGATCAAGCTCAGACAAGCCAGGAAGCAATGGATTTTCAAATTTAGGCGTACGCGCACTTGCCCAATTACGATTGGCAGTAATCGTATTAATTTCACCATTGTGGGCTAAATAACGAAATGGCTGTGCCAATGGCCAACGTGGCAATGTATTGGTTGAAAATCGTTGATGAAAGACAGCAATGTGTGACTTTAAATCTTCATTGGCTAAATCTGTATAAAAATCAGCAATCGCTGAAGGCATCATTAAGCCTTTATAGCTAATGACTGTCGAACACAAAGTTGTGACGTAAAAATCTTGATCTTGGCGTAATAACTGTTCTGCTCTACGGCGTGCTAAAAAGAGTTTACGATTAAATTCAGGTTCAGTTACGCCCATTGGGCTATTCACAAAAACTTGCTCAAAGCGTGGCAATGACTGTAGTGCAATTTCACCCAGTACATCTAAATTCACAGGAACTTCACGCCAACCAATGACACGTAAACCTTCTGTTTCTATTTCTTTGGTGAGGATATGACGTGCATGCTGTGCAATCGTTTCATCTAGGCTTAAAAATACCGAACCTACAGCAAAAATTTCACTGAGTGTAATATCGCTAATTTTTTTGGCTTCATTTCGGAAAAATTCTTTGGGCATAGCTAAAAGTAAACCACACCCGTCACCCGTTTTACCATCTGCGGCAATACCACCACGGTGTGTCATACAGCTTAAACTATGTATTGCTGTTTTTACTAAGTCATGACTTTCATTGCCTTTCATATGGGCAATTAAACCAAAACCACAATTATCCTTGAACTCATCAGGTTGATATAAACCTTGAGCGGGGGCTACAGTGTTTAGCGATGGCATATGCATAGCGGACCCTTTCTATCAATTTGCTCTATCGAGCAATACACTTGAGAAATTTTTTTGCGACTTTTATCGGCAGCTTGTGGCTTGTGCGAACAAACGTGGGCTAAATTTTAAAGTTCGTTTAAATAGCATATCGTGTTTTATGCCAGTTCCCATACATGAAATTGCAAAAATGTATGTACTGCACCATGAAAAATCTAAAACACAATGGCTGATTTTTTAGCTTTAATTTGGAGCATACATCACCAAATTGAAGCTTTTCGCACCAATATAAGCAAAATATATGCCAAGCAAAAAAATCCCAATCATAAAATAAAAAATATAAATAATATCAATATATTATAAAAATAAATGCAAATTGGTTTATTTCTTAAAAGCACCATATTGGTGCAATAAAAAATATAGACGCTCGCTTTTTAAGCGCAAAATGGATCTGTATTTTAAGATGTTAAATAAGACATGTCACAGCGAAGCAATCAGACTAAAGTTCTAGTGTAAATGACCCTATTTACATGTTTCACTGTGTTGTTTGAATTTTAATTTGTACCAAAAGGTACTGTTTTTTCTGTATCGTCTTCATTTGTATTTGTTGAAGGCACTGTTTCTGGTGTTGAATTTAAAACAGGCAAGGTCACTTTAGGCAGTGGCGCACTGGTCAAACGAACATCATATAATTTTACTGTATCTAATCCTTCTTCTGCCCCCATGTCATTGACATATGGTGCATAGCTTGCGATTTTTTCAACACTTGGCCGAATAGATACAGGTAAGTGTAAATTCATTCGAGCCAATACCGCTTTTGCCTCTTGTTCACCGTCATAAATACCATAAAGCAGCACATAACGTTCAGGCTGATTTTCACCACTTAATCTTAAATAAGTAAAGTCTTTACGGTCTGACCTTAACTGTAAAAAGTTTTTAATAATGTCTTCTTTACCAATTTGAACAATCTGAATACTGTAACGATTACGATATTCAAGCACAAATTTTGTTCCTCTAAACTCAGCTTCGTGCAATCCTGATGTCACCACACGCGTGGTTTGCTGTAATGGCCTGACTTGATCCGTTAGCACCCCCAAATTAGGAACAGCTGCCACCTGTTCTGACTGAAACCGTGGATATGTCACTTCCTCATCTTCATTGGCTTTTTTTACCGAAGTGGGGGCTTTAATCAAGGACATGACTAACACTGCCCCCACTAGACACGTGCTACCCACAATAAACAACGACCACGGTTTTAAACGAGATTTTGTAATAGCACGAGGACTAGGCATTTTAGGTCTCTATTGTTCTAATTGATTGAGTATGGCGCGTTTCATTAGCTCTACATCAAAATCATTGGTGATAAATGCTTGGCCTAAACGTTTCAATAAAATCAAACGAATTGAGCCATTGAGGACTTTCTTATCATGTGCCATATAACTTAAAAATTCATCCAATGGAATATTTGGACATTGAATTGGCAAATGTGCACGCTGGAAAATTCGTTTTGTACGATTGACATCTTCTGTTGAAATCAATCCCATTTGGCAAGATAAATCTGCAGCCATGATCATGCCAACAGCAATTGCCTCACCATGTAACCATGTACCATAGCCTAAATATGACTCGATTGCATGACCAAACGTATGGCCTAAATTTAAAAGTGCTCTTTCGCCATGTTCTTTTTCATCGTTAGCCACAATACGGGCTTTATGTGCACAAGAACGATATACTGCTTCAGCCAATTTAGTTTCATGCCCTGAGACTAAATCATCCATATTCAGTTCTAACCACGCTAAAAAGTCAAGATCACCCAATAATGCATACTTAATAACTTCTGCAAGCCCAGCGGAAAGCTCTCTTGGTGGCAAGGTTTTTAACTGTAGCATGTCTGCAAAAACAATATTTGGTTGCTTAAATGCACCAATCATATTTTTACCTAAAGGATGGTTAATCCCAGTTTTACCGCCTACACTCGAATCTACTTGCGATAACAATGTTGTTGGTACTTGAATAAAATCGACGCCACGTTGAAAACTTGCAGCAGCAAAGCCTGCCATATCACCAATCACTCCCCCACCGAGTGCTAGCACCGTACAATCTCGATTAAATCCTTCTTTTAATAGGGCATCAAAGATAAGATTTAAACACTCAATCGTTTTATAGCGTTCACCATCTGGCAAAATACATGTTGCTGTGGTTTTACCTAATTGATGCAATGCTTGTTGATACGCTTTTGCATATAACGGTGCAACCGTTTCATTGGTCACAATCATGACTTGTTTGTTTGGCAAATATGGTGATAGCAGTGTTGCAATATCAAGCTGACTACCAATGTAGATAGGATAACGACGATCACCAAGTTCAACGTATAAAGTTTGCATTATTTCAACCAATTACTGTATTAAGTCTGCGGGTTTTCAAGAATATTACTCAAGATTTGATAAGCCAAATCTCGCGCTGCACCACTGTGAGTATCTACGATATAATGTGCGACTGCTTTATAAAGCGGATCTCTCATTTCTAATAGTTCTTGTAATCGTTTCTCAGGATAATCAACCTGCAATAAGGGACGATTTTTATCTCTATATGTTCTTTGAAGCTGTATTTCAACAGGTGCAAACAAATACACAACCACGCCACTTGTTCTTAACACTTGACGATTTTCCTGTTGTGTCACTGCTCCGCCACCTGTGGCAAGGACAACATTATTTAACTGCGTGAGTTCTTCTAAAACCTGTTTTTCTCGTTGACGAAAACCGAGCTCACCTTCTTTTTCAAAGATCCATGGAATAGAGGCACCAGTTTTGGTTTCAATTTCATGGTCACTATCAATAAACTCACGCCCAAGAATTTCAGCAAGATGACGCCCCACTGTAGTTTTTCCAGCGCCCATAGGCCCTACCAAATAGATATTTGGCAGGGTGTCAATTGCTTGTTTTGGCAAGACGCCACCTATTGTTTTCGATCTATACCACTTATATTAATGATTTCTTTAAAATGTGTCATTAATAATTCGTGGTGTAATGAAAATCAATAGCTCTCGCTTGGTGTCTGACTTGGTATTATTTTTAAATAAATGACCTATGGCTGGAAGATCACCCAATAATGGCACCTTATTGGTTTGGTTTAATGATGTATTTTCATATAATCCGCCTAAAACTACTGTTTCACCATCTGAAACCAAGACATTCGTTTTCAGTTCATTGGTATCAATTGCGTATCCTGCGGTCGTTAAAACACCCAAAGAGTCTTTAGAAATATTCAGTTTCATCTGAATTTTTCCGTCAGGGGTAATACTTGGTGTTACTTTTAGCTCAAGTACTGCATCTTGGAAGGTAATGGTTGTTCCATTATTACCACTGGTTGTTGCATAAGGTACTTTTTGACCCGAACGAATTAAGGCTTCTTGGTTATCGCCTGTCATGACTTTTGGTGTAGATAAAATTTCACTTTGACCATCGCTTTGTGAGGCCGCTAGCTTTAAGTCCAACATATTACTACCTAGTCGTAGTAAACCTAAAGAAAGTGAACCGTAGTTTGTTGTTGTGCCTAAATCTACTCCAGCAGAAATTGAACGCGTAATTTTACCGTTATCCCACCCTGACGTAGATGTTTGTTGTGACAAGCTCCAATTCACACCTAACTCTCGGCTAAAATTGGTTTCTGTCCGAACAATACGGGCTTCTACCATGACTTGTTTTACTGCCGTATCGAGCTGTTTAAATAATTTTCTTACTTCTTGAATTTTTTCTGCTGTATCTGTGAGAACAATCGTATTGGTTCTTGGATCGAGCACTGCCGAGCCTCTTGGCGTCAATAAAGAGTTATTTTCTTTACGATCTTGGCCTTTATTTTTCAAGTCAAAAATATCTTCGAGATCTTTCACTTTAATATAATTGAGCTGAATGAATTCAGTTTGTAATGGCGTTGCTTTATTTTGCTGATTTTTAAGCTTTGCATCTTCTTCATCTGCTTTAATCATATCAGCCGTTGGCATCACCCAAACCACTTGCCCAATTTGTTTTTTAGATAAGTTTTTTGCCTTTAAAATTAATTCTAAAGCTTGATCTGATGGAACATCTTTTAATCTTAGAGTAATGTTACCTTGCACGTTATCGGCAGCAACGATATTTACACCAGAAAAATCAGACAATACCTGTAATACACGACGAATTTCTATATCTTGGAAATCTAAAGACAGCTTACGCCCTGTGTATTTGGGTTCAGTAGGTGTGCTGTTTGAAGCCGTTTCTTTACGTGCGACATTAATGGTCAGTTTCTTTTCAGTTTGGTATGCTTTGTAATCAAAATTTCCTGTATTTTTAATTTCAATCATGCCATTGGCACCATTGTTAAAACTATCTACAGTACTTACAGGTGTTGCAAAGTCATTGACATCCATGCGCTGAATTAAATGTGTTGGAATTTTATTGCCAATTAAACGAACCACCACATAGTTATTACGCTGTTGAATATCAATCGGTGTTTGACCATCTAATAAATCAATCACGATTTGACCATCGCCTTTTTCACTGCGCTGAAAACCGATATTTGCAACCCCTTGCACTTGTTTCGCTGAAGGTTGAACTTGTTTCGTTTGTGATTGCACTTGTGATTGTGGTGGTGGTACTACATTATTATTGGTTTGTTTTTCTGCACTTACAGCTGCCACGGCGGTGGTCGGTGTCACGCTTAAAATATATGTTGTGCCTTCAATGCGAGATGAGAACTGTGCATTTGATTTGAGATCTAAACTTAAGCGAGACTGTTGATTTTGTGAGACAACAGCAACACGGTTTAACTGATTGGTACGTACTTTAGCGAGTTGAGCTGCTGTAACTTTTACATCGGTTTTTGGAAAATCTAAAATGAGTTTTGGTGTTTGCCCAACTTGATATGCTTTAGGATCAATAGGTGTACCATCAAATACGATACGAACTTCACTATTTTGGTTGCCTTGATCACTTGCAGTCACATTAGTAATCGCAAGTGCTTGTGCCAATTGCATCGCAGATAAGCTACTGCTAAAAAGAATCGCTCCTAGTGCGAATCGATACATTCTTGAATATGTCATTCGTTTATTCCCCACAATCTTTTCATTCTGTCTAGTATGCTTTATCTAATTCGCTAAGCGTTTTGGCCAACTAAAACTAAGGTTCTTGGTCTCTCTAAATAACCATTTTGGCCATCAGAGACGATTTCGATCAACTGTATACGCTCCGGTGTCAATGAAACAATACGCCCTTGATTTAATCCCATGTAACTACCTATGCTTACACGATACACTTGTTTATCAGGTGCTTGTATAAGTGCAAATGTTTTTCCACCATCTTGTAACATACCACGCATCAATAATGACTCTAATGGATAAGCTTCAAGTGGTTGTGCTACATGTGCAAGATTGGGTGATACTTTCTTTCCAGCACGTACTTTAAGCTCTGTATATAATGAAGTTTGTAGAAAGGGATTTCTTAAACCCTGAGCTGCGTATTCAAAATTTGGGACTTTATCAAACACAGGCGCTGCCTGTAAGGGCAATGGAGGCTCTTGTTGTATACGACTCATTTCTGACTCGACATGACTCACTCTAGAGCTACAACCTGAGATCAACAATAGTGCAATCGTAGAGCAGATTAAGCGATGACTCATTTTCATTAGCCTCCTGCCTTTTGATTTGTCGTCGGTTTTGCATCACCTAAATAACGGTATGTTTTTGCTTTAATCACATAGTTAAGTTCAGGGACCTCGACTTTGCCGTTTTTCTTGTCTACAGCCGTAATAGAAAAATCACCTACATTTACAATACGTGATAGTACAGCCAAATTACTCACAAAACGCGCAAAAGAATGATAGTCACCCGTTGCTTCAATGGTAATGGGTTGTTCAACAAAAAAGTCTTGTTTCACTTCATTTTCTAAACGAATATTTTTGAGCTTTAATCCAGCTTGTAGTCCTGTACGGTTAATATCTTCAACCAAACCTGCTATTTCAGATTCTTTGGGTAACTGTTGCAATTGTTGATCGAAATTTTCCCGCATGACTTTGAGTTGTTTATCATAATTTTGAGAGTTACGTAATTTAGACTCTTTTTGTTGATATTCATTGAGCAAATTTGCTTCTTGTGCTTGCGCAGTTGATGTATCTTCAAGTACAGATACAATCAATACAAAATAACCCAAAATACAAATAAAAATAAAGATAAAAGCCCAACTTGTTATTTTTACAACAGTGGGCCAACTCCCATAATTATTTGCATCTAATGATTTAAATTGATCTAAAAAATCTTGTAGTGAACGCTTTTTTTGCGTTACTTTATCCTCAAAGTCAACCAATGCATCTTGATCTGCCATTTTATTGTCCTCCCGATTTCCCATGTGCAGATATTGGTTGTGCAATACTTCCCATACTTGCAGTCACAACAAACGCCCCATACTTTTCTTCTACCCTCGGTAAAATAGACGTCTGTGTATTGGGTGCAACATCTTTATCATTTGCAATAAATGAACTCATGAAAACATTTCGAAACCAAGCAGAGCTGTCCATATTACGAATTAATTCTGCCACAGTATCTGGGTTATCTGCACGACCTTCAAACGCCAAAGCATCGCCAGTACGTGTAAAACGTGTGAGATACACTTGTGATGGAACAACACGAACCAACTCATCCGCCAATCGTACAGGAATCGGGCGTTGAGCTTGTAAGTTTTGAATCAATACCATTCGATCAATAATCGCTTGTCTTTGCTCTTGCAAGCCTGTTAAAGATTTAAGTTGTGTATCAATTTGTTGATTTTTCGCTAAAATTATTTGGTTTGCACTTTCTTGATCTGCTCGACGTTCATTCAGTGCAAACCACGTTACCGCAACAACACTCAAACCCAAACAGGCCATCAGCACTGACACAAAAATAAATGTCTTTTTCTTTTGCTCACGAACATCATCACGCCAAGGTAATAAGTTTATTTTTGACATCAATCGAAACTCCGAAGTGCTGCACCCAATGCAAGCATTAGTGCAGGGGCATCTTGTTCAAACTGCTGTACGTTCACTTTAGGTGAGAACGTCATATTTAAAAATGGATAAGCGACCGTGACTCTATAACTGAGCTCAGCTTGTAAATATTGTGCCAAGCCGTTTAAATTTGCCACACCACCTGCCAGTAAAATATGGTCAACTTGATGATATGACGAACTAGAGAAAAACAACTGTAATGCACGTGTAGTTTGGTCTAAAATAGCTTGCTTAAACGGCGTCATAATTGCTGCGTCATAATCTTCATGATGACTATGATCAAAAATCAGTGCCGTTGCATCGGCTTCTGATAATCCTCCATAATGATACTGTGCGTCTAAAATCAGTTGTTTTCCACCCAACATTTGTTCTTTGGTATAAATAACACGGCCGTTATCTAGTACAGTAAAGTTGGTGGTTGTGTGTCCAATATCGAGTACGGCAACACGTTTTGCAGACATCGGGAGATGATTACAAAAAATAGAAAATGCGCGCTCTAATACCAAATTTTCTACATCTGCAACTTTAGGTGTTAAACCTGCATAAGATAAAGCATCTGTAATTGCTTCGATATTTTCAGTACGAGTGGCAACTAAGCGTACATACACTTGATCTAATTGTTGTTTATTGGCACCAAGTACTTCAAAATCCAAACTGACTTCATCTAAGGGAAAGGGAATATATTGTTCTGCATCTAAACGAATTTGTATTTCTCTTTCTTCGTCAGTTAAATCGCGATCCATTTCTAATGTTTTATAAATCACTTGTGCATTGGGTAAAGAAAAAGCCACTAAGTCGGCAGAAGGGTTGCCAACATCCACAGCTTCTTGTAAAGCATCTGAAAGTGCTTCAGCATCCACAATACTGTTATCGACAATCACACCTTCAGCTAAAGCGATATTGGCATAGCTCTCAACCTTATAACGCTCGCCTTTTTGCGAAAGCTCTAACAACTTCACAGAGGAGCAACCAATATCTACTCCCACTAACCCCTTTTTTAGTTTACCATTCAATTTAAGCACAACGCTTCCTCATGATTTCTATGAGAGTAAGATCTTTCGACAATACACTACTTTCAATATGATTTGCACAATAATCGTATATAATACGCCATAATATAACGACATAGATTATACTTTCTTTTCGCCACCCCATTTTTTAACCATAGCTAAATATGAAAAAAACTTCTTGTTCTGGCCGAATTTACCCCTTTTTCCTGTTTATCTTTATGCTGATGATCAGCATTCCGATGGGATTTTATGGCATGTATTTATACATTGCACCCTCACTTCCTGAAATGAGTACAATAAAAAAAGCGCCACTTCTTAAACCGATTCAAATATACACTGCAGATCAAAAATTGATTGCAGAATATGGCGGTAAACTGTCTATTCCTGTCGAGTACAATCAAATTCCTCCTCAGTTTATTCATGCATTTTTAGCCGCAGAAGACTCGTCTTTTTTCGAACACAGTGGTATTAGCTTTAAAGGACTTGGCCGTGCAGTCAGTGAGAGTATCACTGGTTCAGATGTACAAACAGGTGGGTCAACCATTACCATGCAGGTGGCAAAAAATTATTACTTAAGCCCTGAAAGAACGCTCAAACGCAAACTGACAGAAGTCTTTCTTGCCAGAAAACTAGAAGAAAACCTGAGTAAACAAGAAATTTTAATGCTATATGTCAATAAAATATTTCTAGGAAAAAATGCTTATGGCATCGCAGCAGCGGCAAAAATTTATTACAACAAAGATCGCCTAGATCAACTCAGCATTGCACAAATGGCCATGATTGCAGGCCTACCTAAAGCGCCTTCAAAATATAATCCGGTCGCAAATCCAGATCGAGCACTTGAGCGTAGAAACTGGATTCTTGGTCGTATGCTACAGCTAGGGTATATCAGTTCGCAAGAATACCAAAAATCTGTGACAGAACCATTAAACTTAGATATGCAAGATCGAGGAATTAATACTCAATTTCCATATGTGGGCGAAATGGTACGTTCAGAGATTGTCAGCAAGTTTGGAGAACAAGCTGTTGACTCAGGATTTAAAATTTACACAACTATTAATAGTCAACGTCAAAAATATGCCGAAGAAGCCATTCAAGCGGGCTTAGAAGATTATGATCATCGCCATGGTTGGCGTGGTGCTGAAGCAAATGACAAACCATTAAGTCAGTTTTTCCCGATTGCAGAAGCCTACCCTGCCAAAGTCACGAAGGTATCAAACAGTACCTTTGATGCAGAGTTTAAAGATGGTACACAAGTGACTGTACCTTGGACAAGCATGGCTTGGGCACACCCTTATAGAAATGCCAACAGTGTGGGGCCGATGCCAAGTCGTGCAAATCAAATTGTGAAATTAAATGATATTGTTCGTTTACGACACAGTGAAGATAAAAAAACATGGCTTTTGGTACAACTACCAAAAGTACAAGGTCAGCTTATTGCTTTAAACCCCAATAATGGTGCTATAGAGGCCATCGTTGGTGGTTATAACTACTACCAATCGACATTTAATCGTGCTTTACAAGGTTGGCGTCAACCAGGTTCTACCATTAAGCCGTTTATTTATGCATTGGCTTTAGAACGGGGTATGACACCTTATAGTATGGTCGATGATGCACCAATTACGATTGGCAAATGGTCACCAAAAAACTCCGATGGACGCTACTTAGGGCTCATGCCACTACGTCGAGCACTCTATTTATCTCGTAATACAGTATCTGTACGTTTATTACAAAATGTTGGCGTAGAGCATGCTCGTCAACTACTGATGGATTTTGGTTTACAAGAAAATCAAATCCCTCGCAACTTTACAATCGCTTTAGGTACACCACAGGTTCTACCCATACAAATGGCGACAGGATATGCTACTTTTGCAAATGGTGGTTATCGTATAGAACCTTATTTTATAGACTATATTAATGATGCCTATGGTAAAACAGTGTATAGAGCCAACCCTGAGTATGCATGTATCTCTTGTATTGAGGCATCATCTAACATTCGTTCTGAGACACAACATACCAGTGATGATACAGCCTTTCAACAAACCGAAAAAATCAATCAAACTGCATTAAAACGTAGTGATTACCGTCAAGCACAGCGTATTATCAAATCAGAGTCTGCATTTGATATGGCAAATATTTTACGAGATGTTATTCAAGTCGGTACTGGTCGTGCAGCATTGGCCATAGGCCGTGATGATATTGGTGGAAAAACAGGAACCACCAATGATGCTAGAGATGCATGGTTTTCTGGCTTCAATGGCAAACTTGTCACAGTGGCTTGGGTTGGCTTTGATCAACCAACCACATTAGGACGGCGTGAATACGGTGGTGTTGCAGCACTCCCTATCTGGTCAGGCTTCATGAAAAATGCTTTAGCTGGGACACCCTATGCATGGGTTAACATAGATAGTGATGATACTGCACACATGAAAAATAAAGACCATAACAATGGTCGTATTTCACCCCCAAGTGCAAAACCAATGTATAAACCTGTGACTATTCAACCTACACAAGACAGCAACGATTTTAGTGACTTACCTGCACCTGCCGAGAATGAACAACCCAATAACGTACCAAATGCACAAACACCCCCAAATAAACATGCAAATGGTGATGATATTGAAAACTTAATCAATCAAGTACAGTAGTCACATATATGCAATTTGCTCTAGCTTCATACTGCTGTAGGGCAAATTGCAACGGTCGGTGCACGATGCTGAAACAAATATATTTGAAAACTTGCTGTAACAGCAAACTGATCAATACACTCAAGTGCAACACGCTTATCTCGCTTGGCTTTGTATGCATACGGTGTCATAGCAACCAGGTCTTTCAACGCATGTTGTGTTAAGGTCATGTCATATTCAAGATGCTGTTGTTTCACGACATCAAAATCTGCTTCAAATTGAGTCAATATTTTACTCGGCTCATGCAGAGTCACTTGATCAAACAAAGCCGCTCTCATGTTATATAAATGATTGTGAGCAGGTGTAACGACTAAACAATAGCCTTGTGGCTTGAGCACTCGAGAGATTTCATCTAATGGGAGCGGACTAAATAAACTCGTGCATAAATCTATACAGTGATCCATCACAGGTAATACAGCACCTGTACCTACAACCCAAGTGACATCATGATTGGTTTTTGCTGCACGTTGTATGGCCGTTTTTGCAATATCCACCCCTATGCACTGTGAAACACCACGTTGCATGGCACTGGTGTAATACCCTTCACCACAACCAATATCAAGTATAGAATCAATATTGTATTGTTTTATCAGTGCAGTAATGGCTTGCTGTAATGGTTCATAGTAACCTTCAAGTAAAAAGTTTCGACGTGCTGCTACAGATTCAGCAGTATCTCCAGGTGTTTTACTGTGTTTGTGTTGCACCACATGTAAATTAACATATCCTTGTTTTGCCAAATCAAAACTGTGTTTCTGTACACATTGCCACGTTCGATCCGATAGACTCAATTGATCTCGACACACAGGACACATTAACGGTAAATTTTTCGGTGTTTTCACACAACGTCCTCCAATGTAAAAAGCTGGCTTTTGCCAGCTTTTGAATGAATACATCTACAATTAACGTAGCTTTAAAGTCATTAAACCAATGACCACCAAGAAAATCGTCACGATCCAAAAACGAATCACGACTTGTGTTTCTTTCCAGCCTCTTTTTTCATAATGATGATGCAAAGGTGCCATGAGAAATACTCGTTTATTTCGCATACGTAGTGAGCCAATTTGTAAGAAAACAGAGACTGCTTCCATCACAAATACACCACCCATAATTGCAAACACAATTTCTTGGCGAACCATTACTGCAATGGTTCCAAGCATTGCACCTAATGCCAATGCGCCAACATCACCCATAAAAATCTGTGCAGGATGCGCATTAAACCATAAAAATGCTAAGCCTGCGCCTACCATCGCAGAGCAAATCACCACCAGTTCTGAAGTATATTTCACATATGGAATATGCAAGTAATTGGCAAAACGAACATCACCTGACAAATAGGCAAACACACCTAGCCCTGCCGCCACTAAAACGACAGGCATAATAGCAAGACCATCTAAACCATCTGTTAAATTTACCGCATTAGATGCGCCATTAATGACCAAGTAAGTAAATGCGATAAAAGCCAAACCAAACGGCACAGCAGATAAAGGAATATTTAAATTTTTAAAAAATGGAATCAGTAAATCAAGCATATTGTGCGTGGTCGTCACTGAAGGTTGTGCTTGAGCAATGCTATACAGCGCAATACCTGCACCTAATGCCCCTACTGATGTCCAAAAAAACTTTTTCCGAGCAGGTAAACCTGCATTGTCTTTATAGCGAATTTTAATCCAATCATCTGCCCAACCGACAGCACCAAAAATCACCATAACAGCCAAGACAATCCATACATATGGGTTAGATAAATCTGCCCACAATAAGGTACTAATTCCAATCGACATTAGAATCAACACCCCACCCATAGTCGGTGTACCCATTTTTTGAGCATGATTTTCTGGAGCAAACGTACTGACGGCTTGACCATATTTTAACGCACGTAGTTTTTTAATCATGACAGGGCCTAAACCTAAGCCAATCAATAATGAGGTAATTACACTCAGTAGCGTTCGTAATGTCAGATAGCGTACGACTAAAAAGCTTGTATCGTACCCACCTAATCGTTCAAATAACCATAACAACATTTTAAAGCGTCTCCATCACATCAGCCATCAACGTCTCCATGTGGGTAAAACGAGAACCTTTAAACAGGAAACTCATGGTCTGAGGTTGATGTTTTTTTATCATTTCAATTAAATACGGTCGTGCTTGTGCTTGTGTTTCAAAGGCGGTAATGGGCACTGTACCTGTTGCAGCAGCACATACCACATGCGCATACTCGCCCACAGCAACAATATGATCGATGTTATCTTGTGATAATTGTTGACCAAGTTGTTGATGTTCAAATACAGCCGTATCGCCAAGCTCACCAATGTCACCCATGACCAGCACTTTTATACCGCTTTGCTGGCTTAATACTTTACTTGCTGCCAACATCGAGGTGGGGTTGGCATTATACGTATCATCTATAAATAAATGTTGTTTTTTACGGATAAAGTTCAAACGTCCTTTAACGGCCACAGCACGTGCTAAACCTTGTGCAATAACATCTAAGGGTACTTCAAGTGCCAAAGCAAATGCTGTTGCAGCCAATGCATTATCGACATTATGTATGCCTGCAAAAGGCAGTTGGATCTGGCTCACACCCTGAGGTGTATGTAACATGAATTGTGTGGATTCTGGATTTAATTGAATTTTTGTGGCGTACACATCTCCATCTTGCCCAAAACTTAAGCACTGAAGATGCTGTGTATGTGCTTGAATTTTGAGTGTAAAATCGTCTTTTTGAGGAATAATGGCACATCCAAAAGGATTTAAATGTTGATAAATTTCAGATTTTGCTCGACAAATACCCTCACGCCCACCAAACTCACCTAAATGTGCAGTACCGATATTTAAAATACCTGCAACATCAGGGGAAACAAGACCTGACGTATACGCAATTTCACCTTGATGATTTGCACCCAACTCCATAACTGCATAGCGATGTTGCTGAGTTAACTCAAGTAACATCATCGGCACACCTAAATCATTATTTAAATTGCCTCGAGTCACAAGTGTCGGTGCCAAAAGACTTAAAATACTGCCTAACATTTCTTTAGTGGTCGTTTTACCACTACTGCCTGTTAATGCAACGACCTTTAAATCACGACATGCTTGTCGTCGAAATGCACCTAAATGCCCTAAAGCCAAACGAGTATTTTTAACCACCAACTGATAGATCTCGAGCGTTTCGATTGGATGCTCTACAATCGCAATACGACAGCCTTGTGTAGAGAGCTGCGGTAAAAATGTATGAGCATCAAATCTCGTTCCCCGAAGTGCTAAAAAGGCATCGTCCATTTCAGCATCGCGCGAATTGGTTAAAATACGTTTAACCAATGTTTGAGGTAAACGTCCTTTATACCACGTGCCGTGCGTTGCCTCTGCAAGTTCTTGTGCCGACCAAGGCATGAGTACATCTGTACTTGTCGTTGATGTATGCATAATCATTACCTCAGTGGCAGATATGTTTTTGAAAGCGAAGACGAGTCTATTAATGCATTTTTTAATTCAACCATATCATCAAAAAAATGCTTCACACCGTCTATATCTTGATAATTTTCATGGCCTTTACCTGCAATCACAACAACATCACCTGCTTGTGCCTGTTGTGTGACATAAGCAATTGCATCACGGCGATGATCGATTTGATAGGCATGATACGTAGAAAAATCTATCCCTGTGGTCATATCATTAAAAATCTGTTGTAAATTTTCTGTTCGTGGATTATCTGCAGTCAGTACAACCACATCAGCCTGTACCAATGCAATATTGGTCATCATTGGACGTTTTGTACGATCCCGATCACCACCACAACCGAAAACCACCCACAATTTACCTTCGACATGCTTTCTCACACTACTTAAAGCTTGCTCTAATGCATCTGGTGTATGTGCATAATCAATAATAAAAACTCGATGCTGATCATGCATAACTTGCATACGCCCAGGTGCTCCAACCAACTGAGGTAATTGATCCACAATATGACGTAAATTTATCCCCAAAGCATGTATCGTTGCTAAACTTGCCAATAAGTTGTCAATATTGAATTGACCAAGCAATGGACTAGAGATTGCCATCACCCCTTGTGGGCTGTGCAAATCAAACGTTACGCCATCTAAACTATACACAATATTACGAACGTAAACGTCTGCTTGACTATTTTCTCTAGAGTACGTTATGAGCTGAGGTTGTGCAGTATTATTTTTTACAGCCGTTTGCATAACAGAAGCATAATCATCATCAATATTAATCACTGCAACTTTCAGTGTTGAAAATGAAAAAAGTTTAGCTTTGGCTTTGGCGTAATCTTCAAAGGTACGATGATAATCTAAATGGTCATGACTTAAATTACTGTAAATCGCAATTTCAATATCAGTTCCAACTAAACGCCCCTGATCTAACCCATGTGAGCTGGCCTCTAACGACACATAGTCAGCGCCTTGTTGCTTAAATTGCATCAATCGTTGTTGTAACTGCAAAGCATCTACTGTGGTATGAGTAGATGGTTCTAAATGAGGTAAAATACCGTGGCCTGCTGTACCCATCACAGCAACTGTACGCCCTGTAAACATCAATAGTTCAGCGACCAATCTTGAAATGGTTGTTTTACCATTCGTTCCTGTAACTGCAATCACTTTAGGCGCTGTAACTTGCAAACAATGCTGTAAATATTGGCGTTGCCATTGCCCCATTTGCTGACGAACATGAGGAATAATAAGTGTATTTACACCCTCAATTTCAGACTCAGAAATAATGCCTAACGCCCCTTTTTGTATCGCACTTTTTGCAAATATCGCTATTTTTTCTTGCTGTGAAAAACTATTTAGTGCAATAAAAATTTGCCCTTGTTTTAACTCACGACTGTCTAAACAAAATCCTTTCAATGGCTGGGTAAGCCAAGGAAAGTCTGCTTTTACATCACAGAGATCTTGAAAGCACATTGACATAAAAGCACCTTATTTTTTGAGATTTGTCGGCTGTAATGGTTTGTCTAAAGGAACATTGAGCAAACGTAACGTTTCTTGCATAATTCGAGTAAATACAGGTGCAGCGACAACCCCGCCATAGTACGCACCTTGTGGATTTTCAACCACAACAATCATGGCAACTCTAGGGTTACTAATTGGGGCAATCCCTGCAAATAAAGCACGATATTCAGAGGTAGAATATCCTTTACGATCAGGATTTAATTTGTGTGCAGTTCCCGTTTTACCACCCACTCGATACCCTGGAATCTGTGCTTGTGTGGCTGTACCACCCGGCTGTGTAACTTGCTCTAACATACCCACAATTTGATCTGCAATTTTAGCAGATAGCACTTGTTTTCCTTCAGGGGGCTGTTCTAAACGATACAATGACAATGGCATTTCTTTACCATGATTGGCTAACATGGCATAGCCTTGTGCCAATTGTAAAACAGTTGCATTTAAACCGTAGCCATATGCCATCGTACCAATTTCAGACACATTTAAATATTTTTGTGGCAAAATCAAACCTGCACTTTCTCCAGGAAAACGTACTGCAGACTTTGCACCAAAACCAAATCGTCTAAATGCATTCGGTAAAGTCGTTTGTGGCAAAGATAACGCGATTTTAGCCGACCCCACATTCGATGACTTAATAATAATTCCTGCCAAGGTCAGCACACCATGGTCATGTGTATCTCTAATGGTATGTGACCCTATACGCATTGAACCAGGATGAGTATCGATAATAGATGTTGATGTATATTTGCCACTCTCAAGTGCAGCAGCCATAGTAAACGGTTTCATGGTTGAACCAGGTTCAAACATGTCAATTGCACCACGGTTACGCATCGCATCTTTGTTATTTAAATCATTTTTATCATTTGGATTGTATGATGGCCAACTGGTCATGGCCAAAATCTCACCTGTTTTCACATCTACTGCAATGGCTGTAGCAGATCGAGCATTGTTTGCAACACCTGCGGCCGTTAATTCTCTGTACATTACATACTGAATACGTGAATCAATACTTAATGTAAAGTTTTCACCATTTTCGACCGGACGAATAATTTCAGGGTCGCGTACTCGATTACCAAACTTATCACGAATCGTCGTTTGTAACCCAGACGTTCCTGCAAGCTCTTTATTGAGCTTCATTTCCAACCCTTCCACGCCCTTACTGTCATTATTGGTTAAACCAATAATTTGCGCATTAGGTTGTGGCTGTGGGTAGTAACGTTTGTATGATTTTTCAGTATAAAGCCCCTGAAAATTACGTGCCATAATGGCATCTGCTTCAGGTGGTGGGACTTCTGTTTTAAGTACCAAATATCTCGATTTAGGATGCGCTTGCATACGTTGTTTTAACTCTGCACGACTCATTCCTACAGCATCAGCCAATTCATCTAGATTAAAATCTTTATCTGGCAGTTTTTGTTTTGCCTTATGTTTTTTTCCATCAATAGCAGGTGCTGTCATCTGATCATAGATTTTTTTGTTTTCATAGTAATCTGCTGTGTCCATGATAATTTTCATAATCGGTGAACTAATCGCAAGAGGCACATCATTACGATCACTAATAACGCCACGCATAGGCTCAACTGTTTGATCACGCTGAATCACGGCATTGGCTTTATCTTGTAAAAAGTCTTTATTAATGACCTGTACATAAAAAGCCCTGCCGATCAGTAACGTAAAACATGCCACCACAATTAGCCAGATAAAATAAAAACGTCCCTGACTCAAAGTCGCCACTTTAGGGGTGACTGAAGGAGTCACTTTATTTTGATTCATTGTTTTTTTTTCAGCCATACCACAACCTTATTTTTTTGGCGCTAACGGCGGTAGAGCAATCACCACTGTTTCTGCTGCTGGTGGTGAAAACATCCGTAATTGTGTGACTGCTCGTGTCCCAATTTGGGATGTTGAACCAAATGTTTGTTGTTCAATCAACAAACGTGTCCATTCAGCATTTAAGTCATCTTGCTCTTTTAAATACACCGTCATTTGTCTGTAGTCGTGCCGATATTCAAATACTTCAAACACCACCATAATTGCACTCACACAAATCAAGAGAACCAAAAATGCATACAACATGGTTTTTTTATGACCTTGGCTAAATTGAGACTCTAAACGTGTATCTACAATACTTTTTTTCATGCTTATTCTTCTATATCACGCGGTAACCCTGCTGCAACGCGTAACCATGCGCTACGTGAACGTGGGTTAATTTTCACTTCTTCAGGACTTGCACAAACACGTGCAATTTTTTTTAAACGTCGTGTATCTTGTTGTACGATAGGTAACCCCCAACCATTGTCTTCTGGCAAGGTCGATTCTTTTTGTATAAATTGTTTAATCATTCGATCTTCTAAAGAGTGAAAACTAATCACTGCCAAACGTGCATCGGGTTTGAGCATATTTACCGCCTGTGGTAAAAATGCCTCTACATCTTCTAATTCTTTATTAATGGCAATACGAATGGCTTGGAACGTACGAGTTGCTGCATGCTTCTTTTTTTCCCATTTTGGATGGGCTTTTTTGACCAGTTCAGCCAATTCTGCTGTCGTTTCAATATCTCCAGCCATTTTAATGGCTTTAGCAATACGACGGCTGTATCGTTCTTCACCATATTTATAAATTGTGTTGGCCAACGTTTCTTCATCGATATCTAAAAGCCACTGCCTTGCGGTGACACCTTTAGAATTGTCCATACGCATATCAAGAGGGCCATTATTCATAAAGCTAAAGCCACGTTCAGCTTGGTCAAGTTGTGGCGAAGACACACCAAGGTCAGCCATAATGCCATCAACGTGCTGTATGCCTCGGTGCTTTAGCTCAACCTCTAAATCAGCAAAGCTGGCATGAATAATTTGAAACCGTGCATCTTCTTGCGCTAACTCAGATGCTGTTTGTAAAGCCTGAGGGTCTTTATCAAACGCATACACTCGACTTTGCGCATCGAGCTTTGACAGCAATAAACGCGTATGTCCACCACGACCAAATGTTGCATCCACATATATTCCTGTTTGACGATGTGCCAAAAGTGCATCTATTGTTTCATTAAGCAGTACAGAAATATGTGACATAAAATCGTATCAAAAAAAATTAATGGTATAGTCTACTATTATCACGATGATATTTAACTCTGCCAAACAACTTTTTGTAGGAAAATATTAATATTTAATCATTATTTGCTTTTTTCTCAACTTTTTGTTCAAAAATGGCCCATAAGTGTCCGAATCAGCCATAAAATCATCTAAAAAATTAAATCACACCGTTTAAAATGCACTTATCCATGATTAGTTCATACTTAAAAGATAAAAATAAGATACAATATCAGTATAAAATCACTACATACAATAAAACAAAGCAGCATCGTACATTGCTTTGTCAAATTGATCGGAGCATTTATCATGTCGTTTGTACGTTTTGCGATTCTCATACTCTCTTGCAGTATGTATATCAACATTGCACAAGCAACTACTATGGCAAGTCATCTTCAATTGAATAGTCAATCACACAGTACTCATAGCTTATTTATTCATCAAGATGTACTTAATCAACCACAGTTACAACTGTCAGAAAATGCACTCAATAAGCAAAAACAAAATTTAAATAACCCATTATCAGAGCATGATGATCTTGTCTTGCTAAATACCATTCATGCTGCACCCACCCAAAATTTTTTTGCAGCACAGCAACAACGCTTTTCTCGGTTTTTACAAAATCTATTTTCATTATGTAATTCATAGCCATCAAACTTTGGCAATGACAACACCCTATCACCACCGTTATTTTTCGTTATAATGCATATTAACTAAAAAAGATTTCGACCTCATTATGACGACTGTACGCACACGTATTGCACCCTCTCCAACAGGTTTCCCACATGTTGGTACTGCTTATATTGCACTGTTTAATTTATGTTTTGCCAAACAACACGGTGGTGAATTTATTCTTCGTATTGAAGATACTGACCAACAACGCTCAACCCCTGAATCTGAAAAAATGATCTTGGATTCACTCAATTGGTTAGGTCTCACATGGAGCGAAGGCCCCGATATTGGCGGCCCTCATGCCCCTTATCGTCAATCCGAACGCATGCATATTTATAAGCAATATGCACTAGAACTTGTAGAAAAAGGACATGCCTTTTATTGTTTTGCAACCGCAGAAGAGCTCGATGACATGCGTGCAGCACAACAGGCACGTGGTGAAACACCGAAATATGACGGCAGAAGCTTAGCACTAACAGACGCTGAAGTGAAACAACGCTTAGATGCAGGTGAACCACACGTCATTCGAATGAAAGTGCCCCAAGAAGGTACCTGTAAATTTAACGATTTACTACGTGGTGACGTTGAAATCCCATGGGCACAAGTAGATATGCAAGTGTTACTCAAAACAGACGGTTTACCAACGTATCATCTTGCCAATGTAGTTGATGATCATCTCATGCAAATCACACATGTATTGCGTGGTGAAGAATGGTTGCCATCTGCACCAAAGCATCAATTACTATACCAATATTTTGGTTGGGAGATGCCTACACTTTGTCACATGCCATTGTTACGCAACCCAGATAAATCTAAACTTTCTAAACGCAAAAACCCAACATCTATTAATTACTATAAAGATATTGGTGTGTTACCTGAAGCTTTACTCAACTATTTAGGTCGTATGGGTTGGTCTATGCCAGATGAGCGTGAAGTATTTACTTTACAAGAGATGATGGAACATTTTGATGTACAACGTGTATCTTTAGGTGGCCCTGTTTTTGATGTCGATAAACTCAATTGGCTCAATGGTCAATGGATTAAATCTTTAACCCCTCTAGAGCTCTTAACACGTCTTTTATCTTGGCAAAATAATCCAAGTAAATTACAAGAGATCGCTCAAGCAATTCAACCTCGAATTAACTTACTGTCTGAAGCGGTAAATTGGTCTACATTGTACTTTAACCACATGCCAAACTTAAATGCAGACATGTTTGTACATAAAAAGCTTACTCCTGAACAGGTGCGTCAAAGCTTACAATTTGCCATTTGGCGTTTAGAAAAAACATTCACATGGAATAACGACACAGTAAGTCAAATTTTGATGGATTTAGCCACTCAAATGGGCATCAAATTACGCGACTTCATGCCCACGTTTTTTATTGCCATTGCAGGTTCAACCAGCGCAACACCAATTATGCAAGCGATGGTCACCATTGGACCAGATCTTACCTATGCTCGCTTACGTCATGCGCTCGACATTGTCGGTTCACCAAGCAAAAAAGAGTTAAAAGTATGGGAAAAACTCAATGAATCTCTACAATTGCCGAAAAATGATGCAATCGACTCATAAATCTATATTTTTTTCTTGACGTGATCGCATCTTCACCCTAATATAGCGCTCACACAGCAACTGGGGTCATAGCTCAGTTGGTAGAGCGCTACAATGGCATTGTAGAGGTCAGCAGTTCGATCCTGCTTGACTCCACCAAATCGCTTGTTTGTGTATATATGTCCCTATCGTCTAGAGGCCTAGGACATCGCCCTTTCACGGCGGTAACCGGGGTTCGAATCCCCGTAGGGACGCCAAATTCTAAAAAGCCACAACACATGATGTTGTGGCTTTTTTTTATGTCTATTTATTCTTTTGAACAATAAAAAAGATACGGCGAACCGTACCTTTTTTTATTGAGTAAAATAAATTAAAAATCAAAAGAAGTTTGAATAAAGACTGTTCGTGGTTGGCCAGTAAACTTTCCACCATTGGCATCAGAAGAGCGTGTGAAATAGTTTTGATCAAATATATTTTTCATCCCAACGGCAGCTTTTAGCCCTTTGACATGTTGGCTAAAATCATAACCAACACGCATAGAGAATGTACTATACCCCGGAATATTGCCATACATTCCAAGAGAATCTTCAACCACCAAGTCATCTTTGTTTGGGGCAACTTGTTTTGACTGTGCAAAACTGTCCGCATTGACAACCCACTGCTCGTATTTATAGCCCAAACCGACATTCGCCACCCATCTTGAGTAAAACGAAATATCTTTACCTTTTCTTGTGCCTGCTGCTGCGGTTGCATGAGTATATGTTAAATTAACATAAGCAGAAAAACCATTGAGCTTGTCTGACCATTGACCAAAATCGTAACTCGTACCAAATTCAAAACCGAGGTGCTTTGTTGCACCTAAATTTGTCCAACCTTCAGTACCTGCTAAATTATAACGTAGTAATTCTTGGTCAAAGTCGATATAAAAGACCGTAAATTCTGCAGCAACCCCTTGGCCTAAATAGTGTGTGCCTATCTCATAGTTTTTCGCTTTTTCAGGGCTTAACCCTGCTGTCTGCGACACAGCAAGTTTACTAGTATCGTCAATTTTAGCCATTTGGCTATATTGTTGTGGTCCAAAAGATACCCCGTAATTTGCAAAAATATTCCACTGCTCATTCACACGATACAAAATAGATAAATTAGGTAACAGCTCATCAGAGTTCACTTCAGTAGCTACTTTATTTTTTACACTATTGTTGCTGTTCAATTTATAATAATTTTCTTTACTTTTAATCGACTCAAAACGTAGTCCCGGTGTAATAGACCAATTATTCCATTGTGTTCGATGATCTAAGTACACCGCATGTGCTTTGGTACTTCCATCTGCCGCACTATACCCATCTACATTTAAAGGTGCTGTACCACTTTTATACCATGCACTACGGCCAATATACTCTTGACTATCTTCATCTAAATAACGATAACCTACTGAAATTTCATTGCTTGTTGTACCTAAAGCATATGCATGAGAGAAACGAGGCTCAAATGCTGTTACTTTATAGCTACGAGGTGCATTTCTAAGTTGTGTTTTATTTTTATCGGTATCGTTAATTTTTTCCATCACAGCATTACGGTATGTATCTGTATGATAGGCCAGCAACTCAAATTGATTAACATCATCACTATAGCTATATTTCAATGAACCATCAGTCCGATGCCCTGAGAAAAAATCATAAGATTTTACTGACTGATTTGGTTCTACGCGATATTGCTTGACAGTTAATCCACCGGGCATATCTGCCTTTGCATCATAACGATGAACATTAAACTCAATATTATTATGTGAATTGATACGGTATGCCGTTTTAACCAACACATCATTAATATTATTATGGTCATTACTGTCTCTATAACCATTACCTTGTGTTCCTGAATATAAAACAGCCAAACCCAAACCATTTTCAAAAGTTGTTCCTAAAAACACATTTGGATTCATTTTTACATGGCCATTTTTGGCAATTTCTTGATTAAGCCCAATATTGCCTGTCAATGTTTCAGGAATAGCACGGGTATTAAAATTAATAATTCCACCCACATTTTGTGGCCCAAAACGCACCGAACCTGCACCGCGAATAACATCAATAGATTCAATATTACCTAAACTCGTTGGAGCAAGTGACAACTGTGGTTGGCCATACGGTGCAAAAGCCAAAGGTATACCATCCATTAAAACCGTTGAGCGAGGTGAAAAACGTGAAGTTAAACCACGCACGCCAAAGCTTAATGACAAATCACTGCCTGCTGTGCCTACATTATCTTGTACTTGTACACCAGGGACTTGTTTTAATGCATCTTTGATGGTCATTGATGCCGTATCATTCATTCGTTGGCGTTCAATAATTGTTCTTGCCCCAGCATGTTCAAATATTTTTTTTGTTGTTACATCATCTAACCAGTTTCCTTGCGCTTGTACTGTAATCGTGTCTAGCATCGTTTCATTCGATTGTGCATAGGTAAAAGATGAACCCAAGCCCATACAAGCAATAGACATGGCCACTGTTGTTAATTTTGTGTGTAAAAAATACATAGTTTAAATAATTGATTACATAAAGTTACACAAATAATAGCAAATGAACCATATTAAACAATAACTATTCTCAATGATTTATATTTTTTCTTTTTTTCATACACACTGTTAAAATAGATAAACTATGTTTTTTCGGAATCTGTATGCAATACCGTTGCCCTAAATGCCAAAGTGCCAAACTTATGCCAATTGCTCAAGGTAATGGCGCTCGGCCTGATGTACCTAAAAGCCTAATCACGTTAATTTTTTCTATTTTCCTCCTTTTACTGCTCGTTATTTCAAGCATTGTGATGTGGATTTTTAGCAATGGAGCAGGCAGCAATCTACAAATTGCTACGGTTATTGTCTTTTTGATTACTGCAGGCTCAGGCTTTATGTTTTGGCGTGATTTACCTCAATTTAAACAATCTATGCAAACGTTTATGCAATCGCAAAAAATGTGGAAGTGCCGTGAATGTCAGCATCAGTGGCAAAATTAACACCCTCACTGATCAGGAGCGTCTTCGATAACGTCGTAAGCGCTCTTCGATGCCTTATTTAGATTAAACCTACTTTTTTATATCAGATAATACTATTCAAATATATAATTCTCTTTATAATAATGATTCTCAATTCTATTTATAGCAATATAGATATTTCTAGTTCATCAGTCAGGATTTTCCCATGAAAAAAATTCTTGTTGCTACTGCACTTGTTTTTTCTGCAACAGTATCTGCACACCAACCTTATGTTTCAACACTTGTTGGAAAAACTGAAAACTCTCGCACACCAATTATTGCAGGCTATGCCGAAGAAGCCCTTAGCAGTGAAGCAGCACTCAAAAAAGCTGTGTTTTCTATTGTGGATCCAGACGCTCAAGTCAGTCAAATTACACCTGAAACATCACTTAAATCCGCAACCGTATTTGACTTAAACCTTCCTAAAGAAGGTACGTACAAAGTTCATTCGACAATTTCGTACAATATAAAATATGCACTACAAGACAAAACTTGGCATATGTTTTTAGACATGCCTGCAGACAAAGCACCTGCAAAAGCAAGCCGTGAATATCTCATTCCAAGTGACTTTAAAAAAGCACCTGAGACTGTAGATATCGCAAGAGAATGGACAATACAAAGTTATATTAGTAAAAAGCAAATCACAGCCATCAAGGAAGTAGAACTTGCACCCATTGATTTAACCTTTAATATTCATCCAAATGAGATTAAAGCCAATCAAGATGTCATTATACATGCGCATAATCACAATAAAGACCAACACTTAGGCGAAATCGAGATTTCTGTACGTAAAATTGGTCAATCCGATGAGCAAGCCAAAACACTCACCACCAACAAAGAAGGTGAAGCAAGCATGCGATTTGCAACTGAAGGTCAATATTTAGTTGTAGCAACCACAAAATTTAATCCTCAAGTCAAACCGACCACACAGCGATATACAATTGTTAGTTTACATGTTACACACTAATTGAAAATATAAAAAAACCAGCGTTATACGCTGGTTTTTTTCGGTCAATTAAGCACCAATTTTTCGATATTTTGCACGTTTTGGTCGTGCATCTTCGCCAAGTTTCTTTTTACGATATGCTTCATATTCAGTATAGTTACCATCGAAGAATTCAGGGCCTTCATCTTCAAATGCTAAAATATGTGTTGCAATACGGTCTAGGAACCAACGGTCATGCGATACAACCATAACCGTACCTGGGAAGACCAAAATTGCATCTTCTAAAGCACGTAAAGTTTCAACATCAAGGTCATTTGATGGTTCATCAAGTAACAGTACGTTTGCACCTTGCTGTAAGATTTTCGCAAGCTGTAAACGGTTACGCTCACCACCTGACAAATCCCCTACACGTTTTTGCTGATCCGAACCTTTAAAATTGAAGCGACCAATATATGCACGAGATGCAATCTCATAGTCACCCACTTTTAAAATATCCAAACCACCAGAGACTTCTTCCCACACGGTTTTACTGTCATCGAGTGCTTCACGAATCTGCCCAACATAGGCCACTTTAACCGACTCACCAACTGTTACAGTTCCTGTATTGGGTTGCTGTTCACCAGTCATCATACGAAATAGCGTGGTTTTACCTGCACCATTTGGCCCAACAATACCCACAATCGATACAGGTGGAACAGAAAAGCTTAAGTTTTCATACAGCAAACGATCGCCAAAAGATTTACTGATATTTTCCACTTCAACCACTTTATTACCTAAACGTGGGCCAGGTGGAATGTAAATTTCAGACGTTTCGTTACGCTCTTGGAACTCTTTTGAGTTGAGTTCTTCAAAACGTTCCATACGCGCTTTGTTTTTCTTTTGCTGACCTTTGGCATTAGAACGCACCCACTCCAGCTCTTTTTTCAGTGCTTTAGCAAATGATTCTTCTTGCTTATTTTCTTGCTCTAGGCGGGCATTTTTTTGCTCAAGCCAAGTCGTATAATTTCCTTGATAAGGAATACCATGACCACGGTCAAGCTCTAAAATCCATTCAGCCACGTTATCTAAGAAATAGCGGTCATGGGTAATTGCAACAATGGTACCTGCAAAATCTTTTAAGAAACGTTCTAACCAAGACACCGACTCTGCATCTAAATGGTTGGTTGGTTCATCGAGTAAAAGCATATCTGGCTTAGACAACAACAAACGGCATAAGGCAACACGACGACGCTCACCACCCGAAAGTTTATTGACATCTGCGTCCCACGCAGGTAAACGCAATGCATCTGCAGCTTGTTCCATTTGATTGGTTAAGTTGTGTGCATCCCAAGCATGGATAATGGCTTCAAGTTTTTCTTGTTCTTTTGCCAAAGCATCAAAATCTGCATCTTCAGCAGCATATTCTGCAAATACTTCATCTAAACGCGCCAACGCATCTAGCGGTTCTCTTAAACCATCTTCTACATTACCGCGTACATCTTTATTTGGATCTAACGGCGGTTCTTGCTCTAAATAGCCAATTTTAATACCAGGTTGAGCACGTGCTTCGCCCGAAAAGTCTTTATCTACACCTGCCATAATACGAAGCAGTGTGGACTTACCCGCACCATTTAAACCTAGTACACCAATTTTCGCACCCGGGAAAAATGAAAGAGAGATGTCTTTTAAGATTTCACGCTTCGGTGGAACCATTTTAGACACTCGATTCATTGTATAAATATATTGGGCCACAAAGACTCCTCAATGAAAATAGTGATCGTGATATTGCTTTAACTACTGATCACATTATACCTTAAAGCCATCAAAATATAAGGCATGATTGTTATCAATCATGTATATCTCTTTCTTTAGGTCTAATTCATGACCCTCAATTTACCAAACGCATCACCAATGATTGATTTACATGCCAATCAACAATACAGGTGATTTTATCATTATTTTAAGGCGATATTTTGCTATGATTTAACCTTGGTAAAAGATGGGGTTTTGACATATCTATTTACAACCTCACCACTGCTTTTTTAGATAGACTCAAGCTAGGTAAATCTCGTGAAGAAAAAATTAGAGCAACTTTTTCAAGACCAAGTTCAAGGTAAAGTGGCACTTATTACAGGTGCATCTAGCGGTATTGGCCTGACCATTGCAAAACGTTTGGCTCAAGCAGGTGCGCATGTTTTATTGTTGTCTCGTACCGAAGAGGATTTATTTAAAGTCAAAGCAGAAATTGAACAAGCGGGTGGACATGCATCGGTTTATCCGTGTGACCTTAATGATATGAATGCAATCGATGCGTGTACTTCAAAAATCTTGGCTGAAGTTGAATATATTGATATTTTAATTAACAATGCAGGGCGTTCTATTCGCCGTGCAGTTGAAGAATCCTTAGACCGATTCCATGATTTTGAACGTACCATGCAACTCAATTATTTTGGTGCAGTACGTTTGGTACTCAATCTACTTCCACATATGATTAAACGTAAGAACGGCCATATTATTAATATAAGTTCAATTGGTGTATTGGCCAACGCTACGCGCTTTTCTGCTTATGTGGCGTCAAAAGCCGCTTTAGATGCATTTAGTCGCTGTTTAGCCGCAGAGGTACACCGACATAAAATTGCCATTACTTCGGTCTATATGCCTTTAGTACGTACACCAATGATTGCACCCACCAAAATATACAATTATGTGCCTACACTATCGACCGAACAAGCAGCTGATTTAATCGCAGAGGCAATTGTTAAACGCCCTAAAAGTATTGCAACACATTTAGGACGTTTAGCATCGATTAGTTACGCCATTGCGCCAAGTGTTAATAACACACTTATGTCGATTGGTTTTCATCTTTTTCCAAGCTCAAGTCGCTCTCGCGGTGAAAAAGAAAAGTTAAATCTGATTCAGCGCGCGTATGCTAAAATTTTCCCAGGTGAACATTGGTAAAATAGGCTTAAATACCATCTAATATCCATTTTATCGCTAAATAACACCCATTTAAAACGAGGGAGTAGATTGCATTATAGTGTCTGCTCTTTCATTACGATACGATGTAAAACGCATCATTGAGCGTTCTAAATGAACACGTCCAAATACCTCAAATACGTCATTCAATATTTTGTAAAATATGGTCGTGCTTGATTTAAAATATGCATAGCATCTTAAAATGGCAATAAACAATAAAACGTTCTAATGAATCAAGATTATTTAAAGTTTGTATACCTTATTTCTCAATAGATTTTTATGAATTTATACATGATTTAAAAGTGATTTGATGTAATCACTCGCTTTGGAGAGGTATTACACAGTTTATGTAACTACATAAATATCATACTTACATCACAGCTTATTTTTGTTTTTAATCCCATGTGCTCAGCTTAGCAGCATTCATATTCTTAAATATCTGTGCTAAACAGTCAAAGCAGACTATTTCGACCTACTTACGTCAAAATAGTCTGCCAACTGACTGGATTTACTTGTTGTTTTTAATACCTGCTTGTAATAACAGTGCACCTAAACCACCAATTTTTTGCTCTTGTGGTTTATCTTGCTTAGTACGCTGTTTGTTTTGAGGGGTTGTATTGGCACGTGGTGAAGTACGTTTGTTCGATGTTTTCGTTGCTGCAGATACATCACTTGGCTTTTCACGACGTGTTGTCACACGTTGTTGCTTCGCTTCTGCTTGTGAACCCTCTGGACGCATACTCAAATTCACACGTTTACGCTCAACATCGACATGTATTACACGCACTTTAACAATTTGACCCGGTTTAACAATTTTTTGTGGATCAGCCACAAACTCATTGGCCAATTCAGAAATATGTACTAAACCATCTTGGTGTACACCCACATCAACAAAAGCACCAAAGTTTGTCACATTGGTGACTACACCTTCAAGCTCAAGACCTTCTGTTAAATGAGCGACTTCAACAATGTCATCACGAAACTTTGCTGTACGAAATTCAGGGCGTGGATCACGACCGGGCTTTTCCAATTCACTCAATACATCTTTGACGGTCAATATACCAACTTGAGCTTCATCGACAAACTGTTCGACATTCACTTTACGAATAATTTCTGTTTGACCAATCAGGTCTTGTACAGAGACGTTTTGTGCTTGTGCGATGCGTTCAACCAAATCGTAGCTTTCTGGGTGTACTGCAGATGCGTCAAGTGCTTGCTCACCTGCATGAATACGTAAGAATCCTGCTGCTTGTTCAAATGTACGCTCTCCTAAACGAGGTACATTTTTTAATGTTTGTCGATTGGTAAATTGGCCATGTGCTTTACGATATTCCACAATTTGTTGTGCAATGGCTTTATTGAGGCCAGCAATGTGCGCCAAAATCGCAGGAGAAGCTGTATTCACATCAACCCCAACTGCATTTACACAATCTTCAATCACTGCTTCAAGTGCGGTATTTAAGCCTGTTTGATTGACGTCATGCTGGTATTGCCCTACACCAATTGATTTTGGATCAATTTTTACCAATTCAGCCAATGGGTCTTGTAAACGGCGTGCAATAGATACCGCACCACGAATCGACACATCTAAATCAGGTAATTCTTGGCTTGCAAGCTCACTTGCAGAATATACAGATGCACCTGCTTCGCTTACAGTTACACGAGTAAGCGTTAAATCAGTGTTTTCTGCCATCATTTCTGCAATCACATTTTCTGTTTCACGACTTGCAGTACCATTACCAATGGCAACAAGCTCGACAGAAAAATCGCGACATAGACGTGCTAATTCTTGTTTAGCGCCTGCTTTGTCTTCTTTAGGTGCAAATGGATATACAGTACTGTGTGCGACCACATCACCCGATGCGTTCACAACAGCCAACTTCACGCCTGTACGTACACCAGGATCTACCCCCAAAGTACAACGACCACCTGCAGGCGCAGATAAGAGTAAATGGCGTAAGTTTTCTGAAAATACATCTACAGCTTCAGCTTCAGCAGCTAAACGTTTTTCTGTTAATAAGCTATGTTCAATTTGTGGGCGAATTTTTGCCGACCAAAACAATGTGGCCGTTTGTTGTAAAAATGCTTGTCTTGCCGCAGGCTGTATTTGATCTAATGTATAATTTTGCCAAATGGCAGCCAGTGGCGCATCATTTTCGCCATCAATTTTCAGGCCTAACACATTTTCTTGACGCCCACGCAACATGGCCAATAAACGATGTGATGCAACTTTATTTAAATTTTCTGAAAATTCAAAATAGTCTCTAAATTTTTTACCCACTTCTTTCTTTTCATCAGAAGCAACAGCACTTTTTAAAATGGCAGTTTTGGCAAAAATTTTCTTTAGCTCTACAGACAAGGCAATATTTTGCGCCCACTCATCAATAATAATGTGTTGAACCGCATCAAGCTGGCTTTCAAGATCTGCATAGTCTTCATGACTAAACCCGACAAGTGCCTCTTGAGGGTCGATGTCTTGCGTTAAAATCTGTGTTGCAATCGGGCCTAAACCTGCCTCTTTTGCTTTGAACGATTTACTGCTACGTTTTGGACGATACGGCGCATAAATTTCTTCTAACGCATTTTTTGTCGTTACTGCATTAATACGTGCAAGCAAATCGTCGTTGAGTTTTTCTTGCTCAGTCAATGATTGAATGACTTTTTCACGACGCTCGTTTAAGTCGCGTAAATAGTTCAAACGGGTATCAAGCTGACGTAACTGCACATCATCGAGCCCCTGCGTAACCTCTTTACGGTAACGTGCAATAAACGGCACGCTTGCACCTTCATCAATCAAACGAATTGCAGCTTCTACTTGGTTCGGACGTGCGGCAATCTCACTTGCCAACTGCTGAACGAGGTCAGTCATCGTATGGAATCCTACTTAAGGAACATAAACTAAAGGCCAAGATTATAAAGGCCATGCTTGTAAAATCTACAGCTAGAACAATAAAATTTGTGTTTTATCGCAATAAATTGGGCTAAATAGGATTTTGATCGTCTCAATAGATCTATTTTAACACCATAAAAAGCCATATTGCCCTTTCTTTTCAAGTCAAGTCAAAGCACTAAACCTATATCTATATTGTATATTTTTATACAATTCACTGCATTAATACATAGCCATAGATAGGGTTATCGCATTATACTCAAAAGATCTAAAATGAAATAAACATATAAAAAGGGAGCACTGTATGAGTTTAGTGGTACCTGCTGAACCAACTGATCACAACACGCATGAAACAGACCGTGTTGAACGTATTTTAGTCGTTGATGATGACGTACGACTACGCACACTACTGCAACGCTTTTTAGAAGATAAAGGCTTTGTGGTAAAAACCGCACACGACGCAACACAAATGGATCGTCTATTACAACGTGAACTATTTTCGCTCATCGTACTCGATTTTATGTTACCTGTAGAAGATGGTTTGAGTATTTGCCGTCGTTTACGTCAGTCAAATTTAGACACACCTATTATTATGCTAACCGCACGTGGCAGCGATGCAGATCGTATTGCAGGCTTAGATGCAGGAGCAGACGACTACTTACCAAAACCATTTAACCCAAATGAGTTACTTGCACGTATTCGTGCCATTTTACGCCGTCAAGTACGAGAAGTACCTGGTGCACCAAGTCAGCAAATGGAAGTCATTGGTTTTGGTTCATGGTCACTTGACCTATCTACTCGAACACTCACTCGAGAAGGCCAAGTCGTGACACTCACAACAGGTGAATTTGCGGTATTAAAAGCCCTAGTACAACACCCTCGTGAGCCACTCACGCGTGACAAACTCATGAATCTTGCACGTGGTCGCGAATGGGGTGCCATGGAACGCTCTATTGATGTACAGGTTTCTCGTTTACGTCGCTTAATTGAAGATAATCCTGCACGTGCTCGCTACATTCAAACCGTGTGGGGCATTGGTTATGTGTTTGTACCCGATGGTTCTGAATAACACATGACATGAACACCACTTCAAACACAAGCTCATTAGACCACCCAAAACAACAGGAGCGCACACCTTTAGAGCGCTTCTTAGACCGACTCAAACCAAAATCTGCTGCGGTTCGAACCACAGTTTTAGTCACTGTGGTGGTCTGTTTTAGCCTCTTTACCTCTATTTTATTTTTTTGGCGAACCTTGTATTTGCCCGAAATTCAGCAACATGCACGCTACCTTGCCATTCAGCTTGATATTATTCATAACCCCAATTTCCATATTGTGTATAAAGATCAAAATATTGATACAGATGAATGGTTAAAACACCGCCTAGGCGTTGAATATATTACCGATCCAAAACAATATCCCGATGTACAAAAAAAACTCATTGCAGATATTTTTACTAGTCGTATTGAAAAAAGACTCGCACAAGAAATGCAAGTCAAACGTGACGGTGTTACGGTATATTTCAAATTCAAACCTTCGCCAACCATTTGGGTTCAAACACCAGATATGCAAGGTAATTGGCTCAAAGAGCCTTTAGTCAGTTACGCAGACTACAGTATAGAATTAATTATTGCTTGGCTTGTCGGCATTCCGTTAGTGTCAGCCATCATTATTTTAACGCTCGTCAGACAATTAAATCGCCCACTTAAACGCTTGCAAAATGCAGCCCGATCTTACAGTCAAACTGGCCGTGCACCTTACTTAGAAATCAATCATGGACCATTAGAGATTCGCCAAGTTAATCAAGCATTTAACCACATGGTACACACTTTAGAACAAACTGAAAAAGATCGAAAAATCATGCTTGCAGGTATTTCTCACGATTTAAGAACCCCTCTAACACGTATTCGATTAACAGCAGAAATGCTACCTGATGAGTTTTTACGAGAAGGTTTAGTTTACGATGTTGATGATATGGATGCGATTTTAAGCCAATTTATTTCGTATATGCGCGATGGTTCCGATGAAGAACCCTCTCAAGCAAATATTAATACACTCTTACAAGAACTGATTGTACAATTTCAACCCTTAAATATTCGCTTTGAACCGCATCCTATTCCCGATATTATGGTCAGAAGCCTTTCACTCAAACGCTTGATTGGTAACTTAATCAACAATGCAAAACGCTATGGTGCAGAACCAATAGATATTAAAGCGATAGTGAAGGCAGATCAGTTAGAAATTTGTGTTGCAGATCATGGACAAGGGGTACCTAATGCACAAATACTTGAGTTACTACAACCATTTGTACGTGGTGATGCAGCACGAACCATACAAGGCAGCGGGTTAGGACTGGCAATCGTAAAAAGAATTGTAGACTTACACCAAGGTACCATTCAATTAAAAAATAAAGAGCGTGGTGGCTTTGAAGTCACAATTACACTACCGATGATTCAACCTAACCCACGTTAACACACAACAATTCATCATTAGACCTTAGGATAAAGCATCTAGGTGACAACCATTGCCTCACGTAGGATAGCTTTAACCTAACTAAAGCACCGCATTTATTTGTAGACGCACACTGAGACCATTGATCATGCCACAGCACCATATTCGACTCGCACAACTTCAAGATAAAATTATTTCAGCTGAACAAGCAGCCATGTGCATTAAAGATCAAATGGTGGTTGGCATGAGTGGATTCACTCGTGCAGGTGAAGCTAAAGCCATTCCTTTGGCTTTAGCTGCTCGTGCTAAACAAGAGGCTTTAAAAATTACATTAGTGACAGGAGCAAGCTTAGGCAATGATCTCGACAAAAAATTAACTGAAAGCGGTGTACTTGCACGGCGTATGCCCTTTCAAGTAGATAACACATTACGAAAAGCCATTAATATGGGTGAAGTGATGTTTATTGATCAACACTTGTCAGAAACTGTCGAGCAAATGCGAAATCTCACGCTAAAAAAGCCCGATCTTGCCATTATTGAAGCTGTAGCAATTACCGAAGATGGTTTTATTATTCCCACCACATCTGTAGGTAACTCTGCCAGCTTTATTGAGTTTGCAGATAAAATATTAATTGAAATCAACACCAGTGTTAGTACTGCACTTGAAGGTTTGCATGATATCTACACCCCCACCAACAGACCTCATCGCTCACCGATTCCACTCACTCAAGTGAAAGATCGTATAGGTACACGGGGCATTGCCTTTGATGCAGATAAAGTGATTGGTATTGTGTTTAATGACACACCTGACTCAGCCTCAAATATTACTGAGCCCGATTTAGAAACACAGTCTATTGCTGATCATCTCATTCATTTTTTTGAACATGAAGTGAAGCAAGGACGACTGCCTGCCCACTTAGGCCCAATCCAAGCAGGCATTGGTTCAATTGCAAATGCTGTGCTTTCAGGCTTTAAAACATCACCATTTAATGATCTTGTCATGTATTCCGAAGTACTCCAAGACTCTGCTTTTGAACTGATCGATGCAGGGAAAATGTCATTTGCATCGGCCTCTTCTGTAACCTTGTCTAAAGCATGTGGACAACGCGTGTTTGAAAATATTGATCACTACAAAGATAAATTTATATTACGCCCTCAAGAAATTTCCAATCATCCTGAAGTTATTCGTAGACTCGGAATTATCAGTATTAATACGGCACTTGAATTTGATATTTATGGCAATGTGAACTCAACACATGTGAGTGGCAGTAAAATGATGAATGGGATTGGAGGATCAGGAGATTTCGCACGAAATGCGCATTTAGCCATCTTTGTAACCAAATCTATTGCAAAACAGGGGCTTATTTCATCGGTAGTGCCAATGGTTAGCCATGTAGATCACACCGAGCATGACACTGATATTTTGGTTACTGAACAAGGGTTAGCAGATTTACGAGGACTCGCGCCAAGAGAACGTGCCTTAGAAATTATCGAGAACTGCGTTCACCCAGACTACAAAGACCTCATTTTAGACTATTTTCATCGAGCATCTGCCAAAGGTGGGCATACACCACACCTCTTAAAAGAAGCCATTGAATGGCATACCAATTTTGAAACCTATGGCACCATGAAACCATAAACACGCATCTATGCGGTAAGGTTTACACCTTATCGCATACATCAGACTTTATTACAGATCATTCCCATTGATTGGGCTAAACCACTGTTTCAATCATCATACTTGCAACAAAACACAAACGTCTTTTACTCGATTGCACAATGATTCTAAATACATACTAAATGCATCTAGTTACTTGTTTTTACATATATTGTTTAACCACTTCAATTCATTTTCTCATCTTATTTTTCAGAATTAACTCAAAAACTTACTGGCTGTTTCTATAATTAATTGCAGATTCAATGCAATCAACAACACCGTAGCGATAACACCAATAGTGATCGTTAATTTTGAATTTACAAACTCACCCATCCATTTTTTATTTGATGTGATCCAAATTAATGGAATCATAGATACAGGCAAAGCTAAGCTTAAAAAGACTTGTGAATAAATCAATAAACCTTCGACAACATCTTCACGATCACCCCAAAAGTAAATTGCAGTCAAAATAGGTAGCGTGGCTAAACCACGTGTAATAAAACGACGTAGCCATGCAGGCACTTTTAACGTTACAAAACCTTCCATCACAATTTGACCAGTTAAAGTCCCCGTAATGGTTGAGTTTTGTCCTGAAGCCAATAATGCAACGGCAAATAAGGTGGCCAACAAACCACTTGCGATATGCCCCACTATATTTGGATTTTCTAAAGCATGATACAGTTGTGAAAAGCGGCCAAATTGCTCTGGGTCATGGCCAAAAAATAATGCCGCACCCAAAACCAAGAGCAAACAATTAATAATAAAAGAAAAACTAAGCTGTAAATTTGAGTCAAAAATAGAAAACTTAATGGCATCTTTCATGCCCTTGACTGAACGTTCATACTTTCTAGATTGAACCAGCGATGAGTGTAAATATAAATTGTGTGGCATGACCGTTGCACCCACGATACCCAAGGCAATTAATAATGCTGAATCTTGCCCTGAAAGATGGGCGGTAAAAATTTCTTTTTGGGGAATAAACCCACGTACCACATCACCCAAATGTGGAGAAGCCAACATAACTTCATATGCAAAGATGACAAATACCGTTAAAATTAATGTAAAAACAAAAGCTTCTATTTTTCTAATGCCTAAAGACAAAAAGAATAACAGTAAAAACACATCCAATAAGGTAATCAACACCCCTAGCATCAGTGGTAAACCAAACAACAAATTTAAGGCAATCGCTGTGCCAATCACTTCTGCAATGTCTGTGGCCATAATGGCAAGTTCTGCCACAATCCATAACACAACAGACCATTTTTTTCCTGCAATAACCTTGGTGGCTTGTGCAAGATCCATACCTGTAACAATACCCAATTTACTGCACATGGCTTGTAATAACATCGCAATTAAACTAGATAATAAAATCACACTCAGCAACAAGTAGCCATACAATGCCCCACCCTGAATAGACGTAATCCAATTTCCTGGGTCCATATATCCAACAGCAACCAATGCACCAGGACCAGAAAAAGCAAACAATTTACGTAAAAAAGATGCATTTTTAGGAATAGGTACCGTGTTATTGACTTCTTGTAGGCTAATATTGCTTTTATATTTCATAGATAAACCGAATGCCTTTTAGGTAGGATTTAGTATATGAAAATGATTATCATTTAATCAAGTGGGAATCTAAAATTAATGATGTCTTCATTTTAAATATCAATTGTTTATATCGTGAAATACGATTGAGCAAATATTTTTCAGCCCATCATCGATGAATAGATTATATACATTTTATTCTTTAATACGCATTAAAAAACCCCTATTAACACGTAATAGGGGTTTTTGAATATGGTGGCGAGACCCAGGATCGAACTGGGGACACACGGATTTTCAATCCGTTGCTCTACCGACTGAGCTATCACGCCAATGGGTATATTAAGCCTGAATTATGCCATTGAGTCAATAAAAAACTTTAATCTTTCAAATGATTGAGCAATGTTTAGGCAAAAAAAATCTCTGATGAGATCAGAGATATAAAAACACAAATTTATGGTGGCGAGACCCAGGATCGAACTGGGGACACACGGATTTTCAATCCGTTGCTCTACCGACTGAGCTATCACGCCAATGTGGAGCGTATTAAACACGTTTCAAATTATTTCGTCAAGCATTAAATCTCAAAAATATAATTTTTTTCTTATAAAAGTACTTCTATTCAGACTAAATGCTTTATTTTATAACATACAACCAAGATTCAAATGGTCTAATTCATTCAATATACTTTGTAAATATAGGCAACATGATATAATCGTTTGGGCATTGATTAAGCCTGCCTAGCCATCTAGTATAGCAAGATGAAACAGCCATTTTTATTTAGAATTAGCCATTTTGAGGAATGTGTTTATGACACAACGTATCAGTGAAGTAGTGAGAAACACCAACGAAACTAAAATTAAAGTGCGTGTCAATCTCGATGGTACAGGTCAAGGCACACTCAATACCGGTGTTCCATTTTTAGATCATATGATCGATCAAATTAAACGCCATGGTCTGTTCGATATCGATATTCATTGTGATGGCGACTTAGACATTGATGATCATCACACGGTTGAAGACTGTGGGATTACCCTAGGTCAAGCTTTTGCCCAAGCACTAGGTGACAAAAAAGGTATTCGCCGTTACGGTCATTTTTATGCACCGCTTGATGAATCACTTTCTCGCGTTGTTGTAGATATTTCTGGCCGTCCTGGACTGTTTATGGACATTCCTTTTACTCGTGCACGTATCGGCACATTTGACGTTGACTTGTTTTCAGAATTCTTTCAAGGGTTTGTAAATCATGCTTTGATGACATTACATATCGACAATCTTAAAGGTAAAAACAGTCATCATCAAATTGAAAGTACCTTTAAAGCTTTCGCACGTGCACTACGTATGGCATGTGAACAAGACCCTCGTGCAGCGGGTACTATTGCATCAACTAAAGGAAGTTTATAATGACTCGTATTGCGCTACTTGACTATGGCATGGGCAACTTGCATTCGGCTGCAAAAGCACTTGAATATGTGGGTGCACGTGTTGATGTCACAAATGATCCAAAAATAGTTGCACGTGCAGATAAAATAGTCTTTCCGGGTGTCGGAGCAATGCGTGATTGCATTCAAGGGATGCAAGATGCCGGTATTGATGATGTAATCAAACACGCTGCGTTAAACAAACCTGTTTTAGCGATTTGTGTAGGTATGCAAGCCTTAATGAATCGATCAGAAGAAAATGGCGGCAGTACAGCTTTGGGTATTTTTGAAGGTACAGTCAAACAATTTCCTGAACAACCTAACCTTAAAGTACCACATATGGGTTGGAATCAAGTGCAGCAAGTTGATCCTACACACCCTATGTGGAATAACATTGCACAAGATACTCGTTTTTACTTTGTGCATAGCTTTTATGTTGAACCTGTCGATCAAGCACTTGTTGCTGCCCGTTGTCAGTATGGTGTGGACTTTTGCGCTGCAATTCATAAAGAAAATTTGTTTGCAACACAATTTCATCCTGAAAAAAGCCATACCGCAGGTTTGCAATTATTGAAAAATTTTGTTGAGTGGAATATATAACAAATATATGCTTATAGAGATAAATTTGCCCTGCTGCAAATTTATCTCTTCTCATCGACATATACCCATCATCATGACCTACTCAACCATCATTTCATTACGATGAATGTCTTATTTTTTGCACACTCAGCCACTCCATCAAAGATGCTTTGCGATCAATTGTCGTTTTAAGTATCATTTTTTGTATGATCATTTATACAACATCTTGGTTTATTCTCTTCTTTTACGTAAGCTATTAAGAAGTATTCCGCATTTTATTTTGACTAAAAATTATTGAACCAAGCACCATCTGACCTATAATAGATAAGCAATTATCATAGATCATTTTTTTATTGAATTAAATCACATTCAAAATAGAGAACAATAATGACTCAAAGAATTGAACAGCAAAATACCCCCAATCCGTCTATCTTCAGTGCCGATGGTAGATTGGGGCGTCTGTCTTATGCAGCATGGCTATTTTTGGTGGTTTTTTTACCCGTCATGATAGGAGTCGCCATTTATGTCGTTTACCTTTTAAGCTTTGGAGTTGACCCTGCACACACTCAATTTGATACGAGTAATACTTTTGCTGTAGTGAGTATAGTCGTGATTGGATTAATCACTTTAGCAATCATGTACATGAATGTCATATTGTCAATTAAGCGTTTGCATGACTTAGACAAAGTGGGTTGGATTTTTTTATTAAATTTTGTACCTGTAGTTGGATTCTTTTTTACATTTTATTTAATGTATGCCAAAGGAACAAATGATCAAAATACCTATGGATCAGTACGTAAAACGCAAACATGGGAAAAAATTCTTGGTTGGCCCATGCTATTGCTACCTTTATGGAGTCTTTTAATCACGATTTGGTTATTTGTTCACGCTTACTCTATGCCAGTATCGGAAGTAAAAATTTCTGAACATCACACATATATCGAACAAAAACCTGCATCTACCCCTAATGCAAGTGCGATCAGTTCCTCTTAAACAATGTGTTGTAGTGTAAATTATACGATCACTCACAATTTACTTTAGAGATATTTCAATAATTTGTTACTATCATGCTTCATTTTATGATGCGATGTTAAAGGTGTTTAATTATGCTGATCATTCCAGCAATTGACTTAAAAGATGGAAAATGCGTTCGACTCAAACAAGGTCGTATGGAAGATGATACTGTATTTTCAGATGACCCCGTGGCAACAGCAACACATTGGGTTAATGAAGGTGCTCGCCGTTTACATTTAGTCGACTTAAATGGTGCATTTGCTGGAACACCAATTCATAAAAATGTGGTTGAAGCGATTGCAAAAGCTCATCCAACATTGCCAATACAAATTGGTGGTGGCATACGTTCACTCGAAACCATTGAGCATTATCTCGATGCAGGTGTATCTTATGTAATTATTGGTACAAAAGCAGCCAAAGAACCTGAGTTCGTTGAAGAGGCTTGCCGTGCTTTTGCAGGTAAAATTATTGTAGGTATTGATGCCAAAGAGGGCTTCGTTGCTACCGATGGTTGGGCCAATGTACTCGATTTAAAAGCCACTGATTTAGCAAAACGTTTTGCAGATGCAGGGGTTTCAAGCATTGTTTATACAGACATTGCACGTGATGGTATGATGCAAGGCGTAAATGTTGAACAAACTGTTGCTTTAGCACAATACTGTGGTTTACCTATTATTGCATCAGGTGGTGTCACTAACATAGATGATGTCAAACACTTAAAAGGCCAAACAGGTATTTTGGGTGCAATAACAGGCCGTGCTATTTACGAAGGAACTTTACAACTTGCTGAAGCTCAAGCATTGCTTGATGCTTAACGTAAGACAACACTCAATAAAAAAAGAGCACTTCATGCTCTTTTTTTATTGAGTTACAGCCACTTCACCCTCATCTCAAGAGCAAAAAATGAAAGGTACAATCTTAGATTTTTCGTTACAACGCAACCAAGGTATTATTGCAGCAGAAGATGGCAATCGTTATGAGTTTACCTCACATGCTTGGAAAGATCGTTCAGTGCCACACAAAGGCATGAGTGTTGACTTTGCTGCACACCGTAATCAAGCCCAAGATATTTATGCCACTGCCAATGAGAAAATATTTGTTTATCAAAAATTTGGCCATAAAAATCGCTTTATTGCTGCTTTATTGGCCTTTTTTTTAGGAGGATTTGGTGTACATAAATTTTATTTAGGTCAAACTGGCTGGGGTATTGTTTATTTAATCTTTTGTTGGACATTTATTCCTTATTTGATCTCTTTTATTGAATTTATTATTTATCTATGTACATCTGATGAAAAATTTGCTGCCAAATATGGGGAATAGCTCCCCATTACAGATTATTTCATGTAATGGGAAGATTTATTTATTTTGCAGGAACACCCCATTTGTTATTTTCTGGTTTTGTTTCAGATGCTAAGAAAATGATTAACGGAATAATACCAATAAGGGTTAATATAAGCAGTTGCCACCACCCCGAACGCCCTGTGTCATGTAGTCGACGCGCACCTGCAGAAAGTAGAGGAATTAAAGTCATGATATTCCACAATATATTAAACAAACCATTTGAATCCACCTTTGCATCTATTGTTTGAGTACATATACTCACAATCATAATGGTCAAGTAAAATAACCAAAACTCTTTACGGCATGCTCGACCTCTAAAATTCGTATAATTTTGAAAACATTTTTTAGTCCAATCAATCAGATTGTAATTTTCTTCTACTGCATGATGTTTAGACAAAAAAGAGGGTTCATCGCGCTGAACCAAGTACACGTCAATCGCTTGCCCTATCGTTGATTCAATAGAAAAATCAACATGCATCCCTTTTTCAGGCATTGTTTTTTCACGCCACTGTTTCCCCTGAAATTCGTAGCAATGACCATCTTCTGCTGCAATTTCCCCTGTCCCCGACTGTATTGAAAAGTCTAAAATAGTGCCTTTCATTTTTACCTCAATATCTTTATAAATTTCACTTTACGCTACAATTGGCGTAAAGGTTCACAATATATCTTATTTTAATGACATAATACGGTAAAATAAACATGATCTATTTAAAGTGTTTGACAACATTTGATTCATACTGACACTATGCTTAGGCTCCTACATTTTTATTGAGGGCTCCTATGGATCTCAATCGTTTAAATTGGAATGACCTTCGGGTTTTCCTGACCGTAGCACGTAGTAAAACACTGTCCTCAGCAGCAAAACAATTATCTATTGATGATTCAACCGTCAGTCGACGAATTACTCACTTAGAGTATCAATTAAATAGCGCATTGCTTGAAAGAGATCACCAAGGTATTCATTTAACACCACAAGGTGAAAATCTACTTCAACATGTTGAAGACATGGAACGTGCAGCTCTTTCTTTGCTTGAAAGCGTAAATCATACTGTTTCTGAACCACATGGTAGAGTACGTGTTGCATCTATGGAAGGAATTGCAACCTTATATCTTGCAGGGCAATTTGCAAAACTAAGAGCACGTCATCCTTCGTTACTAATTGAGTTGGTAACTTCTTCAACAATGATTCATGTGAATAGGCGTGAAGCAGATATTTTTTTAAGTTTTTTCCCACTTGAAGCAAGAGGTCTTGATGCCTTACCGATTGGTGAATTTTCACTGTATTTATATGCTTCTCCAGCTTATTTAGCAGAAAAAGGACAGCCGAAATCTATTCAAGATTTAAATACACATCGTTTTGTTTCATACATTAATGATTTAATACAATTAGATACTGTACGTTGGTTAGATGAAGCCACTACACAACCCCACATTGTCTTTTGCTCGACAAGTATGTTATCTCAAATGTACGCTGCCGCTGCGGGTATGGGAATTGTTATGCTACCTAATTTTGCACAAGCAGAAAACTTAGGGCTCATCAAAATATTAGACAATCAAGTGAAAACATCTAGAACTTTGTGGATGTCTGTACACCAAGATTTAAGATACACTCGTAGAATTAAAACAACGATGTCTTTTTTATATGAAATATTTCAGCAGGACTACCCTTGCCCACCAAGCATTATCATGAAAGAAATATAATACTTGATGAGTGAATCCGTTTTTGATCATTCATCACTAATAAGTTTTTGATCAAACTCAGTACAGCCTATTTTCGCCTGAGATATATCATCTACAAACCGTGCAGGAACATCACGTTTACGTGTGATTGCCAAATCAAATACATCGTACCGATTATAATAACCGACAATATCATGATATTGTTTAGGTTCTATACACGCATTTAAATCAAACGTTGCATAAGCAATCCCTTCTTCGTTTTGTAATGTATCACCAATCACTTCACCTGTTGGTGTAATAAACTGTGTAGCTGCTCTAGGGGTATTTAAAATGACCTCTAACGCATCTTGATCTGCATCTTTTGATAAACAATCAATCATTGTTTGATCCATAAATCCTGCACTAATAATGCCAAATACTTTTGCTTCAAAACAATGACTACTTGCACGAATACGATTGGCTTCTAAATTGTTAAAGTTATGTACTCCGGGTTTTCGGGTCGGCCAAATTGCAGGCCATGCTGAAATATGAATTTGCTCCCCTTGAGCAGCTAAAGCATATTTAGCTAACGGATTGGTATTTTCACCGCAAATAAGCGCACCAATTTTTCCGATTCTTGTATCTACAACCTGTAATCCTTTTCCATCACCGGCAGCCCATACCATTTTTTCATAAAATGTGGGGACTAATTTACGATGATGATTTAGTATTTCACCATCATCACCAATCATAATATTGCTGTTCCAAATACAACCAACGCTCACCTCTGTAGCCTCACTAAACCCTAAAGAAATAAATATGCCATGACGTTTTGCTGCTGCACGAATGGCACAGATTTCTGGACCATTGATTAATACACTATTTTCTACCATGATTTTAAACCACTCATGATTATAAATCGGTGCCCATAATGCAGCCCAAACTGGAAATCCGGGTATAAATGATTCTGGAAAAACCACCAATTCTGCGCCATTTTTTGCAGCTTCATCAATAATCGCTAAAGCCTTTTGAACCGTTGCCGATTTATTCATATATACAGGTGCTACGTGAGCAGCAGCAACTTTAGTAACAGGTAGTTTGCTCATCTTAAAATACTCTATATTCAATGACACTGAGTAAAGTTCATTCGACCTTACTCACGATCTGATATTTAATGATTGACAGGTTTATGTACACCTAGTCCCGACTCTCTACGCACAGAAAACTCTGTCCACGACTGTTGTGAATAACGACTTGGAAACAACAATGAAAAAATAATGACCAATAAAAAACCCACAGGAATGGAAATAATGCCTGGATTCTTTAAATTCATCAGTGGTTTTTCTAACCCTACAAGGCTTGTTGCTTGATCTGGTGTATGAATGATTTTATCTACTGCAATATCACGTGTTTTTTTCCACTCTATGAGCTCACGATCAGAGGCTTGCAACGTCCCGTCTTTAACTTGATTGAGTTTTGTATCTAAAGTTTTTACTGTGGCTATAGCCGCTTCTTTTTGTAATATTGGATAGGTCATATTTGGTGAAATTAAGACCAAACCAATAGACAGTATCGTTCCACCAATAACACCTGCAAGCACACCAGCGGTACTGCATTTTTTCCAATATAATGTCATGAGTAATGCAGGTAAATTTGCAGAAGCTGCAACGGCATAACCCAATCCAACCAAATGTGCAACATTTTGACCTTTCGCTAAAATTCCAACACCAATGGCAATGAGCACCATAATAATTGTGGCGATTCGAGCAGCATTTTTTTGTTCATGCTCAGTAGCTTGACCATTTTTAATTGCACCAACATATACATCGTGTGCCAAAGATGATGCTGCTGCAAGTGTTAAACCTGCAACCACAGCAACAATCGTTGCAAAAGAAACGGCAGCAACTAAGGCCAGTAAAAAATTACCAGTCATACTGTCAGCACCACCCCCTAAAAATTGAGCAAGCATCGGTGCTGCAAGATTACCGCCTTTGTCAATTTGAGAAATGGCAAATGGGCCTATATTTAAAGCAGCTGAAAAACCAATCACAATAATAAATAAGTGGCACACGCCAATCGCAAGCATGGCCCATAATGCAGATGATCTTGCACCTTGTGCATTAGCAACCGTAAAAAATCGCATTAAAATATGAGGCATGGCTGCTGTACCTAACACCAGCGCAAGACTTAAAGAAAATTGCTCTAAAGGACTTTTTAAATATAATCCTGGTTCTAAAAAACGCTGACCCGCTTCTGTTGCAGATAAAGTAGATGAATTACCTAAAAGAGATAACACATGTTGCTGAATAAACGGGCTATTTGTAACAGATTGAAAAAATCCGTGAATATTAAATCCATAGGGTATCCACGTTAAAATCACCAGTAAAAAACAAAATGAAATCAGAACAATTGCTTTAAACAACTGTATAGCTGTGGTAGCTCGCATTCCACCAAATAATACATAACTCAGCATCAAAACACCGACAACCACCACAGATGTTTCGTATGGAATACCAATTAATGCTTTAATAATGACAGCACCACCTACAATTTGTGGAACCATATAAAACAAAGCCACTAAAATACTTGAAATGGCCACAACAAACTTGGTCGATCTAAAGTGATTTCTTAATGATAAAATATCACCTAGCGTATATTTTCCTAAATTACGACAAGGTTCAGCCACCAAAAGCAAGACAGGAATAAATGAAACAAAAAAACCGACCAAATAAATACTGCCATCGAGTCCATATAATGCAATTAAACCTGAAACACCTAAAAAAGCTGCTGCTGATAAATAATCACCTGCAATTGCAATACCATTGGTGCGTCCTGAAATTGCACCCCCTCCCGTATAGAAATCACCTGTCGTTGTATTTTTTTTTGCGGCCAAATAAATAACCACAAAGGTTAAAATAAATAACAATGCAAAAATAAAAAAAGTGAAATTACGACTACTATCAGACACTAAAGTAGATTGTGCAAAAGTACATTGGCTGATTAAGCTGATGCTCAAAATGCTCAATATACGACGTACGTTGATGTTTAAATAATTCATAATACAACCGTATAAATAAGACATAAAAAATGCTAGCTATGATCAGCATAGGTCGAAATTAATTGATGTGACATTTCATCAATTTTTTTCAATTCAACCACATAGCGCCATGCGACTAATCCACCAACTAGATATTGAGCAATCACTAGCAAGAGCCCAACATTTATCGAACCCATGAGTTGAATACGTAAAAAACTGGGAGATACAACAGAAAAAAAAGGAATAGCGAAAAAAAACAACATGGAAATACAAAATAATTTAATAGTGACTTTACGTCGTTTAATTACCAATTGATTAAACTGAGGATCTGCATAAATACGATCCCATGCATGTGCCTGATTCATAATCACTCCTAGACAATACACCCCAACAAACGTTATGCGAACGAATCAAAAACTTAAAAACAATAATAAATATTGCGGTAAGAGTGAGTCTACTGAAGTAAATTTGTCTGTAAAAGCCAAGTTTTCTCAAAGGATGTTGCAAAAATGCCTGAGCTAGAAAGAAACATTTTTAAAGAAAATGCACTTATTCTGTACAATAAAAAATAGGGCATTTTTCAATGCCCTATGATAAATTCAAATAAAATAAATATATGTTTGGAAAAAATATGGATTCTTAAATCAACAGTAGGTTAAAAAAACCCTCGTCCAGCTTGGACAATAAAGTAAATCCCAATCGTTAGTAATAAAAAACCAAAACTTATTTTAAGTCGCTGTGGTGATAATTGATGTGCAATCTTAGCCCCCAATTTTGCCGATAAAAAACTCATACTACTGATACCTAAAAAAGCATAAATATGCACATATCCCAACGTATGTGGTAAATTTATTGCTTGATTTTGACCAAACCACATAAAACCTAAAGCACCTGCTAAAGCAATCGGAAAACCACACGCAGCAGAAGTGGCAACCGCTTTTTGCATCACAACACCACATCTATTTAAATAAGGTACCGTTAAAGAACCTCCACCAATACCAAAGATGGCAGATGCTATACCAATCAATGCTCCAGCAGTCCATTGATTTTGTTTTGAAGGCAATGTTTTATTCGTATCAACATTTATTTTTCGATGATTAAACATACTGTAAGCAATAAATAATGCAAATAATCCCACCAAAAATTGTAAAATAAACCCCGATAGTATGCCTGCAATACCAGCACCTAAAAAAGATCCTGTACATAATCCAAAACTTAAATTTTTCACCACTGGCCAAAGTACAGCTTGTTTTTTATGATGCGCTAAAATTGAACTGATTGAGGTAATAAGAATAGTTGCCAAAGATGTGCCTAATGCAAGATGCATTACTGTATCTATAGGATATCCTTGTTGTTGAAACACAATATATAAAATAGGAACAATAATTAAACCACCGCCAACCCCAAATAAACCTGCTGTAAAACCAGCAATCCCACCTATTAAAAAATATATGATGATTTCCATACGATCTGTTCTATTTTGCAAAAGTCCTCCAGTACAGCAAAATCAATACCAGATCTCATCACACGCTATATATCGGCATATGTTGCATTCTGCAAGACTCTATATAGCGTGAATATTTTCATCTGTACCACACAATATCGATCAAAAAGAAATCATTTTTCCTGGTTGTAAAGCAATTTGCGCACTGTATAAACATTTTGCTAAAGGAATAGCTAAAGGTGCAAACATCCGACCCAATGGAATATTTTTATGTTCAATTTGAGTTAATCGATCATAATCTTGGTTATAACCAAATACATCATCAGCAATTGCTTTACCAATGCGTACCGTTTGAGCAACACCATGCCCACTCCAACCATGTACAGCATAAACAGGGGCTTTTGCAGTACTTTTTCGACTATCTACCGCACCATTCACCGTTAAATCAGTTTTACCACTCCATACAAAATCAAATGAAGTTGCTTTAAGATCTGGAAAAACATGAGCGATACGCCCAAGTAAATATGCTGATGTTTTTTCTGGATTCCAACACGAACCTGTACCTTGTCCACCAAATAACAAGCGATTTTTTGATACTCCTCGGTAATAATCAATTTGTAATTGGGTATCATAAACAGGATATTTTTTGGGTAGAATTTGCTCTAGATCTACATCTAAAGGCTTCGTTACTCCCACATAGGTGAAAAATGGAATTGTTGTATTAGGGCTATTTTCTAAAAGCTGAAAAGAAGAATGATGTACAGCCATCACTACGGCTTTTTTAGCTTTGATTGTGCCCTCAGTTGTATTTACATATGTACAATCATTCTGTTCATGGATAGATGTCACGGTTGTGTTTTCATACACACTACCATTATTTTTTAAAAACCCATGTACCAAACCACGATTTAATGCCAATGGATGTATTTGCCCGCCTAATCTATCGATTAATCCACCATGATATGTTTCTGATACGACATAATCTAAAAGCTCTTTTTTACTCACTATGTGAGTATTGGTATCTCCTAATAATACACGAGCATTCGCACCTTTAGTTAATGATGAAATATGCCCAGGATGTACAGCTGCAGTAATATGACCATAACTTCGCGCCAAATGAAGCCCATACTTATCAGCAATATCATCAATCAGTTGCATCGACTCAATCGCGGTAAATTGCCATATTTTTTTTGCCTCTTCATGGCTAAAATGATGAATCATATCTTCCGCTTCCCAGCGAGCAAGCCCCGGTGTAAGCTGACCACCATTACGACCAGATGCTGCACTACCAATACGATCTTTATCTACCAATACAACTTCAAGCCCTTGCTCTGCTAAATGTAATGCTGCAGAAGCACCCAATAAACCGGCACCAATCACAACGACATCACACGTTAGATCTTTATTCAGTGCATCAAATGACAACCACGATGCAAGAGAGCTTTCATAGTAGTTAGCAGGAATATCATGATTTGCATAATGCTTTGAACTCCAATTCCAATCTGCACTATTTAATGTATTCTGACTTCGTTTAAATTCAACATCTTCTAAAATTACAGGCTTACTCATCATCATTACTCCAAAACTATCCTTATACGCCACTAATATGTAATGCTTGCTTTTTCAACTTCTTATACACAAAGAAAATTACGCCCACTGCAAACCATAACCCACCAAAAACCATAGCTTCGCGATCTAGGTTAAACCATAAGCAAGCGATCGCTAGAACAGACACTAGGGGTAAAATAAGATTCAGAAACATATTTTTTATGCCATTTTTTTGCTGTTCTTTAATATAAAAACGCATAAAAACTGAAAAATTTACAGCGGTAAAAGCAATCAAAGCACCAAAACTAATTAAGCTCACCACTTGTGCAAGATTTAAAAACATTGCAGCCAAAGACACCACACCCACAAAAATGGTGGAAAATACAGGTGTGCCCCATTTTTTACTCATATGACCAAACGTTTTTTGATTAAAAATACCATCTTTACCCATAATAAAGAGTAGACGCGATGCACTTGCATGGCTGGCTAAACCTGATGCAACAGTATTCATAATTTGCCCCACTAAAAATACCGATTGAAACAAGGCACCACCAACAATCAGTACAATCTCAGGTAATGCTTCATCAGGGTTTTTAAATAATCGATTACTTGGAAAATACAATTGAATAAACCATGACGCAGTAAAAAAAATAAAACCGCCAATCAATGTGGTTAAAATAATTGCTTTAGGAATATTCACTTTAGGATTATGTGTTTCATGCGCTAATGTCGTGACTGCATCAAAGCCTAAAAAAGAAAAGCATAAAATAGATGCACCTGCAATTAAGGGTAAAAGCTCTGTATGCTGATTAAACAAAGGGTTTAATGTCCATACTGTATGATAATCAGGTGATTTTCCAACGCCAATAATCACCAAATAAATAAAAACAAACATCAGAACAATGGGTGCAACTACAAAAATTAAACTTAAATTCGCTAATAATTTGACTCTAAAACAATTAATAAAAGTGACAAAACTTGCAGATAACATGACCCAAAACCAATAAGGTAAATTCGGAAATAAAGCAGATAAATAGATACCACATAAAAGTGCATTAATTAATGGAAGCAGTAAATAATCGAGTAACGTACACCATCCGATAAAGAAACCGACAGATGCTCCACAACTATCCGCTGTGTAGGTATATGCAGATCCTGATTTTTCAGTAACTCGACTAAAACGTGCATAACTAAATGCAGTCAATAACATCGCAACCATGGCAAACAAGTAAGCTAACGGTACATGACCTTGTGTTGTACCTGATACGATCCCAAAGGTATCAAATACAGTCATCGGTGTCATATATGCAATGCCAATAGCAACCACTTGCCACAACGACAATCCTTTAGAGGTTTTTTCCATTACACTTCACTTCAAATTATAAACACTTTTTATTAACTTGCATAAAATATGCCATATAATATAATTTTCTTATTTATGGATTTAATATGGCAAAGTATAGTTTAGAAACCAAAAGAAAAGCGATCGATAAATATAAAAAAACCGATTATAAGGTGGCTGTTTGTAAAGAATTTAATATTTCTAGAGTCACTCTTGATGCTTGGATAAAACTTGAAGAACAAACAGGATCTCTACAATCTCAAAGTCATAAAAAACGTGGAGCACCTTCTCATATCAAGGATTTTGATGCATTTAAAACCTTCATTAATAAACAAAAATTTCAAAATATCAGTGATTTAGTTCCATTATTTGAAAAAAAATTTGGCTATAAAGTTTCTTATGCTGTATTAGTGAAAGCGATTCATCAGCTCGGATTACGTCGTAGAGCAGGTCGATTCTATGGCTAAAAAAATGTAATATTTTTTATTAAAAATGTAAATTAACTAAAATAAAAAGGTAATTTTATAAAATAAAAAACGTAAATTAGTTATGATAAAAAAGTAAATTAATAAATTTAAAAAAGTACATTTATTTAATTAAAAATGTAAGTTTTTTTATATTAATATTTATTTAAAAAAATAATAAGTAACCCGAATCCTGTTTAAGCCGAAGCACCGATGATTCGAATGTTCGGCTTATTCTTATGACAAACCTGATACGCACATAAAGATGCATAAATTCCTGCTAAATAGCCTTGAACACTTCTCGCCTTACTTGTCACTAAGTTGTATTTAGCTTTCAACAAACCAAACAATGTTTCAATCTTATTTCGTTGCTTCAAATAG
>NZ_VTDM01000038.1 GCF_015627105.1 Acinetobacter baretiae | reverse complement strand
ATCCATTTATCTAAAGTGGAGTAACCAACACCGAGTTTACCTGCAATTGTTGCTAATGGTTCATGTGAGTTCGCAAGTGCATAATCGATTGCTTGCTGTTTAAATTCCTGACTAAAGCGTTTAGCCATAAGTGTGCTCCAAAGTTAATTTTACGTTAGCTTTAGAGGGAATCTTTGTCCACTTTTTTGTCTAGGATCACTTAAGGCTCTCAGCTTTTTTAAATAGGCATTCTCTGCACGTAGATACTCCAACTCTTCTAGCAATTCATTCGGAGTTTTATCTTGGTTCTCCTTACTCGGATTTAACATATATTTTGGGCGTCCTTTGAGCTTCGGTTTTAAGCCGTCTATACCGTGTTCTTGATATTGTTGAAACCAACGAGATAAAAGTGAAGGATCACTTAAATTGAGTTGTCTTCGTGCTTCTTGAAAGGACATTCCCTCAAGAATCATTTGAACCGCATTTATCTTAAATTCTATACTAAAAGCAGTTTTTGATGATTGAACTGCTAATCCATCCAATCCATGTTTTTGATATTTTTCAACCCACTTCTCAACAAGTGAATGTCTGACTGAGAAGTGTTGAGAAACTGTAATATATCCTCCTATTCCGGAAAGATATGCTTGCACAACTTTGTGTTTAAATTCTTGAGAATATTTAGCCATAGAAAAACACCCTTTAAATTAGACTAAGAGCGTCCAACTTCTGGGGTGCAGTTCAATTAGCTCCCATTTTTAATGATTTTTTTAATAAACTATTTACCTAAACGCGCATTAAGGGGGTTATTTGAGGCTAAAACTACCTTATGATGCATTTCAGGGATAATGCGGACGTTAAATGTACCTCCAGGTTGGTCAGGAGGCTTTTCAGTACATAACTCTAAATAGCAGGCTACAGACTCAAATTTAATTTCTTCAGATCAAATTCTGTTGCTTCCCTGATTCTTTTACAGTATTCACGGCACTAACTTCTTTAATCTGTTTTTGTAACTCTTCTTTCTCTTGCTGGAGTAGAAGTACTTTATGTGATAACTCTTCATTTTTAGTCATTAACACTGCTTCTTTACATGATATATCCGCATTCTCTTTGCTTAAAACATCTATTTTTTGCTGTAAGCTAGTGCGCTCCTCTTTCATTTCTAGCTCTAGTTTTTCATTTCTTTTCTGTAGATCAGAAAGCATTTGTTGTGCTTGCTGCTGTGAATAATTGTGTTGCTGTTCAATAAGCTTTTTATGATTTTCATACTGCTCTTGATTTGTTGTTAAAACTTTTTCGTAATTGACCTCTATTTTACTTATCTCTAGTTTTGACTTGTTTTGAGTATCTTCAATTTCACTGTGATACTTCTGATCTTGTGCTGTTATTTGTGCATCATATTGCTCTTTAACAATGGATAATCTCGCGATTTGCTCATTTCGCTCCTTTTCTAATAATTCGATCCTTTCTTGATATTGTTCAGCTTCGGACTGAATTTTTTCAAATGCTTCACTTGTAATCTGAAGCTCTGCGTGTGTTGCTTCAAGTTGACTTAAATAGCTTTCTGAAAGTGCGTTAACGCGCTCTGATAGAATTTTGCTGATTGCATCTTCTACAGCAATTTTTTCATTATCTTTGAGTTCAAGAGTTTTCATTTTCTCTTTATTTAATTTTTCAGCTTCATATTCTTTTCTGTATTTTTGTACTGTGACACTAGAGCCACCGACGAGTTCTAATATTTCTCTATTTGTAAAATCTCCTTGTTGCTCTTCTAGCGTTGCACATGCTTCAAAAACTTGTTCTTTCGTCACCGCTTTCTTTAACTTTCTCATAAAATACTCCATTTATTAAATAAACTAAACTGACTAAATTAACTAAACTAAATAACTGAATTTTATTAAAGTTTAAGTCGAATCAAAAAGAAGATGTAAACTTCAGTGCTGCAGTTTTGTAATCACCTATCAAATCTTGAGCTGTTGTCCTTTTCATACTTTTTATGTTCCAACTTCTCTTTATTTTTGAGTTCAATTTGCGCTATAGCTTTGCTGAGAGTTGTTGTATCAATATCTTGAATTCGTCGTGATAATTGTTCACCGATTGGACCTCGCGTTTGATCTCTTCGAGAAATTCCTGCTTTTGCTTCATAATTTCTACTGAGATTAACGACTGAATTGAATCCTTGATCTCTTGTGATGTCGTGTATGCTTTCATGTCTTGTATGAGACTTTCTTGCAAAGAGTGCTTGAACTGCAGTAAAAATTGGGGCAATTCTTCTTCTAAACTGTTCAGAAAATCGTGTCTTGAGCTGATTAATGTATTCTCTAATTTGCTTTGATGTTCCAATAAATGTTGATTTTCTGCGTCGAGTGTTTTCTTGATAGCGTTGAGCGTTGATAATAATTTCATTTGTTCTAAGCTGATATTCTCTTGCTGTTCGATCTGCTCGATCAATGTTTTGTTGTACTCTTTCAGCAATGCGTTTTCGTTCTTCAATAATTCGAGCTGATTCAAGATATATTTGTCGACCTCGCTCATGGCTATCATCATCTTCTATCTCCTGTGTTGTTTCAGTTGTTGTAAGTAGCTTGACTGGTTCTGCATCTGTGCGATTTGCGAGTTCAAAATTCCTGTATTTTGAAAAATCTCGCTTCTTTGCATCTCGATCTGTTTTGCGTTTGCAAAGATTTGATACGCTAAAAATGAACTCATGAGCAGTAGAAATATCAAAAAAACTCCTAGCCCATAGGTCATCCAGATCGATCGTTCTGACAGCAATAGCTCCTTGAGTTTTGTCTCCATTTTTTCTTCGATGATGTGTTTGATCTTCGGTATTGATTGTTCTGCTGCTCCAATCACTATTGAGCAAACTTGATCCTCGAGCTTCTGCGTATCGATTTTCAGATCTTGTAATATCATCTGTTTTGCTTGTTTGATTTTGAGATTCAGACTCTCTATGTCCACTTTGAGTGTAGTGACTGTCGTTGTATCGAGTGTCTTTAACGTCAACAGTAAATTGTTCATTTCTGATTTGATTGCGTGGTTTACTTCGAGAATCTTGGTCGGACTCGCTTTGTTGATTGCGTACATCAGCGTTGATATTCGATTCGATAGCATTTCTGCTTGCTCTGTCTGTGTCCCCACTTTTGTAATGGTTTTCGTTATAGTTAGCTCTTGATGCTCTAGCACGATCACAAAGTTCTCGAGCGTCTTTTGCATGTTGCTCATTTCCACCTGCAGCTTCTCGAGCATATTTTGCTGATTTGAGATGCTCTCTGTAAGCGTTAATTTCGAATTCGTCATTGTAATAATTACCTTTTAGCCTATGTTTTTTTTCATCATTTAATGTCACTGTTAAATAGTTTTTCCCTTCTTTAACTGATTTAATTCCGTCAAGTTCTCGCAAATACTTTGCAATATCTGTTCTGTTTTGAACAAAGGGACTATCTAGTAATACTTTCACGTAGTGATCAATCATTCTGCAAAATTGCGCTTTTTTAAGCCGTTCAAAAGGCTCTTGATCCAGTATTTTTTTTACTTGTGCAGTAATTTTTTCAACGTGATGCGGTGCTTTAGTTGTTGCTCGAAGAAGGGGATCATCTGGGCGGGACCAGTTGTACTTATAATTCAAATAATCACGTAATGCTGCGTAATAGTTTTCATGCCTAGGTGGTGCGATATTTAAGCTCTTTCCTGTTTCAAGCTCTAATCTTGGTACCAATATATGAATGTGCTTTGAGCCATCGTCCTCTACGTGTTGAGTCGCAAATAAATGATATTGATGTGGTTCAAGTCCAGCGAAAGCATGTTTTTCAAATTCATCTAAAACTTCCTGGATTTGTACATCACTTGGATCGTCATCTTTTGCCCATGCAATCACTGCACTCGTATATTTCCAAAGGTGAGGACTAGAATCACAGATCGAACTAAATGTCATTGGATCTCCGCGTAGTACATCAACACCAGCTCTGGCTCGATTTAAATGATCAACAGAATCTAAAACATAAGCTGATGCTTTGTTTGCAGCTCCTTTTCCGTGCTCTAAGAATTTGATTAACATTAGAGCTCCAAACCTTTTTTTTCTAATTGTGCTTTTCTCTTTTCAATGGCTTTTTCTGAGCGTTGAATTTTTGGTAATCTCGGCAATAAGCTTTGAAAATCACTTTGAAAGTTTTTTAAAATGATTTGGCATTGAGCAAAGTCATACATTACAAGTTTTGTTGCTGAATCCTTTTTTATAATATTTAATGCACGAGCCACTTGATTAATGTTATTACCGATTCTGCTGAGTTCGAGCAGTAAGTTTGGATCTATGTTTTGATAGCGTTTAATAATTTCAACCTGTGTTTTTTTAATATGTTTTGGTTTAAGAACAAAATTGTTTTTAAGTTCTTTTAATGTTGGAACATAAAAAGAACTACGCTGGATTTCTGACTGAATTGCCTTTCTTAAAAAATCAGTTAAAGACTGATGTCTCATTTTTAAAATGACGTCGATTTGCTCAAGCTCAAATTGATTAAATCTGTACTTTTTTACAATATTTCTGACCTGCTTTTGCTTTTGATCTTGCTGTTTCTGAGTAGCTATTTCATTCTTCATTTTCGCTCCAGCTTTTGCTTTTCCGGGTCTTAGGGGTGGAACCCCTAACAAGCTTCCTGCACAACCAAATATCGAAGATTTTGGGGGTACAGGTATGCTTGCTCACTTAACCCATTTAAATAAAAGAGTATGGGATGATGATTTGAATTGAAAATTTTTTAGAAAAAAATCAAGAAATAGGTTTACTTTTTTGAATTGAAAAGTGCTTTGTTTGTTGAAGTCTTCTGGCTTTGTTTGTTGACAGCGTTTCAACACCATTAAGCCCCCCTACAGGGCTAATATCTGATTTGGCGGCACTGTCCCACTTAAATAACTATTTTTTCTTTTAACCATCTTGTAATTGATTTTCTACTTACATTTAATTTTTCAGCAATTTGAGTATTATTCATTCCTTGTATATGTAGTTTTAATGCGTCTTGCCTTAGATTGACATAATTTAATGAACGAGGTTTTCCGCCTTTCGAATTCGAACCCTTTTTATTGCCTATTTTTGCTCTATTTGCTTGTTTTTCGCTAAATTTAGCCTGAAATTCAGTACTATGATGCTTTCTCCAGACCCACTTTGCGACACTTGATGCTGTTGCTTTTACTTCTGAATAGGGTAATGGCTGTGAAAATGCATAATTTTCGCTCTGAGCAGTATTAAGAACTTTACTATGCCAATTCTCATAACCAGCAGCAACACTTCCTCCGACTGCTTTATATGCCCAAAAGCGAACACTATCGAACATGGCACAATTACGTCCAAGCCCTGATATTTCATTTTTAGTCATCTTTTTCGGTCTGTAATCTAGATCAACATAATCAGCAAGTTCATCTAATTCAAAAGGCCTTGAATTAAGTAGAGTAACCTCCCAGTTTTCAGTATTAATTGGATTTTTTGTCAGTAAGCCAGCATAATTCAAATCTGCGCCAAGTTTATTTGCATAACTATGCTCAATAGCAGCGAGATAAGCCAGTGGCTTTAATCGTGCATTTTCAGTTTTACAAACAGGAGTTTTTAGCTCGTAACAGATATGACAATGACCATTATTTTTGTTTTTAGCAATCCATGTAGGTACAGGAAGTTCTGCATCAGAAAAATGTAGATATGCATCCGGGGCATCAATATCAAAAACTAAATATCTGACGATGTGCGGTGGATTTACCTGGATTAAAGGAAATTTAACGGCACAGCGTTTTGAGCGAATCAAAGTTGCTGTACCTTTTCCATAACTACAATATGGCTTAGGTGCTAGATTTTTATAAAAATCTTCTGCAAATTGCATATTATTCATATTCTGCAACATCACCATAGTTGCAAATACGCAAAACATCATTAAAATAGCAAATGTCTAGTTTGTATTTGGCAGAGATTTACGTATCTGTTAAACAAAGTAAAAAAAGCAGATTTTTTAATCTGCTTTTTTACGACTAAAAAGCGAATTAAAAAAGTTAACACACTTTTTAAAAATTAAAAGTATATGTTTTTTCAGTAACTTAATTAACTTATAAATTAAACTTTTCAGGTATAACAACATACTCAAACAATGCGCAACCATGAGCCATTGTGATGAATATCTAGTGTTGAGCATAAACGATGGACAGGCCATATATGTTGATTGTCCTGGATAAAGGCATACCTCACTTGGACTGACTTGCGAAGTACACCGCTGCTTTTTTAAGATTTCCCTTTCCTCAGTGACCCTTTGCAGCTCTTTTTTTAACTTTGTTAATTCTGCACTCGGATCATGAGATTCTTTGACCTAGGATTGTTGCGGATCATATTGTTTAATCCAGGCATATAAGCTATGCGTTGTGGTTCCTAAGCGCACAGCAATATCAGCGACACTATGACCTTTCTCTGTGACTTGTTTTACTGCTTCAATTTTAAATTCTTTGGGATATCGTTTACCGCTCATAAGCACCTCGTTAATTAGCCATTTTATCTAACTAAAAGGTGTCTACAAAATCGGTAGCTATTCAGATTAAGTTTGATTAAAATGCATTTGAAATAAGTAAAAGATCATTTAGTCGAGAAGAAATAGTCATCTTCGCTGACCCAATCTCAGTAGGTCAGCAGTCAATGAACCAAAATTTTAGATGTTGAAGTGAACCAAGTTTAAAAATGGGGTTATGATTTTTAGTATCCCCAGGTAGGACTCGTTTATGAAAATAAAATCAGGCAATGAAATATAATACCACTGCCTGGTTCATTAACTTATCTATTAAATATTTACTGTTGCAACTTCATATTGAGCCTGATCCAATTTCCCTTGTTGAAAGAGCCAAGTAGCCACTTCTGACCATAAATACATTGCAGACTTAGATGCTAAACCATACATCGGTTTAGGAAAATTGCCATTGCCACGCTTGTTTTGGGCATATAAAGATAGTGCTTGACGAGACATTCCTGCTCTTTCAGCCATTTCTGCTAGAGTTGAAAATCCTTGCTCTTCAACAATGAGATCTTTAAAACCAAGACTTCTGATTGCTTCTAAAGCTGATTGAATCGCATGTATTGCTTGATCTGACTCACGATCAAACTCTAAATAGATCGTACCATTGTATTCACACAATAATGCATCTTCACAACCCACTTCAAAGAACTGATCTTCTAAGTCAGCAAGGTTAGAATTAGCATCACGTACTACAATCGTAAAATGGTAAATACTCATTGCTCATCTCCAGTACATTGCTTTACCTTTCGAAGGATTTGTTTCGCATGCGTTTCAGGATCTTTCGGTGTACTCCAAATACTCATCTGATGTTCAGCATGACCTAAAATACATTTTAATCTACAAAAGGCATGTCCAGACTTTCCTGTTTCAACAATATCCCAACCATTTTCAACCGCATATTCAATGGCTTCTCGTATATGTTTATTAGGATGTTTTTTCATAGAAAATCCATATTCTTTCAAATCAAGACTAATGGTTTTGTTGACCAATGTCAACAAAACCATTAGTCTTGATTCTATTAATTCCAAAAAAATGAGCAGAAATTTAATTTTTAGCTCATATAAAGTTTTTTCTATTTTAGTCTCGAACTTAACTTAAAAATATAAATTACCTAAAAGGTATTGTAATCAATGATATGACTTAATTTTTTCAAAGATAGGATAAAAATCAACGCCATCATCTTTCATCATTGAGATTAAAGAGACAATGACTGCAATTTGTGTTGGTACTTTACCAATTTTTTTATAGTTAGTAATTGAGTTGGGGTTCATATCTAAAAGCAATGCAAATTCTTTTATAGATAAACCGGATTTACCAATCAATCGTTGAAATTCTTCGTAAGGCATGACTAAAACAACAAAATATTTTGATTGTAAATTATAGCATAGATATTTCAGTTACATTTAAACACATATTAAATGTGCTAAGCACATTTAATATGTGTTTAAATTATTCCTATCAAGTATTTTATTGTACGTAGGAGACTATTTTATGAATCAATTTACCTCACCACGGTTATTTATTTCTACAAAAGTAAAAAAGTTGGGATTAGAGTTAATTCAAGAGCTTTATATTCAACGTACAGCACCTTTAGCATTTTATTTAGATGTTAACCCATCTTTTGATGGTCATGAGGCTGTGTTTTTTTGGATCAGAAATTATTTAGAGGACTATCCAGAAGCGGTATTTACTGAGATTAGAAATCGTTTTATTAGCCTTATTCCACAATATTAAAACTCCTTGGTAAACACTGTATTCAATATATGTAGGCATAGATGTTTTTTAAAATGTGTAGTAATCAAGTAAAACTAGACACAGCCATAGAGATACAAGAAAATTCTTGTATCTCTATTTACTCTTTAAATTATCGAATGACTCCAAACTCTAGGGAAATACCACTTTCAAAATGAATAGTATTAGCCTGCCCAGTTTGCTGACTATTGAGTCCCGCCATAGCTGAGATTAATCCATTCACGCTAGCAACAGTATGACCAAAGACACCATTAAACATAGGCTTATCGGCTGTAACAATATTATCCATTGCACTATCTCCACCTAAAAAGTGATTTTTCACCCTAACAGATTGGTTTTGATAGCCATTTACAGAAATGAGTAAGTCATTGCCCTCTTTTTTGGCATTTAATTGCCAACTGGCAAGACCTTCAAAAATAAGGGTGTCATAACCGCCACCACTATTGTCAATCACATCATTGCCAGAGCCAAATGTATAATGGTATTTGTCATTACCAGCGCCACCGTTTAGATAATCATCTCCTGCACCACCATACAAGGTATCGTTACCTAGACCACCATACAGAGTATCATTACCAGCGCCACCGTTTAGGTAATCATCTCCTGCACCACCATTTAAGTAATCGTTTCCATATTCACCAAATAATAAGTCATTACCTAAACCACCTGAAAGCTGATCATCTCCATAACCGCCATACAAGCTATCATTACCCGCACCGCCATGAACAATATCATTACCTCCACCTGCCATAATAATATCATTTCCATTGCCTCCTGCAATAATATCTTTATTCTGTGAACCGATAATTGTATCGTTACCGCCAAACCCATAAAGTACATTTGGAATACGGCTATCGCCCACAATATAGTCAGAATAATTTGTCGCCCACCAATTAGTACGAATTGGTTGCATTACATTTAAAGTGAAATTCCCATTTACCGTAGCTCCTTGTTTATCTGTCGCAGTAATTACAACACTATATTGCCCAGAAGACTCCTCTAAAGGCGGTATTCCGCTAAGAACGCCTGTTTGTTTATCAAAACTTAACCAGTCAGGCAAAGCTTTGCCATTTTCTAAAGTCGCACTTAGTGTTAACTCATCAAGATGATCTATATCTGCAAAGGTATCTTTAGGTATGGTATAGCTAAAAAAGTCGGTTTCACGAATTGAAATATCAACAAGAGGTTTAACAAGCGTTGGGGCATCATTATTACCTAGAATTGTAAACGATACAGTACTGGTTGATGTTGCTCCGTAACGATCTTGAATTGTATAAGTGACAGTATCTGTAACTGTTTCACCGACTGCTAAATATTCAAATAAACCTTTAAAGTCGTAAGAGATTTGGCCATTGACGAGTGACACTTTAGCACCAAGGCTAGACTGTGCAATTGAAGTCACAGAAAGTACATCTTTTACATTTGGATCAGTATCATTACTAAGTAAAGCACTTGTATCAATCACTAAGTGACTAGCATCTTCTTGTACTGTAAACGTATCGGGATTCGCTGTTGGAGGTCGATTGACTAATTCCGAAATTCCAGCATGATCAAGTGTCGTACCATCATCAAAACTGACCGTAGAAACACCTTGATCTTGTACATACCAATTAGACAGTAATATTGAATCACTACTGCCCACAATTTCAATCAATAAATCATTACCTTGTTGATAGCCCTGTAAACGATTTACTGTTAGTCCATGCCCAAAATGTAACGTGTCAAAACCAATAGAATCAATAATCTGATCATTCCCACCACCGAGTGTAAATTCATAGCGGTCATTACCAGCACCACCAGACAATACATTATTGCCACTATTTCCGATCAGTACATTATCTTGTGCATTACCCGTCGCATTAATATTGGCATTTCCTAGCAATGTTAAGTTTTCTACCTGATCAGAAAGTGTCAATGATACTGTAGAATAAACTTGGTCTATACCTTCATTATTAAGTTCAACAACTTGGTCATTTAGATCATCAACATAGTAAGTATCATTTCCTGTACCCCCTTGAAGCAGATCTGAGCCTATGCCCCCATCTAAAGTGTCATTACCTGCACCGCCAGACAATATATTGTTTTCTGTATTTCCAATAATAATATTATCTAAGCTATTCCCAGTCGCACTGATTGCCACCTGACCTGTTAGTGTTAAGTTTTCTATATTCTCTCCAAGCGTATAAGATGCAGAAGAATAAATATGATCAACACCTTCATTCAATGCTTCAACCACAAGATCATTGCTATTGTCTACAAAGTAAATATCATCACCTTTCCCACCTTCTAATCGATCGATGCCTTCACCACCATCCAGTATGTTGTTGCCATCGTTACCAATAATGGTGTTATCTAAACGGTTACCTGTACCATTTAGGTCTGCTGTACCTGTTAAAGTGAGGTTCTCAACATGATCTGTTAATGTGTAACTCATCGATGATTGGACAAGATCAATGCCTTGACCATTGCCTTCAATAACCACATCTCCTATATCATCAACAATATAGGTGTCGT
>NZ_VTDM01000037.1 GCF_015627105.1 Acinetobacter baretiae | reverse complement strand
TTTAAAAGGTTTCCGTGGGCGGGTTCTTTTAATTTCAATTCGTTTTTTCCAACTCAAAATTGTATTTTTATCAATTTCAAATTGTGCAGAGACCGCTCGTATGGAATATCCTTCCTCAAGCTTCGCTATCACTTTTCGTCTAAAATGTTCTGAATAACTCATTTTTATATTGTCTTATATTTTTGATTGTTTGACTATAGACAGAACCCAGTACAGTGACACTTGTCAAGAACACCGTAACAACACAGGTATCAGTGCATCCGATGACTCAAATGCAGGCATACGTGCCGATGGTACAGCCTCAGTGGTTGAAGGCTTATATCACCATCAAACTTATATACAACGCCAGCTTTTTATCAGTACTGCAGATGAACCTTACTTATATATTCATGCTGAAGAACTTAATTTACCTCGTTTAGGTGGAAGTACTGCCACAGGATCAGTCACTGCCCAATCTAACGTTGATTTAACCATTAAAGCAGGCACAAAACTCACCGATGGCAATGGTTACTACTGGCATGTCATCAGTGATACCTATTTATAAGCTGTATCACCCAGCACTACTTACCTGCTTATTTACGAATTGAGCAAGAGGGTGTTCGCTGGTGGAATAGTAAATCAGGAACGTTCACCTTCAGACCTTGGCGTGCTTATGGTCAATTCTTACTCTATTTTAATTTTCAGCCACAGGGAAATGGCAATGTTTATGTGAAAACATTCAGTAAAGATGGGATATTAATCAGCGATAATAAAGTCGCTTCATTTAATGCAGCAGGTTATGACCTATGGGAGCAAACGATCAAATATGTATTTGAATTACCACAAGGGGGGTATGCAGAGATTGCTTACGATCTATCTGTGTGGAATCGAAATTACGGCAATGGCAATGGATCAATCTATGTGAATGATCGACCAAAGAGCTTCTCACCTGTGGGGTATACGTCCACTGTAGACTCATCAAACCAAAGTGGTATCGAAAACCAACAACAAGATGATGGCTATTCAATCTACCCAAGTTATCAATGGTTTTATTATAGCGATGCCTCAAAACAGTATATCCAACTGAGCGACTTATCTACATTTGATCAACCTGTGAAGAATGTACCAAACTATCACCGAGATAACCTTGCCGATCAAAAGAACAAAGAACTATGGGCTGTTGTTGAAGTCGGAAAACAAACAGTCACTTTACCAAACAGCGATTACATCGCTGTCGCAACTCAAGTGGTACGTGCTGCAACGGATAGTAATGGGGATATTGTTTTAGGTATTCCATTTGATATGAGAGCCATCAGTACACCAAATAATGAAACATTGCTTTATACTGTGGCTTACTACAGTAAAGAAGTCAGTAAATCATCTAAAGATACTGACTTCCCTGCGGGTAGCTTGAATGGCAAACATACAATTTATGTACGTAGTTAGAAATAATAAGGCCATACGTTAGAATATGGCCTTTATTTTGGTTTAGTGCAAAATAAACCATTAAAATCTAGTGCAGAATGAATCGGCAATTTACAGGATTGAATGGAATTCTTTAATTTCTTTACCAAGAGACCTATTAAAAGAAATATATAAATATTATGTAATAATATGATCACTTTTCTTTAAGATTTTGACAACATCATTGTTAAAAGCCAAGATAGAATGCTTTTTCAAAGAGGATAAAATATATTGATCATTTATAGATAAATCTAAAATGACTTATTTTTGTACTATCATACTGTTACAGAGTAAAATAGGTTGCAAATTACAATAATTTTAGATAGTATTCTTTCAAACTGAAATCTTGTAAATACAAGAATTTGAGAGTTTTAGGGCCTATAGCTCAGTTGGTTAGAGCAGCGGACTCATAATCCGTTGGTCCCGTGTTCGAGTCACGGTGGGCCCACCATTTATTAAACCTCGTAACTGATTGAGTTATGAGGTTTTTTATTGTCTAAACATCCTGTTTTCAAGCTCTTTTCACGGACCGTAAAGTGGTCCATCTTACAAAAGATCTGTGGTGGTGGTGTAACTTGCCGATTCTAGTGTGAGTTACTGATTTATTCTGCACTAAACCTATGTGGGACTGTGTGAGTTACTGATTTATTCTGCACTAAACCTATGTGGGACTGAGCGTGACTAATTGGGATAAAGTGGGATGAAAGCATTGATATATAAGCATTTGAAGAATTTTTAAAGGGGAAATTAGCAATATGCCAATTTCCCCTTTATTTTGCACTAAATTTGAATAATTCGCATAATTAGAGCAATTTTACATTTTATTTTGCACCCTAAATAAGTTGTTATATGATTAAAATTTTAACGTATATAACTGTTTTTTATAAATTTAGCTAAAATAACCTGATAAATATCAGTTCCTACTGATTGAGCAACTTTGGACATTTTTTTCTAACGAGTTGCTCAACCTTAAATCATTGATTTTTAATACTATTATTTATACTTCATTTTTTAGTTCCTCAATCCAATTGAGCAACTAAAATGCAAAATATTGAGCAACTTTATTTTTTATTCTCATGTATCTGAGCAAGATATGCATCTCTAACAGTTAAACGAATTCGCTCCATCAGCTCATCGTCAAAGGTATTCATAGTGTCTAATAAATCTGCATATAACTGCTTACGCTGGGTAGATACGACCGCCCTAGCATGCGTATCTTTAATGACAGCATCGTAAAGCTCTGTTCGTATTGTATCGTCTGTAATATCTGAACTGTTTAGCATTGCCGCTATGGACTGTTTTGTATGCTCGCTTGCAGGGACACCCGTTAGAATATATTGAATATCAAAACCAAGTTTTCCCATTAGAGATAGTTTGTCACTAGGAATAGGTGTACCTGTTTCCCATCTTTTTATAGACATGTCACTAACACTTACAGCATCAGCCAGAGCTTGCTGAGTATATTTAAGCCTTTTTCGCTCATCTTTTAAACAAATAGAACTAATATGTTCCATATCCAAAACTCCAGTGTTGACAATATAACAAATATGTTCCAAATTAATAACAGATAGAACATATATGTTCTTCAATCATCATTCATTTGAATGATTTTATCACAATTTAAAGGACACATTATGACCCCTTCAGAATTCAGCAAAGCCGTTCACGACGCATTATTTAAATTAGGCAAAACTCAAAAACAGTGGGCGTTAGAAAATGGCTTTGCCGTGCAGTATACATCACTTGTGGTATCTGGGCGTTCAGTTGCTGTACGTGGTAAAGCTCGTGAAATCAAACTACGTCTTGAAGATCTGATTGCATCTACCGCTGAAAAGTAAAATCGATATTAATTAAGGTCATGGTTATGGAACAGCTAAATAAAGAGTGGTATAGCGCAGTCGAACTTAGTGAATTAAATTTAGCTATTTTCCCATCTACTCGTTTTGGTATTCAAAAAAAGTTTACCAAAGAGCAACGCCCTAGCCGTGTTGTTGATGGGCAACGAGGTGGTGTTTCAGGAAAAATGACTGAATATTTACTCACATTAGAGGAAATTGATGTACTTCAAAAGACTCAACTTGTGAAACATATTGTCGAGCATTCTAACGCTGAGCTTGCTAAAAAACACTCAATCATTGGCAATCCAGTCTCAAAAGCTCTCACGGACTGCCAACGAGAAGTAGCAGCTCATAAGCTCATTGTCGTGCGGTATTTACAACAGCAGATCAGAGCTGGGGTTAAAAAAACGGTTGCGATTGAACAGCTGATTGAGCGTGCCAATACTCAAAATTTACCGTGTGAGATTTTGGAAGCCATTCATAAAGCCAATGCTAAAGCGGGTTCAAAACGTACTGTTAGCCGTCGCTCTTTATTTGATTGGATGAAAACGGTTGAGGAGGCAGAACAACATGACCTTGAGTTATTTAGTGTGCTTGCTCCAAAGGCTCGTCGACAACAAGATGTTCCAAGTTGGGTCATTCCTTTTTTAAAGCTTTGGCAACAACCGCAAAAACCCACAATTACAGCATGTTTGGAGCAACTTCCAAATTATTTAAATGGGAAGCCCTGCCCCAGTTATAGCCAAGCGTATCGCTTTTTAAAGCAGAAAATGGGCAACGTTGAGATGATGAAAGGGCGTATAGGTAAAAAAGAGTTACGGAACCTTCAACCATTTATTCGTCGTGATACGTCAAATTTGATGCCAACTGATGTGTATACCGCAGATGGTCATTGTTTTGATGCGGAGGTCGCTCACCCAATACATGGCCGACCGTTTAGACCTGAAATCACCTCTATTATTGATGTTGCAACTCGTAGAGTGGTGGGTTGGTCAATATCACTGTCTGAGAGTAGTTGGTGTGTGCTTGATGCGATTCGTATGAGTGCAACAACGTGCGGAATCCCTGCCATTTTTTATGTAGATAATGGCTCAGGTTATAAAAATGATTTGCTGAATGCTCGTGGGCATGGGGTGTTGGCTCGTTTGCATACTGAGATTAGCCATGCTCTGCCCTATAACTCTCAAGCTAAGGGGATTATTGAGCGTAGCCATCAAACCCTTTGGGTAAAAGCTGCTAAGAATTTACCAACCTATATTGGTAAAGATATGGATCGAGAGGCGGGTCATGCAGTACATAAAGCGACTCGTAATGAGATTAAGCAGTTTAGTGTATCTAAAGCTTTAATGAATTGGTCGGATTTTATTGCGTATGCATCTCAAGTGGTTGATGGTTATAACAATAGTCCACATCGAGGGTTGAAGCGAATTGTTGATGTGAATACAGATAAAAAACGGTATCAAAGCCCTATGGAAGCGTGGCATGAGGCAGTCGTTGGTGGTGCGGTGATTGATATTGTCAAAGACTGGGACGCTGAGGATTTGTTCAGACCCTATGAGGAACGCAAAGTGCGTCGGGGTGAAATTGATTTATTTGGCAACCGATATTTTAGTGCATCTTTAGAGCAGTTTCATGGCGATACGGTTCTGGTGGGTTATGACATTCATTGTGCAGACAAAATTACAGTGCGTACTTTAGAGGGTAAGTTGATTTGTCATGCCCTTTGGAATGCCAATAAACGTGATTATTTCCCTAAATCTAAGATTGAGCAAGCGGTTGAGAAACGTGCTCAAGGGCGTTTGCGTAGATTGGCTGTGCATCAAGATGAGGCTTTGGCTGAAATGAGTCCAAAGGCTGTGATTGAGCATATAGAAGACAAAAATATGATTGTATTTGACCAAAGTAGACGTGAAAAACTGATGTCTGAGTTAGATGCTTTACCTATACAGACTGAACAATATCAACCATTTTTTAAAACGACATCCATGGTTCAAGAACAACCGTTAAAAGCGTCATCTGATGACAAAGTGATGCGTTGGATTGCGTTAGATCAACAAGTGAAAGGAGGTGAAATACTCGAAAAGCAAGATGAAGATTTTTGGAAGTTGTTCCAGCTTTCTAAAAAGTTTGAGCAACTTAGCATGTCTAACGACACGCTAAAGGATTATTTAGCATGCCGTCAGGCATAAATTAGGTTTGTGCTGTATTCGCAGTACAGTACAAAAAACAACCGTTCTTTTTTATATGGTGATTTAAATGACTAAAAATGTCAAGCCTCTTGCAGGTGGTTTAGCGGATATTCGCAATATTGCACAATGTTATGAAGCAGTTGAACGTACTTTAAAGCGTAATCCATTGTTGCCAGGTATTTCTGCATTTTATGGCCCATCAGGCTTTGGTAAATCAACTGCAGCTAATTATGTAGCGACAAGAACCAATGCATTTTATGTACAAGTGAAGTCTACATATACCAAAAAAGCCTTTGCTGAAGCAGTGTTACGTGAAATGAGTATTCCTATTCCTAAAACACTGAGTGAGCAAATGGAGCTGGCGAGTGCTGAGCTTGCTAAATCTGGTCGACCACTGATTATTGATGAATTTGATCATTTACTGACAGGAAATAAAGTCGAAATTGTACGGGACTTATATGAAGCCAGCCAAGGTACATTTTTAATTATCGGTGAGGAGTTATTGGCTCGTAAGCTTGAAAAATGGGAACGATTTCATGGGCGGGTGTTGAATTGGGTACCTGCGTTGCCCTCTGATTTAGATGATGTATTGGCTTTGGCTTCAATTTATGCGCCAAGTATTGAAATTGATATCGCTGTACTTGAACGTTTAGTCGCTGTTGTACGTGGCTCCACTCGACGGGTGTCAACCAACTTGGAAATGCTCCATGAATATGCCCTTGATGAAGGCGTAGCTCATGTCACCTTAGATAATTTAGAGCGTGTTTTACCACATGGTTTTGTCACGGGTGAAAGCCCAAAACCTCGCAGTTTCTGAGGAGAAGATGATGGATATTACATTTTTTAAACCACACTTTAAGTCATTAAATGAAATCATGCCAAATAAAAAATTACCTTATCAGCCTCCTCGTCAACGTGTATGGATGGCTATTCGTACTAATGCTGCTGAGTTTACGGTTCAGCAAGTGGCTGATTTAGGGAATATGAAATATGAAAGCACTCGTAGTTTTGTCAGTCAATTGGTGAAAGCAGGTTTAGTTAAAGTCACTAAAATCACACCAGTACACCATGTAAACTGTACAGTAAAACAAAAAGTATATTGCTTAGTAGATGATGTCGGTTATCACTATCCTCAAATGAGTAAATCAGGAAAGCTCTTAGGCGTGACTGGTAATAAAGCGATGTGGAATACGTTACGCATTACACAAAAAGCAATGTGTGCAGATGAGTTAGCAAAACAATCTAGTAATGAGGTTTTACACGTCAAATCTTCCACTGCAAGTAGTTACTTAGCCATGCTCTATGAAGCGGGATATCTCAAATGTGTTGAGAATGCTAAAACGACAGGAGGTAAAGCCAAATATATGCTTTTGCCCCACATGAATACAGGAGCTAAACCGCCACAAATTCAACGTGTAAAGCAAGTTTTTGACCCAAATCTTAATCAGACCATGTACTCAGAGCGCCCTGAACTTGATGAAGAAGCTCAACACGGTGTGTTAGGAGTCTTTTATGCATAATCTTAAAAATGTGGATCGGATTGATTTAACACTTGACCGCTTGAAAGTCGAAAAAGCATTCAATAGCTATAAGTTACAAGTCAAACATGAACGTTTTGTATGGGCATTACTGTTTTTAGGTTCGGTACTGAGCATTCTCGCACTCATTGTATTGATGTGGGTTCAAGGGGGTCATCATGGCTGTTGAAGCATGGAAGTTACTCGTTGAAAACCGTGTAAAAGAACTCGGAAGTCTGCAAAAGGTCGCTGATGAAATTGGGTATGCTCGTTGTAGTTTATCGCTTGCTTTACGTGACAAGTATGTGGGTAAAACCGACCGATTGATTGCCGCTGTATTCAATAAACTGAATACATTCGATTGCCCTCACCTACAGCGAGAGTTATCTGCCAGTGAATGTAAGCAGTTTAAAGAGCGTGATGCACCCACACAAAACCCACTCGAAATGCGGCACTGGAGAGCATGTCAGGCCTGCCCTGTGCAATGTCAAGGAGGGAAAAAGCATGGCTGATTGTGCAGATATTGCAAATATTGCGATTGAAAATAATTTATCTAGTCGCTTGGCTTGTCGGGTGAATTATCAGCAAGCCAGTTTATTAGAGTGTGAATTTTGCGGTGAAATGATCCCTGAACAGCGTCGAAAATTAGGTGGTGTCACTCGATGTATGAATTGTCAGGTAGCTTTTGAACAAGGGCTTAAATAGGATAAAAAATATGACTCATTATTTAGAAGTACCCCAAGGGTTTAAGCAAGATGCAAAAGGTCGTTTGATTCCAGTAGCACAGATTAAAGCGATTGAAATTGAGCGTGATGACTTAACCCAAGCTTTAATTGAACAGGCCAAAATCATGCAGGCACAGATGCAAATGTTTAAACAGCAAGCCTTTGCTGATGTTGCGGCTTTTGTTCAACTTTCAGCTGAGCAATACGACATTCAAATTGGCGGTAATAAAGGCAATATTACCCTCATGAGTTTTGATGGTCAGTATAAGATTGTACGTCAAAATCAAGATTCAATTCGTTTTGATGAGCGTTTATCGGCAGCCAAAGCATTGATTGATGAATGTATTCAATCTTGGTCTGAGGGTTCGAGTAACTATATTAAAATTTTAGTCAATGATGCCTTTCAGGTCGATAAAGAAGGAAAAATATCGACAGGTCGTGTGCTAGGTTTACGTCGCCATGACATCCCTGATGAACGCTGGCAGAAAGCGATGCAAGCAATTAGTGATAGCATCATGGTCACTGATAGTAAAAACTATATTCGCTTTTATGATCGAGATAACAACGGCAAATATCAACCCATTTCGTTAGATTTTGCCAATATTTAACCTCAATTGAATAGAGTATTTTTTATGAATAAAACACAATTGATACAAGCGATTGCTGAAAAATCAGGCTTAACCAAGACGCAAGCGACAACTGCACTGAATGCCTTTGAAGACAGTATTACTGAAGTACTAAAGTCAGGCAATGATGTTTCCATCTTAGGCTTTGGAACATTCATCGTAAAAGAACGTGCAGCACGTACAGGACGTAACCCTGCGACAGGTGAACCCTTAGAGATTAAAGCCAGTAAACAGCCGAGTTTTAAAGCAGGTAAAGGTTTAAAGGACGCAGTGAACTAAGCGAAACAAAAGCACGACTCAAGTCGTGCTTTTGTCTACTTCGTGTCGTGATGAAGTACTGACGAGCAGCGAGATAAAATATGACAAACACAGCACTTCATTTTCAATGCCATCAATGTGGTTTAAAGTTTGAAAGTTTGACTGTTTGTACGATGTGTGAAACCGATTACTACATGTTGAATCTCAACAATCCAATGGATGCGTTTATTGCCAATGGTGGTTTTGATCGAATATTGACTCAGATCAATGAGCAGTCATCATCTACATTAAATGGTGAATCATGAAAAATCCTACCCGTAACCATCGCCTTGCCGCTATTCATGTGGCAAAAAAGACATTAGGGCTAGATGATGACACTTACCGTGATTTATTAACACAAGTGACAGGTAAACGATCTGCCAAAGACCTCAATCAAAATGAACTTATTGCTGTACTTAAACGCCTTGAAAGTTTGGGCTTTACTCAAAAATCGTTTGGTCAAAAGCCCAAGGTAAAACACAGCAAAGAGGCTTTAGTTGGAAAAATTGAAGCCTTACTGGCAGACCAAGCACTGCATTGGCAATACGCTGTAGGAATTGCTAAAAAAATGTTTAAAAAGGAGGCGTTAGAATTTTGCACAGAAAGTGAACTATGGCGTATAGTTGCAGCTTTAGAGTACAAAAAAAAGCGAGAGTCTCGTGCAAGCCAAAGCCATCAACAAACTTCCTGAAACATTACGGTTAATGGTGCAACTCACCGATTACCGCACTGCCCTTGCTTTATCCACTCAATTTGGTGGCGCTGAATATAAATTCCCTCGTGCCAGTCATGTGACTGAAAGCCATGAATTGGCCGAGTTTATTGGCTTTAATAACTTAAAAAAATTAGCACAATTTTGGAATGGTGAGATTATTTATATTCCTAAACCTGACCGCTATATTAATTACTTACGTGATGAACGAATTAAGCAAGAACTCAGAGAATTAGGGGGTGAGCCTAAACTCAATAAAATGCTTGCTCGCAAATACAATGTGACTGAGCGTTGGATTCGTGAAATCAAAAGAAAAATGCCAAATGATACTCCAATCATAGAAGATGACCAGATGGACTTATTTGAAGCCTAAACAGCAACGTACTCACTCGCTTTTGCCACCTTCGGGTGGTTTTTTTTGGAATTTTTTCCACTCTGCACTTAAATAAAGTCATGCCATGATCATGTTTTTATTCGAGAAAATAAAAGCATTGACTTCTTTTAAGCTATCAAAAGCCAGTTTAAACAAACTGCAAGGGGTACATCCACATATTGTCGCTGTGGTTGAACGTGCCATTCAAATCACTCAGATCGATTTTAAAGTGGTTGAAGGTTTACGAACCTTAGAACGACAAAAACAACTCCTCGCCCAAAAAGCCACCACCACATTAAAAAGCCGTCATTTGACAGGCCATGCTGTAGATCTGTGTGCCTTGGTCACTAACCAAGTGACTTATGAGTATAAGTATTACATTCAAATTGCCGATGCCATGAAACGTGCTGCTCAAGAGCTAGATATAGTAATTGAATGGGGTGGCGACTGGAAAACCTTCAAAGATGGCATGCACTTTCAACTGCCGTGGAGTGTGCGCTGATGGATGAGGAAAAGCGCAAGTATGTTGTATCAAATTGGCGTAAAGGCTGGCTGTGGTTCTCTAACTGGGCCTTTGGTTTAATTTGCTATATCGCTACTTTTGGTATTCCACCTGAAGTTTTAAAATTACTGCCTGAAGCCACACAAAACCATGTCATTGCAGTGCTTGCAGTCTTGGGAGCGATAACTCGTTTTATTAATCAAACCAAGCCACAGGATACAAAAACAGAATGATTATTCAACTGGAAACATGGCAAGTGATTACCTTACTCCTGTCTGTCATTGGCGGGCTGTGGGGAGCAATCAAACATTTCATCACTCGATCTGAACAGAACCTCTCACAGAACTTTAATATCACCAATCAAAAAATTGAAGACGTAGGCAAACAAGCTCTCAAGGCCCAAGAGGAAATTCGAGATTTAGAACGACAGTTTTTACATTTTAAAGCTGAAGTACCACAAACCTATGTTGGGCGTGATGACTACATCCGAGGACAAACCATTATTGAAGCCAAACTCGATGCGGTGGCAAGCCAGCTTTTAAATGTACACAAAGAACAGGTACAAAAACGATGACCGATTTAAGCAAAGCAAGACGTGAAAACATGCGTTGGAACTTACTCAATGCACTGAATAAAGCCCGTCCGATTGGTGCACAAGATGAGCTACTCCTCACGGTCATTCAGTCTCTGTATGACGATTGCACCCCAAAAGAATTACACAGTGAGCTTGAATATTTAAAAGATCGTGATCTTGTCATTATTGATAAACAACCCTCTGGTCATTGGCATGCCAAGCTCAATAGCAATGGTGTAGATGTGGTGGATTACACCGTGCATTGCCCTGCTGGAATTGCCCGTCCATCTAAATACTGGAACTAAACATGGCACGAGAATCTGCGGTGGATTTACTTGATGATGAAGACAAGCAGTGGTTAAACACATGGTTTAAAGACAAAGGCTTTTGTGGTTATGAAGAAATTGCCAATATCTTACAAGAACGTGGTTATAACATTAGCAAGTCTAGCGTACATCGCTATGGGCAAAAGTTAGAACAAAAGCTTGCAGCCGTACAAGCCAGTACTCAAGCCGCCATACTCATTGCAGATGCTGCGCCTGATGATGGCGACCAACGCTCTGCGGCTGTGTTGTCGTTAGTACAAACCGAGCTATTTAATGCCCTGATTGCCCTGCAACAAGCCAATGAAGAAGATGCCAACCCTGCAAAAAGACTGGCTTTAATTGCAAGCTGTAGTAAAGGGATTGCAGAGATTACTAAAGCTTCTGTAAATCAGAAAAAATGGCAACTTGAAGTACAAGATAAAGTGGAAAAAGCCGCTAAAGCCGTAGAAAAAATTGCCAAAAAAGGTGGGCTATCGAATGAAACAGCCACGGAGATTAGAAAACAGATTTTAGGGATTGCCGACTGATGAAAGACTCGCCTTTTCCTAAACCCGACTTTAACAGCGACGTGCCTGCGGTACTGTTGCCCTACCAACAAGCATGGATTGCAGACCGTAGCCCACTCAAGATTGGCGAAAAGTCACGACGTATTGGTCTGACATGGGCCGAGGCGGCTGATGCGTCACTCGAAGCCGCCAGTGACCAAAAAGCAGGTGGACAAAATACCTATTACCTTGGCTATAACAAAGATATGACCGTTGAGTTTATACAGGCCTGTGCCATGTGGTCTAGAGCTTATGGCTTGGCAGCCAACAGCGTTGAAGAAGGTATTTGGGAAGATGGCGACAAACACATTCAAACCTATATTATTCGCTTTCCTAAGTCGGGCTACCGTATTGAAGCCTTGACCAGTCGCCCGTCGAACTTACGTGGACGACAAGGGCGAGTTATTTTAGATGAAGCTGCATTCCATGAGTCATTAGATGAACTATTAAAAGCTGCCCTTGCTCTATTAATTTGGGGTGGCTGTGTACGAGTGATTAGCACACATGATGGTGAAGACAACCCATTTAATGAGCTGATTAATCAGATACGTGCAGGTAAACGTAAAGGCTCATTACACCGAACCAGTTTTAAAGAGGCTGTACAACAAGGTTTATATAAACGTGTGTGTATGCGTAAAGGTGAACCTTACTGCAAAGACAAAGAAGTAGAATGGGTACAAGAAGTTTATGATTTTTACGGCAGTGCATCAGATGAAGAATTGGATGTAATCCCAAGTAAAGGTGGTGGTCGTTGGTTGCCTCATTCTTTACTGGAGAACCGTAAAGATAGCACTGTACCTGTGATTCGTTTTGAAGCACCCAAAGGTTGGGACAACTTTGATAAAGTCAGTGAAGAAGCTCGTAATGCTGATGTTGAAGATTATTTTGATGAACACTTAAAGCCACTACTTGATGCCCTACCCGTCAAAGCCAAAAGCTTTTACGGATTAGACTTTGCCCGTAAACGTAATGCTTGCTCTTTTTGGCCGTTGATTGAACAGCAGAATACAAAAAAGCGTATTCCATTTTTATTTGAAATGTTCCGAGTACCCTACAAGCAACAAGAGAAGTTTTTAGAGCTGATGGTGGCACAGCTTCCAAACTTTAGTAAAGCTGCACACGATGCGGGTGGTAACGGTGGTTTTTTAGCTGAAGCGATGCAAGTACGCTATGGTGAACGAGTTGAAGCTGTCATGCTGACAGAAACGTGGTATCGAGATCATACCCCTCACTTTAAGGCATCTTTAGAAGATGGTGATATTGAGAATATGCCTGCCGATCTAGATGTGATTGAGGATCATAGAGCATTTGTGATGATGAATGGTGTGGCCCGCATACCTGCACAGGGCAAAACTAATGCCAATAATAAAGACCGTCATGGCGATAGTGCGATTGCTCACCTACTCGCTGACTATGCCAGTAAAAACCCAACCGCACCGATTGAGTTTTTTGAGCCGAAAGATTTAAATAAGGATGATGTGATTGATGGGGTGTTTGCTGAGGTGGGGTGTTTTTAGGTGATAAACTCAACTCCCATCCACTCTTTGGACTCCATATAAGAAGCTTCGTAAAAATATCGTACAAATAACCGAAAATTCTTATTATATTTATATCCCATAAGATCACTGTAGGATAAGGAGAATTCAAGAGGTAATTTATTTCTCAAAGTTTCATTAAATTTTTCCTCTTGCTTTCCTTCATAAAAAAATAATATTGAACAATCTTCACCTGATTCTAACTTAAAAAGCTTCTTTCTCACATCTTCACCAACTATTTCAATATCTTTTGCTATCTGTCCATGGTTTTTGATCATAAAAGATAATTTATTTCCCTCAAAAAAGTAACCATTCGCATTATCATCGATGATGTCATAAATATATCCAGCATCATAAATTTCTAATTTAGGCTCTATACTAATTCTTTTTTTTAGCAATTCACGCTCATATGCTTCATTCTGTTTGACTTGCTCTGCCACACTATTTTTTAACTCTTGAGCTTGTAATTCTAATGCTTTGGTATTTTGCTGTAACTCTTTACCCTGTTGTAAATAACCCATAACCAACCAAAAAAATGCAAGGGGTGAAAATGCACCTGCTAAATAATCACCCCACTCATTTAATTTACTAGGTTTTTCAATACTAGAACAAAAAATTGGGACAACTATAACGGTGATAATCCATATTGTTGTAATAACCCAAGGAAGTTTTTTCATAATTTAATTATTAATATATAAAACATAATTATACATTTATTAAAAAATAATAGGCTAATTAACCCGAATCCTGTTTAAGCCGAAGCACCGATGATTCGAATGTTCGGCTTATTCTTATGACAAACCTGATACGCACATAAAGATGCATAAATTCCTGCTAAATAGCCTTGAACACTTCTCGCCTTACTTGTCACTAAGTTGTATTTAGCTTTCAACAAACCAAACAATGTTTCAATCTTATTTCGTTGCTTCAA
>NZ_VTDM01000036.1 GCF_015627105.1 Acinetobacter baretiae | reverse complement strand
TCGTATTCGTTTGAAGTATTGATTCTGTTTTAGAAATTTCAAATAAGTGGATTCAAATTTTATAAAAAAATCATCAATGGTACAGAATAAAGCAGTAATATCAGTCATGAGGATTAGAGTGGTAAGTCGTGTCTAGTAACTCAACTTATGGCTCTAATCCTTGGCTTTTTCAAATAAATCCTTAAACAGGATTCGGGTTTTCTAGCATGTTTTATTCAAATAAAACATGTTATACACAAGTATCTTGATGATACTTGTGTGAAGATTAAATCCATTTTTTCCATTTAAAATAAAAATATGGGCCAATAAAAGAAATAGATAAAAAACCACCAACAATAATGAGGCTGATGGGGCTATGTGCATATGGAAGTTCTTCAATATTCATTCCATATACACTAGAAATCAGCATAGGCGGTGCAAGCATACTTGGTAAAATAGAGAAGCGTCGAATGGTGTCATTTTGTTCGGTATTAATGAACCCAGAGGTGGTATCCATTAAAAAACGCACTTTTTGAAATAAGAATGCGTTATGTTCGACCAATGAGCGAACATCTTCACTCATTTCACGAATTTCGGAGTCGTAAATATGGCTTCCTAAAGCACGAGGTCTAGATAAAAAAGTTAAAATACGACGTAAATCGATTAGGCACAATTGAGCCTTACCTAACATATCTTCTTGTTGTGCCAATCGTGTAATCATATCATCAAGATCAAGGTGTCTTTCTCGATTATGGTTGTTGAGTACGTCTGTAGAATATTTTTCAAGGTCTTTATGAATATCTTCTAAAATATCGGCAAGTTCATCGAGTTTGGCTTCAAATAATCCCAATAAAATCCATACAGGGTCTTTATAGTCACGATCATAGTCGTTACGTCGAGCACGTGAGCGAAATGCTCGGAAAGCCAATAACTTTTCACCTCGAAGGGTAATAAGTCGTTCTTGATTAAGAATAAATGCAACGGTTTGTATGGTTGCTAAAATACCATCATCATCATGTTCATTATCTGCTTGATAGTTTCTATTTTTGGTGAGAAAGTAAGTGCTTACATGCAGTACGCCATCATCGTCACGATAAAAACGAGCAGACGATGAAATATCCTCTAATGATTTGAGCGTTGGTAAATTTTGTTGATAGGCATCAGTCACCCACTGTTGTTCTTCTTGAGATGGAGCGATCAGGTCGACCCATACCCAGTCTGGGTGTAGGTCAAAGCCACCATTGATGGCGCCATCTTCCAAACTACCACGCTCTGTGGCATAAAAAGCTTCAAGCATTGGAGTGTATTCTCCTTGGAGTAGAATGGTGGTAATGATGTGTGTATTTTAGTCAAGCAAGAGATTAAAAACAGTGCTCAATTTCTTGTTTGGGTGAAAAACATACACTTTATTTTATTATTACTGATAATTGGGTCGTTTTTATGAAATCTATCGCAATTTTTTGTGGTTCTAAGCCGGGCACCGAACCTTATTTTATTGAATGTGCTGAACATACTGGTCGTTATTTAGCAAAAACAGGTAAAACGCTCGTTTATGGCGGTGGTCGTTCGGGGTTGATGGGTGTTGTTGCTAATAGTGCATTGCATGCAGGTGGCCGTGTGATTGGAGTGATGCCTCAATCTTTGGTAGGCATGGAGCTTGCGCATACAGGATTGACTGAACTGCACATTGTTGAATCAATGCATGAACGTAAATTAAAAATGTCTGAATTAGCAGATGGTTTTATTGCACTACCTGGCGGTGCAGGTACGTTAGAAGAAATTTTTGAGCAATGGACGTGGGCCCAATTAGGGATACATACTAAGCCGTGTGGTTTTTTAAATGTTCGTGGTTTTTATCAGCCGTTATTGGATATGATTGAGCAGACGGTAAATACAGGATTTACACAACCACGTTTTTCCAGTTCTTTATGTGTGTCAGATCACATTGAAACATTAATCACTGAATTTGAGCATTACCAAAAACCTCAACCTAAATGGGGTGCACAAGATGTCGTTGTACCTTAGTGTGATTAAACCACAGCGAGACAAATCACATAAACTTTTTGACAACCTAACAGTTCTAATTGGGTTTTGAGCGCTTGGATTGAACTACCTGTAGTTACTACATCATCAATAATGACCACTTTACGATATTTTATGCTTTGCTTTGGCTTAATTTTAAATTGTTGATGAATGTTGGTAAGGCGTTCAGCACGATTTTGCCCTTTTTGACTGTATTCTTTCATACGCTCGATGGGCGCCCAAATTGGAATTTTATGTGTGTTTGAAATCAATTGAGCCAATAAATGTGCTTGATTATAACCGCGCTCATGCAAACGTGCTGTGGAAATAGGCATGGCAACAATAGCTTGTACTTTAGGAATTTGGATGTGTGCCAGTAAGTCTTTAAACAATCGAAGATATTGTAATTGATGATTATATTTAAATTGTTGAATAATTTTATTGATTGGATATTGATAAGTGGTTGTAGCAATGAGTTCGATATCTTGTTTTGTCACACAGCGTGGTTGTATGTTGAGATGTTGCCAACAGTCGCCACATACGCTACGTCCATACTGTACTCGTTCGATTTCACAAAGTACACAAGGTTGAATATGTAGATGCAAGAATCCCCATATTTGATTAAACATAAGCATAACGGGGTGCATGCGGTAGCCAACGTTGGAGTAAGGCATCCACTGTTTGAGGGTTTTGTTGGATTAATTGTTGTGCAATATGCTGTGCTTGGTGGAGTAAGTATTGGTCTCGTTCTAGATTTGCTACCTTAAAGCCCAAATCTCCTGTTTGTTTGGTACCAAGCAATTCACCCGGCCCTCGAATTTGTAGGTCTTTTTCTGCAATGATAAAACCATCATTACTTTGTTTTAAGATACTTAATCGCTCTTGACCGTGTTGTGACAGGGGAGATTTATACATGAGTACGCAAAAACTTGCTTGTGCCCCTCGACCGACTCGTCCTCTTAATTGATGTAATTGCGAGAGACCTAAACGTTCGGCATTTTCAATAATCATAAGACTTGCATTAGGCACGTCTACGCCAACTTCGATGACGGTTGTAGCAATAAGAAGCTGTAATTCATTGCGTTTAAATGCCTGCATTACGGCTTGTTTTTCTGTTGCTTTCATTTTTCCATGCACTAGACCAACATGCAATTGAGGAAACCGTGTTTGTATGTCTAAATAGGTGGCTTCTGCTGCTTGAGCATCTAGACTTTCTGATTGTTCAACCAGTGTACACACCCAGTATGCTTGTTTTCCTTCAGCACAGTTTTTCGCAATCCGCTGTAATACATCTTCTCTGCGATCTAAAGGGACGGTCACTGTTTGAATAGGGGTTCGTCCAGGTGGTAGTTCATCAATAATAGAAGTATCTAAATCACCATATGCGCTCATGGCCAAAGTGCGAGGGATTGGAGTGGCTGTCATAATGAGCTGATGAGGTGTTGTTGAGTTTGCTCCTTTATCTCTTAAGGCTAAGCGTTGATCTACGCCAAAACGATGCTGTTCATCAATAATGACGAGTCCTAGTTGCTTAAATATGACGCTATTTTGGAATAAGGCATGTGTGCCAATGACCATGTTGGCGATTCCGTGTTGAATTGCTGTTTCTGCAAGATGCCGAGCTTTCCCTTTTTGTTTACCAGAGAGCCAAGAAACTTGAATATCTAGTGGCTCAAGCCAACGTTTAAAATTTAAATAGTGTTGTTCTGCTAAAATCTCAGTGGGTGCCATCAGTGCAACTTGCCAACCCGACTCAAGTGCATGGCAAGCTGCAATGGCTGCAACCAAAGTTTTACCTGCGCCAACATCACCTTGTACCAATCGAAGCATAGGTTTATTTTGTTGAAGGTCATGAAGTATTTCTTCTGAAACGCGTTGCTGAGCTCGAGTTAATGAAAAGGGAAGGGTGGATAACAGTGCATGGGAAAAATGTGTGCTGGGTTTACAGCATGCCGATGCAGTATGTTGTAAATAGGCTCTGCGAGTGAGTAAGCTGAGTTGATGACTAATTAATTCTTCTAAGATCAAGCGTTGTTGTGCAGGGTGTTGACCTTGCATCAATTGTTGCATGTTGGCATCTAGCGGGGGATGGTGAATATACGAGAGAGCATTTTTTAATGAGTATGTTGTACTGAATTCTTTGGGCAGTAATTCTGTTAAATCATCGCTATGTTGGTCAAATGCTTGCTGTATATAATCTCTAAGCTTTTTTTGAGTTAAGCCCTCTGTACTGGGGTAAATGGCTGTTAAGCGACTGTGTTTATTAAGCACATGTAAGGGGAGAATTTCAGGATGGTATACCTCTAATCCTCTTGCTCCAATACGAACTTCACCAAATAAGCGAATGCGTTGTCCGAGGTTAAACTGATCGATAAGGGCTTTATAAATATGGTAAAACCGTAGTGTAACTTTGCCAAAATCATCTTGTAGAAGAATGGCCATTGATTTGCGTTTTCCTGAGGGGAAGTCAATCGATTGAACTTCACCTTCGAGCAAGTAACTACGGCCAACACTTAATTGGTTCATGGCAACAATCGTGCTACGATCTTCATAGTCACGAGGCAAATGAAAAAGTAAATCATCTGTACTGAATAGATGAAGTTTTTCGAGTAAGTTACAGGCAGCTGAGCCAACGCCTTTTAGATCACGAATTGAAGCCATATAGATTTAGGTCATGTCATGCATATTTTATTTATAGGTTATGGTAAAACATCACAGCGTGTTGCAAAACATTTATTTGCACAAGGCCATCAAATTACATCTTTGAGTCGTACGAAGAGATCAATATCATCGCATTTGTGTCAAGATGTTGCACAGATTAATCTAGATGGTTTATCTCCGATTGATTGTGTTTATATTTTATTGAGTCCTAAAGAGCGCAGTGTAAATGGCTATCAAAAAACATATCTTGATAGTGTGACTCCTATTGTTGATGCGTTAAAGCAACACCCTGTCCAACGTTGTATCGTTGTATCATCAACCCGAGTATATAATGGCCACACAGGTGGCGTTGTCAATGACGATACCGAAGTCGCTATTCATGATTTGCAAGGTCAAATTTTGTATGACATGGAACAAGCTTATGTTCGTGCATTTGCAGAGCGTTGTGTCATTGTAAGACCCTCAGGTATTTATGGGACTAGCATAGCGCGTATGTTGAAATTGGCGCAAAACACAACATTTTATGAGCAATTACATTGGACAAATCGTATACATATTGATGATTTGGCAGGGTTTTTAGCATATTTAAGTAATTTAACCCAGATAAAATCACATTATATTGTTAGTGACTCTAGACCATACCCCTTACATGATATTTTATTGTGGTTTCAAAAACAGTGCGGATTACCGTTACTTCAGTGTGATACGCGTTTGGAAACAGGCAAGAAAATCTATGCGACACACTTGCAAGATTTAGGCTTTGAATTGAAGTATCCACACTGTTTTGAAGTCTATCTCGATCAATTGGCGCAAATAAAAAAGGCATCATGTGACTGATGCCTAGCTATACTCTTATTTTTTGAGTTTCTTTCGTGAACGCCGTTTAGCATGATCTGCAGCAAGTGCACTCAGCGCACCTTGTAATTCTTCATCACTAAATTGGGTGATATGTTTGAGCATGCTGAGTTTTGTATCATCTAAAACTAAATTGGCATACTGTGCTGTTTTGGTGAGGTATTCATCAAATTCGATTAAACCTTGTTGTACACGAATATACCCTTTTTGCGTCAGTACCTTTAAAAAGCTTTGGAACAGTGATTTATCAAAGAAATCAGGGGAGTTGTATTCGTATAATACAGATAAACGTTGACCAAGCAAGTAACCTAAGTCTTCCACTTGCTTAACAGAAATATTGCCTGAACCACGTTGGGTAATAATGGCTAAAATCATGTAATAGCGTTCAAGGCTTTGTTTTACAGAGCCTGCCAAAATAGTAATTTGGTCGTGTGTTTCTGTGTTGGGTTGAGGACTAACAAGGTCTAGGCCATCTACACTAATGATACCTACTTTAATGAGCTGATCGATGTATTGTTCAATGGCAGGAGCGAGCGTTGTACTATTCCATTTTGTGAATAATTCAGCTTTTAAGAATGGGTACAATGTAATCATGACATTGGCAAGATCAGCACGTGCAATTTTACCATTTAAATCGACCAATGAGGCAATGAGTGACGGTAAAATAAAAGCATGTAAAATATTATTTCTAAAGTAAGTGAGTAATACAGCTTGATGATCTGCAATGGCAATAATATCGCCTAATGCATGTGGTACACGTTGAATCAGTTTGAGTTTTAAACCGTGTTCAATAATTTCTACGCCTGAAAACTTGGTGATTTCAGTGCGTGAGTCATAAGGTAATTCTCGAACAATATTTAAATATGTATTGAGTTGTTTGATGAGCAACTCTTCACTCACTGTATGTTTTTCGGTAGACAGTAAAATCAGTGACAAAAGTGTGACTGGGTTAATCACGACTGCATTGTTAATTTTTTCTAAAATTTGATATGCCGAACTTGTAATGGCTTCTGAAACTTCCGTAGGAATGGGGTCATCATTTTTTGCAATACGAATATGATCGGCTTGATGTTGTTTTAATACATCATCTAAAAAAACAGGCTCACCGAAATTAAGGTGTACTTGTCCAAAAATTCGTTCTATTTTTCGAATGGTTTTGACTAAGCCTAAAATAGATTCAGCTTCTTTGGGTTTGCCTTGTAATTCGCCAATATAGGTTGCCCCTTCCATGAGTCGTTCATAACCAATATATGTGGGAATAAAGACAATGGGTTTATTTTTCCCTTTGTTTCGTAAGTGGCTATGTACAGTCATGGCCAACATTCCCGTTTTTGGTGGCAGTAAACGACCTGTTCGAGAACGACCACCTTCAATAAAGTACTCTAAAGGCGTGTTTCTAGAAACAATACTGTATAAGTATTCTTTAAATACAGAGGTATATAATCCATTACCACGAAATGAGCGACGAATAAAAAATGCACCGCCACCACGTAAAAATTGCCCCACCAGCGGAAGGTTGAGATTGTCCCCTGCTGCAATATAAGGCACCATTAAGCCACGACGATGAATAATATAAGATAAAAGTAAATAATCTATATGGCTACGATGGCAAGGGGTATAGATGATTTCATAATCTTTTGCTAATTCTCTGACGGTATTAAAGTTATGTACTTCAACACCATCATAAAGCTGTGTCCAAAGGCGTGTAAGTGCCATGTCTCCAAAGCGTATGGTTGAATATGAGTAATCAGAGACAATTTCGTTAATATAACCGACAGCCCTACGCTGTGCTTCAAATAAGCTGATTTTACTACGAATACTTTCACGTCGAATGGATTCTTCTAAATCTGGAGATTTCATTAAAGATTGAATGACATTACGACGATCGGATAAATCGGGTCCAAGAACAGCCTCACGTTGGCGATCTAGATATTGGTTAAGATGGTTGACAATATATGTTGCGGGTGAAAGATTAGGATGGGTTTGACGAGCGGTGGCAATTAGAGATCGTAAAGAATGTTTGTTGTGAAACTCTAAAAAGGTTTGTCGTCCGTGTAAACCAATATTGACCAACTGTTTTACTTTGCTTGGTGTTGCCCAAGTATCAGTAAATAAAAGTTTAAATAATGAATCTTCTTTATCGGGAGATCGTCCCCATAATACGGTAACAGGAATCAGCTGTATGTCTATATTTGGATGCGCTTCAATGAAATCAATGAGGCGTAATAATTTGGGTGGAAGCGCATGTTTATGTTTTGCTAAATAGCTTGTATCTTGATGTTGTAAGAAAAATACTGATGTTTTTTCTCTATGTTGCTCAACATGTAATGGTTCAAGGGCAGGGTGTAATGCTAAACGCCGTGTTTCACCATCAAGCACCAAAGCATTGCTTCGGGAGTAACTTTGTAAAACATAGCAAACTACAGTGTTGGTGTCGTTATCTTGAGGGGATGTATGTTCTGGTTTATGACGTGTAGGTACATCTCCAAGAACTCGTGGTTTTACTACTAGGTCAAGCACTTTGCTTGATAATCTACGATAGATTTGACCAAAACTACGCTTGGACATGAAAGACTCCTCATAAACACCAAAATTTCTCTTGCAAATACAAGGGGTATAAAGGTGGGTAACATACGCTCGAAGCGGTGATTTTACCCAAAATGTATCTTTTAAGACAGTAAAACTATAAAAAATGCCATTGAATATAGATATAAATAGTAAAAAATTGGAACAAATCGCAAAATACAGGGCAATAAAAAAATGATCTAATACACTTCATTTAAAATAGTAATGAATAGATGAGTAATAATGACTAAGTTAACGCAAGAACTGATTAAAATTTTAACGTTAGAAAAAATAGATGAAAACAAATACTTGGGACAAAGCCATGATTTTATTGGCAAGCGAGTATTTGGTGGACAAATTTTAGGCCAAGCACTACGTGCAGCATCATATACGACAGATCGTCCTGCACACTCTTTACATGGCTATTTTTTGCGTGGTGGGGACATTAACGAGCCGATTACATATGAAGTAGAACGTTTAAGAGATGGGCAAAGTTTTGTAAGTCGGCAAGTGCGAGCGATTCAATATGGACGGACAATTTTTACGGCTTTAATTTCTTTTGCATCTATCGAACAGGGACTAGAATATCAAAAAAAACAGCCCGATTACCCACATCCTGACACCTTACAGGGTGAGCAAGAAATAAAAGAAAGTATGTTACGTTTTATTCCTGAGCCACTTCAGCCAAGCTTTATGCGTGAAAGACATATTGAGTTGAAACCGTTAAGTGATGTGCGTAATTTTTTTCGCCCGAAGCCTGCTGAACCATTATATGCACATTATGTGAAGACTCATGACGTGCTTCAAAATGAACAAGATCAAGTGGCATTACATCAAGCGATTGTGGCTTTTTATTCAGATTTTGTTTTGATGACAACAGCGTTAAGACCACATGGTTTGAGTTATCTATCGCCCAATATACAATGTGCAAGCATTGATCATGCTATTTATTTTCATAAGCCAATACGTGCTGATGAGTGGGTGTTATATGACATGGAAGCCACCATCACGACAAATTCACGTGGTATGAATTATGGGTATATGTGGCAAAATGGCGAATTAGTGTGCAGTACTGTGCAAGAGGGTCTTATGCGTATGCGTGAGAATTGATGATAAAACATCCAATCTTGTTTTAATACAAATTCATATGGTTATCAGAAAAAATTAATTCAAATTGTAACAAGTGTTATATGATGGCGTATCAAAACAAGATAAAAATGGATAATTATGAGTTTAAATACCCAAATTTTTATCGCAGCACTACTTGGGGTTATTGTGGGTTGTGTTCTGCGTCTTTACCCAGATACCACGTTATTTAGCCATAGTATTTATGGATTAAGCATTATTAGTAGCATCTTTATTGGATGCTTAAAAATGCTCCTTGTACCACTGATTTTTACATCTATTGTGGTTGGGGTTGCCAGTTTAGAGTCTGGTAAACAGCTTGGCAAAGTGTGGAAAGTTACGCTGATGTGTAGCTTTACGACCATGACATTGTCTTTAATCTTAGGTTTAACCTGTGCTCATATTTTTGAAGTCGGTAAGGGCATGGATGTATCATTATTTAAGCATGCAATGGATCAATACCATAGTCCAGCTCAAAGTTTGGATACATCATCGTTTATTACCAATTTCATTCAAAATACCTTGATTAACCCATTTAAAGCATTTAGTGATGGTAATGTTTTATCTGTTGTTGTCTTTGCCATGCTCATTGGTTTGGCATTGGTTTATGGCGGTAAAAAATTTCAACACATTCGAACATTTAATGAAGAATTTTTTCATTTGGTCATGATGCTTGTGTCTTGGATTATGAAGTTAGCGCCGTTTGGTATTTTTGCATTATTGGCAAAGCTGATTGCGAAAGAGGACTTATCTGTTTTAAGTCGTTTGGCTGAGTTTGCGGCGATCGTTACAGGAACAACGTTATTCCATGGGTTAATTGTTTTACCTTTACTACTTTGGATTTTTGGAAAAATGTCGCCACTGAAGTTTTTTAAAGGCGCGCGTTTGGCATTAATTACTGCATTTGCAACCAGTTCTAGCTCTGCAACAATGCCATTAAGTATGAAGTGTGCACAAGAAAATCTTGGTGTTCGTCCTAAGATTACAGGTTTTGTGATTCCGTTAGGTTCACATTTAAATATGGATGGAACGGCTTTATACGAAGCGGCAGCAGCGCTTTTTGTGGCAAACTTGATTGGATTAGATTTAAGTTTAACTCAACAAATTATTGTATGTTTAACAGCGATGATTGCGTCACTAGGTGCTCCGGGTATTCCAAGTGCGGGTATGGTTACGATGATTATGGTTTTACAGTCGGTTGGCTTACCTGCAGAGGCGATTGCTATTTTATTACCAATAGATCGAGTGTTAGATACTGTAAGAACAATGGTCAATGTAGAGGGGGATATGATGGTCAGTGTTGTTGTTGACCGTTATACTCAAGATGAAGATATTGATCATCTGCCGACAAAAGAAGTTGCATCTTCTTAATAAGAATAAACCACACTTCGCATCGTGATTTTGAAATCATGTTTGAGTGGAGTGTGATCTATTTTGATGATAAAAACTTGAATACATTGATGAATGTTTCTTATTTATGTTATGTTATAACTATACATTAATCGTGTCACATTGTATTTTAAATGAGTTGTTTTATCTACCGAATGTTTGTAAAAATAGGTTGAAAATGAAAACACTTCTCATTTATCATAGGTAACAGATATCATTTAATTAAACATATGGTCATATAACCTTCTGATAGATCATATAACAAGGTCACTATTGTGCTATGAGTCACTCCTCTGTATTAAATTCAAAACAGTCCACTGACAATATGAAAATCAAAGTGGGTGCTGCATTCACAGCTGTAGTGGTTGGTCATATTGCTGTATTGTGGGCTTTAGGACAAATGAAGCCACATGAAATAAAAACTGAGAAAAAGGTCCCTATTCAAGCCCATTTTGTCAAAATTCAGCAACCACCAAAACCATTACCAGAACCGAAAGAACCGCCTAAACCTAAAAAAGAGGTAAAAGAGGTAAAAATTGTTAAAAATCCACCACCACCACCGAAGAAAGTAGAAAAAGTACAGCAAGTCAAAAAAGCGGAGCAACCGAAAAAAGAAGTTCAACAGGTCGAGAAACCTCAGCCTGTGGTTGTTCCACCTGTTGTTTCAACGGTTGAAACAAAACCTGTACCACAGCCAGAACCTGCTCCTACGCCTGCTCCGACGCCACAACCTGCACCTGCAGCAGAACCTGCTGAAAAAACACCAAAAAGTGTCAGTATTGGTGGAAGCGGTGTGCAATGGAGTCTCTCGCCTAAACCATCCTATGAACAAAGTGATTTAAGAGGATCACCTCGTTCAATTGTGGTAATGATTGAAGCAGATGAAAAGGGCAAAATTATTAGTGTGACTGTTGTACAAAGTTCAGGAGTACCTGCGCTTGACCAAAAAATACTGCGTGCTGTACGTGGTGCAAAATTTAAACCATATATGGAAAATGGCGTGGCTTATCCAATCAAAGCACAACAACCATTTGATTTAAGTTAATTAATATTGCTAACAAATTAGGAAATAAGTAATGAATTTTTCAGTGTACTGGCAAAGTGCAGATGCGGTAAGTAAAACCCTGTATTTCGTTTTATTAAGTATGTCTATTATTACATGGACAGTCTTTTTTATACGTTTAATTGGAACACGTAAATTAAAACAAACGGCTTTTTCACGTTTAGAGCAGTCTCTTAGTCAATTGAAAGCACAACTTTTGGGTTTAACATTTGAACAACGTAAAGCTGTTGCAGAGCAAGCGTTACTACGTGAAATTTCTGAACAAAAAACAGGGATTGAAAAAGGTGTGCCAGTATTAGGAACAATTGCATCTTTGGCGCCTTTTGTTGGATTGTTTGGTACGGTATGGGGCATTTTCCATGCATTGGTTGCTGTTGGTAGTACAGGTCAAGCAGGACTTGCTCAAGTGGCGACCCCTGTGGGTGAATCATTGATCATGACCGGATTTGGTCTTGCGGTGGCGATTCCTGCTGTATTGGCGTATAACATTTGTCTGCGTAGTAATCGGGCTTTAACACATGGATTACAAGATCAAGCACACCAATTGTTAATTAACACAATGTTGCAGCAAGATTCACAAAAAACACAACCTCAGGTGAGAGGAGAGGGCTAATGGGCTTTCAATTGGGTGAAGATCAAGATTCTGGCATGAATGAAATGAACCTCATTCCATTGATTGATATTATGCTAGTTTTAATGATCATTTTTTTGGTCACAGCGACTGTGTCTAATCCATCTATTCCGTTGACTTTACCCAAAACGACAGCGGAAATTTCAACACCACCGCCAAAAGCAATTACAGTGAGTATTAACGCTAAAGGTGAAGTTGCATGGAACTCAGAAGTAATTTCTCTAGATGAGTTGGCACGAAGATTCCAAGAGGCTGGGCAAGGTGAGCAAAAACCAACGGTTCAGCTGCGCGCAGATAAAGAGTCACGCTATGATACGGTTGCTCAAGTGATGTCTAGAGCGAGTGAGGCAGGCTTAAGTGATTTATCTTTTATGAGTGAAAATTAGTAAAGAGAAAAAAGGAGGTTTAAAAGCCTCCTTTTTTTATGTTATTTCAGAAGATGTTGGAATGTTTGACGAAGTTTTAACAACTTAGGTGGAATCGCAAAATTACAGTAACCTTGCTCTGGATTTTTTGCATAAAAATTTTGATGATACGCTTCTGCCTTATAGTAGCGAGGCACGGGTTCGAGCTGAGTGACAATATTTAGCCCATGTGAGCTAAGTTCTTCTATCATCGCAGAGGCTTTCTGTTTTTGCTCATCATTATAGAAAAAAATCACAGAACGGTACTGAGTACCAACATCATTTCCTTGTCTATTTAGAGTTGTTGGGTCGTGCATGCCAAAAAAAACATGAAGTAAATCTTGATAGTTAATGATTGTTTCATCAAATTCGATATAAACGACCTCGGCATGTCCTGTTGTTCCTGTACATACTTTTTCATATGTAGGATCTTCGCTTTCGCCACCAGCATAGCCATTTTCAACATGATGTACGCCTTTAAGTTCTAAAAGAACAGACTCTATACACCAAAAACAACCTGCGCCAAACATTGCCTTTTGCATGCTATTTCTCTATTGCGATAATAATATAAAGTATTTTACTTTTTGTAGGCACTTTTTATATAGCTTAACACTAAATTATGTGATTTTTCTGTTACATAAATAGGATGTGATAATAATTCATTTATATAAAAAAACGATGAATATTTAATTTTTTAAAAATATAAGATACTGATTATCATTTAATTAGTTATTATTTTTGACATAAAGTGTTATCTAATCGATTAAAAATAGATATATTATGTATATATAATGCTCAAACATATTTGATACAATAATCATACAAATAAGAAGGTGATATTTTCGGAAAAATATATGCAAATTCATTTTAATAAGTCATTGATCGCAATTGCAGTGACATCAGTTTTATTAACCGCATGTGAATTAGATGGTGCAAAAACAAATCCCACAATAACAAATACTCCAGCACCGACTCCAGCACCGACTCCAGCACCGACTCCAACACCGGCACCAGCCCCAGCTCCTGAACCAACATCAGTTCCGGCACCAGTACAGATACCAGCCCCAGCTCCTGAACCAACACCAGTTCCGGCACCAGTACAGACACCGGCTCCAGCTCCAACACCAGTTCAGACACCAGCTCCAGCACCAGTTCCAACACCAGCTCCAGCACCGGCACCAGCTCCTGAACCAACACCAGCTCCGGCACCAGTTCAGACACCAGCTCCTGAACCAACACCAGTTCCAACACCAGTTCAGACACCGGTACCGGTTCAGACACCAGTACAAACACCAGCACCGGCACCAGCTCCTGAACCAACACCAGTTCCAACACCAGCACCGGCACCTGAACCAACATCAGTTCCGGCACCAGTACAGACACCAGCCCCAGCTCCTGAACCAACACCAGTTCCGGCACCAGTACAGACACCGGCTCCAGCTCCAACACCAGTTCAGACACCAGCTCCAGCACCGACACCAGTTCAGACACCGGCCCCAGCTCCTGAACCAA
>NZ_VTDM01000035.1 GCF_015627105.1 Acinetobacter baretiae | reverse complement strand
TTAAAAGGTTTCCGTGGGCGGGTTCTTTTAATTTCAATTCGTTTTTTCCAACTCAAAATTGTATTTTTATCAATTTCAAATTGTGCAGAGACCGCTCGTATGGAATATCCTTCCTCAAGCTTCGCTATCACTTTTCGTCTAAAATGTTCTGAATAACTCATTTTTATATTGTCTTATATTTTTGATTGTTTGACTATATCCCAATGATCACTCGATATACGAGCATAGCTTATTCCTAATTGTTTTAATCTAGCTTTGAGCCGTCTTGCCGTTGCTAAGTCTCGTTTACCCCATACATAAGCAACAATTTCACCTGTTTCCCGATGGTAGGCATAAATCAACCATTGTTTATTCTGCTTATTACCCACAAAAGTCCAAAACTCATCTACTTCAAGGGTTTCATAATAATTCTGCTGTGATTGGAGCTGATATTTTGATTGACTGAGTGTCCGTAAAACCTTACCGATGCTAACCCTTTCGACTTCTGCTATATCTCTAACGCCATTGCCTCGTACCATAAGGTGTAATATCTTAGTTTTGATTCCCGAATGGCAACCTTGATAGCTGAGTGCATGATCACCGATAAACTGACGTTTACATATTTTACATTGGTAATTTTGCTTACCATCCACTTTTGTGCCATTTTTCTTTATACTGTCGCTAAGGCAGGTAGGATATTTGATTTGTAGAGCTATTTGCATTTCCCTATTTTATCAAATTCTTACCTGTCTTTCTTTCAGCATACTTTTTGAAACACCACCAAATAAAGTATTACCAAATTTACCAAACATTTGCAGATTTATTGGTAGATAAATATAACTACAAAGCCAGTGACTCTACCGTATTATGGTTAAGAGGCGCAACCGAAGCCAATGCAGGGCGTTTGATTGGACGTGGAAATAGTCCACTTAAAATTGACTCGTTAAATGACTGGCGCGGTATTTTATATGCCTACTACAGTTATAAAAAAGGCGTCATGGCGGTAGCAAAAAAAGGTACTTTTACTTTATTCACCTTTCTTTTTAATCCTAATTTTAACAACATTCAAACAAGTGCAGAAGAGCTTTCTTCTGACATAGGAACACTAACAAAAACAGGCATGTCCTACTTTGACGAGCAACGTGGTGATGTCTTTGACAAAGGTGGTACATTATTTCAAACATTATGGAGTGGCTCTGACAATTCTGAAATGATAAAAGCATTTCAATTGATAGCTTTTTTAGCCTATATTTACTTGTGTCATTTTATTTATGATTCAAATATTTTTATCAGATTTTGTATCCATTTAATGCGAGTTGATTCAAAAAAATACCGTAAAGACCATAAAAATTAGTATAAAAATAAAGCATGTATTTCATTAAGATCATATTTCTATCAAATAAATTGCACTGGTGTCATCAGAATGAATTTTGGCATGAATTAGACTATTTTCTTTTGATTGCATGATTTTTAATGTATCGTGATGATTCAAGATGAAATGTTGATTCATCAAATTGATATGTACGATGTTTTCTGTAGGGTTAAAAATGAAGACGTATTTTGATGGTGTAAATATTTCTAGACCTGATGAATTTAAAACAACATGTTCAAATCTTGTGTTTACTTGAGTTGGATCATAAATTAAATTGAGATCCTGCCCTCCTCTACCATGTACTTTACAATATATATCTTCATCACCACTAAATGCGTGACTCTCGAAAGTACGAATAACAACATCTTCTTGCTGAGATGAAATCAGTTGAATCGCATCTCCATCAATCATAGAAATAATGCGTTGCATGCCTTCAAATTTAGAAAAAGCACCATCTTGGTTAACGGTTGCGATAGACACTCGCCAGCCTTGCCCTTTATCAATTTCTAACGTAGACCCCTGCCCATTTTTCCAAAGCATTTTTGTATAATCTTTAGATTCTAATTTAAGTATACTCACTAAAATGTTCCTTCTAAATAATAACGGTCTGCTGGGTACAATAATTCTGAGTAAGACACAATCACTTCATTTGACCAAGTGGTTCGTTCAATCAATAAACACGGCTCATGTTCTGAAATAATTAACAGATCTGCTTGTTCTTTACTTGGCATTGCAGCTTTAACAATGTGTTGACCTTTAGATAAAGGCGCGACTTTTACTAAATACGCATTGGTGGTATCACGTTCAAAGTCTTGAGATAAATACGTTGGAGCCATAGCTGGATTAACATATTTTCTTTCTAATTGAATAGGAATATTATTTTCATAATGAACAATTAGACTGCTATAGACTGTGTCATTACGATGAAGTTTCATTTTAATGAGCAGACGGTCAAGGACTTTAATTTCTTCTAATACTAAAACTTTTGAATGATGATAATTGCCTCGTTCAGCAATTTCTTCAGCAATGTTTTTGATTTCAAGCAACGATGAATGGGCTTTATTTTCTGTAACAAATGTACCAACACCTTGTATACGCAATAGATACCCTTCAGCTGTTAATTCTCTAAGTGCACGATTGACTGTCATACGGCTACATTGGAGTAGCTTCACTAATTCACTTTCTGAGGGAATACGATGATTGACAGGCCATTCACGACTACAAATTTTCTCAATAATATACATTTTGAGTTTTTCATAAATCGGAGAAATTTTATTGTTTTCAAATCGTTCTAATGTTTTATCTAATTCATTGTCTTGAACAGTATTCATTGTATTTCCGAACAGCATAAAAAAGATGTCTAGTTTACTCAACAAAAAAATTCATGTATATATGTATATACAACCATATACAACTAGAGCGCAAAATGAAAGTACTCTTTGCAAAGAAAATTTTATTGGCTTCAGGCTGGCACGAAAATGTACGCATTGAGGTCAATTCAGAAGGTATTATTACTTCTATTCAGGCTAATGAGGTTTCATTTGGCGCTTCTATGATGGATGGTCCAGTGATTCCGGGAATGCCAAACTTGCATTCACATAGTTTTCAGCGGTTAATGGCAGGTTTATCTGAAATTGCAGGCAATCCAAACGATAGTTTTTGGACATGGCGAGAAATCATGTACAGGTTGGTACAACATATTACGCCTGACCAAATGTATGACACCGCAAGATATTTATTTGTAGAAATGCTGAAAGCAGGCTATACATCTGTTGCAGAGTTTCATTACGTTCACAACACTGCACATGGTCAGCAATATCATGATCAAGCTGAAATATCAAAAGCATTATTGCGTGCAGCAGCAGATGTTGGCATAAGTATTACTTTACTGCCTGTACTTTATACATATTCAGGCTTTAATCAAGCTGCACCACTTAAACATCAAAAACGATTTATTTTAAATACAGAACAATATTTAAATTTATTTGAAGATCTTAAACAATTTATTCATCGACCAACGCAAAACTTAGGCTTGTGTTTTCATTCTTTAAGAGCGGTGAGCCAAGATCAAATAGATACTGTTTTAAACACAGTGAAAGGCGATCATCCTATTCATATTCATATCTCTGAACAGCAAAAAGAAGTGGACCAGTGCATAGATTTTATAGGTCAACGTCCAATTAAATATTTATATGATATTGCTGATGTTAATCAACAGTGGTCATTAATTCACGCGACACACTGTAATGCCAATGAAATACAGTTAATGGCTAAAAGCGGTGCTGTTGCAGGATTATGTATTACTACAGAAGCCAATTTGGGGGACGGCATTTTTCCGATGACCGATTATTTACAGTTAAACGGGAATTTTGGTATTGGCTCAGATAGTCATGTATCTGTCAGCGTTGCAGAAGAATTAAGATGGCTTGAATATACGCAACGACTGAGAGATCAGCGTCGAAATCGAGTTCATCAAACTCAATATAATCACAATATTGGTGAAACTATATATCAAAAATCGTTATTGGGTGGTGCGCAATCTTTAGGACAAAATATTGGTCGTCTTGAAGTCGGTGCTCGAGCAGACTTTTTAGTATTCAATGCACATGATCCTTTTATTGCGACTGCAAGCGATACAGATTTAATTAATCGTTGGATCTTTGGACGTGATGATAGTGTGATTCAAGATGTTTTTGTTGCTGGGGAGCAAGTGGTTTTTAAGCGACACCATCAAGATGATGATGCAATTAGAGAAAAATTTACAGCTGTGATTCGATCAATCATTCAATAATCATATAGCTCAGCATGTACTGTAGTAACACTGGCTTAAAACAAATTTATTTTAAGCCAGTAGTATAAATGATTAATACCAGTTTTTTTCGTGATAACGCATTTCTGCTGTATTTAAATAGGTTTTTAACAGCAATTCAATCATATGAGATGTTGGAGTCGCCAACTTAGGTAAATACTGATAACTCTGTTCATCCATATAAGTTGCTTGTGACATTTCTAGCTGTATAGCATGAATGTGTTGTTGTGGATCACCATAATTGCGCGTAATAAAACCACCTTTAAAGCGTCCGTTTAAAACATGTGTATACTCATTTTGTTTGTCTAACATCTGTATCAGTTGTTCAGAAAAGATAGGATCACAGCTTAACCCTGAATTGGTACCCAAATTAAAATCTGGTAATTTTCCATCAAATAAATAGCTAATTTCAGAGCGAATTGAATGTGCATCCCAAAGCAATGCATAACCGAATTGTTGTTTTAAGCGCTCAAGTTCTGTCTTTATTTTTAAATGATATGGTTGCCAAATAGATTCTAAATAATGCTGTCTGATCTCTTTACTGGGTGTAAGCCCTTCTTTAAAAAGTGGTGAGCCATTAAATAGGGTTTCAGGAAAAAGCCCTGTTGTTGCTGTGGTATATAGCGGAATGTCATCAGACGATCTATTTAAATCAATCACATATCTTGAATAATTTGCACTTAAAACATTTGCTCCCAAATTTTGAGCACAACGATAAAGCTCAGGAATATGCCAGTCAGTGTCATTTAAACCTTGTGCTTCAGCCACTAAACCTTGGCGCACATCTGCTGTTAATTCTAAACCTGAATGTGGCATGCTAATAAGGAGTGGGCTATTTCCTTGGGTAAAATGATACGCTTGTTGCATGTTATTGCTCCTCTCCAGCATAAATACATCGTTTAGATAAATCACCACCCAACCAATAGGTAATTTCAGAAGGATGTTGAATATCCCAAGCTACAAAATTGGCTTTTTTACCTATTTCAATGCTGCCCTCATCATCTGCAAGACCCAATGCATGTGCTGCATGAATGGTTACACCTAATAATGATTCTTCTGGGGTTAAGCGAAATAATGTACTGGCCATATTCATCATTAAACGTAATGATAATGTTGGTGATGTACCCGGGTTCATGTCTGTTGAGATTGCAATTTTGACTTGATGTTTTCTGAGTAAATCAATCGGGGGAACTTTGGTTTCTCTTAAAAAGTAAAATGCACCTGGCAGTAATACAGCCACTGTGCCAGCCTGTGCCATATCTAAACAGCCTTGTTCACTTAAATATTCTAAATGATCTGCAGATAGCCCCTTAAATTGAGCAACCAGTGATGCTCCTTCTTGGCAAGACAGTTGTTCTGCATGTAATTTGACAGGAACACCTAATTTTTGAGCTGTTAAAAATACTTTTTCAACTTGCTGTTTTGAAAATGCAAGGTGTTCACAAAATGCATCAACAGCATCATATAAATGTTCTTTTGCAAGCTCAGGTAAAATCACGTCACACACATGATCAATATAATCATCAGCTCGGTCTTTATATTCCATCGGAATAGAATGAGCAGCTAAACACGTCGTAATGACTTTAATCGGCAACGTTTCTTTTAAACGTTTTGCCACAAGTAGCATTTTTCTTTCATTTTCATAATCTAAACCATAGCCTGATTTCAGCTCAATGGTCATAACCCCTTCTTTTATTAAGGCGTCTATACGTTTTTTTGCATTCAAATATAGCGTATCTTCATCTGCATGTCGTGTGTCTTGCACAGTACTATTAATGCCACCGCCTTGTTTGGCGATGTCAGCATAGCTCATACCATTTAATCTTTTTTCAAACTCAATGCTGCGATTTCCTCCAAAAATAGCATGTGTATGGCAATCAATAAATGCAGGTGTCACCCAAAATCCATTTAGGTCAATGGTTTTCTCAACATTTTGAAAAACCAAAGGCAATTGATTGAGTGCACCGACCCATTTAATTTTTTGATGTTCTGTCACAATAGCACCATTCAGAATTTCTGAATATTTTGAATTTTGCATGGTTGCAATGTGGCAGTTTTTCCATAGTGTTATCATCTAATGTACCTTACACAGCTATTTTGAGGTGTTTAAAAAGCTAAAATTAATCAATCATCGGTAGATTAAGTTCATGTTCTTTTGCACATTCAATGGCAATGTCATAACCTGCATCTGCATGACGCATTACCCCTGTTGCTGGGTCATTATTTAACACACGTGCAATTCTCTCAGCGGCTTCATCTGAGCCATCGCAAACAATTACGACACCTGAATGTTGAGAAAAACCCATACCTACACCACCGCCATGATGCAATGACACCCATGTTGCGCCACTTGCTGTGTTGAGTAAGGCATTCAATAATGGCCAATCTGAAACTGCATCTGATCCATCTTGCATCGCTTCGGTTTCACGATTCGGACTAGAAACTGAACCTGAATCTAAATGATCTCGACCAATTACAATTGGTGCAGATAACTCACCTGTACGTACCATTTCGTTAAATGCAAGGCCAAGTTTTGCTCTCATGCCTAAACCCACCCAACAAATACGCGCAGGTAACCCTTGAAAACTAATACGTTCTCTTGCCATATCAAGCCAATGGTGTAAATGCGCATCATCTGGAATCAATTCTTTGACTTTTTGGTCAGTACGGTAAATATCTTCAGGGTCTCCAGATAAAGCCACCCATCTAAAAGGACCTATACCACGGCAAAATAGTGGTCGCACATAAGCGGGTACAAAGCCTGGAAAATCAAATGCATTTTCCACACCTTCTTCTTTTGCCATTTGGCGAATGTTGTTGCCGTAATCAAATGTTGGAATACCACGCACTTGAAACGTCAGCATGGCTTTAACGTGTTCAGCCATTGATTTTTTAGCAGCAGTTACAACAACATCAGGCTCAGAAAGCGCACGTTCTCTGTATTCTTGCCAAGTCCAACCTGCAGGTAAATAACCATTGAGTGGATCATGTGCACTGGTTTGGTCTGTCACCATGTCTGGCATGACATTTCTACGCACTAATTCAGGTAAAATTTCAGCTGCATTGCCTTGTAATGCAATAGATACCGCTTTACCTTCTTGAGTGTATTTTTTAATACGTTCTAATGCATCATCAAGATCATCGGCTTGTTCATCAACATATTTTGTACGTAAACGAAAATCAATACTGACTTGCTGACATTCAATATTTAATGAACATAGTCCTGCAAGTGTTGCAGCCAATGGCTGTGCACCGCCCATCCCTCCAAGTCCTGCGGTCAGTACCCAACGACCTGTTAAGTTGCCTTCATAATGTTGACGACCTGCTTCAATAAAAGTTTCGTATGTTCCTTGAACAATGCCTTGACTACCAATATAAATCCAAGAACCAGCAGTCATTTGACCATACATGGCTAAACCTTTAGCATCAAGCTCATTGAAGTGTTTCCAATTGGCCCAATGCGGTACTAAATTAGAGTTTGCAATTAAAACTCTTGGCGCATCTTTGTGTGTTCTAAACACGCCTACAGGTTTACCTGACTGTACTAAAAGTGTTTCGTTGTCTTCAAGCTGTTTTAATGTGTCAACAATTTTGTCAAAACACTCCCAGTTACGTGCTGCACGACCAATACCGCCATACACCACTAATTCTTTTGGGTTTTCAGCAACTTCTGGGTCTAGATTGTTCATCAGCATACGAAGTGGTGCTTCTGTAAACCAACTTTTTGCAGTCAGCTGAGTTCCACGAGGTGATCGAATTTCTACATCGCGATATCTATTATTTGTAGTCATATTTATGTCCTTTAGTCTTTAAAATAATATACATATATAGTCATGTATATACAAGTTGAGAGATAAAAAAATTGAGCTGATTTGTTGCGCTTTACATCAGTTGACCTGTGTGATTTTCAACAATATTGATCAGCACTTCTGAAGAAATTAAGTTTTTAATATCAATAATATATTCATAAATATAAGTATCTTGATCAGTATCTTGAATGATGTTTTGTATATGTTGGCTTATATTTAAGGTTGCTGTACTGCGTAAGTTTAAATCATGAATAAATTGGTTAAAATAGACATTTGATAACAGCTCTATGGCAAGAACATGCTGTGCTTTAGCGACCAAACTCAAGGATTTTTTTGATGCATTGTACCCCATTGCCACATAGTCTTCTTGACCGTTACATGTTGGCGTATTGTCTATGGTGGCAGGATAAGCCAAAGCCCGCATGTCATTGAGTAAGCCTGCTTGGGTATATTGTGGGATCATTAGCCCTGAATGAAGACCAGGTTGTTTAACTAAAAAATCAGGAACGCCTGATGATCGCATATCTAATAATCGTGCATTACGACGCTCAGACATTTTCGCAAAACCCATAATCGCAATTGCAATGCTATCCATTGCCATGCCCACATAAGATGAATCTGCATTACATGCTGAAATCACTTCGGGAGTACCGTTTTTTCGTATAATGATTGGATTATCACAACAAGAATTTATTTCTTGTTCTATGGTTTTAATCGCATGCTCAATTAAATGTCGACAAGAACCATGTAATTGAGGAATACAACGTAAAGAAAGCGCATCTTGTAGCTTTAACCCTGAAGGTTTAGGTAACGCAAGTTGAGAATCTTTTAAAATATTTAATATATTGTGTGCAACTTTGCTTTGATCTGTATGCGGTCTAATATTCATCACATCAGCATCATAAGCACTTAAAATTCCTGACAAAGATTCAGAAGACATGGCTGCAATAATATCAGCTGATTTCATTAAATTTTTTAAATCATATAATGCAATTGAAGCCAATGCAGTGGTTGATGTTGTTCCTGAAATTAAAGATAAACCTTCTTTTTCAAGTAAAGAAATAGGCTCTAACTGATATTTTTTTAAGATGCTTTGAGCAGGTTTCCATTCCCCTTCATCTTTGATTTTTCCTTCACCGATTAAAGTTAACGCAAAATGTGCTTCTAATGCTAAATATCCCACAGAACCCTCTTGAGGGATAAAAGGATATATGTCTGCATTTAAAAAATCTTTAATTAAATGGAGAACTTCAATTCGAATCCCACTATAACCTTGACCCAAATTTTGTAAAATCATGAGCATACATGCTCGAGCTTGTTCTTTGTTTAAAGGTTCTCCTATAGATACTGCATGTGATCTCAACAGATTTTTTTGTAATTGTGTGGTTTGATCACTAGAAATTAACTGATCACACAATGAACCAAATCCTGTATTGATGCCATACATGATTTTACCATCTTGAATTAACCGCTCTAGATCTAACCGAGATGCTTTAACACGCTCAATATAGTCATCTGAAAAATACACTTTTTTATTAAATCGAACGACTTGTATAAAATCATCTAAATTTAAAGATTGTCCAAGCATTATTTTAGCCATTGCTTCCCTCGTTAAACCCATCATATGTAGATGTAATACTTATTTATAAAAAAATAAGCACTACATATTTAGCATTAGTTTGATCAATTAAAAGTAATATCCTAAATTAATGTTGAGTCGATTCTTCCATTTGTTTTCGCCAGCACCTGCAAAACTTTGTGAAAAGCTATCCCCAACATAAGGATCATTTTTTCCAAAAAGAAACTCAGTGGCCATAAAAAAGCCTTTGCCAAATGAAAAAGAATGCCCTAAAACAATACGTTGAGTGTCTTTAAATGAACGATCATCTTTATCAAACAAGTTATAATTTAAATAAATGCTAGAACCTTCTATCCCTTTGATATCTAACATTGGCACTTTACGCGTCAGATCTAAACTATACAGTACACCTTTTGCAGCCATATTCATGGTTCCATCATATGCACCCACAGTAATAGATCGATCATCATTTTCTGTTTTTATATTTTGATAAAGTGCTTGGAATTTAAAGTTATACAAATCTTTATTAAGCATGATATGAGGACCAATCACATATCGATCTGCATCTTTTTGCTGTTTTGAATCAAGTTTAGAATAATACAATGACAAACCGTAATTGGTTTCAAAGCCTTTTAAGGTATCATTTCTATTCCATTGTAAAGCAACCGCATTTCTTTCTTTAAAATCAGTGCCTTCCTCCAAACTTGGATCAGCAGGAACAATCAAATTTGAATAATAATCACCATTGCCTGTTCCTTTGCCTTTCCAAGGGTTAGCAAAATAATAACCTGCTAAAAACTGATCTTTTTGATGCTGATATGTGTATTTAAAACCTGTGCGATAAAGGTCTTCTAACCCTGCAACATAGCCTAAAGACTCAATAAAACTACTGGTATAATAAGGCTGTAAACCAATAGGTACTTGGTTAACACCGACTTGTATATTTGAGTTTTTATTGAAATCGTATTGAATATACGCTTTTTTGACAAAGTTGATATCACCGACATCATTAACGTATTGATAAGGATAAGAACCACCTAAAATACGGTGCTCATACATCCCTGAAAATTGATTCCATTTAAACTCACCATTCAAAATAACAGTATCTAAGCCCAGTTTACGAATATCCTGATTATGGTCATAGTCAAAACGTAATCGAATTGCGCCCCCGAGCTTGACGTAATTTTGAGGTATCGTTTCTGCAGATGTAACGGGATTTTCTTCTGCAAAACTTAAACTACTGACTGACCATATAAAAAGTGCTGGCGTTAATTGAACTATTTTTTTAACTAACATAGATTGTATCCCCATTTTAAAATTATTCATCTTTTGCTTTGTCGATAAAAAAGACTTTAATAATCGAAAGTAGCTGAACTAAAAATATAAATAAGACGCAAAAACCGCCACATACAGCAAGATACTTAATACCGTCAATACCTTGTTCTCCACCACCAAAAGTACTCATAATGATTGCAATACTTCCAATGAGAACGCCCCATAGCACACGTTGATATTGCGGTGCCTCTTGACCAATAGGTAAATCTTTCATACACATACTTGCAATAACAGTCACCATACTATTTGCAGCAACTGCATAAGCAAATAAAGCTAAACTTAAAATAATTGGAACAATAATTGTGCCCATACCATATGGTAAATGATTCAGTAATCCCCAAAGACCTGAAACTGCCCCTTCTTCTTTAATCATTTTGACTAAATCTAATGCACCACTTTCTTGCAAATGAAGTCCATAACCGCCCCATACCGCGAACCAAATCAGTGCAAAAACTGAAGGAAGTATCCAAGAAACAATGATAAACTCTCTAATTGTTCGACCATAAGAAATTAAAGCAAGGAACAACCCCATCACGGGTGCATAAGCAATCCAAACTGCCCAATCAAACAATGTCCACCATTTGGTTAAAGCACCTCCACCAATATCAATTGGATCTAAGCCCCATAAGAAGAAGTTATGTAACCAAACACCCATACCCGCAGTTGATGTTCTCAATATATAAAGCGTTGGCCCTGCTACAAAAAGGATAATTAACAAGACATACAATAATTTTGTTTTGAAATTAGCAAGCACTTTAAAGCCTTTGTCTAATCCCAAATAAGAAGAAAAGGTAAATAAAAACGTGGTAATTCCACCTAAAATAATCCAAGCATTTGTATCTAAATGGATATGATAAGATACTTTTATTCCTGTCATGACATCGGCTAAACCTGTACCTAGTCCTGAAGACAGTCCCAACACAATTGCAAGTGTGGCAAGCACATCAACGATATTTCTAGCGTATTTATTATTAATATATTTGCCTAAAATAGGTTCTAATGTTGAAGAAACAGTTAATTCTTTTTTACGGTTAAAATACATGTAAGCTGTAATTAAACCTGATACAGCATACATTGCATAAGGAATAAAACCCCAGTTATAAAAACATCTTGCCAGTGCCCAAATTGCAGTTTCATGCGTCCCGGGCTTGATCCCCATTTGATCTAATTCACCATAAATATTTCCAAAGTAAATTAGTGGTTCATTAACCCCATAAGTAATTAATCCTGTAGCAATACCGCTACTGAGTGTCATTGAAAACCATTTCCAAAAACTATAACTTGGTTTGGCCTCTTTTCCACCAATCACAATGTTGCCGTATTTGGAAATTAAAAAAGTACCCATTAAAAATAGTGCAATTAAAGAAATCCATTGATATAACCAGCCAAAACTTTCAAGAGACCATTCAAAGAATTGTTTTGATAGGTCAATGAGTATTTTATTTTCAAAAATACCCACTAGGACGGCAATCAAAACGAATATAAAAACGGGGAAGAATACACCTTTACGGATTGTCACTTTATTCATTCATTTATCCCTAATTAATCATTAATGGTCATTTAGATTTACCTACATGTTCGCTAAATTTTTGAAAACTACATTTGACATCTTAGTTTTCATTTTTAGTGCACTATATTGATGCAATATTCAATGTAAGGCACACGACTTGTAGCTTTTTATGTGATTTTTACAACATCACTCGATATATTGTATAAGTACATACATATATACACATGTATATACAAGATGTATGCCAATTGCTCATTAATCGGTTCTAACAATCATTAGAAAAGAATGCTTTAAAATAGAATTTTTAGAAATTATGATTGATTAATGGGTTATTTCTACATTTTGCGAGAATTTATTCGATATGTAGATAAGTTTTCAGCATTATTCATGATCTATATAAAACGACTCATCAATAACTGTGAGCTATTCTTTTAATAGCTACTATATTTCTTATTTGAAAATGAATGCATTTACATTCTAAAGCCCAAACGTATTAGATGATGTATATTTTTCTCTACAAATTTAGGGTTAGATAATTTTAGTAGTAGTCGTTTTTCTAGATCTATGTAACTTTCACCCACTTCCGCATAACTACTTGCAAACACATCATCATGCGCGAGTTTATTGGCAAAATAGTCAATTTGTTTTTGTGATATTTTTAACAAAAAATTATCCTCACTTTTTGGTATAGATACATTTTTTTGAATCAGTTTTTCTTTAAAATAAAACCTTAAACTAGAAATTGTACGTCCTTCTTTAAATTGTTCATAACTTGTTTCTATATCTGTATAACTATTTATTTGCTCTATTGCTGGTTCTAAAACTCTTTTTTTAAATGTATCTATTCGTGGATAATCTCCTGGTTCAAGTCCTAACTTAAATCGAATATCTTCCATATTCAATACTGGTGTTTTTCCTAATTCACGCCAAGCAATAAGAATTTCATATAATCGAATCGCATACTTGCTTGTAAGTTGTGTTACTTGTTTCAGCTGATAACTCGTAAAATGTTTCTCTAATTTTGTGATCAGTGGTACCACTTCTGGAGCAAAAGTTATTCTTAGTATTGCAAGATCATCTACATAAGAGATACTACTCACCCATCTACTTTTTACAGTTTCTATTTTATTTGTATTTTTATATTGCTGATTATAACTAAATTGTCGATTAAATAAATTGGCCACGGCACTTTTTAATGAGTAATAAGCTGCTTCTTTTGTCACGTTAAAACGATTGGCATATTCACTAGCATGTATTTCTAATTTACTTTCAGCGGTAATCCCCTCACCTGTTTCTCTTGCTCTAATGATAGAAAGTAATATAAGTCTTTGTTCAGTGACTTCTAAATTGTAACTTGCATTGATTAATGCATTATCTTTTACTACAAGTTCATTTTTTACCATATCACATCACTATCTTGTTATGTTGTTTTTACACCATAATATATTATGGTGTAAAAAACAAAGGGATTGGTGGGTTATAACAAAGGGATTGGTGGGTTATAACAAAGGGATTGGTGGGTTATAACAAAGGAATTGGTGGGGAATGTCCTCTGAAACGTACGCTATATGGTCTTTTTAGCCTTTCTAAAAGCATTAAAAGCTTATTAAAAGTATTAAAAGCCTTTTTTTTTAAATAAATTAAAAATATTTTTATTATTTTTTAACAACAAAGGGATTGGTGGGTTATGGAAATTCATCAACATTTAGCTTTTTTTCACAAAAATTTAAAAAGAAGAATATTTTTAATCTAATTTATGCAATTCATTGAAGATAAAAATAACTTTATAAATTTTGTTAACTTAATTATTAAAAAATAAGTTTGTTTTTTACTTAAAGTGATTTGATTCAGCAATTACTTATTACGACTCAATTAGAATAAAGTAACTTTTTACTACTTTAACCCGAATCCTGTTTAAGGATTTATTTGAAAAAGCCAAGGATTAGAGCCATAAGTTGAGTTACTAGACACGACTTACTACTCTAATCCTCATGACTGATATTACCGCTTTATTCTGTACCATTGATGATTTTTTTCTAAAATTTGAACCCACTTATTTGAAATTTCTAAAACAGAATCAATACTTCAAACGAATACG
>NZ_VTDM01000034.1 GCF_015627105.1 Acinetobacter baretiae | reverse complement strand
GGTATAAATTACAACGCTTAGCAAAGAAGCGACAAGATTCAATTGCTTCCCCTTCAAAGTAGAGTCACCAATGGTACGAATTTTACATTGGCTCATTCGTTTTTATCAGATCGTAATTAGTCCACTTATTGGACCTAGATGTCGTTTTATTCCTACTTGTTCTCAATATGCAATCGAAGCGTTAGCACGCCATGGTGTTTTACGTGGTACTAAACTTTCAATTCAGAGGATTTGCCGTTGTCATCCTTGGGGAGGCAGTGGCTATGATCCTGTACCATTTGCCTTTATTGGTTATATTTCGTTTCAGCAAATTCATTGTCAAGTGCATCACGTTGTCGTACCCTTTCGTGAGCATTTTATGTATCAACTCTACTTTAACCACTTGGGGTCATAGCTATGCAACAATGGGCGAGGTTTGCGATTATCGGGGCAATGTTAGTCACCGCATATCTACTCGTTTTGGCTTGGCAAAAAGACTATGGTCATACAAACACAGCATCACCAAATACGGCAGCTGTTGTTTCTAATGATGTGTCCGCCGATTTGCCAAATAGCCAAAATACGGCAACTGTAACAACAGATGTGCCACAAGCAACAAATGCAACTGCTCAGCCTGCGGCTGAAAATAAAGCAGTGAATAGCCAAAAATTAATCACTGTACAAACAGATGTTTATCGCTTATGGATTAATCCAAAAGGCGGAGATATTGTACGTCTTGAATTATTAAATCATGATTCTGCAAAAGGGAGCGATCAACCTTTTGTCATGTTAGAAAGTGATAAAAACCGTACATATGTTGCACAGTCTGGATTGATTGGTGTGAATGGACCAGACAGTAATGCTACTGGACGTCCACAGTTTGAAGTGGAAAAAGACAGTTATTCACTGACTGATATGAAAGCTAATCCATTAGCGAATGGTAAAGTTTCACAAGTTCTGACCGTACCTATGGTTTATAAAACACCAAATGGTGTTGAAATCGTGAAAACTTACACGTTTACCCAAGGTCAATACCCAATTTTAGTAGACTACAAGGTAATCAACCGTAGCCAACAAAATTGGCAAGGGCAATTCTTTGGACAAATTAAACGTGATGAGTCTGTTGATCCTGGTAAAACAAGCCAAGGTATTTTCCAATTAGGAACTTATCTAGGTGGAGCATGGGGCACACCAAGTGAGCATTATAATAAGTTAAAGTTTAGTAATTTTAATGATGAAAAACTGAATCAAAATGCTGAAGGTGGCTGGGTTGCAATCGTACAACATTATTTTGTCAGTGCATGGATTCCTGGTACTTTAAAGTTAACTCAAGCTGAAGGAAAACCATACACTGCAGACTTACAGTCTCGTAAATCTTCAGACCAAATGAATATTATTGGCTTTACCTCTCCTGTTATTAATGTACCTGTTGGTACATCTATGGAGGTCAATGCTACATTCTATTCAGGACCAAAAATTCAATCTGAACTCAAAGATTTAGCGGCAGGTTTGAACCAAACTGTAGATTATGGTTGGTTATGGCCAATTGCGAAACTATTGTTTTTAGGTCTAGAAACTTTCCATAAGTTTGTTGGTAATTGGGGTTGGTCAATCATCTTGCTCACAGTCGTGGTGAAAATGATTTTGTGGCCACTATCTGCAAAAAGCTATCGCTCTATGGCAAAAATGCGTGCGATTGCACCTGAAATGCAACGGATGAAAGAAGAATTTGGCGAAGATCGCATGAGATTTTCTCAAGAAATGATGGCCTTGTATAAACGTGAGGGGGTGAACCCACTTGCAGGATGTTTGCCATTATTCTTACAAATGCCGATCTTTTTAGCATTGTATTGGGTATTGATGGAAAGTGTTGAACTACGCCATGCGCCATGGTTAGCGTGGATTCAAGATTTATCAGCAATGGACCCTTGGTTTATTTTGCCACTGATTATGGGTGTAACGATGTATGTTCAGCAAACGCTGAACCCACAACCCAATGATCCAATGCAGGCAAAAGTTTTCCGTTTAATGCCGATCATCTTTACCGTATTTATGTTGTTCTTCCCAGCAGGTCTTGTACTGTACTGGATTGTTAACAACAGTATTACGATTCTACAGCAATGGTTTATTGCAAAAAGTGTAGAAAAGCAACGTGAAAAAGCCATAGAAAATTAGTATTTTCTAGGGCGAGTTTCGCTGAAGAAATCCGCTTAAGCATGGTATGCTTAGGCGGATTTTTTGCGATTAAATATGTGAAAGGCTGAAAATAGTTATGAACCATCAAACGACAATTGCTGCAATTGCTACCCCTCCTGGGCGTGGTGGAGTTGGAGTGATTCGATTATCTGGACCCAAGGCCTATCATATTGCTGAAAAAATATCACAACAGTCTTTACCTGCTCATCGTATGGCAGGTTTTCGTAAATTTTACGATGCTCAAGGCCATGTTTTAGATGAGGGTTTACTCATTTGTTTTGCCCTTCCCCACTCATTTACTGGTGAGGACGTTGTTGAATTACAAGGACATGGTGGTCCTGTTGTACAAAATGCTCTATTGCAACGCGTATTAGAACTTGGTGCTAGCTCAGCCAAAGCGGGTGAGTTTTCTATGCGTGCTTTTGAAAATGGTAAAATGGATTTAGTTCAAGCTGAAGCAATTGCAGATTTGATTGATGCAACATCACAAGCAGCAGCTCGATCAGCCATTCGATCATTACAAGGTACATTCTCAGAAAAAATAAATCAGGTATTAGAACAATTAATTCACGTTCGATTACATGTCGAAGCTGCTATAGACTTTCCAGAAGAAGAAATTGATTTTTTAGCAGATGGTAAAATATTAAATTTATTAGAAGGTGTAAAAACTGCAGTTACAGCAGTACAACGTTCAGCAAAACAAGGTCAATTACTGCGTGAAGGCTTACATGTAGTGATTGCAGGAAAACCCAATGCGGGTAAATCGAGTTTACTTAATGCTTTAGCTGGTCACGATCGTGCAATTGTTACAGACATTGCAGGAACAACGCGAGATGTTTTACATGAAAAAATTGTTTTAAATGGTCTACCTATTACATTAATAGATACAGCGGGCTTGCGAGAAACCGTAGACCTTGTGGAAAAAGAAGGTATTCGTCGAGCAGTGCAAGAGATTAATCAAGCAGACTTACTGTTATTGGTCTATGACTTGCAAAGCGATGATGATCCATTTGAACTTGCAAAACATTATTTTGAAAATGATCAAACACCAAAACGTCTTGTTTTAGTTGGTAATAAAGCAGATCTTGCAAACCAAACAGTTGCACTCACCGAGCATCATGGTTATCGGCATGTGATCATTTCTGCAAAGCAACAGACGGGTATTGATGTCTTGATTAATGTGATGACAACCCATGCAGGATTTCAGCCTGAGGAAGATAGCTTTATTGCCAGAACACGGCATCTAGACGCAATGAGACGTACACAAGAGCATTTAATAGATGCTCATGAACAGTTAACAGATTATGCTGCGGGTGAATTGGTTGCGGAGTCTTTACGTTTGGCACAAAATGCCTTGGGTGAAATCACGGGTGACTTTAGTGCTGATGATTTATTAGGTAAAATTTTTGGATCATTTTGTATTGGAAAATGAAAAAAATCACTCAAAATCCTGAATAAAATCGATCATCTATCTAGATTTTAAATGAAGCATTTTTAGAAGAACAATAGATATTTGCTAAATTTAATAATCTTGAATTTGTGCAAAATATAAAGTTAAAGCATGATTTTATGATGCTGTTTAAAAGAAATATCTATTGATGATTGGGATAGCATAACAAGATGCCATCCCAATCATCAAAATATGTACCCTTTGAAATTACGTGCATTGGAGTATTTTATCGTACATCTATTTATGGGGTGAAAGGTGTAAAATACCTGAATTCTGGTAGATTGAGCGATTCAAACTTCCATTGAGTAGCTCAATTAATTGATATTAAAAATAATAGAGTGAAACCTTTTAATGATGTATACCATTCATAAAGCTGAAGGCTTAACTACATATATTTGGTAGCTTTTACGCGTATGTTATATGTACTCTATTTTATAAATATGCACTCATGACATGTTTATATAAGAGTATTATTTTTTGTTGAATATCATGAAGATTATTTCACTTCAATCATATTAAATAAACCATTTAAAATTCTTACATTTAATAAAAATAGTGATGTTTAAGAAATATTAAATATACATATATCTGATATATTCTAAGTAAAACTAGATATTAAGATATTTTAAAAAGATCATTTATTTTATTATCTTTGAATATGTTTTAAGAATAAAAATTGATCTAACTGTCTAAAAATGAACATTAAATAAAAAATATGAATCTCAATTATAAATCTTGAAAATATATTTATATAATGATTTTTATGACAGAGTCAATATTGGGCAATGAGTTGGCTGACTTCTGTAACTTTATATTCCACATAATCAAGTACGACTGTTTCATTTTTACTTATTTTGTTAAAGATGGGGTAAAGTGTCGGATTGACAATTTCCGAATTATTACGATTGATCCAAATCGAATAATGATGATTTACCCCATTTTCTTGAACTCTTTCAAAATAGAGCATATGGCTTTCATCTTTAGCTTTTAAGGTGATGAGAGCAGTAAGCATGTCTCTAACCTCCAAAATTAAAGTGAGTGAATATGATCGCTGAAATACCCGTGACCTATACCATTCTTCTGTAAAAGTAGACGGTCTAATAGCTCAAGCATCATGATATATAACTAACATAGCCACGTTTGTATCCTTTATTTGTACTTTCTTGAGCATCAGTATCTTGTACGATAGTATTTTCTGCATTAATAAGGCATTGCACCAACCCATAATAATCATCTTCTGTAAGGGCATTGGGTTGAAAGCTATTAAAATTTCTTTGTTTAAAAAATAAATCAACAGCCTTATTTTTTTGTACGTATTTCATCGACCATTTTGTAAAACTGACTTCAAAAATTTCTTTTTTTGAAATAAGCCGCAGCTCTTTGTGTCTTGGGTCATTTTTTATTCGTTCAAATACTTTTTCTACAGTTTCTTTTTTACCTTCTAAGCATTGAAAAAAAGAGTTATTTGCATAATACAAAACCCCACAGACATTGTGTGCTTGATTAAAGCGCATAGCAGAGGTAAGAATTTGGCTTAAATCTGACAGAAGGTCATTCGATTCTTCTCTCTGACTCGTATAACATAATTGGACTAACATACGCATTACCTATAATCATATTTTTATTTGGATTTTCAGCACATTAAAAAATCTAATGGGATACATATATTTTATGGTTTCTATGATGATAGATCTAATGCGGTTTTTCAAACAAATAAATGTTTTTTTAGCGCCATTAAATTATATTTTTATGCAATTATGAGACCTAGTTATAACTTTTTAAAAGCAATTGTTTTTTTAATTTTAATTTTTAATGGCTATTTTAGAATTTATCTTTATGAATGTTATAAATAATTATTTTGTTTCAAACAAGGAGTGAGATATTTAAGTAAAATCAATTTTGAAATATTTTGATACAATAATTCAATGGCTGATTACTGATCAATTGAGCTACTCAACGCAGAGAGTCTACGATTTGAGACAATATTAATGTTTAAATTGAGCACAATATTGGTTGAAAGGTTTTAGATGAATAGAGGTTGGGAAATAAAAAATATAGTAAAAAAAGTAGTATTGATTCCTCATTTATCAGATTGAATACCATATATACAATCTCCTACTATTAGAAAATGATACCATGCATTTTTAATTTAAAAATAACGAGTGCCTCTTAGACAACATTTTAATATCTTCTCTCAAAACTAACAGGTGAAACTAGATTTTTTCAGACAAAAATAGATGAAATCACATATATTGAACATGTTTAAAAGCTACTGAGTTTTTGGTCTAAATAAATTTATTACATATTGTCTTCAGATGAATCACTGACATTGGTTTAAAATTGACTTTTTGCTGAACATGTAAAAAATACCACACAACTCTGCAGAGCTTTATGTAAAGTTGATTGCTTTTATGGGATTAAACCTATACAGTAGTTTCCATTGAATACACAACCGTATGGTTATTCAATCCGAACGCACGTATTTGTTTTTTAAATTGGCAACTTTTAGACAGTATTTAACGATTACGAAAAAATAGCATACTCCTTAAAATGTGCATGAATTGGTATAAATTGAAAAAAATTGTAAACCGTATAGCGATCGCAATGAATGGCGATGAAATTAATGTAAAGATTATCCCCCATCAAAAGCGACAAAATACTTCTACAGGCTTTATGCAAGTAGAAGTTGGCCAAAAGATTCTTCTAGAATCTGGTCGAGAAATAGACTTTAATTTAGATGGAAATAGTTTTTATACTGCGTTCAATCAAATGTATAGATTAATTTAATTTACGAATATAGCCTTAAGGCTATATTTATACCCACTAGAATTTTGTTTCTTCATTATAATTATTGCGCAGTATTTAATCTAAAGTTCTACGTCTAATTTGAGAGTTCAATATTCTAGTATTTACTAGGAAGAGGACATACACATGTCAAATGTACAAAACGGCGTTGTTAAATGGTTTAATGACACTAAAGGCTTTGGATTCATTCAAGCAGAAGATGGTCAAGACGTATTTGCTCATTTCAAAAACATTAAATCAGAAGGTTTCAAAAGCCTAACTGAAGGTCAACATGTACAGTTTACTGTTACTAAAGGCCAAAAAGGTTTACAAGCTGAAGATATTCGTCCACTTTAATATCTTTTTTAGCTTGTACCTCTAGCCTATTCACTATTGTGGATAGGCTTTTTTAATGAATGAATATTGAAAAATACTGGTGGACTACAGCAGATAAAAAACCAAAGGATTTGTAAAAGTCATATATTTTTTTACACAGCTTGTATTATATTTACAGTATCTTTAAGACTCTTTATATGTGTAGTTGCTGTTATGCACCGAATATTTTTATGTGTTATTGCTTTGTTGTGTCAAATCATTCATGCAGATGTACAAAGCTTAAAACAAAAAATAACTTCAAACTATCCAAAATTGTCGTTTACAGACATTGAAAATACACCTATTGAACATTTGTATAGCGCTAAATTAGATAACCAAAAGGTTTATCTCGATGAAAGTGGGGAGTATTTACTCACAGGTACGCTTTTTAGACTGAAAGACCAAAAAAATCTCACTCAAGAGGCATCAGAACAAAACAAACCAAGCCTTTGGTCGGCATTGCCCTTACAAGATGCTGTACGTATTGTAAAAGGTTCTGGACAGCATAAGATTGCAGTCTTTTCAGATCCTCACTGTCCTTATTGTCAACAGCTTGAGCTCGAAATCAATCGCTTAAATGACGTAACGATTTATGTTTTTCTTTATCCGCTCAGACCTGAGTCGATCAAGCTCACACAGCAAGTATGGTGTAGCCCTAATGCGTCTTATGCGTGGCAAAGACTCATGCAACAAGGCATAAACCCTACTGCATCCTCTCGTTGCTCTAACCCCGTTCAAAATAATTTAGAATTAGGGAAAAAGTTGGGTTTTAGTGGTACACCTGTGATTATCTTTGCCAATGGACAATATAATATCGGATTACTTTCATCGACCCAAATACAAAGTGTTTGGAGCGAGCACGGGTTGTAAGTACTGGGCTTAGTTTTCTTTAGTAAAAAAGTTATATGCCACAAGTACTAAAATTGCACCTACTACAGAAGCAATGAAACCTGCTGAAGATTGTTCACCATAAATATTCAAGAAACGTCCTGCATAGGTTGCAACAACAGAACCTAAAATACCTAAACCAGCGGTCACAAAGAAACCTGCTTTGTCTTCACCAGGATGTAATGCTCGAGCAATCAGTCCTGCAAAAAAACCAATTAATACAGTTACAATAATGTGCCACATAGGTTGACTCCAAGTTCGTTTTTCTAATTATCTTGTATAATAGCAAAGCAAAATTTACAGACTATGCACACTTTGCGACAGTCTGTATTATTTTTGTGCTATATTGGCGATTATATAGCCAAATTATAAACCGATTTCACCAATAAATGGTAGATGGCGATATTTTTGATCATAGTCTAAGCCGTAACCAACAATAAAGCGGTCTTCTACTTCAAAACCTAAAAAGCGTACATCTAACGGAATTTCACGTCGTGATGGTTTACTGACTAAAGTACAGAGTTCAATTGAATGAGGGTTGCGAGTTTTTAACATTTGCAACACTTTACTTAGTGTTCTACCAGAGTCAATGATATCTTCAACGATAATGACATCTTTACCTTCAATATCACCGTCTAAGTCTTTTAAAATTTTAACATCACGGGTAGATACTGTGCTCGTACCGCCATAACTTGAGACCGTCATAAAATCTAATTCATGTGGTTTTTCGATGGCACGGCATAGATCCGCCATAAATATTACTGAACCACGCAATAGGCCAATCAAGACAAGCTCTTTGTTGCTGTTGGCATAAAATTGGTTGATTGCTGCTCCAAGCTGTTTTACTTTCTCTTGAATATCATCAGCAGAAATCATCACGTTCATTTGAACAGTCATTAAATAAACCCTATGTACGAATAAAAAAGGCGTTGCTTTGCAACACCTAAAAGTCAGCTATAGTTTAAAACAAAATCATTGATGATGCATCTGTAGATTCAAAATCACCCATAGGTGACAGGTACAGCTTATGCTGTATATACGTTTTCACCATGAATATAGGTGGCGACAATATTACGATCATCACCCAAAGTAAATAAAGCAAATAAAGACTCTTCTATGTTGGTCGCACGGCGTTGTCGCAATTGTTGTAAAGGTGTGGCTTTAAGGTCAATAACAATAAAATCTGCCTCTTTACCTACATTAAAATTCCCTAAACAATGATCTAAGTGCAAAGACTTTGCTCCTCCAAGTGTTGCATGATAGAAAGCTTCATATGCTGAAAGTTGTTGTCCTTGTAGTTGTTGCACTTTATAAGCCTCACCAAGTGTTTGTAGTTGAGAAAAAGAAGTACCTGCTCCAACATCAGTTCCCAAACCGACTTTAACACCATGTTGCCATGCTTTAGATAATGGAAATAAACCACTCCCTAAAAATAAATTTGAAGTTGGACAAAAAGCAATTGCAGAGTCAGTATCATGCATGCACTGCCATTCATGCTCATCTAAATGTACACAATGCGCAAAGACAGAGCGTTCACCTGTCAGACCATATTGATGATACACATCTAAATACCCTGTGTGATTTGGAAACAGTGATTTGACCCAAGCAATTTCATCTCTATTTTCACTTAAATGTGTATGTACATAAACGGTGGGAAATTCTTGTTTTAATTGTCCTGCTAAGTGAAGTTGTTCATGACTCGATGTAGGAGCAAAACGCGGTGTAATGGCATATAGTGCACGACCACGTTCATGCCACTTTTCAATTAACTGTTTCGATTCTTCATAGCTGGAGATGGCTGTATCGCATAACTCTTCAGGTGCATGACGATCCATCATGACTTTACCTGCAATCAAACGCATATTCTTAGTTTCAGCGACTTCAAAAAGAGCATCAACCGATTCAGGATGTACCGTACAGAATACTAATGCAGTAGTGGTGCCGTTTTTAATGAGTTCATTTACAAAAAAGTCTGCAATCTCATGTGCATATGCCTGATCTTTAAATTTAATCTCTGTTGGAAAAGTATATTGATTAAGCCAATTGAGTAACTGTTCTCCATAGGCTCCCATCATTTCAGTTTGAGGGTAGTGAATATGAGTATCAATAAATCCAGGGGTAATGAGTTGATCGGGATAATGTGTTACTGTTATCCCCTCGAGTAATTCAGGGTTTACATCATTCCACGCACCAAACCACGTAATTTTTCCTGCTGTACATAGTAATAAACCATCTTCAATATAACGAATATTAGAGGCAATGTTTTCTGGTTGTGAAACAGGCTGTGTAATATCTAAAAAACGGCCACGAACCGCACGAGTGTCTGCAGAGTGCATAGACATAATAATGACCTATAATTTCATTTTTTCGATTGATTGTAGCGTATTTTATCTAGAGGTAGAAATGATTAAGGCATGTGATTGAACATGCCTTAAAATGATATTTTGCGAATAAATGTTATTGATGTTTTTGTTGTTTATCATGTCTTAATGATAATACAGCAGTAACCGTCAATACTAAGGCAATAAAGCTTAAAGAAATCCAAATTGGCATATGAAATACATCAAGCATTAACATTTTAAATCCGATGAATAATAAAATGATGCCTAAGCCATAAGGAAGATAACGCATTTTTTCTGCGGCACCAGAGAGTAAAAAGAACATTGCTCTTAAGCCCAAAATAGCCATTAAGTTTGCACTCAATACAATAAATGGATCTTTAGTGACTGCAAAAATCGCAGGAATTGAATCTACGGCAAAAATAACATCAGAAAACTCAACCAAAATAAGCACGACAAGCAGTGGAGTAAAAAATAATTTCCCTTGTTCACGTACAGTAAAAGAAGAGCCTTTTAATGTTGGTGTAATGGGTACATGTTTACGTAACCATTTCAATAGTGCCATATCTTCAATATTTGGATCATCATCTTGGCCTTTTAAAAATTTAAAGCCTGTATAGATTAAGAACGCACCAAAGATATATAAAATCCACGAAAATTCTTGAATCAACCATGCACCTAAGAAGATAAAGATCGTTCTGAGAATAATTGCACCAAGTACACCATATAACAACACACGGCGTTGCAACGCAGGTGGAATTGCAAAAGCTGAAAAAATCATAAGCCAAACAAAGACATTATCAATGGCCAATGATTTTTCTAATAAATATCCTGTGACGTATTCCAATGTTTTTTGATTAGCAATTTCTACGCCCATGGTTTGTTTTAAATATACCCACAAACCACCTGCAAATAACATGGCAACACTTACCCAAGCGATGCTCCAATAAGCAGCTTGTTTTAGAGGTACAGGTTCTTGACTACCTTCTACGTGTTCTTTTTGTTTGAATCCTAAAAAATCAACAAGTAACATAACAGTTACAATGCCGAAAAATACCACGTACAGCCAAATATTGCCGATAGAGTCCATATGATCTCCCCATCTAGCATTGGTCATAAAAAAACCTTGACCAGTTGCCAGATGATAATTGAATCTTCTGTAACAACATGATCAAGGTCTTGCCTACATTACAGAAAAATACCGCAATGCTCAGGTACCGACTTTGCAAGCAAAGCGTAATGACGATACCTGACGCCCATGTGTAACACCTAGGCTTGGAGGAGGCTACTCCCCTTGTCAAACGAATTTTGTTTGGATAAATACTATCCAATGCAAATTATGATGACAGAAGCCATTTCAAAAATCAATATTAATCTGCTAAAGCACGAAGTAACTGATCATGTAAACCTCCAAATCCACCATTAGACATCACAACTATTGCATCACCCACCTGTGCATTTTGACATACGTAATCAACGATTTGAGTGAGAGAGCAACACACTTGAGCATGATTTGTGGCTGCATCAACCACATCATGCAAGTCCCAATCCAAACCTTCAGGTTGGTACCAAATCACTTCATTTGCTTGGCGTGTAGAATAGGTTAAATTTGTTTTATGGCTTCCCATTCGCATGGTATTTGATCGAGGTTCAATAATCGCCCATAATCTACGATCGCCTAAACGTTTTCTTGCGCCATCTAAAGTGGTTTCAATGGCTGTTGGGTGATGTGCAAAATCATCATACACTTCTATTCCACGTACAGTACTCAAAAGTTCCATACGCCGTTTTACACCACCAAAACATGATAATGCAGTACATGCATCGGTAATAGAGATACCAACATGTACAGCTGCAGCAATCGTTGCTAAAGCATTTGCAACGCTATGCTGTCCGGTCATGTTCCATTTAACCTCTGAAACCTTTTCGCCATATTCAAAAACTTCAAAATGCTGGCCATCAGCAGATATTAATTCAGCAGATAAATAAACAGTATGATCTTTATGTAAGGCTGTACGTTGTACAGGTGTCCAACAGCCCTGAGCTAAAACCTCATCAATATGATGTTCTGTAATAGGAGCAATGATTTTCCCTTGGCTTGGAATAGTGCGTACTAAATGATGAAATTGTTTTTGAATCGCCGCAAGATCATCAAAAATATCAGCATGGTCAAATTCTAGGTTATTTAAAATTGCAGTCTTAGGGTGGTAATGGACAAATTTAGAACGTTTATCAAAAAATGCTGAGTCATATTCATCGGCCTCTACCACAAAATATTGCCCACCCCCTAAGCGAGCACTTTCTTTAAAACCAAGAGGTACACCACCAATTAAAAAGCCTGGGTTCAAGCCTGCTTGTTCTAAAACCCAAGCCAACATCGTTGTTGTGGTTGTTTTACCATGTGTACCTGCTACACCAAGTACGTGTTTGCCTTGTAAAATATGATCTGCTAAAAATTGTGGTCCTGAAATATAAGGCAATCCTACATCTAACATGTATTCAATTGCATCAATCCCACGTTTCATGGCATTACCGACAATCACGACATCTGGGTGAGGCTTTAAGTGCTCCCGATCGTAACCTTGCATTAATTCAATGCCTGCACGTTCTAGCTGTGTTGACATCGGTGGATAGACATTCAGATCAGAACCAGTGACCTTGTGGCCAAGGTCTCTTGCCAACAATGCTAAAGACCCCATAAATGTGCCACAAATACCCAAAATATGCAGATGCATAATGTTCTTACTCCAAATCTTTTCTAATGACGATAAAATACAACTTTTAATGAACGATCGTGTGCTTTAAGGTTAAACATCCAACACGACATAACGATTAATAATGAATGACACTACGAATCGATGCACCATCATGCATTAAATCAAATGCTTCATTGATTTTTTCTAAAGGCATCGTGTGTGTGACAAAAGGTTCTAAATTAATTTTACCTTGCATGGCGTCTTCTACCATTTTAGGCAATTGAGAACGTCCTTTGACTCCACCAAAAGCACTGCCTTTCCAAGAACGTCCAGTGACCAGCTGAAACGGACGTGTTGAAATTTCTTGTCCAGCGCCAGCAACACCAATAATCACAGATTGTCCCCAGCCACGATGAGCACATTCAAGTGCTGAACGCATCACGTTTACATTACCAATGCATTCAAATGAATGGTCGACGCCCCACCCTGTCATTTCCACAATAATCTCTTGAATCGGGCGATCAAACGATTTTGGATTTAAACAATCTGTGGCACCAAACTCTTGTGCCAATTTAAATTTTTCAGGATTTGTATCTACGGCAATAATTTTTCCTGCTTTAGCCTGTTTTGCACCTTGAACAACTGCAAGACCAATTCCACCTAAACCAAAAACCGCAACACTATCCCCTTCTTGTACTTTCGCTGTATTGTGTACAGCCCCAAGACCTGTAGTTACGCCACAGCCTAATAAACACACTTGTTCAGGATTTGCCTCAGGGTTAATTTTAGCCAAAGACACTTCAGCAACTACAGTGTACTCACTAAACGTTGAACATCCCATATAATGATAGATTGGCTCCCCTTCGTAAGAAAAACGCGTGGTCCCATTGGGCATTACACCTTTACCTTGTGTTGCCCGTACAGCAGTACATAAATTTGTTTTTCCAGATAAGCAAAATAAGCATGTTTTACATTCAGCTGTATATAAAGGAATGACATGATCACCCACCTCAACACTCGTGACACCTTCTCCAACTTGTACCACGATACCAGCACCTTCATGCCCCAAAATAGCAGGAAAAACACCTTCTGGATCATCGCCTGATAAAGTAAATGCATCAGTATGACATACACCCGTGTGAGTAATTTGAATTAACACTTCACCCTTTTGAGGAGGTGCAACATCCACTTCTACAATTTTTAGCGGTTGTCCAGGCCCAAAAGCCACAGCAGCACGTGATTTCATAGGTAATTCCATATCATTAAATTAAATATTTAAAGCAAAACATACCATATGGATCTCATACAAAACATCATAAGCATCAGCTCAAACACAAAAAATAACGCATCATCTTAAAAGTTGCGTAAAATAAAGAAATCGACAGACTACAGATGAACAACATGAAAAAATATATTGTACTTGCAGGATTGTTAATGAATACGGCTACTTTTGCAGATACCTATGTCAATATAGAAACAAATTTAGGGAAAATTAGTATAGAACTGTATGATCAACAGGCACCAATTACAACAAAAAACTTTTTAAAATATGTTAAAAAAGAACATTATAATGGAACTCTATTTCATCGAGTCATTCCAGATTTTATGATACAAGCAGGTGGTTTTGATCAAAACTTACAACAAAAAGAAACAGATCAGCCCATCAAAAATGAAGCGTCTAATGGTCTGAAAAATATAAGAGGCAGTATTGCTATGGCAAGAACGAGCAATCCAAACTCAGCCACAGCACAATTTTTTATCAATACACAAAACAATACGAGCCTTGATCAAACACCTTACAATGATGGGTATGCTGTATTTGGTAAGGTCATTCAAGGAATGCAAATTGTCGATCAAATCTCTCATGTCAAAACAACTGTATATGGTATGCAACAAAATTTGCCTGTACAGCCGATAATAATAGAAAAAATGACTATTCAAAAAAATAAACCAAATTAAATAAAAAAGTTATTGTTTTATATTTTAATAAAAAACAATAACTTAAATTAATTTAATGCGTTTTATAGTATAAAAAAAATACGTTCAATGAAAAAAATAATAAATACGCTTGCGTAATAAAAATATTCACCTATAATGCACATCATTCCAACGCAATATGAGTTGAGTGAAGTGCTTAAAGCACAACGTAAAACAAGTATTTGGGACTTACTGATGACGAATCAGTTAGAAGATCATTAATAGAATTGAAGAACAACTTGTGTGGATTTTTACTGAGTTATCACTGATATGAAATACATATCATTGAAATGACTAGTAGAAATTTACTCGAAGATTTATTTGAGAGCGAATATTAATTTGCTAGTGATTTTAGTGAGTCTGATTGGTTGCCATAAGCAACTATGA
>NZ_VTDM01000033.1 GCF_015627105.1 Acinetobacter baretiae | reverse complement strand
CTACTTGAAGCAACGAAATAAGATTGAAACATTGTTTAGTTTATTGAAAGGCCAATACAACTTAGTGACAAGTAAAGCGAGAAGTATTCAAGGCTATTTATCTGGAATTTATGCCTCTTTATGTGCTTATCAGGTTTGTCATAAGAATAAGCCGAACATTCGAATAATTGGTGCTTCGGCTTAAACAGGATTCGGGTTACTTTAGCTTTATAAAGTATAAGCGTACTAAAGTGAATATATACACTTAACACCTACAATGACCATCAAATTCGATGGCAGATTTTGAAATTAAGAATGATTAGTTCAAAAATTAGATTGATTAAATTATTTTTTTTTTAATTGAAATGTAATACTGTATATGACTTATAAATAAATTATTTTCTAATAAATGCGCTTAAAATGAAAAATATTACTTTTACTTCTGCTACATATCTATTTTTAGGGACACTATTTGCTGCGATCGGTTATGGTGCAACTTTTTTATTTACAGATTATATTAAAATCCATGGTGGCGATGAAATTCAAGCCGGATTAGTTTTAGCCAGTGCCATGATAGGAACTTTTGCTGGTGTGCCTATTGTAGGTTGGTTTTCAGGCCGTATAGACGCAGCAAAATTAATCTCTTTTGCCTGTATTGCAATTGCCTTAGGCTTTTTAATTTTAAGTATAAAAAATGATCATGTTTTTTTATTTAGTAAATTTGCAGGTTTTTTTATTGGTCTTGGTTGGGGAATGTTTTACGTAGGAGCACCTATGTCTTTATCTGAAAGAGTTTCAGATGAAAATAGAAGCTTTTGGTTTACTCGCTTTGGAGCGGTGCAGATGGCTGGCATAGGACTTGGCCCAGTTATCATCAATGCAGCAGTTAAATCTTATGGTATATCAATTGAAAATACGTTTGCTGTTGTTTTCGTTATAAGTTTAGTCGCATCAATATTTTTATATTCTTTTGCCCAAAAAGAACCAATTATTTCTAAAAATAAAAATATTCGTACATGGATTAGATATTTTCCTGTCATCGCTAAATCTTCTGCAATATTCCCCATTATTATGGTGGGATTGGGTGCTAGTGTGTTCTCAGGATTAATGATTTTTCAGACATCTTTGGTTGAAGGAACTGCTGCAAATCCATCCATGTTTTTTATTGTATATACTATTGCAACAGTCTTATCGCGAGTCGTTTTGGCACCTTTTTTAAAGCGTTTTCAAGAATTTAAGCTAATGATGGCTTTACTATTTATTATGTCGCTAGGTGTATTTGCAATGTTTGGGGTGAATTTTTATGCCCAATATCAAATTATTGCAGCTGCTCTTGTTGGTGTTGGATATGGTTTAGTATATCCACTTATACAAACTTGGGTTGTAAATAGTTCTCTTCCAGAATATAGACAAGCTGCTTTGACATGGTTTGTTATGATTTACTTTATCGGGATTTTTGGATTTCCTGTACTTGGTGGTTTCCTGCTTGTTCATTTCGGAAAATTAACGCTCGTATACTGTTTATTGACACTTGCTCTTATAGAATTAGCAATAGTTATATTTGCATCTATGTATAAAAAATTAAAAGTTTAGTGAATATTACATAAGTATCATTTTATAATATGGCATTGCTTTGATAGAGTTACTACGAGATTGAGTTTGGTGATCATCATGTGATTTAAACTTATTTTTGTTCAAATAAACAATAAGATGATTTTTTTGAAATTGATTAAGATTAACTAAAAATTATTCTCTAAAATTTTACTTGATTTGGGAGTGGTTTATTTCTTAGCGTGATTAGTAGCCGGGATGTTACTAAAAAATAACTCAGTGAATTTTTCGAATGGTTGAAAAAGAGCCTGTTTAACAGGCTCTTTTGCTGCATAAAAATCATCTTAAAAGAATAGGTGGTTAAGTAATTCTATTACGATTTATTTGCTAAATAGTCTAACTTGAGCAAATCGAGAAAACAGAATAATTTTTGATTCATATCTTGATAGTCATGGGTACGTAATTTTTCAGGACTATCGACAAACCTATATAAATTTGCTTGATTTAACTCAGTTTTAGAGTTTTCAATAAGTAACTCAACGACATTTAAATTTAATTCCATATGACATTGAAAGCCATAGACCAAATGAGAATATTCGATAATTTGTCGTGGACAACCTTCGCTATATGCCACAATTTTAGCTTGTTTAGTTAATCCAGGCATATCATTATGCCAATGACCAACTTCATAAACTTTTCCAAAATGTGCAAATTTAGGGTGATTTGAACCATATTCTGTAAAAAAAATTGGAAATTTTCCTATTTCTCGTTCAGGGCTATGTTCAAATTTTGCACCTAAAGCTTCACCAATTAATTGAGAACCTAAACATATGCCTAAAACAACCTTATGTGCATCAATTGCTTTCTTAATGAAATATTGTTCAGCCAAAGCATCAAAATATGGACACTCTGCTGTGGTCGTATTTGGATCTTGTGGGCCACCCATGACAATTAAAAAATCAATGTCGTGGATCGATTTTGGTAATTGATCACCTAAATACATTCGAGAATACGTGACTTTAAATTGATTTTGAATCGCCCATATCTCATAAGCGCCTGGTGCTTCAAAATCTTCGTGAATAATAAAATGTAAATGCATATTTACTCGCAAAATAGTCAATCAAATCAAAAAAGCATTTGATGTCTCATAAAATAAATAAAAGTGTAAATGTAGATTTTACTTAAAATATAAATATTCTTAATTGGGATGTTTCATCAATGCTTTTAACTCAGCGAATTCAACTTCATTGATTGGTTTGATTGGGCGTCGTGGAGTACCAACGGAAAAGCCTAAGTGATTTAAACCGGCTTTAATCATTTTTGGTAATCCATTTTGAACAATAAAACGTAATAATGGTAGTTGTGAATAAAACTCATCACGTGCGGCTTGAACATTCCCATCTTTCATATATTGATAAACGTGGTAAGGTCTTTTTGATAAAATATTTGGTGCCGCAGTACACCAACCACTAGCACCAGCGCAAAAAGCTTCTAATGCTAAAGGATTACAACCATTATAAAAAGGTAACGTCTTTTGAGAAAGTTCATGAATTCTATGCATACGTTGAATATCACCACTACTTTCTTTTACCATTTTAATATTTTCAATCTCTTGAAATAATTTAACCAAAAGTTCTGGTGACATATCTATACCACTTGTTGCAGGGTTATTGTAAACCATAATTGGTAGAGATGTTGCTGTGGCAATCTCTTGATAATACTCATAAATTTCCTGATCAGATAACTTCCAATAAGAGATCGGTATGACCATTATTGCATCTGCACCAAGTGCTTGAGCCATTTGCGCTTTTTTAATGGCCATAGCTGTTGTTAATTCTGAAATGCCAATAATGACAGGAACACGTTTCCTAATAATATCAATACTTTTTTTAGCAACACCAACCCATTCATCCCAAGATAAATAAGCACTTTCTCCAGTGCTACCTAACGGTGCAATTGCTGCAGATTGATGTTGAATCAATGCTTCTAAAGTTTGAGTCAATGCATCATAGTCTACAGCAGTACCATCTTGGTTAAATGGTGTAATTGGATAGGCAATAATCCCTTCAATATTCATATTTTCCTCTTATTTAATGCAATCTGAGTGTGTTTTTAACGCTTTACGAGCATAGTAACTAAAATTCACGTTATTACGTTTATCTGTAGAAACCCAATCATGTGCCTCTTTGGCCAATACATGTGGAATTTGCTGAATTTGTCCTGCTGCCATAGCAATCAATTGAAGTTTAGCTGCTCGTTCAATTAACAGTGCTAAATTACATGCTTCTTCAATGGTTTTACCTGTAACGAGTTGCCCATGATGAGAGAGTAAAACTGCGCGTTTATTCTCTAAAGCTGCTGAAATAAAACCCCCTTCTTCATTACCTACAGGTACACCAGGCCATTTTTCAACAAATGAACAATCTTCATATAAAGCACAAGTATCCATGTGAGATATCATCAGCGGTACTCGTAACATAGAAAGTGCAGCAATATGCGTTGGATGTGTATGGATAATACAGTTGACTTCAGGATGCTCTTTATAAATCCAGGTATGAAAACGATTGGCTGGGTTTGCCATAGCTTGTTGGTTGATTGGTTGAAGATCTTCATCTACCTCCAATAAATTATCAGCTGTGATTTCATCAAACCCTAAACCAAAACGCTGAGTAATAAACATATTAGGCTGATGGCTACGACAAGTGATTTGTCCAGCCAAACCCGAATCATGTCCATGATCAAATAAAATTCGACAAGTCAATGCTAGTTTTTGTCGATCAGTTAGCTGATTGACTTGGATCAATTTATCCATGTCACGTAGAGCATCTTGCATCAACTGCTGTTTACTTTGATGTGCTGTTTTCATTCAATGTCCTTACTTGCACTTGCTGTCAAGAAAGTTCAGAATAATTGATATTGGATGAATTTAAATATCCAGTTTTTATATATTAGATGGTCCAGACATATGACTAGAATTTGGAATTACAGACTGAGAATTGATGAACGACAAGAAAAAACGATTTTTCTAAAACTAAGCAATCAAATTATTTCTGAAATATTAAATGGACGTTTAAAAAAAGGAGAAAAACTGCCAAGTACTCGTTATTTAGCAACGGAACTTCAAATTAACCGTAAAACTGTTCAACTAGTATATGAAGATTTAGAAGCTCAAGGTTGGTTAAATACTCAATTACGAAAAGGCACTTTCGTATCAGATTATTTTCCAGATATACAACGAAGTAAAAGTGGTACAAAGTCGAGTGTGAACGTCAATTCATTGGTGTTAAATAGTTCTCAAGAAACATTATCTATAGATTCATTTGATGATGGTTTTCCAGATCTTAGTTTAGTGCCTTATGAATTATTTTCTCGAGCATACCGCCATGCTCTCATTAAAATAACGTGAGAAAATTCAATAGGGTACAGTGATCCTCAAGGTGATGTATATTTAAGAGAAGAAATCGCTACAATGTTGTCTATGGAGCGTTTTATAAATACTTCAGCTGCTCAAATTTGTACAGTACGTGGAAGCCAAATGGGTATTTTTGTGAGCTCTAGAGTGTTAGCACAATTAACACCACATCGCCAATTAGTTTTGGCAATCGAAGAGTTTACTTATCCACCTGCGTTAGAGGCCTTTAAATCAAACAACTATAAGATTATCAAAATCAAGGTAGATCAAAATGGCTTAGACACAGAACATCTTGAAAAAATTTTATCAAAACATGCCATAACAGCAGTGTACACAACACCACATCACCAATATCCTACGACTGTAACGATGTCAATGGAACGTAGACTGAAGTTACTTGAATTGTCAAAGAGGTTTAACTTTTATATTATTGAAGATGATTATGACCACGAATTTCATTATGAAAGTCGTCCTTTACCACCTCTAGCAAGCTTTCCCCATTCTGAATATGTTATTCATATTGGTTCTTTATCTAAAGTTTTTGCACCTAGTATTCGGCTTGGTTATGTCTTTGGAAATCAAAAGATTATTAATAAAATCACTCAAGATATTTTATTAATTGATAGACAAGGAAATAGAATGAATGAGCTTGCAATTGCTGAATTATTGCACACAGGTGAAATGAAACGACATATTCGAAAAATGAGAAAAATTTATCATTGTCGTCGTGATTTTACGCTTACTACATTTGAAAAAATCTTTAAACAACGAATAACTATTATCCCTCCTTTAGGAGGTATGGCCGTTTGGGTCAAATTTAATTTTAAATTAACGCAAAATATGCAGAATGAAATTTATAATTTAGGCTTTTATGTTGATGATTATTATTATGGTCAATCCCAACCACAAAGTTTTTTTCATATTCGCTTTGGATTTGCATCATTAACAGAAACTAAGATCCAAAATACTATAAATGGACTTCAAACGATTTTGAGCCACGAATACATTATTGATTCATGATAAATAATTTGGTTTTTTATAGCTAATTTTTATTTAAAATCCAATATTAATGATTTTTTAGTCATACGAAATCTTTATATAGCATTTATTTTCTGCCACTTAAACTTATCTTTGTAAACGGATACAGCTTATTTTTACGATATGATGATACAAACAATCGATAAATCATCTTAAAAATTAAGAGATTGTACTCATACAATCTCTCACATCAAGTTTAATATTTATAATAAATCTGATTATAGCTTTATTTATAAAAGATTAAAGAATTGACTGAATCATGGTTTTTTTAATAGTACAGTATCAATATCTTCACCACTATGTCGTTCAGGCAAAACCTCCCATTCATTGCCAATTAATCTATTCACAATTGTTCCACGCTTGATAGCAGGTCGGTCTTGTAACATGAGAGCCCATCGTTTTAAATTTTTGTAATGATCGGTGTTTAAAAAATTGACTGCATTATATATGTTTCCTAATACTAAATTACCAAACCAAGGCCAAATAGCAATATCTGCTATGGTATAACTATCGCCAGCTATGAATTCATTTTCACTTAGGTGTTTATCGAGCAAATCTAATTGTCTTTTGGTTTCCAATGTAAATCTATCGATGGCATATTCTATCTTTTGTGGGGCATAAACATAAAAGTGGCCAAAACCACCTCCAATATATGGTGCTGAGCCTTGTAACCAAAACAACCAATTCATCATTATGGTACGCTTAGCTAGATCAATAGGAATGAATTTTTTAAATTTTTCTGCTAGATAAAGTAAAATATTTCCTGACTCAAAAATATTGATAATTTCTGATGGATTTGAACGATCCACTAATGCTGGAATTTTAGAATTCGGATTAATTTTGACAAATCCTGAGCTAAATTGCTCACCTTTACCAATATTTATTAAAAATGCATCATATTCAGCATCTTTTATTCCGAGTTCTAATAGCTCTTCAAACATGATCGTAACTTTTTGACCATTTGGCGTTGCCAATGAGTATAACTGAAAAGGATGTTCACCTTGTGACAGCTCTTTGTCATATCGACAACCAGACGTTGGGCTATTCATGCCTTGAGTTTTTTCATCCCAAACCAAAGGGGGGGTATACTCTTTTAACATAGTCGCTATTCCTTGAAATATTAATTAATGAGCTCAGATAACTACTGATCAGATGTGTACTTGAATTGATAAGAACTACAAATTTATCTAAACCTCATCATAAAGTCTGTTTTAATTTTTTAATTTTTTAATTTGTTTATATTTTTTGGTATTTAAACACTCTTTTCTATTTACAATTCAAATCATATAGCACTCTTAGCATTTGACGAAAGCTTTTAACTGAATAATATTTTAGTTTCACTAATTTGATTCTTATATAGAAGTATGATGTTTTAATATTAATGGTTAAAATTTTGTATCATATAAAAATTAATAAGAATTTTATTACAGAGTTACTGAAAAAATGTAATAAAACTGACGGCTTTGAGGGAATATTCAATGAATAGATGCTTAAATTTTTTTATAATATTTACGGTTATATAGGCGAGTGATAACAATCAGATGTATGCTTTAACAGGATTGATTATAGCTTACCCATTGAATCACAAAAAATTTCGGGCGATTCTTTCGTGAATCACTTATTCTTTAGATAAATAATTGTTACACTGAAATACTGTTCGAGCACATAGAAAAGTGTAGCAAGTTGCTACACTTTTATTATATTTATATTGATGGTCTAATGTTATGGATAATATACAAACAAAAATCATTGCTGTTGCTAACCATAAAGGTGGTTGTGGAAAAACGACAACCGTTGTGCATTTAGCAGCAGAATTTGTTGCATTAGGTAAAAAAGTATTAGTAATTGACTTAGATCCACAAGCAAATGCAAGTCTTCATATCGGAAAAAAACATCCCGGAGAGGTTGCTGTAACATCAGCAGAATTGTTGGCGAGTGAGAGTAATTTGCTCATAGATGCTTTAGATGAAGATACCAACTTTACAAATGTATCATTAATCTATGGTTCATTAAATTTAGGCAAAACAGAAGATCAATTAAAAGAAAACTCTCCAAGACCCAATGAAGAACTCAAATACAAATTAGAACCCCTTGATGGATTATATGATTTTATTTTAATTGATTGTCCACCGAGTTTGAAAGTATTGACCAGCAATGCATTATCTATTGCAACAGATGTTATTATTCCAATTGAATCAGGGTCACAATATGGTTTGTATGGTGTAACAGATTTAATTCATCACATTAATAAAATGCATCGTATTAATGCTCATTTGAAATTACTAGGCACGTTACTAATTAAACATGATCAACGTCAAAATGTTTGTAAACTCATTCAAAGTGAAGCAGAGCATAGTATTGGACAATTATTTACCACGACAATTCCACTCAGTACAAAAGTAAATCAAGCTGCTATTTTTCAACAATCCCTATTAGATTTTGATAGTAAATCCAAAGTACGTCTTGCATTTCAAAGTTTAGCAAAAGAAATCATCCATAAAATCTAAGGCCATATACATGAGTACAAAAGCAGAATTAGCCAGACGACTACAGCAAAATACGCAAAAACATCAACATACACAAAAAGAACAATTTACACACTCTAAAGAAATACGTCGTAATATTAAAATATCAGACATCAAAACTAGTCCAAATCAACCACGTAAAATATTTCATGACGATGAACTGCAAGGTTTAGCAGACTCAATCGCAGAAATTGGATTACTTCAACCAATTTCAGTGCGTTATACCGCACATGGTTATGAACTGATTGCAGGTGAGCGTAGATTAAAAGCACATCAACTCATAGGAAAATCAACCATTGAAGTTTTGGTCCTTGATGTTTCAGATCATGATGCTGCATTGTTGACGTTGGCTGAAAATTTAAAAAGGGAAGATTTAACAGATTATGAAATTTTTGTTGGCTTAAGAGCTCTTGATGAAACGATCAAAAAGAATAAAACAAAATTATCAAAATCTTTAGGTATGAATAGAGAAGATATGTATAAATATTTATCTTTTGAAAAAATCCCTCATCGTTTTCACAAAGATCTCGATGCTCAACCCTCTCTCATTGGTAGAACAGTAGCAACTGCAATAAAAAAATATCTTGCAGATTATAACCAATCTGAACAATCGATCATTGCTTTAGATCATGCTTGGAAAAAATTAAAAGATAAAAAAATTGAACAAATGAAGCTGATTTCATATGCCAAGCGTTTAATTGTTGATAACAACCCCTTAAATGATATAAAACCGTCTATTCGTAAAATAGTACACGATGGCCGTGTATTTGGAGAAATTACCGTTAGTCAGAAAAATTTAAAGGTTAATCTCAACGTTGAAAAAATAGATGAGGTAAAATTAGAGCAGCTTGAACATATTTTATTAGATCTCTTAAAATAAAGATATAGTGTAGCAACTTGCTACACTATGTAATGCAAAGAGAGTTTATTTTAGTATGGCATTGTCAACATAGTTTGCCCACCATTGCATCATTTCAGCCCTTTGGGGAAGGTATTCTGCATGGTTATAACTTGCCCTCGTTTTATTTTTATCAGCATGAGATAATTGTGTTTCGATCCAACGGTCTTGAAATAAACCAGATTCATTTAATATTGTACTAAATGTTGAACGTAGTCCATGGGATGACAATTCATTTTTTTTATATCCCATTTTGCGTATAGCTGTATTTAGCGTATTAAAATGAATTGGTTGATGAGCGTGTCTAGGACTAGAAAAAACATATTTCTCTCCAATTGACCACTGCATGATTTCCTTTAAAAGTTTTATAGCTTGAGTAGAAAGAGGAACTAAAAAATCTGGTAGGTCGTAACCTAAGATGACTTTACGTCTAAATTGCTTAATATGTAATGCAGGTATTCTCCAAATATTATTAATAAAATCAAAATGATCTGGCTCAGACAGTAATAACTCAGCTCCTCTAACACCAGTATACAGTTTAAACAGTAACGCTTTTTTTATGATGGGATGAGTCTTAAGCTCTTGCAATCTATGCATAAAATCAGGTAGATGTTCTGATTTTAAATAAGGATAATTTTTTTTAATTTTACTATTTGTCGTCACTTTATTTAACCCATGGGCTAAATTGTAATCACAATAGCCCATAGAAACAGCATAATCATAAATTTGATTTAAATAACTACAGGCTTTTTTTACAGGCTCTTTGACTTTACGGGCTTCAATTTTTTTTATCGTTAAAACAAGATCATAACGTTTAATCATTTGAAAAGAAATTTCTTTTAAATCTGGATAAATTTCTTTTAATAAAAATTGTTCTGTCAATTGAATGACTCCACAGCGTGGCAAATCATTAAATGCATTCTGGCGTTTGAAGTGTAGCCACTCCTCACAAACCTCACCAAATGTTTTGAAATTTATAATATTTTGATCAAAAGAAAAATTGTTTGCTTTAAAGGTATCTCTTAACACGCGTACATTTTTTAGAGAAATATCTGGATATTTTCCGAGCTGAATTCTATGCCTCTTTTTTGAAATTAAGTCAGTATATCGATAACACCAAGACTTTTTACCATTAGGGTCGATTTTTAGACTTAATCCTTCATCATCAGATAAAAAATAGGTTTTATTTTTCACTGAAGCTTGGCGTACTTTATTTTCTGTAAGACTCATAAATTTTCATAGAATAGTGAAACAAATACTGTATTTTTGAGATTATATCAAAATTTATATGATGCGTAACTTACGCATCATATAAATTTATAAGATACTGTAATATATAGTAATATTTTATCTATATTAAATTTGATTAACCAAACAAGTAACCATAATATAAAAATGAAAAACATTAAGAATCTTGAGGAAAGATGTTCTGTGGTCAACCAGTCTAATCATGCATACAAACATGAAAAAATACCTGAAATAGCTAGTCAACCCACTTTTTCTTACTCTATGCTAATGTTTTTTCAATAGGATTTAAATCAAGATTATACGGAGTTAACCATCAAATTTGATCATGATACTTTTCCAACAATTTCTGTATATCTTCTCGTTTATGGAATATTGCATTATCCATTATGATCATACTGTACTAGAGCAATTTAATAATAAGGAAATGCTTTACTCAAAAATGAAATATACCTGAGTTAATTTTGCAATCGAATAACCCAATGCTAAGCAATTCACTTTGATACAGTGAGTCAATTGCATGTTATGGCTCTTTAATTGAATAAATTAAAGAGCCATAACATGCTTTTAAAAATAACCATGAGGCCGATATCATGTGATTTAAACCCACTTTCATCAAAATAAACAATGGGGATGTTTATTGAAGCTGATTTACCAAAGTGCTAAATCAAATTCAATAAAAGGATCAATACGCAATAAAATTATATTAGTTAATTCTTTCAGATCTTTATGAAAAAATAGCAGTATGATGTGAATCCTAATAAGAATATGGAGTGGTAAATTATTTTATTAATTATCGCTTCTTTTAATATTTTTTATGTAAAAAAAAGAGCCTATTAATTAAAAAGGCTCTTTTTTAACAACTCAAAAAACGCTCATTTAGTCACTTTTTTTAGCACCAAATCTGCCACCAATAATGCTAACTAATGCACCAAGGAATAAGCCAATAAATGCCCATAATGCTGCTTTAGCAGCTGCTTGAGTTGCCATAGCAGCTTTTTCTCTAGCTTCTTGTTTGAGTGTTTGATATTTAACTTTAGCATCATTCACACCCATTTGTGCTTTTTCAAATGCTTGATTAAGTTTTTGGATCGCAACATCTCTTTCCTGTAGGAAGTTTTCAACTGCTTGATCTGCTTCTTTACTGGTCATGTTGCTATTTTTAGTCAGAGCTGTTTTTATTTCATCTTTACTAATAGAGTTATTAATTGATTGAAGACGAGTTTTTAAAGCGTTTGTTAAATCGTTAACAATTTCATCACTTTTTTGTGGATGAATCGCTATGTCTTTAATAGAAGATTGTATTTTATCCTTCGCCCAATCTAGTTGACGATTTAAATAGGTCGGTTGTAATTCAGGTATTCCGCTTTTTTCAAGGGCAGAAACTACATTTCTATTACTATTATCAAGTAACTTAGAAGAATCTGGTAAAACGTCATCAAGATTAATGTTTTGAAATACTTGTACTGTATTTTGTCCTAATGCTGATGCGATATTTCCTGTTGCTGACGTAACAGATCCAACTATATTTCCTGTTATATTCAACGTACTTGTTAATGTAGAGATGCTAATAAAAAGTCCAAAAATTAGAGCCAAGCACCATACTAAAAACCCATGAATACTGCCATGAATACCTGCAATTTTTCCAGAAAAGAAACTTCCTACAGCTAAACTTAGCAGTAATGAAATACCTGTCCAAATACCAAGCGTAGTACCTGATCCATTACCTATATCTGTATTTGATAAAGGATCTAGCATTGAAAAGCCAAGTGCGATTCCTAAAATAGAAAGTAAAAAAGACATTGCTAAAACAATTAATGTTCCAGCAAAGATACTTGCCCAAGAAATTCTTTTCTTTGGAGATGTTTCTACAACTATACTCATGATTTTTCCTATTATTTTACTATTTTAATTGGGTTTGCGCGATTATATGACAAAAAAAAATATTACTTTAATGATGTAACATTTATTAACGGAGTTAAATAAAAAAATTATAAAACTGCTTGTTTTTAACAAGCTTTTAAAAAGGTATTAAGAATAATATCTTCTTATCATAAACAATCAAATCGATTATGTTGTGCATAAGAGTCCTGAATGGGCTTTATTGGAGTATTTCGATTTTTGAGTGTTGATTTACAGATTAATTGTCTTTCAACTTACAGTAAAATCTTTTAATGATTCATATGATTAATTCAATTAAAGGCTTATCTATACATATTCTGTAATTTTTACTTGTATATTTTTTCAATGGTTTGACTATGATGTATTTTTTAATGAAATAGAAAATTTACGCAAAATGGATATTTTTATATAAAAATTAAATTTAACGTTAATACATGAAAAGCTTAATTAGGGACGTTAAATATGCCAACAATGTTAGTCAATAACATAAAATTCAATTATATAGATAAAGGTATAGGAGCTCCTATCATTTTTTTACATGGTGTTTGGATGAGCTCCATGTTTTTTCAAAAACAAATTGATGAATTATCAAAATATCATAGAGTAATTGCAATTGATTTTAGGGGCCATGGATTATCTGAAAATACAAACCACGGCCATACTGTAAGTCAATATGCAGCTGACGTTAAAGCGATTATTGATCAACTCAAATTAGAAGAGATTGTGTTTGTAGGTTGGTCCATGGGTGCTTTTGTAATATGGGATTATATTGAACAATTTGGATCTCATAATATAAAAGCTACAGCGATTATTGATGAGTCAGCTTCTAATTTTAAATGGGATGATTGGCCATATGGTTTTGCTGACTTTCCAACGCTTATTCATCTTATGGAAATGATTCAAACTGATCATGAACATCTGATTGATGATTTCTTACCACTCATGTTTAAAGATTCATTAGACGAAAATAGCCAATCTTGGATGAAATTAGAGCTATTAAAGGTAAATCCAGCAACAGCAGGAACCATATTGTTTGATCAAACAACTAGAGATTATAGAAATAAAATAGCCAATTTTACATTTCCAACGCTACTGTGTTTTGGGCGTGATTCTAAGTTAGTACCAGTAGAAGCTGGAGAATATTTTTTAGAGCATATCAATCAGTCTGAATTGGTAATTTTTGAAAATAGTGGTCATTGCCCTTTTTTAGAAGAACATGAAGCGTTTAATCATCAGTTACTTAAATTTATCAGTAAAATTTAAGTTTACTCTTCTCTATTTCATTATTTTAGTAGAAAAAATTGATATGAAAAAAGTAAAGCATTCTGTTTTTGAAGATATCTATGCTTTTATTATCGGCATTTTGTTTATTGTCATAGGTATTTCAATATTAAAAGTATCTAACATTATCACTGGTGGGGTTGCTGGTATTGCTTTACTTTTATCTTATCATTCTAATTTGGGCGTAGGGCTGATCTTTTCACTGGTTAACTTACCATTTTTTATTATGTCGTACTTTGCAATAGGCTTTCAATTTATGATGAAGTCGATTGTGACAAGCATTTGTATCTCATTGACATTAAGCTTTGCTCCTCATATTTTTACCATAGATATTCATTCTTATTTCTTTGGTGCTTTTATGGGGGGAACCTTAATTGGCATGGGGGCATTGGCACTTACTAGGCATAGTTTTGGTATAGGTGGAACAGGAATATTGACGATCTATTTAAATAAAAAATATGGAATCAATGTTGGTACCAGTCAGTTGATGATAGATGGACTAGTTATGTTTTGCGCATTATTTCAGTTTTCTACTGTACAAGTTATGTGGTCTGCGGTGAGTACTATTTTTATGGGCGGTATGCTTTTAGTTTGGCATAAACCATCTTTGTACTATGGTGAATAAGATTATACATGCCTTATAGTTTTAGATGGAAGTTCTCCAAAAAGGTTTTTATAATCATGGGAGAATCTTCCTAAATGATCAAAACTCCAATCATATGCGATTTCTGTAATTTTTTGATTAGAACCACTTTTTAAAATTTTTCTGATGGCATTTAATCTAACGATATAAATATATTTTTGAGGGCTTAGTCCAGTGATGGCTTTACAACAAAACTCTAAGTTTCTTCGAGATACACCTATGTCATAGGATGCCGATTTTATACATATTTTTTTGTTTATATTAGTGAATAACCAATGTTTGAATTTACAGTATACATCATGTTGATTTCGATAATTTTTTCTCATGATTTCAATATGACTAAGTTGAAACTTGATCTTAAAAATGATTTCGTTTAATAAAATTGAATTACTAAATATATCTAATGAATCATGATTAAATTCACTATACAGTGATGTGAGTAATAATGGGCTGATTGATTCTAATGAAATATTCTTGATAGTTTTTAAGTGGTTATTTTCTAATTCTTCTTTAAATAAATTAGAGGGAAACGAAACTAACATAAACGTAGTCAAACCATTAAAGCGTGTATCAAAATTGGCATTCGGAGAAAATAAAATAACTTGCTTAGGCTCAATATGAAGACCATTAATCATACAAGGTTGATGTTGTTCTAACATAAATCCTAAACAAACTTCATTTAAAGGCATGACTCCTGACTGAAGCATAGAGGAATTACAAGATTCAATATGTATTGAAATTTGGTTATCGTAACGTTGCGAATAGATTGAACCTGCATAATCGGTCGCTTCAATTTGTTTATATGTTTGATGAAGATCTTTTAATACATCTGATTGTTGGTAAATATCTTGGAAGGTTCTGTAATTTGAAAGCATAGTAGGACAGATAAAATATGATATGTTGAATATATAAGCAATTTTTAGACCAAAATTATCATTAGTAGTATAAATCATTTAAAGTAGAGAAAATACATGAGTTACCCTAATATCGACTGGAAAAATTTAGCGTTTGACTATATTAAAACAGATTTTAGATTTATATCTGTATGGAAAGATGGTGAATGGCAAGAAGGTATATTAACACGAGATAACTCACTAAAAATTAGTGAAGGTTCGACAGCTCTTCATTATGGACAGCAATGTTTCGAGGGGCTAAAAGCTTATCGTTGTAAAGATGGTTCTATTAATTTATTTAGACCCAACATGAATGCTCGTCGCATGCAACATAGTTGTAATCGATTATTGATGCCCTCTGTTACAGAAGAATTTTTTATTCAAGCATGTATAGATGTTATCAAAGCAAATGAACATTTTATTCCACCTTATGGTTCCAATGGTGCTCTGTATTTAAGACCTTATATTATCGGTGTTGGCGATAATATTGGTGTAAGACCTGCTCCAGAATATATTTTCTCAGTTTTTTGTATTCCTGTCGGAAATTATTTTAAAAATGGCATGAAGCCTTCTGATTTTATCATCTCAGATTTTGATAGAGCAGCACCTAATGGGACTGGCGCTGCGAAAGTAGGGGGAAATTATGCAGCTAGTTTAATGCCAGGAAATATTGCAAAAGCTAATGGATTTGCAGATTGTATTTATCTAGATCCTCTTACACATAGTAAAATTGAGGAAGTTGGTTCTGCAAACTTTTTTGGTATTTCTTATAATAATGAAATTATTACACCAAAATCATCTTCTGTACTTCCTGGTATTACTAAACTGAGTATTTTACAACTTGCTCAAGAGAGATTAAATTTAAAGGTACTTGAGGAGGATGTGTTTGTTTCAGAACTCGATCGTTTTCAAGAAGCAGGGGCATGTGGAACTGCGGCTGTGATTACTCCTATTGGTTCCATTACTTACTTAGAAAAACAGCATATATTTTATAGTAAAGAGGAAGTGGGCCCTACGATCAGAAAAATTTATAATGAATTAACCGGCATTCAGTTTGGTGATATAAGTGCACCAAATGGATGGATATTAAAGATATAACAGTTTCTCATTATATTAATATACAACTCAAATCATGTTTAAGTGAGCTGACGCATGATTTGAATGATACATTTTTATTTCTATATCAAATGGTGTGTCAAAGAATCAGATGGATTTTCTTTGCCCAAGTTTAGCGATTGCTTTTCTAATTTTAGACAAAGTAATGGCCAAGCTTTTATT
>NZ_VTDM01000032.1 GCF_015627105.1 Acinetobacter baretiae | reverse complement strand
AGCAACGAAATAAGATTGAAACATTGTTTGGTTTGTTGAAAGCTAAATACAACTTAGTGACAAGTAAGGCGAGAAGTGTTCAAGGCTATTTAGCAGGAATTTATGCATCTTTATGTGCGTATCAGGTTTGTCATAAGAATAAGCCGAACATTCGAATCATCGGTGCTTCGGCTTAAACAGGATTCGGGTTATATTAGGCTGTCAAACGAAAGCATTTATTTTTAGATAAAAATATATAAAACAGTAGTTTAATTTAATCCTTTCAAACAGAATTCGGGTTGTTTATTGCCTATAAAAAATTAAAGATCTGATTTTTTAAGTCATTTAAATGAAATTTTCTTACACTAAATACGTCATCAAAAGATATTTATTCATATTTTTTGATATAAACACATGATTGGACAAGCTTAAATGATCGAAGATTTCAAATATTCAATCCTTTAAGAACACATAAATAACCACCTGATTCATCATACTCAATAGATTATTTGTAGGTGCTGTTTTCAATCAATGCATGGTCAACATGAATTAATGTCTTATTGTTCATAGCTTTGTATCAAAATACGATCAATTTGATCATAAATTTATGGATTTTTGAAACAAATTACCAATTCAGCCAAATAAATCTGTAAAATCTCACTGCATATAAACACTGTCGTTTGTATAATGCTCTAGGTTGTCACCGTCCTAGCTGTTATTTGTAACGTTTAACTATAGTTATTTTGCTATGGTATAAAACTTGCTTGTCAACTACCAAGCAGTGAGAAGTAAGTTTCACAAACTTTACTGTTCAATGAATTTATTTTTAGGAAGCTTCCGCATGAAAAACTGGAAAAAGAAAATACTTGTCTCAACAACAGTAATGCTTGCGACATTTACAACACATTTACAAGCAAAAGACTGGTCAGTCATTCGCTTTGGTACTGAATCGTCATATGCTCCGTTTGAGTATAAAACCCCTGATAATAAACTCACAGGCTTTGACGTTGATTTAGGTAATGCAATTTGTGCTCACCTTAAAGCAAAATGCGTTTGGGTAGAAAACTCATTTGACGGTCTGATTCCTGCATTAAAAGCAAAAAAGTTTGACGGTATTTTATCATCAATGACCATTACTGAAGAACGCTCAAAACAAATTGCTTTTAGTAACAAAATCTACAATACGCCAACACGTATGATTGCAAAAGTTGGTTCTCCATTGCAACCAACTCCTGCATCACTAAAAGGCAAACGTGTAGGTGTACAACAAGGTACAATGCAAGAAAGTTATGCTAAAGCATATTGGGCAACCCAAGGCGTAAGAGTAGTTTCTTACCAAAATCAAGACGTACTGTATCAAGATTTAATGTCAGGTCGTTTAGATGCGTCATTGCAAGATGCACTGATGGTAGATGCAGGCTTCTTAAAATCACCAAAAGGGAAAGGATTTGCATTTGCTGGAAATAATGTGGTTGATGCAAAAACATTGGGTGTAGGTGCTGCGGTTGGTCTGCGTAAAGAAGACAATGATTTACGTGAAAATATCAACAAAGCATTAGCTGCAATTATTGCAGATGGTACATACAAAAAACTAGAAACAAAATACTTCCCTTTTAGTATCTATTAATTTCAATACAAAGTGTCAGCCTTGAGCTGACACTTCTCTTACGTATTATTCTCATCAATATCAGATTTATCGTTTCACTCGGAGAAGATGAGTATGTTTTTGTCTGGTTATGGTTCAGCACTACTCAGTGGCACATGGATGACCATACAGCTCGCACTGTTTTCGCTCATACTTTCTATTGTTATTGGCTTAATCGGTGCAGTCTGCAAACTTTCTCGCATTAAATTTGTTCGCGCGGTCGCAGTGGTCTATACCACGCTCATTCGTAGTGTCCCTGATCTTTTGATCATGCTTCTTCTGTTTTACAGTCTACAAATGGGGCTAAATGCCATCACTGAACCTTTGCACATGGACCAAATTGATATTGACCCATTTGCAGCAGGTGTCATTACCCTTGCATTTATTTACGGTGCTTATTTTACAGAAACGTTTCGGGGTGCATTTCAATCTGTTCCAAAAGGACAAATTGAAGCAGGCTTTGCCTATGGTATGACCCCATTTCAAGTCTTTAGACGTGTTTTATTTCCTCAAATGATGCGTTTTGCATTGCCTGGGATTGGTAATAATTGGCAAGTTTTAATCAAAGCAACTGCTTTAGTCTCTCTTATTGGCTTAACCGATATTGTAAAAATTAGCCAAGATGCTGGACGAAGTACAATGCAAGTATTTTATTTTAGTGTTGTTGCAGCAGTGATCTATCTTGCAATCACTACAGTGTCCAACCTCATTTTAATGTGGCTTGAACGTCGCTATTCTGCTGGAGTGAGAAAGGGTCAACTATGATTGAAATTATTCAAGAATACTGGAAGTCTTACCTTTGGACCGATGGTATGCAAATGACAGGCCTTGCCATGACATCTTGGTTGCTGGTTTTGTCAATTGTTATCGGTTTTGCACTTGCTGTACCATTGTCGATTGCTCGTGTTTCAAATCATCCATTGCTTAGTCGTCCTGTTTGGTTTTTTACTTATATTTTCCGTGGTACACCACTTTACGTACAACTGTTAATTATCTACTCAGGAATTTATAGTTTTGACTTTATTCATGACCATGAATTGCTCGATGAATTTTTTAGAGATGGTTTAAAATGTACAGTTTTAGCCTTTGCATTAAATACCAGTGCCTACACCACTGAAATTTTTGCAGGCGCAATTCGCTCAATTCCATATGGCGAAATAGAAGCAGCACAAGCATTTGGTATGTCTCCTTGGAAAAAATATACACGTATTATTATTCCATCTATGCTACGCCGTGCATTACCTTTTTACGGTAATGAAGTCATTTTAATGCTACACGCAACGACCATTGCCTTTACTGCCACCGTGCCAGATCTTCTAAAAATTGCTCGAGATGTCAATTCTGCAACATATGCAACATTTAATGCCTTTGGGATCGCTGCCGTACTGTATGCGTGTCTAGCATTTACATTAATTGCAATATTTAGAACGTTAGAAAAACGTTGGTTGGCCTTTTTAAAACCATCGGATCATTAGGAGCAACATCGATGACAGATTCAATTAAACTAGTGGTTCGTGATTTATATAAAACCTTTGGTGATCATGAAGTGCTTAAAGGCATTTCTCTTGATGCCAAAGCAGGTGATGTCATTAGTATCATCGGCTCATCGGGCTCTGGAAAAAGTACATTATTGCGCTGTATTAATTTTCTAGAACAACCAAGTAATGGCTCCATTAAACTCAATGGTGAAAAGCTAAAAACTGTTTTTGACAAAAATAATAATTTAAAAGCAACAGACCCCAAACAATTACAAAAAATGCGTACTCAATTGATGATGGTTTTTCAACATTTTAATCTATGGTCACATATGACCGTTTTAGACAATGTGATTGAAGGCCCTATGCACGTTTTGGGTGTCAAGCGTAAAGATGCAGAAGAACGCGCACGTAAATACCTAAGAAAAGTTGGATTACCTGAAAGTGTTGAAGGTAAATACCCTGCGTTTTTATCAGGTGGACAACAGCAACGTGTAGCCATCGCACGTGCATTAGCCATGGAACCTGAAGTGATGCTCTTTGATGAACCGACGAGTGCATTAGACCCCGAACTCGTTGGCGAGGTTCTTAAAGTCATGCAAGGTTTAGCTGAAGAAGGCAGAACCATGATTGTGGTGACACATGAAATGGGCTTTGCTCGGCATGTATCTAACCGTGTTATTTTTCTTCATCAAGGCAAAATTGAAGAACAAGGTCATCCACAAGATATTTTGGACCATCCTAAAAGTGAACGTTTACAACAATTTCTCACAGGTAGTTTAAAGTAAAATTTCACGCCTTTTAAAATGCCAAAGTCTACGATACCTTGGCATTTTAAATGCTGATATTCTCACGCATAAAAATGTAAATTCCTTAAATAAGGGATGTGCCAGTTTTTAAGCATAATATTGAAATAAATCAACTATGAGCAATGACCTTAGACACTTAGATCTTAATCTTTTAAAAACATTAGATGCATTATTAGATGAGCGAAGTGTTACAAAAGCCGCTCAACGGCTGTCTTTAACTCAACCTGCTGTGAGCAGTATGCTCACTAGATTACGTGAATGCTTTGATGACCCTTTATTTATCCGTAATCAACGTGGTATGAAACCCACCATTCGAGCACAATCTCTCGCTTTGCCTATAAAAAAAATATTGTGTGATATTGATATACTCATGCAACCCACAGGATTTGATGCATCCAATGCTGAAATGGAAATTAAAGTAGTTGCCACAGATTACGCATTAAAAACCATTTTAATTCCATATATTATAGAATTAAGAAAAAAAGCGCCAAAAATAAAAATTGCTATTTTTTCTGCAAAATCAGATCAAATTTATACTTTGCTTGAAGAAGGCACTGTTGATTTTGCACTCATTTCTAAAGATAAAGCTCATGCTAATTTATATACACATGATTTATTTGATGATGATTATGTATGTGCTGTTCATAAAAGTCATGCGTTTGCACATCGAACTCACATTAGCTTAGATGAGTTTTGTGCCATGGATTATGCGTTGGTTTCACATGATGGAGGATCTTTTGTCGGTATTACTGATGCAAGCCTATCTGCCTTACATTTGAAGCGTAATGTTATGCTTTCTATACAAGGTTTTTTAGCACTGCCTGAAGTTTTAGCCAAGACAGATTTAATGGCTGTTGTTCCTTATCGTCTGATCAAATGTATGCCCGACTTTACCACGATTGAACCTCCGCTTTCGATTGCAGGATTTAGTAAAATTATTGCATGGCATGAACGATCTCATAGAGATCTTGCACATATTTGGCTCAGAGAAGAGTTAATCAACGTAGTAAAAAAGACAATTTAAAAATAAAATCATGCCAAATGACTTACATTTGGCATGATGAAACACTAAATGGCGTAACGCTCTAACCAATGTGCATAAGGTGCTGGTAACACCCATGATGGTTGATCAACATTTAATTGCTGTGCTAAAGCATACGGATAATGAGGATTCGCTAACATTGCACGACCAATCATCACTAGGTCTAACTGTTGTGTTTCTAACGCATGCTCTGCAACCTCAGCTTTTGCAAAACCCCATGCAGAAGCAACAGGTAACTCAGCCTCTTGACGAACACGTGCCGCAACTTCACCTAAGAACCCATCGCCCCATGGAATATTCGTTTCAGCAATAGTAAAACCGACACTAACACTTAATAGATCCAAACCATTGGCTTTCAATTGTTTAATCAATGCAATAGATTCTGCTAACGTTTCATCATCTTTGCCATCATATTCTAAAACACCAAAGCGTGCAGTAAGTGGTAAATTTTCAGGCCACACCTCACGTACAGCCTGTAATGTTTCTAATAAGAAACGACTGCGTCCATCTAAATTTCCACCATATTGATCAGTACGGTGATTTGAATGCTTTGAAAAGAAGCTTTGTGCGAGGTAACCATGTGCAAAATGTAACTCTAACCATTCAAAACCTGCATCTAAAGCACGTTTTGCAGCATCCACAAAACCTTGTTTCACACGTTCAATGTCACTAAGTGTCATTTCTTCAGGTACACGTGATAAATGATGACCAAATGCCAATGCCGAAGGTGCAATAGATGGCCAAAACTCTTTACTGTCTGAGCCAATATGGTCATCACCTTCCCAAGGCTTATTTGCATTTGCTTTACGTCCTGCATGTGCAATTTGAATTCCAGCAACAGCACCCGCTGCTTTAATTCCTTGAGCCACTTTTGCAAGCTGTTCAGCCTGTTCATCATTCCACAGCCCTAAACATGCAGGAGTAATACGCCCTTCAGGTGTAACAGCGGTAGCTTCAACAATTACTAAGCCTGCACCACCTCTAGCCAAGGTATTATAATGACTAAAATGCCATTCATTTGCTAAACCCTGTGTAGCACTGTACTGACACATTGGAGGAACGGCAATTCTATTACGCAGTGTTACATCTTTAAGTTTAAATTCTGAAAATAAAGCACTCATCTCATTTCTCTTTAATTAGGTAAATAAAAAAACACCAAGACATTGATATTTAATGTCATTCATTAAATAAAACATTTGTTAATTTGTTTTATTTGACAATGCAATTTCAACTAAACCATCAAGCCATGCCTGATGTCCATTGAGCATAGGATTCGGTCTTACTTTTGCCAACGCTTGTGCTGGCAAACCTATCTGTGTTTCTTGGGTCAGTATTCTCACCCGATGATCTGGTAAATCTTCAATTAGCCAAGCATGATAAACATCTAAGCGAGTATCTTTTTCTCCTGTCCAACCATGCCACGCTATTCGAGCTGCTGTTTTTTCTTGAGGTTGATTCAACTCCATAATTTCAGCATCAATAGGAAATCCAAAAGTTTTAAAAGAGAACTTTTCTCCCAATACTAAATACTTTTTTCCATGACTCAGTACAACGTCAGATGCATTTTTGTAATAACTTGGCCATAAGTATGCATTTTGAAGGTACAGCCAAACATCTTGACTTGTTAAACCAGCAACGATAACTTCGTTAGAAACAAAATTATCTGTTTTCCCAGGTTGGTAGTTTTTTGGCCATACAATTGAATTCATCATTTTGCTGTTGACTGTCTTATTGTTTCATTAAATTCATCATGGAATGATTTTAGTTATATTGCAAATTAATATTTTTTATTTTAGATATAGAAAATAAATATAATAAAAAGACTTACAATAAAAAGCCATCCCTAAGGATGGCTTTTTATGATTGAATTAGGTTTTATAGCTCTTCATTTAATGCTTGACTAAATGCTTGATCTACATCACTAAAATCATTATTTAGTTCAATTTCTGCTGCTTCAGATTCTTGACGACGACGCTCTAAATGATATGCCAAGCCTGTACCTGCAGGAATCAGACGACCCACCACTACATTTTCTTTTAGGCCACGTAAATCATCTTCTTTACCTGTCACGGCAGCTTCTGTTAAGACACGTGTGGTCTCTTGGAACGATGCAGCGGAGATAAATGAATCGGTAGAAAGCGATGCTTTGGTAATACCCATCAACTGACGATCAAACTTAGCAACAAATTTATCTTGTGCTAAAGCAGCCTGATTCTCTTGAACTACGCGGATATAATCCACTTGTTCGCCTTTAATGAAGCTTGTATCACCACCATCCGTAATATCAACTTTACGAAGCATTTGGCGTACGATGACTTCAATATGCTTATCGTTGATTTTTACGCCTTGTAAACGATATACGTCTTGTACTTCATTTACGATATAGTTGGTTAAAGCCACTTCACCTTTGAGGCGCAAGATATCATGTGGGTTTTGTGGACCATCAGAAACAGTCTCACCACGGTTCACGTTCTCACCCTCAAAGACGTTAATTTGACGCCATTTCGGAATAAGCTCTTCGTAAATTTCAGAACCATCATTTGGTGTAATTACTAAACGATATTTACCTTTAGTTTCTTTACCAAAGCTCACTACACCTGAAATTTCAGCGAGGATTGCATGCTCTTTTGGCTTACGTGCTTCAAATAAATCTGCAACACGTGGTAGACCACCGGTAATATCACGGGTACGTGATGATTCTTGTGGTACACGACCAATAACATCACCCACACCAATGGTTTCACCATCACGTACTGTCACAATGGTATTTTGTGGCAAGAAGTAGAATTGTTCGCCACCATCTGCTGTATCAAGCACAATTGCAGGACGTAAATCTTTACCAGATGCAGGGCGTGCAGTAACAGGTAGAATTTCTACTGTCGTCATGCCTGTTGTATCATCTGTTTTAGAAGTAATCGTTGCACCATCAACCATTTGAGAGAAGCGTGCTTTACCAGCAACTTCTGTTACAAGTGGATGTGTATGTGGATCCCACGTTGCAACAACACCACCACCTTCTACTGCTTCACCATCTTTCAGTAAGATGCTGGCACCATATGGTAGTTTATAACGCTCACGCTCACGTCCTAGCTCATCGGCAATACCAATTTCACCCGAACGAGATACAGAAACTAAGTGACCTTTTGAGTGTTGTACTGTTTTCACATTATGGAAACGTACAGTACCTTTATTACGCACTTGTACACTGTTTGCAGCAGATGTTCTGCTTGCAGCACCACCGACGTGGAATGTACGCATGGTTAACTGAGTACCTGGCTCACCAATAGATTGAGCAGCCATAACACCTACAGATTCACCAGGGTTCACCTGATGACCACGAGCAAGGTCACGACCATAACATGCCGCACACACACCAAATGTAGATTGACAGCTCACAACAGAGCGGACTTTAACTTCATCCACACCCGACTCTTCTAGATACGCTGCAATTTTTTCATCGATCAGTGTACCTTTAGGCAATACCACTTCATCATCAGCAGCACGTTTTACATCTTCAGCAGTCACACGACCAAGTACTCGGTCACGTAATGCTTCGATCACATCACCACCTTGGATCAATGGTGTCATGACAAGACCATCATTTGTGCCACAATCTGGTTCAGTAATCACTAAATCTTGTGCTACATCAACCAAACGACGTGTCAAGTAACCTGAGTTTGCTGTTTTTAATGCTGTATCGGCCAAACCTTTACGTGCACCGTGTGTTGAAATAAAGTACTGAAGTACTGTTAAACCTTCACGGAAGTTGGCTTTAATTGGTGTTTCAATGATCGAGCCATCTGGTTTTGCCATCAAACCACGCATACCTGCAAGCTGACGAATCTGTGCAGCACTACCACGCGCACCAGAATCTGACATCATATAGATACTGTTGAATGATTTTTGCTTCTCATCTTCACCTTGTTTATTTTTAACAATAGTAGAAGATAAGTTATCCATCATCGCTTTTGCAACTTGGTCATTGGTACGCGCCCAAATATCGACCACTTTGTTATAGCGCTCACCCGCTGTCACGAAACCTTGCTCAAACTGATCTTCAATTTCACGAACTTCAGTTTCTGCTTTATCAATAATGGCTTGTTTAGTTGGTGGAATCACCATGTCTTCCATACCTACAGACACACCAGAGCGTGTTGCTTGACGGAAACCAAGATACATTAATTGGTCAGCAAAAATGACTGAGTCTTTTAAACCGAGTTTACGGTAGCAAGTATTAATTAACTTAGAAATGTTTTTCTTGGTCATTTCAAGGTTAATCATATCGAAGCTTAAACCTTCAGGAACAACTTCCCAAAGCAAGCAACGACCTGGCGTTGTATCTACAATAATCGTTTGTTTATCACGGTTACCATTTTCATCAATCACCGTTTGATGTACACGTACTTTCACACGTGCATGCATCGCTACCTGATGTGTTGCAAGTGCACGATTCACTTCATGCGTATCTGCAAACACCATGCCTTCACCTTGCGCATTCACTGCATCACGAGTGATGTAGTAAAGACCCAATACCACGTCCTGTGAAGGAACGATAATTGGTTCACCATTGGCAGGCGATAAGATGTTGTTGGTCGACATCATGAGGGCACGTGCTTCAAGCTGTGCTTCTAATGTCAATGGTACGTGAACCGCCATTTGGTCACCGTCAAAGTCAGCGTTAAATGCTGCACAGACAAGTGGATGTAAACGGATCGCTTTACCTTCAATTAAAACAGGCTCAAATGCTTGTAAACCTAAACGGTGAAGTGTTGGTGCACGGTTTAGCATGACAGGATGTTGACGAATAACATTCGCAAGCACGTCCCATACTTCAGGCGTTTCACGCTCAACCATTTTCTTTGCAGCTTTAATGGTCGTCGCTTGACCTGATGCTTGTAGTTTCGCAAAAATAAATGGTTTGAATAATTCAAGAGCCATTTTCTTCGGCAAACCACACTGATGTAAACGTAAAGTCGGGCCCACTGTAATTACAGAACGACCTGAGTAGTCAACACGTTTACCAAGTAAGTTTTGACGGAAACGACCTTGCTTACCTTTGATCATATCTGCCAAAGATTTCAATGGACGTTTATTTGAGCCCGTAATTGCACGACCACGACGACCATTATCAAGCAATGCATCTACAGATTCTTGTAGCATACGTTTTTCATTACGTACAATAATATCTGGTGCAGAAAGCTCTAAAAGACGCTTTAAACGGTTGTTACGGTTGATCACTCGACGATATAAATCGTTTAGATCAGAGGTTGCAAAACGACCACCTTCAAGTGGCACAAGCGGACGTAAGTCAGGTGGTAGTACTGGTAATACATTCATTACCATCCACTCTGGCTTATTGTTTGATTGAAAGAATGCTTCCATCAATTTTAAACGCTTAGATGCTTTTTTCAGTTTAGTTTCTGAAGTCGTTTGTGGAATTTCTTCGCGTAAACGTGTAATTTCAGCTTCAAGATCGATATCTTTGAGTAGATCTTGAACCGCTTCAGCACCCATTTTTGCTGTAAATTCATCACCATGTTCTTCAAGCGCAGTGTAATACTCTTCATCATTGAGAAGTTGGTATTTTTCAAGCGCTGTCATACCAGGATCTGTCACCACGTATGATTCGAAGTATAAAACACGTTCGATATCACGTAGTGTCATGTCAAGCAATAAACCAATACGGCTTGGTAATGATTTTAAGAACCAAATATGTGCTGTTGGTGACGCAAGATCAATATGACCCATACGTTCACGACGGACTTTCGCAGTCGTCACTTCAACGCCACATTTTTCACAAATCACGCCTTTGTATTTCATACGCTTGTATTTACCACACAAGCATTCGTAATCTTTTACAGGGCCGAAAATTTTGGCACAAAATAAGCCATCTCGTTCAGGCTTAAACGTACGGTAGTTAATCGTTTCAGGTTTTTTTACTTCACCGTGAGACCATGACTTAATCATTTCTGGTGATGCAAGACCAATACGGATTCTGTCAAACTCAATTGGAGTATGACCCTCTGAGTCCGTTTTCTTACGCATGATATCGAGTAAGTCTTTCAATTCTTTTCTCCGTGTGCCGAGTAAAGTGTATTCACTTTCTCGGCAGGGTCACAAATATTGTTTATTACTGAAAAATAGAGCAACTTAGATTCAGATTAGTCGCCGTTTTTCAGTTCAATGTTGATACCTAAAGAACGGATCTCTTTGGTCAATACGTTGAACGATTCAGGCATACCTGGGTCCATATAATGGTTACCATCAACAATGTTTTTATAGATGCGTGTACGCCCTTCAACATCATCTGATTTCACAGTAAGCATTTCTTGAAGCGTGTATGCTGCACCGTATGCTTCAAGTGCCCAGACTTCCATCTCACCAAAACGCTGACCACCAAACTGTGCTTTACCACCCAATGGCTGTTGCGTAACGAGTGAGTAAGATCCAGTAGAACGTGCATGCATTTTGTCATCCACCAAGTGGTTGAGTTTAAGCATGTACATATAACCTACAGTCACTGGACGATCAAACTGTTCACCTGTACGACCATCAAACAAGGTTTGTTGACCAGTACGTGGTAATTCAGCAAGCTCCAATAGTTCTTTGATTTGCTCTTCTTCAGCACCATCAAATACAGGTGTTGCTAATGGCACACCTTTTTTGAGGTTACCTGCAAGAATAAGCACTTCATCGTCAGTTAAACTATTCAAGTCTTCTTGCTCACCACCTACTTTATTGTAAATTTTATCTAAAAATTCACGTAGTTCAGCAATCGTACGTTGTTGTTGGAGCATTTTATCAATTTGCTCACCCAAACCTTTAGCCGCTAAACCTAAGTGTGTCTCTAGGATCTGCCCCACGTTCATACGTGAAGGTACACCTAGTGGGTTTAACACGATATCAACAGGTACACCGTTGGCGTCATGTGGCATGTCTTCTACAGGTAAGATGTTTGATACAACACCTTTGTTACCGTGACGACCAGCCATTTTATCACCAGGTTGGATACGACGTTTAACTGCAAGGTAAACTTTAACAACTTTAAGTACACCTGTTGTTAATTCATCCCCTGTTGAAAGTTTGCGTTTTTTCTCAGCAAATTTTTCATCAATTTCAATACTTTTTTCTTTCAAGTACGTTTGAATTTGAGTTAAACGCTCAGCAATTGCTTCATCTGCAGGTTGAATTTCAAGCAAGTCAACAAGATCTAGTTTTGAAAGTAGATCATCATTGAGCTTATCTCCATGTTTAGTTGTGCCACCACCATGAGATACTTGATCTTTTAGCAAACGTACAATACGTTCTCTAGCTGCTTCTTCAAAGATTTTATATTCTTCTTTCAAGTCTTTGCGATATGCATCAAGTTGTGCTTTTTCAATTGCAAGTGCACGTTCATCTTTTTCTAGACCGTCACGTGTAAATACTTGAACATCAATCACTGTACCTTTCGTACCTGATGGTACACGCAAAGAAGAATCTTTTACGTCTGCGGCTTTTTCACCAAAAATTGCACGAAGCAATTTTTCTTCTGGTGTTAGTTGTGTTTCACCTTTTGGTGTTACTTTACCAACTAAAATGTCACCTGCAGTCACTTCAGCACCAATGTAAACAATACCTGACTCATCGAGTTTAGATAGTGCAGCTTCGCCTACATTTGGAATATCTGCTGTAATTTCTTCCGCACCCAATTTTGTATCACGTGCAACACATGACAACTCTTGGATATGAATAGATGTTAAACGATCTTCTTGAAGCACACGTTCAGACAATAAAATTGAGTCTTCGTAGTTGTAACCATTCCATGTCATGAAAGCAACACGCATGTTTTGACCCAGTGCAAGCTCACCGCCATCTGTCGATGGACCATCAGCAAGTACATCACCACGACCGACTTTATCACCTAAATTAACCAATACTTTTTGGTTAATACATGTGTTTTGGTTTGAACGTGTATATTTGATCAGGTTATAGATATCAACGCCTGCTTCACCAGCGATCATTTCACTTTCATTCACACGAATGACAACACGTGACGCATCTACAAATTCAATGGTACCACCACGGTTTGCAATTACACATACACCTGAGTCGCGTGCAACATGTGCTTCCATACCTGTACCAACAAGTGGTTTGTCGGCAAGTAATGTAGGTACGGCTTGACGTTGCATGTTAGAACCCATGAGTGCACGGTTTGCATCATCGTGTTCTAAGAATGGAATCAGTGATGCTGCAACAGAAACAACCTGTTGAGCAGATACATCCATATGGGTAACGCGTTCAGGCGGTGTACGTACAGTTTCACCTTGATGACGAACTGTTACCATTTCATCAATCAGATTACCGTTAGCATCTACCGCAGAGTCAGCCTGTGCAATCACGGTTCCAACTTCTTCAATGGCAGACAAGTATTCTGTATCTGCTGTTACACGGCCATCAACAACTTTACGATATGGTGTTTCTAAGAAACCAAAATGGTTTGCTTTAGAATAAACTGACAGGGAGTTAATCAAACCAATGTTTGGTCCCTCAGGTGTTTCAATCGGACACACACGACCATAATGCGTATGGTGTACGTCTCGAACCTCAAATCCTGCACGTTCACGGGTCAAACCACCTGGCCCTAATGCTGAAACACGACGTTTATGCGTAATTTCAGACAACGGGTTGTTTTGATCCATAAATTGAGATAATTGGCTTGAACCAAAGAATTCTTTAATGGCAGCAGCAACAGGTTTTGCATTAATTAAATCTTGTGGAGACAAGTTATCTGTTTCTGCTTGGCTTAAACGATCTTTGACAGCACGTTCTACACGGACTAAACCAACACGGAATTGGTTTTCTGTCATTTCACCGACAGAACGTACACGACGGTTACCTAAATGGTCGATGTCATCGACTTCACCTTTACCATTACGGATATCAATCAAAGTACGCATCACATCAACGATGTCATCATTTGATAAAATACCATCAACACTACGTACTTTTTGATCTGGGCTTGTTTCGTATGGACGTCCTAAACGACGATTAAACTTCATACGACCTACAGCAGATAAGTCATAGCGCTCAGCAGAGAAAAATAGATTGTTAAATAAATTTTCTGCAGCTTCTTTTGTTGGTGGCTCACCCGGACGCATCACTTTATAGATTTCAACCAAAGCTTCATCGCGATCACGTGTAATATCTGCACGTAATGAGTCAGCAAGGTAAGAACCCCGATCAATGTCATTGGTAAATAGAATATTGAATTGCTTTACACCACCTTCAGCAAGCTTTACCATCACCTCATGGGTCAATACTGTATTTGCCGCAATCACATCACCATTGTGCAAAGAAATATCTTCGGCAGTAATATGCTCGTACAAGTACTCATCAGGCACTGAAAGTTTTGTAAGGCCAGCTGTTTCCATTTGACGGACATGGCGCGCGTTGATACGCTTACCTTGCTCAACAATCACTTTGCCATTGTTATCTACAATGTCAAACTGCGCCATTTCACCACGTAAACGATCTGGGACAAGCTCAATTTGATAGCTACCAAGATCTAAATACACAGGTACTTTTTCATAGAACAAATCTAGAATCTGTTCGTCTGTATAGTTAAGCGCACGTAAAATTACTGTCGCAAGTAATTTACGACGACGGTCAATACGAACATAAACTAAGTCTTTGGCATCAAACTCGAAATCTAACCATGAACCACGGTAAGGAATAATTCGAGCTGAATATAATGTTTTGTTTGAATGTGTTTTGCCTTTATCGCTGTCAAAGAATACACCTGGTGAACGGTGTAACTGAGATACGATAACACGCTCTGTACCATTAATGACAAACGTACCATTTTCCGTCATGAGTGGCATTTCACCCATGTACACTTCTTGCTCACGCACGTCTTTAATTGATTTCGTATCTCGATCTTTAATGATCAGACGAATCTTAACACGCATTGGTGCAGCATAAGTTGAGCCACGAAGGATACATTCGCGCACATCAAACTCAGGCTTGCCAAGGCTATACTCAACAAATTCTAAAGCAGCATTGCCAGAATAACTTTCAATTGGAAAAACTGAACGAAAAGCAGCTTGTAGACCAATATCTTCTCTAGTTTTTGACAATTTACCATCTTGTAAAAATGTTCTGTACGAGTCGACTTGAATCGACAATAGGTACGGAACATCCATCACTTGGGGCAATTTACCAAAATTCTTACGGATCCGTTTTTTTTCGGTATATGAGTATGCCATCTGGAGTCCTCGGAAAGTACAAAACTAAACCCGCCTGCAGTTCAGGTTTAGAAGGAATGACGCAGGCCGATATGGCCACCACTACTTACAAATGCTGCAAATGAGTGTGGTAATAAAACGCTTAACAATATTTTCAGAGTGAGAAATATTGGTAAGCATTTGAATTCATATGTTTTTTATACAAAAAACGCAAAGACAGAGCTTTCAATTAAAGCACAGCCGATTATTGTAACGCAAAAAGGCTGACGACCCAAGAGCCATCAGCCAATTTTGGAGCCAATTTTTTAACGATTGACTCCACAAGCAAATTACTTAAGTGTAACTGCAGCGCCAGCTTCTTCAAGAGTTTTCTTAAGTGCTTCGCCGTCTTCTTTGCTCACGCCTTCTTTAAGAACTTGTGGAGCACCTTCAACTAGGTCTTTCGCTTCTTTCAAGCCAAGACCAGTTACTGCACGTACTGCTTTAATTACAGCAACTTTGTTTGCGCCAAAGCTTGTTAATTCAACATTGAATTCAGTTTGCTCTTCAGCAGCAGCAGCAGCGCCAGGTGCAGCAGCAACTGCAACAGCAGCAGCAGATACGTTGAATTTCTCTTCAAATGCAGAGATTAGTTCAACAAGTTCTAGAACAGTTTTTTCAGCAACTGCGTTTAAAATTTCTTCGTTAGTTAAAGCCATGAGAATAACTCCAAATGGATATTAAGTGGTGTAAGGTAAAAGTGATTATGCAGCTTCTTGCTCGTCTTTCTCTTTGAGTGCTGTAAGCAAGCGACCCAATTTCGAAATAGGAGCTTGAAGAACACTTGCAAGCATCGTAAGCGCTTTTTCTTGGTTTGGAAGATTTGCAATAACGCTAACTTCTTCACCTTGATAAAGTTTGCCATCAAAAGCTGCTGCTTTTAATTCAAACGCTTTGTTTGCTTTTGCAAATTCTTCAAACAAACGTGCCGCAGCACCCATGTCGTCTTCAGAAGTTGAAAAACCGAGAATTGTTGGACCAACAAGATTGTCACTTAAGATATCAAACTGAGTACCTTCAAGTGCACGTTTTGCCAATGTATTACGTACAACACGTGTTGTAACACCTAGCTTACGAGCTTCAACACGAAGTTGTGTTAATTTCTCAACGCTTAAACCTTGGTAGTCGGCAACAACAGCAGAAAAAGCTACGCTTGCAGTTGCATTAACTTGAGCGACGATTTCTTTTTTGTTCTCTAGTAGTAGAGCCACTGTAAAACCTCCTAAGGTGATTTATGTGTTCCAAAAACACACTCCCAATTCGTAAACCTTTCGATTTACACGCGGAGGATGAATAAATCACACCACCGCGTCTACGCAGGCTGGGGTATTAAGAAAAGCAAGCTTTTCGCCTGAGGTCTTTGACGCCAATAGGCTTTAACCTATTAATTCAAAGTCCACTCTTCATTAAATTAGCGTACTAATTCAATGAAGAGATTTAACAATTTTAAAATTAGTTAGACAGGCTATTTACATCAACAGTAAGACCAGGGCCCATTGTTGAGCTCAATGTAATCTTTTTGATATAAATACCTTTAGATGTTGCAGGTTTTGCTTTTTTCAAATCAGCAACAAGTGCTTCTAAGTTTTGACGCACAGCATCAAGTTCAAAACCAACTTGACCAATACCTGCATGAATGATACCGCCTTTGTCTACACGGTAACGTGCTTGACCAGCTTTTGCATTTTTCACTGCGCCAGCTACGTCAGGAGTTACAGTACCTACTTTAGGGTTTGGCATTAAACCACGTGGCCCTAAAATTGTACCTAACTTACCAACAACACGCATTGCGTCAGGTGCAGCAATCACAACATCAAAGTCAAGATTACCTTTTTGAATGCTTTCAGCTAAATCGTCAAAACCAACGATGTCTGCGCCTTCAGCTTTAGCAGCTTCAGCAGCAGCACCTTGTGCAAATACTGCAACACGTACAGTTTTACCAGTACCTGCTGGAAGTGTTGTAGCACCACGAACTACTTGGTCAGATTTACGTGGATCTACACCCAAGTTTACAGACACATCAAGTGATTCTTTAAATTTAGCAGCTGGAAAACCGTTAATCAGTTGCAACGCTTCTTCTAATGAATACACTTTATTAGAGTCAATTGCAGCAATGGCTTTTTGACGTTTCGTTAACTTTGCCATGTCTTATAACTCCACTTCCAAGCCCATAGAACGTGCAGAACCAGCGATGGTACGAACACGTGCATCTAAATCAGCACCAGTTAAATCTGGTTCTTTAGTCGTTGCAATTTCTTCGAGCTGAGCACGAGTTAACTTACCAACTTTAGTTTTGTTTGGTACAGCAGAACCCTTTTGAATACCAGCAGCTTTTTTCAATAAAATCGCAGCAGGTGGTGTTTTCATGATAAATGTAAATGATTTATCATTGTAAACAGTAATCACAACAGGAATCGGAAGACCTTGCTCAACTTTTTGAGTTGCAGCATTGAATTCTTTACAAAATGCCATGATGTTTACACCACGTTGACCTAGTGCAGGACCAATTGGTGGAGATGGATTTGCTTTACCAGCTGGAACTTGCAGCTTGATATAGCCGTCAATCTTTTTAGCCATTTCAACATACCTCTGGGTAATAGCGCCGTAAAGCTTCCCAATTTATTTAACAAAAATATAAACTTAATCTACGCAAGATCAGTTTATGCCACCAAACGTTGATTAAATTGCTTTTTCAACTTGGCGGAATTCAAGCTCAACCTGTGTTGGACGATTAAATACATTAATCGTTAAGGTTAAACGTGATTTTTCATATTGAACTTCTTCTACAACACCCTTAAAGTCTGTAAAAGGTCCATCAATAACAAGTAATTCTTCACCTGGTTCAAACATCGTCTTAGGACGAGGTGCTTCACCAGTATTTCGCACACGTGCAAGAATTGCATCAGCTTCTTTTTGTGTGATTGGCGCAGGTTTTTCAGGTGTACCACCAATAAAACCTAATACTTTTGGACATTCTTTAACAATGTGCCAAGTATCATCATTCATTTCCATTTCAACCAGAACATAGCCTGGGAAAAACTTACGCTCAGATTTACGCTTTTTACCATCCTTCATTTCAACGACTTCTTCAGTCGGAACAAGGATTTCACCAAAGCTATCGGCAACAGTGCTACGCTGGATTCGCTCATTTAGCGAACGCATCACTTGTTTTTCATAGCCTGAATAGGCATGAATAATGTACCAACGTTTCATAGCTTTCTACCCGATGATTAGCTTTACTAGCCAACTTAATGCATAATCAAAGCACCACAGCAAAACCGCTGCTACAATAACAACTAGCACAACTTGCCATGAGTTCGTTATTGTTTCATTTTTGGTTGGCCATGTTACCCTACGTAGTTCTATACGTGCATCACGAAGCAAACGTACAAAACCTTTGCCCTGATGGGTGGCGTATAATAAACCCAAAGCCACAATGATACAAGCTAAAATAACACCGATTTGCACCCAAATGTTGCTTGCAGGTGCCCAATAGGCAGGAAGATATTGATTTGCAAGAGAAGCTCCAATGAGCAAAACAATCGCTAAAATCCACAAAACAATATCTAAAGGTGAACTTGAACGTACAACTTCAGCTGCATTATGTTTTTGAGGTATTGGCGCGTCGCTTAATGCGTCACGCGATTGATCATTCGACATGTTTTTACTCGTCGTAGAATTCGCGAATCCATTATAAGGACAAAATAGCCAGCATCAAGCTTTAACTTAGATTAAGTGGCAGGCCAGGAGGGACTCGAACCCCCAACATTCGGTTTTGGAGACCGACGCTCTACCAATTGAACTACTAGCCTATCAAGTAAATTGAGAGCCGTGGCTCTCAATTTATATTTTTTATTATGCAGTTACTTTAGCAACAACACCAGCACCTACAGTACGACCACCTTCACGGATTGCAAAGCGTAAGCCTGCGTCCATTGCGATTGGGTGGATCAATTCTACTGACATTTCAACGTTGTCACCTGGCATAACCATTTCAACGCCTTCTTTCAACTGAATCGCACCAGTTACGTCCGTTGTACGGAAGTAGAACTG
>NZ_VTDM01000031.1 GCF_015627105.1 Acinetobacter baretiae | reverse complement strand
TATTAATTGTAATACCACGTGCTTTTTCTTCTGGTGCAGAGTCGATCGCTGCGTAGTCTTTTGCTTCGCCGCCATATGTTTTTGCACAAATTGTTGCAATTGCAGCAGTAAGCGTTGTTTTACCATGGTCAACGTGACCAATTGTTCCCACGTTTACGTGTGGCTTATTACGTTCAAACTTAGCCTTAGCCATGATGATCTTCCTTTGTTCATGCTCATGAGGGATAACTCATGAGCAATAGGTTTTTAACTTAATAATTTGTATCGGCAATATAGTAATCTAAAGATTACTCATCGTCACCTTTTTTACCAGTTTGGAACTTAGTAATGATGCCTTCAGCCACATTACGTGGAGTTTCAGCATATTTTGCAAATTCCATAGAGTAAGTTGCACGACCTTGAGACATAGAACGCATATGTGTTGCGTAACCAAACATCTCAGCAAGCGGAACTTCTGCACGGATAGACTTAGTACCACCAGGTAAATCGTCCATACCTTGAACCATACCACGACGACGGTTTAAGTCACCCATGATATCGCCCATATAATCTTCAGGTGTTTCTACTTCGACTTTCATCACTGGCTCAAGAAGAACAGGATCTGCTTTCATGAAACCGTCACGGAATGCGTAAGAACCTGCCATTTTGAACGATAATTCGTCAGAATCGACATCATGGTAAGAACCATCAAACAATGTCGCTCTAATGCCTACAACAGGATAGCCTGCAAGGACACCATTTTTCATGCGTTCTTGAATACCCTTGTCTACAGCACCAAAGAATTCTTTAGGTACAACACCACCTACAACTTCTTCAACGAATTCGTATTCTTTTTCGCCTTCAGGGTCCATTGGCTCTAAACGTACATATACGTGACCAAATTTACCTTTACCACCTGTTTGACGAACGAATTTACCTTCTTGCTCAACAGTTTTACGAATCGTTTCACGGTAAGAAACCATTGGTTTACCAATGTTCGCCTCTACACCAAATTCACGCTTCATACGGTCAACAATGATGTCTAAGTGAAGCTCACCCATACCTGCAATAATTGTTTGACCTGATTCTTCATCTGTACGTACACGGAATGAAGGATCTTCTTTTGCTAAACGACCTAACGCAATAGACATTTTCTCTTGGTCAGCTTTTGTTTTTGGCTCTACTGCCAAAGCAATTACTGGATCAGGGAATTCCATACGCTCAAGGGTAATCGCATTTTTTTCATCACACAGTGTATCACCTGTTGTTACGTCTTTAAGACCTACACACGCTGCGATATCACCTGCACGAATTTCATCTAAATCTTGACGTTCTGCAGCATGCATTTGCACAATACGGCCAACACGCTCACGCTTAGATTTAACAGGGTTAAATACAGGATCACCTTGTTTTAAAACACCTGAATACACACGAATAAACGTTAAGTTACCTACGAACTTGTCATTCATGATTTTAAATGCAAGTGCAGAGAACGGTGCTTCATCAGAGGCTTCACGTGTCGCTTCTGTTTCAGCTTTATCGTCTAAAATACCTTTAATTGCTTGAACTTCAGTCGGTGATGGTAAGTATTCAATCACAGCATCCAACATACGTTGAACACCTTTGTTTTTGAATGCAGAACCACAAAGCATCACTTGAATTTCAGAAGCCAAAGTACGTGCACGTAGACCTTGCATTACTTCTTCTTTTGTAAGATCGCCTTCTTCAAGGTACTTATCCATGAGCTCTTCTGACGCTTCAGCTGCTGCTTCCACCATCTTTACACGCCACTCTTCAGCAGTTGCAACAAGATCAGCTGGAATTTCACCCAAATCAAACTTCATACCTTGAGACGCTTCATCCCAGATAATCGCTTTCATTTCAAGTAGGTCAACAACACCCGTGAAAGTATCTTCAGCACCAATTGGAATAACAACTGGAACAGGGTTTGCACCAAGACGTGTTTTCATTTGTTCAACAACACGGAAGAAGTTTGCACCTGTACGGTCCATCTTATTCACGAATGCTAAACGAGGTACTTTATATTTATTTGCTTGACGCCATACAGTTTCAGACTGCGGTTGCACACCACCTACTGCACAGTACACCATGCACGCACCATCAAGTACACGCATAGAACGTTCAACTTCGATTGTGAAGTCTACGTGTCCTGGAGTATCAATTACGTTGATACGGTGTTGCTTAAATTGGTTAGCCATACCAGACCAGAAACAAGTCGTTGCCGCTGACGTGATTGTAATACCACGTTCTTGCTCTTGTTCCATCCAGTCCATTGTCGCTGCACCATCATGTACTTCACCAATTTTGTGAGATACACCTGTGTAGTACAAGATACGTTCTGTAGTTGTCGTTTTACCTGCATCAATATGTGCAGAAATACCGATGTTACGGTATTGAGAAATAGGGGTTTGACGAGCCATGGTGTCTTACATTCCTAATGTTATTTATAAAACAGGACGCATTAAGTCTAATGACTTAATGCGTTCAAATGCAAAAAATACAAGTATCTTTTACACTATTTTTATGACAGCCTGTTTTATCCGCTTAGAAACGGTAATGAGAGAAGGCTTTGTTCGCTTCAGCCATACGATGTACGTCTTCACGTTTTTTGATCGCAGAGCCTTTGCCTTCTGCTGCATCTAGCAACTCACCAGCAAGACGTAAAGCCATCGTTTTTTCAGAACGCTTAGCAGCAGCATCTACTAACCAACGCATTGCCAAGGCAGTACGACGGGATGGGCGCACTTCCATAGGTACTTGGTATGTAGCACCACCAACACGGCGAGCTTTTACTTCGACCATTGGGCGAACTTTTTCAAGAGTTGTCTCAAAAAAATCAACTGGGTCTACTTTGTTTTTTTCTTGAACACGGTCTAAAGCACCGTAAACAATGCTTTCTGCAATTGATTTTTTACCATCTTGCATCACGTGGTTCATGAATTTAGCGATTGTTTGGCTACCGAACTTAGGATCCGGAAGGATTTCACGGGCAGCGACTACGCGACGTCTTGGCATGTTAATACACCTAATATTATGACACTTCAGGATAATCCAGCAGAGTGTACAAAGTGTCATGTACTTTACGCTGGCCTTACTATACGTCGCTTGGTTTTCAACTTAATGAAATTAAACCAGCGAAACGCTAAAGGATTTTTTTGGCTCTAAGGTCTAAATTATTTCTTAGGACGCTTAGTACCATATTTAGAACGGCTTTGGTTACGATCTTTAACACCAGCACAGTCTAATGAACCACGAACGGTGTGGTAACGTACACCCGGTAAATCTTTAACACGACCACCACGGATTAGAACAACACTGTGCTCTTGTAGGTTATGGCCTTCACCACCGATATAGCTTGATACTTCAAAACCTGAAGTTAAGCGAACACGGCAAACTTTACGCATTGCTGAGTTTGGTTTTTTAGGTGTTGTTGTGTAAACACGTGTACATACACCACGGCGTTGTGGACAAGCCTTTAACGCAGGAACTTTGGATTTTTCAACCAAAGTTGTACGACCCTTACGGATCAATTGATTCGTTGTTGCCATATGGCAATTCTCCCGTTAATTAAAAACCCAAAAAAGAAAATTTAACACTTTTTAAGGGCACATAATTGTATTCAAAAATAGTGTGATCGTCAATATAAGCCTGTCGTTAAGAAAATTAATTCATTGAAAGGTCATATATGCCAGATCATTGAGCGTTTATGTGTATTCATTCGATATATTTTGGATAGATGAAGGCGTTTTTTTGGCTGCCTGATATGCTTGTAAAGCTGTAAGATTCTGTGCTTCATGTTGTAATTGATATGTTCTAGCAACATCAAAGATATGCTGTGCTTGTACACTAACATGTTCAATAAATTTCCAATTATAAACAGCACTTACACCTATCGTTGCCAAAGGAGTAATTTTTGTTAACCAACTTAATGCTGGCAACTGTACTAACCACGACCAATGCGCCTCATCTTGTTGACTTTTAATAAAATCCGTTAACCACGTAAAGTCATTATTTGAACCTAAAAACTGTTGCAAGCCGTCAAAATCGTTATTTTTAAGTACACGAGATACAGAACGTATTGCCAACAAAACTGCTTGTTTTTGTGCAATTTGTTCAAACTCTATTTGCTCAAAAACAAGATCCAAAATGTCTTGCTCATCATTTTTCAACTCAAAACCATAAGCATGCCCTGTTTGGTAAACTGTTTTTAGCGCAAAAAGCAATGTTAAAGGCAGATCAGCAATCGCACCTGCTGTACCAAAAAGAGCAGTAAAACCACCTTGTGCACTAGCCATCCATTTGCTTTGTTCATTTAAAGCATGAGCAATTCTGCCAGAACGTGAAGGATCTATAGCCAATTCTTGGAGTGTTTTTACCCCTGTTTCATCGAGAATATACTGTACTTTGCTCAATTGAATCGCATAAGCATTCAATTGCATAAACAAATAGTCTGCCACTTGATCTAAACCAATCGGAGACAAAAAACTTACTACTTTACTAACTTGACTAAAACGGCGTCCCAATAACTGTTGTGAAAGATTTGGAACATAGTGACGCATCATATTTTGTACATTGGCATGGCTTTTGTCTTCTGCTTTCCCTTCTATAATGGGTTGATTATGTAAAGGATAGTAACGCTGTACTTGCTGTTTTTGATCCCAACGATCAAATTGTGCTAGGCCATACCCTTTGAGCTTTTTAGCCACTTTCAAGACTTGACTCGCTTTTGTCGTTACAGGCTCGTCGACTTGATGCTGCATTAGCTATGCTCCATATTTTTTTAAAATAATGTATAAATATTAGAATCCCTACGCATTTATCTCAACTTGAATTTTTATCTTTTACATAAATCGTACCCTACAGATGCTTGATCTTATTTTTATACAAATAGGTATATGATTTGCCATAAGATTTAAAAAAACTTTCTGTTATGATGAGCGCATATAAAATATTTGTGAGTATCGCTTATGTTCATCGAAGATACGATGACTCACTACTCTGATGATAAAACATAAGGAACATTTCATGAAACGTGTCGTAATTACAGGTATGGGTATTAACTCATGTATTGGCAATACATTAGAGCAAGTGACCGAATCTTTAAAAAATGGAGTTTCAGGAACTCAATTTAACCAAGTACATGCAGACCTAAACTTTAAAAGCCATGTTAGCGCGCCTGCTAAAGAAGATTTTGATCATATCGACCGTAAAACCAAGCGCTTTATGGGTGTATGTGCAATGTATGCATATAACGCCGCATTAGACGCGCTTAAACAAGCAGGTCTTGAAGTCGCAGATTTAGGTAATAATCCACGTTATGGTATTTCAGCAGGGTCAGGTGGTGGCTCAACAGCCTCTGTTGTGGAAATGAACACTGTGCTAGAGACCAAAGGTGCACGTAAAGTCGGGCCATTTTTTGTACCACGCAATATGACCAATACCATCACTGCTAATCTTGGTACTGCTTTTAAATTACAAGGTGTTGCACATTCTATTGCTAGTGCATGTGCAACGTCAGCAGATGCCATTGGTTATGCCTATAATTTAATTCAACTTGGTAAACAAGATTTGATGCTTGCAGGTGGCGGTGAAGAAGATCATTGGTCACAAAGTTTACTTTTTGATGCCATGGGTGCTTTAAGTAACAAATTCAATGAAACGCCTGAGTCGGCATCTCGCCCATACTCTAAAGATCGTGCAGGATTTGTTATCGCAGGTGGTGGTGGCATGTTAATTTTAGAATCTTTAGAACATGCTCAAGCACGTGGTGCAAATATTATTGCAGAAATTGTTGGCTACGGTGCAAATAGTGATGGTGCAGACATGGTAGCGCCAAGTGGTGAGGGTGCAACTCGCTGTGTACTCATAGCACTCGATGAAATGAAGCAACATGGCATAGAAAAAATTGATTATGTTAATTCACATGGCACATCAACTCCAGCTGGAGATATTACCGAACTTAAAGCAATGGAACGTGCTTTTGGTGAGGGTCAAGTACCACCTGTAAGTTCAACAAAATCAATGACTGGGCATAGTTTAGGTGCTGCAGGTGCACAAGAAGCAATTTACTCAATACTCATGATGCAAAATAGCTTTATTGCCCCAAATATTAATGTGACCGAGCTTGATGAAGGTGCAAATGGCTTTGATATAGTGCTTGAAAAACGTAACGCAACACTGAATACTGTCATGAGCAACAGTTTTGGTTTTGGTGGTGTTAATGCGTGCCTTATTTTTAAAAAATGGGCAGGCTAATTTAAAGTAGGATCGCTCATGCATGCTCCCTCAGACGCTTTTTTATGGGTAAAAGCGCTACATGTTATTGCCATAGTGTGTTGGTTTGCCGCACTATTTTATCTACCGCGACTGTATGTTTATCATGCAATGAGCCAAGATAAAATTAGTCATGATCGTTTTCAAATCATGGAACGTAAACTGTATCGTGGCATTATGTGGCCTGCAATGATTGCAACACTTATTACTGCTCATTTTTTAGTGGATTGGGGAGATGCGACTCAACATTATCATCAAGCACTTTGGTTTTATCTTAAAGTTGGCTTAGTCGGCTTATTGGTCGTGTATCATTTTGTTTGTGGGTATTATCGGAAAAAACTCATACAAGATGCGCACTATAAAACGCACAAATTTTGGCGAATGTTTAATGAGCTTCCCACAGTCATATTAGTGGCTGTGATTATATTGGTGGTCGTAAAACCTCAGTTTTAACTGAGGTTTTATTTTTAAAATACCAATATTCCATCTGTTTTTACTTCATTTAACACAAAAAATGTTCTCACTTGTCGAACACCAGGTAAAGAAATAATTTGATCACGATGAAAATCATTGAAAGCCGCTAAATCTTTTACTCTCACTTTTAAAAAATAATCGACCTCTCCTGCAACTAAATAACACTCTAATACTGCATCTAACTGATGTGAAACGTGTTCAAAAGCTGCAAAACTTTCTGGTGTTGAGCGATCTAAAACTATACCCACCAATACAATCGTTTCTTTTTCCACCATATTTGGAGCAATCATGGCCTGAATTTTTCTTATCGCGCCTATTTTAAATAAACGTTGAGTATGCTTCCAACATGCCGTGGTACTCATACCCACATGTTTTGCCAGTTCGGTATTACTTAATCTGCCATTTTTTTGCAATGCTCTCATCATTTTTAAATCTGTTGCTGTCAGCGCATGCTCAGTATTCTTACTCAAAATATTCTTCCTATTTCATGTCCTCTTATAATATATTATTCATTTACTACACCTATCAATGAAATAAATAAACAATAAAAGCCATTAAATAAGAAACATATTTTTTATTTAAATTGTTAAATTAATCGAATAATCAAAACCATTAAAATATAGGCCTTCTTGTGATAAAACAATGTTTTCAAGATTTTTCTCTCTCTGCTGTTTTTGCAGGCTTTATTACATTTTTAGTAGGAATTAGCGTTTCTGCGGTACTCATTATTCAAGGTGCACAAGCTCTTGGCGCTTCTCAAGACCAAATTTCTTCGTGGTTTTTAGCACTTGGCCTGGCCATGGGAATAACAGGTTTTATTTTATCATGGCGGTTTAAATACCCTGTTGCAACAGCATGGTCTACGCCCGGTATTGCATTAATTATTGCTGTCGGACAGCATTACACACTTAATGAAGCAACTGCTGCTTTCATTATTTGTGGCGTACTTACCGCATGTATTGGTTTTTCAGGTGGGTTTCAGAAATGTATTCAACAAATTCCTATGAGTTTAAGCTGTGCCATGCTTGCAGGAATCTTACTCAAATTTGGATTGAGCTTATTTATACAACTCCAACAACATTTTAATTTTGTCGCTACTTTATTATTGGTTTACTTTTTGAGTAAAAAATATTTTACTCGCTATGCAATTGTCATTACCGTACTTTTGGCTTTGCTACTTTGTCCAATTTTTCTATCATTTCAATTCCCACCTATACACAATACTTTACCCGCTCTCATTTGGGTACAACCACATTTCTCATTACAAAGTATTTTCGGTTTAGCATTTCCTTTGTTTATTATTAATTTATCTTCTCAGTTTTTACCGGGAATTGGTATCATCAAAAGTTATGGTTATACACCCCATACCAATCAATTGGTTGGATGGACTGGTCTTACTCAAATTATTTTGGCACCTTTTGGGGCTTTTTCTGTATGCTTAGCTGCAATTAGCGCCGCGATCAATTTAGATGAACAAGCACACCCCGACCCTAAAAAACGTTATATTGCAGGACTGTGCTCTGGCATATGTTATTTATTAATGGCTGTTATGGCCGTTTCATTGACCCATATTCTATTGGCATTTCCAAGTATTTTTATCACGACACTAGCAGGTATTGCTTTACTGAGTACCATCACACACAATATTACAATGGCATTTGAAGTACCTCAGGAACGAGAAGCTGCATGTGTTACTTTTTTATTCAGTGCATCTGGTGTTAATTTTCTAGGTATTGGTTCAGCATTTTGGGGGCTCATTTTAGGCCTTGTTATACACCACTTTTATCGTTTAAAACCCAAATAATCCACCTACACTTTTATTTTGATCTTAAATTATGCCTACTTTGCAATCTCACCCATGGCCAACACTTGCTTTAGTTCTCATTACTGTTTTATGGGGTTGTACTTTTATTATTGTACAAGCTGCCCTGTCGCTCAGCAGTCCCATGTTTTTTGTGGGATGTCGCTTTGCAATGGCTGCATTCATATTGCTCTTATTTTCATTTAAAACATTGAAGGATACGACATGGCAAGACACTAGTGCTGGTCTGATTATAGGACTTGCAATTGCTATAGGTTACGGTACTCAAACAATGGGGTTACAAAGTATTTTAAGCAGTGAATCTGCTTTTCTTACTGCTTTATATGTACCCCTAGTACCAATTATTCAATGGATTTTATTCAAAAAAATGCCTCGATTGATGACATGGCTTGGTATTTTATTTGCTTTTAGTGGTTTGATCTTATTAACAGGCAATCATAGTCTTGATTTATCCTTTAGCCACGGACAGCTTTTAACACTCGTGAGTGCTTTTGCTGTAGCTATTGAAATCATTTTAATTGGTTGGTTTTCAAAACGAGTAAATATTCAGCGGGTCACAATTATTCAACTTATTAGCGCCTCTCTTTTTGCCTTTCTTAGCATGCCTATCTTAGGAGAAACGAATATCAGTACGCCTACATGGCAATTTTGGGCCATTATTGTTGGTATTGGGGTCGCTACTGCATTAATTCAATTTGTTATGAATTGGGCGCAACAGTATGTCGATGCAACAAGAGCGACAATTATTTATTCAGGTGAACCTGTTTGGGCAGGAGTCATTGGTCGAATTGCTGGAGAGCGACTCTCAACGTTTGCCATTTTAGGTGCTATATTGGTATTAATTGGTGTATTAATTAGTGATTTAAAACTAAAAAAATCAAATAAAAATGAAATATAAATACACGTGTACTTTTGCAATAATAAGTACACCCGTATTTATCATGACATGTATTTTATCTTAAATATTCAATAAGTTCGTCAAAATGGCCAATCCATGCATTTGGCTTTGCCATTTCTAGCTCCGCTATAGACCCATAGCCATATGTAACAGCAATCGCTTGTACCTGATTGGCCTGTGCACCTTGAATGTCATATTTACGGTCACCCACCATGAGACATTGTACTGGGTTCAGCTGTTGTTGTTGTAAAATATATGCTATGAGTTTCGCTTTATCTGTACGTTCACCCGTAAGTTCACTGCCATAAATATAAGTAAAGTACTGCGCCAAATCAAAATGTTCCAAAATACGTTTAGCATACACATGTGGTTTTGCTGTCGCTAAATAGATCTGATAGCCGTTTTTTTTAAGCCATGCTAATGTATCTTTCACACCAACATAAGGGGTGTTTTCAAACAAGCCAACCTCTGAAAAACGCACTCTATAATCTGATAGTGCTTGCTCTGCGAGCGTATTATCTTGCGTATTTAAAAGAATTTTAAAACTTTCTTTTAAGGGTGGCCCAATCGTCCAATCTATATTTAAATTGGGGTCTAATGGTTGCTGTTGTTTTTGCATTGCATAATAGATACATGCGTGTATACCTTGTTTAGGATCAGTCAATGTTCCATCTAAATCTAATAAAATATGTTTAATTAACTGAGTATTCATGACATTTTTCACTTTCTTTCATTTAAACCATGTTGTGATAAATAATTTGCTCATTTGATGACTTTTTTCAACCTACATTTTATGTATTCATTCAGGTTATACTTCCGTCATGATCAATCAAAAAAGGGATGAAATTGTGCGTGCAACTGTATTATGTTTTTCTGGCTTAGATCCTTCAGGTGGTGCTGGACTACAAGCAGATATAGAAGCCATTGGACAAAGTGGTGCCCACGCAGCAATTGCTTGCACAGCAATTACTGTACAAAACTCTCAAGAAGTATTTGGCTTCGAAGCCACTTCTCATGACCTATTACTTGCTCAAGCCAACGCTGTTGTCAAAGACTTACCTATTCGCTGTGTAAAATCAGGTATGTTAGGTACAACAGAAAACATTCAAGCCCTCAGTCATTTTCTACGACAACACCCCAATTATCAGTACGTGCTTGACCCTGTTCTTGTGGCAAACAGTGGGGGTGCTTTAGGAGATCAAGCCACGTTGGTTGCTGCATTTCAACAGTTAATTCCGCTTGCGACGCTTATCACGCCCAATACGGTTGAACTTCGTGCACTTACTGGTTCAAATGACCTCACACAAGCTACTAAAAAATTATTTCAGATGGGGGCGAATGCTGTTTTAGTCAAAGGAGGTCATGAACCAACTCAAGATTACATCAAAAATACGCTGTATATTCAAGGTAATATCATTAGCGAAACGCAGTGCCCTCGGCTTGAAGGAGAGTATCATGGTTCTGGCTGTTCATTGGCTAGCTTTATTGCAGGGCGCTTGGCCCAAGGAGACAGCATTGAAAATGCTGTACACTTAGCAGAAACTTGGTTATTTAATGTATTAAGCTCTGCCGAATCCCCTGTAGTTGGTGGACAAAAAATGCCAAAACGATTTTAAGTAGAAAATACATTTATAGAGTTTATATATTACAAAGTGGGCTGTATTGGTTTAGCTTGATCAAAGGGATTGTAATACAGCATACTTAAAATCAATCATGACCATAGATCTATTTCAATTTAAGCATCATTAAATATCAAACGAAAAGCATATCTAATGTTTTGGTGTTAAAAAACTTCATTGGCATCATCATATCTATGATTAGTTTTTGAAAATAAATATTCGGTTAATAGATGTAAAACTCACACTTTTTAACACTATTCACCGCCATTCATTACATATTTAACCCTAAATCCCACAATATTTTTTATCAACGGATTATATTCTATAAAAAAAGCTGAGCCCTGTAATACAAGGCTCAGCTTTTAAGGTCGCTCAATTAAATTAGTTCATCTTCATGAGTTTATTTAATTGCACATTTATATGTTTATCACCATTTGGCTCAAACATATTAACGTGGTTGAGCAAGAACTGTACGGCTACCTGTAATTGTAGCGAATACACGACGGTTCATAGCACGACCTTCTTTAGTTTTGTTGTCAGCGATCGGTTGATCCCATGCAAAACCTTGAGTCGTTAAACGAGCTGGATCGATACCATATTGACCAACAAGTGCTGTTTTAACAGAGTTAGCACGAGCTAAAGATAAACGTTCGTTAAGCTTACGTGGACCTGTGTTATCAGTATGTCCATCAATACGAGCTGTTGCATTTGGATATTGACCAAGTGCATCTGCAACTTTTGCAATTTCTGGACGATACTGTGGCTTGATATCAGATTTATTGGTATCAAAGAACACACGTAGTTCCATGTTTAGATCTTCAGTCAACTCTTGTGGTTGAGGCGGCTGAACAACAACTGGTGCAGGTACTGGCGCAGGCGCAGGTTGTACAGGCTGTACTTCAACAACTGGTGCAGCAGGCTTCAAGTGCCCACCGATCACTACGTTTAAGCCAGCAAGTGCTGTGTAGTTCCAGAAGTCTGCATTGATGTTATACGTTGCACGTGCTTCTGTACGAAGTGTTAATGCATCGTTTAACTGCCAAAGTACACCAGCACCTGTATTTACTAAACCGCCTTCACGGTTTTGGTAAGTATTGCGTGCAACACCGTCAAAGTCATATTTATAGTAACCACCACCTAAAAGTACGTATGGCTTAATTTTGCTATCGTAGTTTTTAGTGATTAAATCAGATTTAATTAAGAAGTTACCGTTAATTTGTCTTTGCTTGTATTCAGCACCTTGTTGAGCGCCTTTTACATCGCCTTTCACTTGTAAATATTCAGCTTCGAAGTCAGCCCATGGTGTTAATTCCACACCAATTGCTGCGCCAACAGCCATATCATCTTCTAGTTCTGGTCCGGTTGTTAGGTGTTGTTTTGTATCGTTAAGATTTTGAGTACCGTTGTTGTGAGTACTATCTTGGAAAGTGTAACCAAGTAACAATGGTGTTACGGTTACGCCTGCATTAGCAACTACAAATGGGGAAGCTGCAAGCACTGTAGCAAGAGCAATACGACTCAATTTCATGGATATCCTCCAGAGATATAACATTTGTTTTTTTAAGCTCAGCCTAAAATTTTTTGTTTAATACACTGAGATAGTTTCCTTACCCCAGTTAGTTTTATAACTAATGAAGACATATAATACTAGAGCTTCTGCAAAAATTAAACTTTTAATAACAATAATCTAAAGTGTTGTTAAAAATTTATTACAGATGAAATAAAATCACAAACCATTGATTTATTTAATTTTTATTAAATAAATCAAAAATAAAGTCATTTATTACAAATATTTAAATGATTTGTTAACCATTGATTTTAAATAATATTTATTTTTTCAAGGGGCTAAATAAATATATTTCATTTGCTCTGTAAAATCTTGTTACAAGGGTACACTCGATCAATCTAACGCACTATCATCGGGTGGAACCTCTGTCACTTTACCACCTTTTGCAAAAAAAGCGGCCAATTCTTGCTCTAAAGTTTCCCGTTTTTTCTGCTTAGCAGTGACGGTTAAACTTTCAGCTTCAGCAATATCAGCGTCATTTTGCGGATTATCATTGGCATTTTTTGCCCCCTTTTCAGCGGCATCTGCTTCTGCATCATCAACAATATCATCATCTTTTACATCATCATAATCATCATTCATGTCAACCATGATCGTCCCTACCATTTAACACAATTCTGTTTGGCGCAAAAGCGCTTCAATTACAAAACAACTCATTTAATCTGTGAGGTCTATGGTAAATAGGTAATTTTACCTCTTCACTCAACCCATGATTTAATGCTCTTATTTTAAAGCCGGTATCGACTCTTTGACAATGCAGAAATTCCACTTGCCTGTTGAATAAATAGACTTTTTAAGGGTTTAAAGCGATGAACTTGCCTTAAACCAAATGTTCTTGCCCACACAATAGAATGAGTATTGCTCCGTTGTAGCCAATTCATTAATGACATTCCATGCATGGTCATCTCATTTTCTATTTTACGACTTTTCTCATATTTTTTTAACGTTTTAAAATTTGCCCAATGCCCTGTATTTTCTAAATCAGACATGAGTGCATCTACTAAAATAGCTGCATCTAAGCAACCAATATTAACGCCTTGACCCGCTAAAGGATGTATTACATGTGCTGCATCACCAACCAATGCTAAGCCTGATTGAACATAATGCTTCGCTGCACGTGCTTTTAGGTGAAAGTTTGCACGTTTACTGACATCAACCACTCCACCTTGTAAATATAAACTTGATTGTGTGAGCTGTTGCTTAAAATCTTCATCACTAAGTTGCATGTATTGCTCACACAAAGCTTTTGGCAAGGTCCAAACAATCGATTGCCAATACCCTTGCTCTAATACACTACTTTTGTCCGCTAAAGGCAAATATGCCAATGGTCCTGTCGGTAAAAAAATTTGCCTTGCAACGCTACAGTGTCGTTGCTGCGTTTTAATCGCACAACCAATCGCAGCTTGTTGATAATCTAACGATTTTATTTCAATACCTGCTTGATGACGGACCAATGAGTTTGCACCATCTGCACCAATCAATAAGTGCGTATATATTTTTTCACCATGATTGAGTGTAATACACCAGCCTTGTGCGTCCGCTTCAACGTGTTTCACCACAATGTTTGTTCTATAGTGTTCTAAAACTTCAAACATCCGCTGTTGTATGGCCAAGTTAACTATACTTGGTTCAATCATTGCACCCAACCAATCTTTAGGTGTATTGGGATCGACACTCGGCTCACCAAAAGAAATCTCACCATAACCATTTTTATTCCACACATGCATGCCTGTGTAAGGTGCATATCGTTGTATACCCTCCCAAACATTCACGGTTTTTAATAAATGAATTGTGGCTGTGTTTAATGCCAAAACACGCGTATCTAATTGTGAAACTACAGTAGATGCGTCTAATGGTGGAGCAGCATCTAATACCATCGGCTGGATACCTGCCTTTTGTAACAACAATGCCGTTAAACCACCAACAAGCCCCCCCCCAACTACAACTGCTTTATGTCTTATTTGTGTCATGCTTTTAACCCCATAGCGTAGCTTGCCACTAAAGGTTTAATTCCTGGTATGCGATCAAACGCCAATAAGCCAACGTTACGTGCAATTTTTAATATAGGGTGATTATTACTAAAGCCTTTCACAACGCTATCACAAAATCGAATCACCCGCTGTTGATCTTTTAATCTAGATTTTTCGTATGCAAGAAGTACATGAGGTGTACCAATGTCTGTATGATGTTGTAAATGCTGTGTGAGATAACGTACCAATACATCTGCATCTCGCAGACACAAATTAAATCCTTGCCCAGCAACAGGATGTAAAGTATGTGCAGCATTACCCATCAGAACAACACGTCCAATTGCCTGTTTTTCAGCGAGAACTTGGCTTAATGGGTAAGAAAAACGAGGCGCTGTTTTTTCAAATCGTCCAGCTCGATCACCATAGGCATGTTGTAATGCAGCCAAAAAATGAGCATCATTGGCTTCACCTAACCATTGTTGTTCTTCACCTTTTTTCACAGGCCAAACCACCGAACGACGATATTCACCCGGCAAAGGAAGTAATGCCAATGGACCAAGAGGACTAAATCGCTCAAAGCCCACGTTTTGATGTGGTTTACTGGTTTGTACTGTCGTCACCAAAGCCACTTGTTCATAATCATAATACTCAGCGCCAACACCTAAAATTTCTCGACACTTTGAATCACGACCATCTGCAGCAACAGCTAAAGGGGCATGAAATACTCTAGGTTCACCTGCTTGTATTGCTGTAATTTCCACCATTGATTCATTTTGTGTTAATGCTGTCACTTCGACTTCATCAATCAATTCAACATAGGAAGATTGGCGTACTGCCTGCAGTAACACTCGTCCAAGCCATGCATTTTCAATAACTTGCCCAAAACTTTCTACGTGTTCTTCTTCTGCGCGTAATGTGGCGTGTCCAAATGAATCCTGCTCAGTAATTTGAACTTCTAAAATAGGCGTTGCATATTGTTGTAATACTGTCCACAAACCGAGTTGTTGATAAATATGAATACTACGACGTGATAATGCACTATTTCTTGCATCAAAGTTTGAATGATATTCAACCAGTGCAGTACCTTGATCTTTTGGATAGCGATTCGCTTCTAAAATTTTTACTTTAATCTTTGCTTGGGCAAGCATTAAGGACAGGCTTAAACCAACCATTCCACCACCCACAATTATTGCTTCTGGCATATCAACGTCCCTCAAAGATGTTTATTTGCATCACTCATTAAAGATTCTATTTCATCAATTTCTTTGATTATGTGTGCTGTGAGTACTTCTGGCCCTTGATCGGTGACTAAGATATTGTCTTCAATTCGAATTGCAATACCTCGCCATTTTTCCGCGACATTTTGATCATTTTTAGCAATATATAAACCCGGCTCAATCGTAAGTACCATTCCTGCTTCAAATGGACGATCATTTTCATTGATTTCATATTGTCCAACATCATGAACATCTAAACCTAGCCAATGGCTTGTACCATGCATGTAAAAACGCATATATGCTTGGTGTTGAATTAAAGTATTAACATCACCCTTTAACAACCCAAGTTGCACTAAACCTGAGGTAAGTGTTCGAACAGCAACACGATGAGGCTCAATACATGAATGTCCTACTTGAACAGCAGCAATCGCTGCATGTTGAGCATCAAGTACCAATTGATATAATATTTTTTGTTCAACAGAGAATAGACCATTAACAGGAAACGTTCGTGTAACATCTGATGCATAGTACTGATATTCACATCCAGCATCAATCAAGACCAAATCACCTGATTTAATCATTTGATTATTTGCAACATAGTGAAGTATACAAGCCCGCTCACCACCTGCGACAATCGTGCCATACGCAGGCTCACAGCCCTGCTGATTAAATTGATAATGCAACGTTGCAGCCAACTGGTATTCCATCACATGACTATGTGATGCTTCCATTGCACACATATGCGCCTTAGCTGTAATGTCTATGGCTTTTTTGATGCATTGAATTTCAGATACAGATTTAAATAAACGCATTTCATCTAAAATTGGATTTAGAGGCAACAAACAACAACGATGTTGATGAGCTAAATCTCCAAGCATATCTAAAACACGTTGCTCGAATGCGTGGTTTTGCTCTAAACAAATATAAATATTTGATTTTCTCAATAAGCGTTTGACACACAACTGATCAAAACATTCTATTGGATATGCTTGATTTGCATGATACTGCTGTATTGCTACACTAACCCCGACACGTTCACCACTCCACATTTCTTCATCGTGATTTTTTTCACGACAAAACAATGTATAGTCATATGTTTGCCCGTGTTCAAAAGTTTCAATCATTAAGATAGATTCGGGTTCATTAAAACCGCTTAAATAATGAAAATAGCTATCGGCACGATAAGGATATTCAACATCTGAATTACGATAACTCACAGCACTTGTAGATACCAAGACAATACTATTTGGCTCTAATTGTTTTACCAACGTATTTCGGCGTACTTTAAATTCTTGTGCTGTGATTATTGGCATCATCTGATCATATCATCTATATTTTGAAGTTTGTTAACTTGGTCTATTGGGCGAAAAAACATTTACAATGTTCGCATCTGTATTGTTTTCTACCTCAGTGATTCGCTCGTGGATATTTTTAAGTAAAGAACTGTCCAATACAGGCTTTCTCTTACGCCCTACAGCCAGACTGACAGGAATCAAGCGTACAAACTCATACAACTCCTGATAACTTTCTTCACCATCTTCATCATTATCAGATGCATCAAACTCAACAGCCGCCACATCTTGCAAATGGCCAATAAGCTCTCGCTCATCACTACGAATATGCCCTGATGCCAAACCAAACCCTAAAACCACGCCTGCGCACCAATCAGCCAATGCATACACTCGGTCTTGTAGTGTATTTTGATCATCTGGCAACATTGGCAAGTAGTCTAAATCATCTTCTGACAAAGCATGGGCTGTATCTTCACCTTCTTCTGTCAAAAGTTGTAATGCCTCATGATTTAATGTCGGTACATTGAGTGTCGATAAAATCAGTGACCATTGTTCTTGTGTTGGTGCTTCAGTGATACATACAACACCTGTAAGTAAGCCATGTAATTCACTTGGACTAGAAAGTTCTACAATTTCAGAAAATTGCTTGTTCCACTGTGACCAACCTGTAATATCGTCTTGCATTCGTCTATCCAATCTCTATACTGATATATATATTACCTTTGTTTGCAAATCTGTGCGACCACCTATGTTAGAAGAATTACAGCGACTTCAAACGCATTTTAGCCATTTAAAACATCGCTTAAGCGACCTTGAAACTGAGCATACCCAATTAAAGCAAGAAAAACAGGCTTTAGAACAACGTAGTGCCAGTGAAATATCCACATATAAGACAACGATCGCTCAAAAAACTCAAGAGATTGATACTTTAAGTGTTCATTCAGCAGACCTAGAGTCAAAACATGAAACCCTTAAACAAGATGCAAAGGTTTTAATTGAGCGTTACAACCGCCTCGAAAAAGGCTGTAATGACTTAAAAAATCGTTTTCAAGAAATTTTGGCTGAACGAAATGAATTACGTGTTGCGAAAGAAAAACTGCAACATGATTTACATACTGCACAGCAAAAAATAGATATTTTAAACGATGAACAAACAAAACTTGTTCAAAAAAATGAACATGCCAAAGTAAAAGTAGAGGAAATTATTGAAAGGCTACGCATATTAGGTACAGCCGAAGATAAAAATACTCAAGCACTTGAGCAAATTACCTTATCGAATACTTTAGAAGGGGATCAGTCATGAGTGATGGCAGTATGGTTGTTGAATTACGTGTGATTGATCAGCTTTTTAGACTATCAACAACCAAAGAAAAGCAATCAGAACTTGAAAGCGTTGTAAATATGCTCAATCAAAAGTTCCAAGATGCCAGACATTCTTCACCACGTATGGAGCATAATAAATTAGTGATTTCAGTCGCTTTAGCACTCATGCAAGAAATTGTCACACTCAATAAATCACTCCAACATTATGAGCAATGCCACAAGGTGTTACGTACTATGCTCGAAGATGTAGAGTCTTCCACATAAGTTAAACGACACTAATACAGAATGTTTCAATGATGTTTAAATTATCAACATGTGTTGCATACATTAACACAATAGAACTTTAATCTATATTCATCGCTCGTGGTTTTGTTTATAATAGATACTTCTGAGGTGTTCGCCAGCGAGTCTGATTCCCCTGAGCCGATATCAACACTTTAGGATTGCGTTCTGCATATTTAGAGTGTATGCCCACCTTGTAGTGGGAAACCCAGCAAGTATGCGTCGTGTCCGCCTTGAACTTTAGGGTTCAAGGGTAAAGACATGCAGCGGCATCTCGGAGCCTTATTTTTTATATAAAAGCAATAGTTTAAAATCCACCAAATTTATATTTTTCTAAAAAACATTCATTTTTTAATTTATATTCTAAACGTACCATCTAACTTCCTCCTCTTTCTCACAAATACATTTATTATTCAACTCCTATGATATCTTTTCCTGCTAAATAAATATTAGAGGAAAATACACATGAAATTTAATATGAGTTTTGATGTTGCAATTATTATTTCAATAGTTTCAATTTTTTTATTCGCCAATGGACAGGCATACTTGAGTGCATATCTTTATGTTTTTGGCATAGATATTACAAGCCTAAATCTATCAATCCAAGATAAGTTATAGTCAAACAATCAAAAATATAAGACAATATAAAAATGAGTTATTCAGAACATTTTAGACGAAAAGTGATAGCGAAGCTTGAGGAAGGATATTCCATACGAGCGGTCTCTGCACAATTTGAAATTGATAAAAATACAATTTTGAGTTGGAAAAAACGAATTGAAATTAAAAGAACCCGCCCACGGAAACCTTTTAA